>DGUI01000029.1:62043-160309 GCA_002394605.1 Mageeibacillus sp. UBA4314 | reverse complement strand
TCTCTTTGTTGGTCATATAGCCATACACATAAATAGTAAGTGGGATCTGGAACAGCCCATTGTCATTGGAATACGCGCTAAATGCGACATCAAAGAACTCATCACGCCTCAGACCTTCATCACCGTCAATTAATGAATTAAGATCTCGAAGATAGGCAGTGCTGTTAAGCTGAGTAACATCACCAAGCCCGACTATAACATCCGGTCCATTTCCTGAAATAATATCCTGACTCAATTTGTCGATCGAGTATGTTGTTCTCTCCATCAGTGTTATAGAGTCCTTAAGGTAGTCAGGAATATCAATGTAATCACTGTCATATCGCATTGACAGTTCTGCAAAATACTCAGTCTCATTGTGATTGAATTCAAGTCTTGATTGTCCAATCAGATTAGTAATGCCCCAAATCGTTGCAACATCGATTATCTTGCGTCCGACATAAGGGTTCGTCGAAGCCTTGTTAATAACAGTCAGTTTGCATCTGCCATATGGCTCGTTGCGAGTAGATGACAGATCAGAGAAAACCATTTTATCGTTGCTTATATAACTGATATCTCCATCAGTAAGCCGGAACAGATTACAATCACAGTAATTGATATCAAGATAATCCGTTTCCTGACAGGTGTTAAGGTCATATCTTCTAATAGTGGTTCCGTCCAGAACATATACACCGCCATCCTCTCCGATCTTACCACCTGCATTGTATTTTTCTTTTGTCTCATCCGACATGCTGATCTTACTCACAATACCGTCTTCCACTGAGATACTGTAGAAACCGTCTTCCACAGAATAAAAAACTTTGTCATCACATCTTTGGGAAGTAAACGTACTGTCGTCACCGCCATTACCAACATCAACAGTCCATTCCAAATTGCCATTTGAATCAATCCTGGCAAAAGCAGCCTGATAAACTGAGTCTTTCTGATAGTTGTAAGAAATAATAAATCCTGTATCCAGTACGAACAATCTGTTGGCTTCAAAGGAGTTTAAACTCTTGGCAAATTGAACATCACAAAATCTGTCCAAAGAAACTGACTGCGTATTAAGGGTACGAATGCTCACCTGATTATTGTAATCCTCAACAAGAGCCTTAAGACCATTATTGTCACCGCCAATACACTCAATAAACTGAATTGAATCCCCGGCAGTAATGCTGCCAAGCCGTGTTCCTTCATAGTCATAGAGTTCAATGATATTCTGTGTCCTATCATCCTGTTCCGTCATAATCGAGACTGCAATCATATCATGGCCAAAGTAATCCTGCTTGATATTTGTAAAATCATATTGAGGATTCGTTTTGTATTCGTCTGCCAGCACCAGATCCTTTGCAGTATAATAATCCGCACCCTCAGGCACATAGCGTTCTTCTTTACTATTGGTATGTGCATTAGAGCATGCAGAGCAAACCGATACTGATAACAGCAGCATTATTGATAGCAGTTTCTTCATTAGTCCATCCCTTTCATCTGATTGTTGTTCAATGGCGTAGATAGCCTCAAAAGTAAATAACCGTAGTTTATATCACCCCGTTCAAAACAATTCACTATTACAATTTTGAACACATTCATGAAAATGATATAGAGATATATTTACTTTTGAGGACAATCCGTTCGCTTTTTATCTTACTTTTTCTGCAGATAAGCGGAGGCTCCGCCTGCACTGGAACCATATATAAGTGTACCTGTAACTGTCATATTTCCACTCGGACTGGCAGTTCTTGTAAAAGTGTGACTCTGACCTGATCCAAGTGTATATGCAGTTGCCCCAGGAACAGTGATATGGATGGTGCATCCGCCAGATGCAGAAGTGCATTTACCATAATACTTTGATCCAGTGGCATCAATTGTACGATTCTGCGACAATACACTTCCCGATCCCACTCCAGTATAGTATGGATTGAAATTGACTTTAGTTGCAGCAAATGCCATTCCTGCACAAAAACCAATTACACAACATGATGTTCCAACCACAGCTAATACTTTTCTCTTCATTGTTATTTACCTCTTTATCTTTCTTTTCCACAATCTAATCATTTTCAAAATATTCAATCAACAGAATAAGACTATTCCGAACACGTTCAGGCTGCATATACCCCATAGCCCCCGTATCTTCGGGGTATCTATCATTAAACTTGAACAGTAAATTACTATTGATCAGACTACTTATTCAATGTCAGATCGTGCATTCCCTGTTACCATGATCAATTCTATGCTATAATCTATACGAGCATTTTGATCAAGGTAACACCTTCCAATTAATCTGCTCCTTTCTTCTGTAGTCTTTCTTCACAGGGCAGGCTACAGTTTTTTTATGTACCACTAAATGTACTACTTAATACTCCACTCGATGTACAATATAGATACAAAGTGTATGTTCTGCTCGTAAAACCAAGACAAGTTGCAGTTCCACTTACCTTTACATATGCTTTTGTTGATGTGACATGTCCGCTTGTTACAGACGGAGTGCTTGTCCAAAAACTTCCTGTTGCTCTTACAAACTGTCCGCTTTTGTTAGTAACATTACAGTAACCGGATCCATAACTGAAAGTTCCTTTAGCAATGATTGTATATATCAGATAACCATCCTGATTGATAACTTCATGGGTCGCTTTACCCGACTTTGTAGCACGTGTTCTGCCTTCTACATCTTCGTAAACTGTGTCAAGAGTTATCAATCCCTCGGATTCGTTCAGACTCATCGTGAAGCTGATTTCATCATCTCCGTCTTCTGCGCGATCTATATTCGTATTAACACCATATTGTTCCAGAAAATCACAGAATTCGTCTCGACTGGATAATTCAGTCGACTTGAGCAATTCAAACAGATCAATATCCGTTCCATCAGCAAAACAAACGGATGAATACGGAACTACGACCATAACAGTCAGCAACAAAGAAATAACAGTTTTAATAATTCTCATCTCTTACACCTCACTATCTTTTATTTCTTCAACGGATACAGGAACTGCATTTGCCGGATTAACAGGTCTTGTATTCATGTAAAGCAGTATTCCGACCATTACAAACGGGATCAAAATAAGGAAGAATATCAACCCAAAGATAAACAGCTTCGTTCTTTGACTCAATTCTTTACGGGCAAATTCAAGATCCTTTGTCAGTGAGAGCATCTTTAGATTCTGTTCTGATAATTCATCAGATTGTTCTTGGATCTGCTGTTTCATCTGTTCTATCTGCTTCGATGTGATCTCATTTGATTCCTCCATCTCATTAGCGATAGAAAGGCGAAGATCGTCCATCTTATCGTATATGGAATCATTCTCTGTTTTCTGATGAACAGGCTTTGGCTGATTGATGGCTTCAATAATCTCTTCGCGACTTACTTCAAAGGCATCAGCAAGCAGATCAATAGAATCCTCTCGCATATGTTGAATATCATTTTCGACGCGAGAGAGCTGTGACCTGCTATAGTTGATCATCTTCGCAAGTTCCTTCTGAGACATTCCGCGGTCTAATCGCATTTTCATTAAATGATAACCAGACATTGACAAACCTCCTGTTCGGATTGTATTACTTCCAAATCATTTTTCAATGCTTTAACCCAAACTTGCACATGTGCATGGGATGTGCATGAAAACGATGAACAATTTGCACAATGATTGCGAGTGATTTTGTAGACATTGAACAATAACCCATTCATTTTATACTATCACCCAATCACTCTATTTTTTGTAAAAATAATGAACAAAACGGCCTGTTTTTGAATCAATTTTGAGAGTTTTGCATTTTTGCTGTTTTTGCAGTCAAGAATGGGGGCGCTTTTTGTAGCCGGTATTGCACAAAGGAAATGATTGCTATCCATAGTTCTCATCCACATAAACTTCCAACCTCGAACAAATTGCCTGAGTTATCTCTTCAACAGTTTTATCCTGATACTCATAACTTGCTATCTCTTCATAGATAATATTGAACACACCCCAATCTAGTGTTCTGATACAGTCCACCTGCCCTGTCGCCTGACGGAAATCATTTATAATATCAGTTGAGACAGATCCGTTCCCATGAGGATCTATCATCTGCATATTCATCTTAAGATAACGTTTATAAGATTCATCCTGTATCTTGTCAGGATCTGCTGCACACTCACAGATCTCATCAAGCACCTTCTCATTGACAGGTATAAAGCCACCTATAACTGCTGCTTTCTCCTGCACATCATGATCCAGCATATGCGATATGATCTTGATGCATTCTTCATCTTTATCTGTACTGCTGCTGATCGCAATGATCCCTGTCGGCTGTGCCATGTGAACAGATCCTTTTACTGACGGATCACCATAGAAGGCAATATGTTCACCGCCAAGATCATTCAGGCAAATATCCGCAAACCATATTATGCTTCTGCAGCTTGTTGATTTAAGCAAATACTCATCTGAATTATATAATTCAAACGAATCAGTCAGGCGCTGCCCATTATCTATTGAAAACCTGACAATGCTTTCCATCGTCTTTTTATCAAAGACGTTTTCGGTTCCGGTACCGCGCCTTCTGCCGTCCAATACTCTTTCCATGACAGAATCGGCAATATCGTAGTGATACATGGAATCATATATATGCTTGTTTGAATCTCTCTTTGCTTTATCAAGATCAAATATCGTTATATCATTACCCGTAAGATCAGCAGCCTTGCCAAAGCACCCCTCAAGCTCATAAGAAGTAAGTACGGCGTAGCACTTGTCGCCCGCTGACATTGCTTTCTTAATACTAGGTGTAATACCATCGAACAGATCCGGGGCATACTTCTCTGCCAAAGGCATGATATCCTTTACAACGTTATTCCTTCCCCATACCTGATAGTCAAAATCAAGCCCACAGAACATATCGGGAGTATGTCCTTCATCGAAATACTTCGTCAGCTTAAGATTCTGCTTTTCCGCATCATATCCGTCCGTTGAACCAAATAAATCAGAATAGTCTTCGATAACTGCTCTATACTTATCCTGCGACATATTATAATCGTAAACAGACAATTTAAGTGCTATATCATCAACTGTCCTGAATCCGCCGATTACGATCCTCTCCCGTTCATCTTTGCAATTCTCATCGTAAGACACAAGTATAACTTCCTGTGAGTTATCCAGATAGTCATATACCACGGCAAGTTCATCATCACCAAACACATAATACTTGCTCTGATTCTTAAGGATCTTAGTATATGGCTTGATGTCTATATCCCCCCACCTAAACAGTTCTGTCCTCTCGAAAGTATCAAGATCCAGTTTATACCCGCCTGAACGGTCTAAGATATAGCTGCCATAGCACTCGTCCGGATCTATTCTGACATCCCCCGGTATTTTCAATAATTTCGCTTCTTTACTGTTAAAATTCAAAGAGTAATATGTGTTATCACCTAACACCAGATACTCTTTATCTTCCACCTCAAAATAAGGTATCCTGCCATATCCTTCCATTCCATCAATACTTATCGAAGAGACCTTATTATTATCGAAGCTGTATCTGGCAACACTGTTTAGTCCGCAGATAACATATCCGTCAGCTGCCGGAGCAATGGCCATAATGTCGTCATCAACACGGAATGAATCAAGGAGCGACCCGCTGTTACGATCGAGTATTGCCACTCCTCTCGATCCGTTCTGAGCATATATCTTATCGTCCTTGATGAAGCTGATAGAGTAATGCTCTTCTGTTTCAAACGAGTTGATGAGTTCTCCGGTCTTACTGTATATGTACACTTTCGAGATGCCTTTGATCCCATCACTATAACCTACTTGCACATAGTAAGAAGAGCCATAATACAAGACTTTGCGTGTATCAGCCTGATAACCTTCGATCGCAGATATCTCTGCAGAAACAACACGGTATCCGCCTGTTCTGACATCAGACTGCTCATCCTTCTTACTGCATGAACATATATTAAGGATCGTAAGAATTATAAGCAAACAACACAGTATTCTGCGTGTATACCTCATCCTCATCACCCCGGAGCATGAATAGCATTAATTATGCTTTGATCATAGCTTTCTGCGATCTGCCCGTTATCCGGTCTTATAAAAACAGATCCCATATCTGCCACATTACCGTCTTTATCTGACAAGGAATAATCATACTTCCATACCGGAATAAGGAATAATTCATCTCCCAAAGAGCCTTCGGATCCACTATGCCCGATCCATTCAGCGCCCTGCACATAATACAATTCCGCCGAATAAATATGGATCGGATCATCCTTGCCGTGCCTGCTGATAACTGTATCGACCACCGTTTTGATCCCCTGAACAGGGTTTACCGGAACAAATTCATTTGAGACAGGTTCTGCGTTCTGCCAGGGGTATGATCCGTCATCATACATTATCATCAGATCATCTGCCCTGAAGCTCTGTTCACACCCGAAATATCTCCAATATGTATGATCGTCCCAGCTTATCAGTTCAGGGGAATTGTTGTAGGGCAATCGATATACAGGTCTGCCCATAAAGGACTGATCTAACACTAAAAATCTCGGTGAGCAATACTGAGAATCTGCATCCTTGATCTCATATAAGTGTGCTGTCTTATAGAACTTATTGGAAATATTAACATAGTCCTCAGTATTTACCGTAGAAATCTCTGTCTCGCCAAGATCATGTATGTTTCTGAGATACTCTTCAAATCTGGTCTCGATCGGTATCATAGCAACAGGTTTGAGATCCAGTTTATCCGAGGTAACAACAAGCTTCTTAGAGTTAAGCATTGTCTCCATCGCATTATTACCCAAGCTGTAGAGCGCAACTTTATCTGTTATCTCTTCAGCATTACTGATATCCCATGAAACGTTGCCAAATGATCCTTTTGCCGAAGCAAAAGGATTACTTGTGCAGGATATCAATATTAGTGATAAAACTACAGAACTGAGTACAGATATTATACGATTATGCATGTTAAATTGAACATTACCTCCTTCGTTTATAATAATTATCTCTCATCCAATATTAACTGTCCTCTTGAGTTGATCAGCCGTATCACTTCATCGAGATCCTTATCTCCTGCAAGGAAAGGCTGAATCTCCTCATTTACTATCTTCAGTATCTCAGAATCACTATCACCCGGCGAATTCGCCGAATTGATGATCTCATTCATGTGATCTTTGATAGCCTCACCAATATTCTTCTCGTTAAGATCATACATATCGATCAATTCTTCCGCATACTTGTTAAGAGCCTTCCGGTTTACGGTAAGTACCTCGTCGTAATATGCCGCATGGAGTTGGACATCGTACGACAGTAAAGTCTTTACAAACCTCTTCGCAGCATCCTGGTCACTGCAGCACGACGTGATCCCCACAGAATACCGTGATTTGATCTGCGGTCCGCGCCTGTCAGTTGAGGGCAATCCGAAGATACAGCTGTCCATAAACTCTTCGTATTCAGAGAGCAGTTTATCAATTCCGTACATTCCGCCATATGAAGGTTCATTATCACTTGAATAGCCCACAGGCTTCGAACAATTCTTAAGAAAGCCGGCCATTTCCCGGAAAGCATCATTATCAACATCTATCTTTCCACCCTTCACAAACATGTCATATGAGTTAGCAAACAGGATCTCGGCATAATCACTAACAGACAGGTCAAATGCAGGATGGAGAACCGGATCGTTACCGTTACATTTATCCTTAACGAAAGCCGCATACTCTTCAAAGCTCATACCCGTTCCGGGAAAACTGTCTGAAGGTGCACAGATCCCTTTCACATCAAACTCCAGAGGGAGCTGGTACAAGCGACCGTTCTCGTCTTCAAAAGCACTGAAGACATTCATATAATAATCGTCGTCACTGATATCCGGATCATCACTGATCATAGGTTTAAGATCTGTCATCAGCGAATCCCTGTTTATTTCAGACCTTGCTATAGACCCGAGAATAATGTCATAGTTTACGGCTTCCTTTATATCTTCCTCATTTCTAACAACTATGTAGTTATCCGGGTCATTTTTGTTATACGACATGATCGCTTCGCCGATAAAACTGCCCATATCTTCAATGGATGTGTTAGCAGCTCTTATGACCTTTTTGCCAGCATTTGGATTAGCTGCAGCACGTGTGAAAATGATGATCGTAAACCTGCTACTGAGGTTGCCTCCACTTACCTGAAGATCGTTACCGAACCCTACAGTTACGCTGTCACCATCACCCCCCAGAACAACAGCACTTCCATCCTGTAATAGACCTTCAGAAACTTTCCATGAATTAATATAACAATTGTCAAAGTCTACCCTGTCATAAGATTTTCTGTCAGAAACATTAACTTCTCTTATGCCTCTCATATTGCATTCATAGATATGACCGTCCGCGCAATCGTAAAAGCTGCCCGGAGATTGATCGATCCAGTCCCCGTCGATCCTGCTTACTGTTCCTGCTGAAGTGTCAGCCTCAAACATGACAAAGCCATCCGGAACGCGGATCTGAACAACAAAACTGTGATCACCTGTCGGACAGAAAAAACTGTAACTGTCATAAAACATATCTATCATATATGGTGACAGATCAATAGACTTCTTAATGTTGAACCCCTCATCAGTAATGTGAATGACCGGCATTTCGTCACCTGAAGAATCATTAACAGCAAGAACTGCAATATCTGATCCATACTGATATATCTTTTCGATCCGAGCATTACCAAGACTAGGTGCTTCTATCTGGTGCTTGTCCGTAAACCCGCCTTCCCCGAACCTGACAACATAAGGTCCATAATCTACTCCTGTCTTATCATCAGTCAGATAATACATCAGGTACGAATTGTCAGATACCTCATAAAATCTTTCGGAACTAACTATCTGGCCGGGCTCCCTTAGATCTTTCTCGTTGTAATCCATTATGTGTTCACCGGAAAGATCATATCTTCTCCATACATTGTCTGGCACGTTGCTCTGTGTACGTAATATTACAGATGTTTTGTCCTTGTATACGTCCAGCAGCGAATACTCATTGTCATAATCTATATCTACAGTCTCAGTATCGAACCACGGATCATCCGCTTTGATCACAGTAACGGAATCAGTCTCACCCGGGGCTCCCGCGGAGCATGATGTTAACAGCAATGATGCTGCCAGCACCGGAACAAAAGTCCTCAGAATCCTCATATAAAATGCCACCTCCAAATATGATTATAGAGGTAAGATGTGTCAAAACTGTGTAAGAGTTGCAAGCATGATCTCTCAATAATTCTCCTGAGCGTACAGCAGATACTTTGAATAAAGCGTATCTGCGATCTGATCGATACTCTTGCCCTGGGAATAATATGTCTTGATCTCATCTCTTGCCATGAGGTAGAGTCCCCAGTCGTAGACTTCGATTCTGTCAGCGAGATCAACCGTCTCGATATACTGCTGCGCAAGTTTATCTGACAGCGGGATCACTTTGCTCTGACCTTTCTCAGGATCATCCTTGATAAACTGCATGGAGTAGAAGTTCTTCATTTCTTTCGAAGCATTATCGGGGTCTTTGAGCACCTCAAGCATTTCGAGGAGCACGTCGCGGTTAGCTGGTATCGCCCCGGACGCGCATATCTTGCGCTGTACTTCGAGCGTCATAACGGTCTTGATGAAATCAATGCACACATCGGCATACTCCGTCGATTCCGACACCGCCATAAGGCATATGGGCTCGATCATGTGGACAGATCCACCGATCGAAGGATAACCCACATAGACAGGCGTCTCACCGAAATCCCGTGCGTGTTCCGCAAATATCGCGGGATATCCGACCTGGCTGTTATATAAGGACAGCTTGCCATTCTTTACAGCCTTGGGATCCGGAATATCGTCAGGAGATATTTCATCGGACGGATCAGCACCTTCCTCAACGGCGATCCTGACGGCGGAGAGAACATTCTCTTTTGTGAGCTTCCCCTCACGGTAGAGCGACATCAGATCACTTCCTATCGCCTGGTAGAAGATGTCAGCAGATGTTGCACAACCAAACCTCGTCTGCCCGCCCTTCAGTGCAGGCATCGACGTGATATCGGTATCAGCTTTATAGACAGAACTCTTCCCGAAATACCCCTTCAGAAAATACCCCGCATAAACCTGGTATATCTTCCCGTCATCTCTTGTCATGCGCCCATATATGGGGTCGTCTCCGAGGTAAGGCTTTATATCCATTACCATATTATTCTCGCCCATATAATCGTAATCAAAGAAATTACCGTAGTAGATATCAGGAGTATCTCCGTTCAGATATCTCGTCATCAGGTTCAGCTTGTTGCGCTTCATGCTCTCAGGCGAAGACAGATCATATTTCGCAGCGATATCATCGAGCTTGATAAAATACTTATCCTGCGACGTGTTGTAGAGGTATGCGGCATCCTTGAGCGTTGAATCGACAGATATTCCCGCCCCTTGGATCACGACCTGCGTCCTGCCTGCGAGATCGAGGAAATCATCTTTTGTGATAAGAGCAACTTCACCGACATCAAGATCCTTTCCGGGATATGTATAAGGAACATAGAAATGATCCTGATCCAAAGCATATATCTCGCAGTCATCATCATCGTATGTCGACGGACTGATCAGCATTTCTTTCTCGTTCGCGAGAACATTTGCAGTCTTCTGTTCCATGTCGACCTCAACGATATAACCGTCTGATACTCTGCCGATCGTCGATCTGTGATAATCAGGGCCGAAACTTACATCAGGATCGATCAAATAAGGAAGATCCGTAGGTTTAAAGCATTCCTCAATACTCCCTGTCTCAAAATCAAGAGTAAAATAAGCAGGTTCAGATGAATTCTCTAACTGATTTAATCCGAATGCATAATACTTGCCTTTCTGCTCAAAGACTGATGTGATCGTGAAGCTGAAATAGACATCATCATCTTCGTGATAGATGATCTCACCCAACTTATTCCCGTTAACATCATACCTTACGATCTTATTCCCGAGACAGACCATAAACCCCTCATCAGTCTTACAGACAGAACTGTTGCTGTTATCAAGTCCAGTATAAGTATCAGAAGCCTTTATGATCTTACCGTCAAACCCGAATATCTTGTAATCGTAGTCATCCCCTACGGTAACAAAACGGTCAGCACTGACGGCACAGCAGTCCTTTATATAGTTTTTGCCTCCGTCCTCAAGTTCGCACGAAGATAGTATATCCCCATCATAATTGCAGACATACAGAGTATTCTTGACGGTCCTCTCATTATTCTCATCTTCATTACTGGCCAACGAAATAAAGCACGGATTATCCCCCCTCGCGAAAGCGTAGACAATATCCGTATGAGTCGGTAACGTAATAAGCTTCGATGAGTAATACGTCTTGTCTGCATCATCTTCTTCCGGTGGTGCAGAAGGCTCGTCAGTTATACTTTCCGAGGTTCCGGACGCATCCGTTGCACTAGAGCTGTCAGTCTTCGTACACGAAGCAAGCGGCATGATCATAGCGAATACAAGAAATATGGATAATAGCTTACGTGACATAAAGCAAAACCTCCTAAATATGGTTTTGTATTATCTTATTACTCAGTTGTATCCAAATTATGTCGGTGGAGAACTAATAGTGACGCCTAACTGTGACGCCTGCGGCGTCACAGTTAGGCGTACTTTTACCGTTTTCAGAGCAAAAATACGCCATAGAGCGACGCACGGGGCGTCGCAATCGGGCGTACTTTTACCATTTTCAGAGCAGAAATACGCCTTAGAGCGACGCACGGGGCGTCGCAGTTAGGCGTACTTTTACCATTTTCAGAGCAGAAATACGCCTTAGAGCGACGCACGGGGCGTCGCAATCGGGCGTACTTTTACCATTTTCAGAGCAGAAATACGCCATAAAGCGACGCACGGGGCGTCGCAATCGGGCGTACTTTTACCATTTTCAGAGCAGAAATACGCCTTAGAGCGACGCACGGGGCGTCACTGTCAGGAGTCGATTTAGGAATCTTACCCCTCCATCATCTCCATCTCAACCCCATTCTCTCTCATAAACTGCTTCACAGCATCGAGATCCTGGATCGGGAGCGATAAACTCTGGGAATTCATATCTTTCGGGATGAAAACAATGTTGTGACTGAACACTCTCATGAGAGTAAACGACGACCAGTAAAACTTTGTGTCGCTGACGCCGCTGACTTTCAAAACGGCGCCGTCCTTCTCGAGAGTAACCTTTCGATCTGATGATGACAGATCCATCATCATCTTGACCGTCTTATGCATAATGACCACGCGCTTCACATAGAGGATTATGAGCGCCAGATAAAAGCCTGCACACACGTAGATCAACACCGAACGGGACATTATTCCCAGGAACACGAGGCATCCGAATACAGCTGTCAGAACGATGAGCAGGACTGTCGACAGCAGTATGCTGTTATCGACTTTGGCTCTGGGGTTCTTGATCAGACGCCTCATCCTGCATAGGATATTTACCATCTCCTGTGCGCGCTCTTTAGAAAAACCAAATGATTCCAGTTCCATGTTATTTCCTCCCTGATTCGTACGCTTCCCAAATGGCAAAAAACTCTGCGCTCCTTGCCTGATATCCCGGATAAAAATATACAGCCAACCTGTCGTACGCCAGTGCCGCCGCATATATATGATCGGCGATCCTGCCTGCTGTCGGATCATCAAATGCATAGGGCATCTTCCCCAGTTCACTTACATATTCGAGAGCCTCAGAATGGCCGTATCTGTGGTGGTTTGTCGAGTATTCATGATCACGCATTATCATCTGCATGACGAGCGTGTCGTTGCAGTTCATGTTCGCCAGATGAGAGCTGATCAAGTGATCCTTGCGGTAGAGCTTGGTGAGGGCCTGAACCTCCGTAAACCAGAAGCGGTTTATGTTCTCGACAGGCCAGTCATGGTTCTCTTCTGTGCCACTATAAGACCCGAGATCAACCGCCTCATCCCCCTCGAAAACAAACTCAAATCGAAGGTCGTACCTCGTCCCGTTTCTGAAGACCGATCTGCACACATGATTCACCGGAACGAACATCCATCCGAGCGCATTTTCCTCCGTTACTCCAAAACGGTCTATCCTCCTAAGATATTCTTCAGAAGTTATGGAGCCGTCCTCCGGAAGACGCACCGTAAGCGTCAGATCAGTGTCGCTGTACACATCATGAAAACCTGCATCAAACGCGCGCCTTCCCACATCCTGCAGATTCCCGCGCGTAATGACGTTTTTCTTAACACAGCCGCTCTCGATCTCCGGAAGTTCGAAGATCTTTTCCATGTACTGAATGAAGGATCCTTCCACGGATTCTTTTGTTAATGTGATCTTGCTCATCTTTGATGCTCCATTTACCGATCTGCGTCTATTATACGACAGATAATAAAACTGCGCGAAAAGCTTTTCGATGTGGTATAACACATAACGTTAAAGAAACAACGGCGTTTCATCCTAAGGGGTGGGACGTCAGCATGTACTACAGGGACTACGTCAATACCCCCAGGCCGTCCGGCTACCGTTCGATCCACATCACCCTCTACGACAACCAGGCCAGGTGCTACACCGAAACGCAGCTCCGCACCAAAGCTACGAGCGCCTGATCAAGCTGCAGGATCTCGACCTGTCAGAGATCAGAGTAAACATGTTCAAAGCCTACAACAACCACTTGATCAACGACGGCTGCGGCCTGTTCAGGGGACGACAGATCCTCCCGTTCGAGCATCTGTCGAGGTTCCAGTATGATGAGTTGTAAGGAGGGCCGTAATAAGGAATAAAGAATACCCAAATAATAACTATTCCACAACCTCTATCACAAAAGAAGAATCAAAAGAGACTGTAGCTTTACCTGGTTTTTTCGCAACGACAGAACAACGTCTACTTCCTTCAACAGGTATTATTGATACGATATCATCATCTTTTGTTTTGAAATATGGTTCAGTTAAACCTTCCTGGTACTCTGCGACCGAAGTCACCGTATCTAAGGTAATTGACTGTCCAATTCTCATAACAGCATTTTTGAGATCGAAGGCCTCAATGAATTCCACATCTTTAAGTTTTGGATTTTTACTCATATCTAGATCGGATAATTCACCATTAACCGAAGGATATACCTTCTCCAGATTAGAAAAGATCTCCATTCCCTGAAGGCTTTTGATTTCATGATACGGTTTCTCTTCTTCTCCGCCATCAGCGAATTCATCATAGAAAACAATCTCTCTAACTCTTTCAATTTCTCTTTTAGACAGAACTCCATCTTGATTCTTGTCCACCTCTTCCTTGACATACCTCATAAACTCACTATCGGGGAAAACACTGGCATCGATATTAACATCGGTGCTCGATTTGGGAGTTGGATCAGTACTTGTCACACCATAAAAATAGACTTCGGAGATACAGCAATCCTGCCACTTCTTGTTCTTGCTCCAGGCTGAATCGATCGTAATCGTAAGCACGCCGTCCTCGAGTTCAAGCCATTCATCACCGAAAGAATAGGTATATCCCTTAACTGCCTTCTTGTAATTCTTGGCATACGCTTTAATATTCACTTTGAATTCTTTATCACCTGAAGATATTGTCAGGACCGTAGGCGAATAATTATTGAAGAAAGTCTTGGTTCCGTCGCAGAAACCGGGATGGATCTTTATCGAACTGAGTTTTGTTCCAACGGGAAAGAAATAATCTATATACTGACCGACTCCATGTGTATTCGGATCGTTATTAGTATCTCCTCCTCTTACGTTCCAGGCGGTATCCAACTTACCATCGACGGTCAGTGACCCGAGATACTCTTTCCCGTCTCTATTGTCAGTGTGATAGTCAGATGGATCTGCAGACATACACTGGATCCGCTCGGGTTTTGGTGTCGGGGTCGGATCAGATTCTACAGATTCCGCTGAAGTTTCCGTAGGAGAAATAGTCTCATCAGAAGATGATGTGGCTGTCGGCTCGGTGTCTGTTGTTGCTCCTGCCATGGGATCATCAGCTGACAGATCTCTATTGTTGATATATCCCTGCTGATTAGATGAAGTCATAACCTTGCTGAACTGACCGTCAGATGACATTACCAGCACGAAATCGCCCTCGTCAAGGTACGCAATGCAGGAACTGGTATCATCAGCCTCTGAATAAACGGGCGTAAAGTCCCTGGTTACGTAATTGACCTTATTGTTCTCACTTGTTTGGGTCTGTTTTGAGGAACATCCACAGATAGCCGCAATAAGTGTGATTGAAATTAGTAGTATTGTTATTAAAGGTCGTTTCATTTTTGTTCCATCCTCATATGCACATAATCTGTTGTTTAGAAATCTTTTTCGAAAGTATCACGGATTTTCTTGGTCTTCGTATCGACCTTTACAGCATGATCCTCATTAGGAATCCCCTGCATAAAACACGTAAAACACAAATGACCGTTCTTTCCTATATATGGATCAATGTATTTATAGGAAATCGGGTTGTTATCTAGTAAATAAGAAAGAATCCCAAATTGATTCCCCACTTTCTTGTATACTGTTTTAACTATACTGAAAAACTTCTTATCTGTACTTCCCCACATTTTGACAACATCACTGTCATTCAACAGTTTGCCTGTCGCAACCGAAATATTATACACTTTACTATACCCTATGGGACTGCTATCATGCGACTCATTGATATGCACAAATATAGACACTATTTTCTGATCCACATAATATGAGTATCCTACTTCATAGTCAGTCCCGAATTTCTTAATGTCCTTTAGTATCTTGTTGTTTATGGACTTCATATTCTTTCCGGTTATAGTTATCTTAGGAACTTTGTATTGATGCGTTCCTTCACACTCAGTGTTCTTATACTTCTTATTCACCGCATTAGTTACCTTAACCACCGGCTTAGGGGTGGGGGTAGGAGTAGCAGTAGGAACAGGCCGAACCGATGAACCGGTCACTTTTATCTTCCAGGAATTGCTTTGATAATCGCCTGTTATTTTGGCCGTCCCAGCTTTAATACCGGCAAATTTGCATGCCCTGCTTCCCTTAGGAGTGCTGATCGATACTATATCCTTATTCTTTGTTTTGTAATAAGGATTCTTATTGCCTTGCTCGTACTCTCCAACTGCTGAGATTGAATCATATTCAATTGTTTGGCCTATTCTTATCACAGCACTCTTGACAGGTAAAATATCAAAGAACCTTACTTTCTTCAATTTGGGATTCTTTGTCATATCAAGGTGCTTAAGATAATTATTGAACGGAATATTAATGCTTTCCAGATTAGCAAATCTCTCTATTCCGGTCAGATCCGCAATATCATACACGTACGGTCCATTTCCACCGCCATCAGGCTGCCCTGACTCATCATAGAAATCCATCTTTTTAACTTTTGAAATTTCCTTTTTTGAGAGAGAACCGTCTTTATTCTTATCAACTTCATTTTTGAGGAACCTCCTGAACTCTTTGTCAGGAAAGTTATTCTTACTGATAGCCAGTTTGGAATCAGGTCTGGGCGTAGGTGTTGCCGTCGGCTCAGGCGTAGGAGTCGGCGAAGGAGAAGGCGTAGGAGTCTCAGCAGGCTCTGTCGAAGGAGTAACTGTGGGAGCCTGGGCTGCTGAAGGATCAGCAGTTTCCCATTTGAGGACGGCATCACTGCTACATCCTAATACGGGATAGGCACTCTCATCGTCTATCTCATAATTGTTCTTCTTTTCCCATTCCCAATCATTATCACCGTTAATTTTTTTTGCTTCTTTCAATGCTTCGCCAGTAGTCTTGCCATCCAAAAGAGAATACAGGAATGAATCAACCATATCGAAATCGTACCCAGCATCAACTGAATTACGGTAACTGACAAACGAAGGGACGGATATCTTTTCTAATTCCCTCTCCCAGTCGCCTTGCTGTTTCTCACTATGATCATTCATTTGATTACAACCACCTAAAAAAAGGATGCTATTTGATAATTCACCATTAGGATAATGATGACTGAAAAAGGTTGGGGTAAAGAAATAATGACCATTATGTATACCTATACTTCCTTCTTCAAAATCTTTACTATACTTTCTGCTTGTTTGAACATTCTCCTGTTCTTCCAGCACAGCATATGGAGTAGCATCTTCAGCAAAATTATATTCAAAATTAATGTATTCACCGAATGTAACATAGCCACCATGCATACTAATATATACAAACTCATATTCTTGCAGATTTGTCAGATCATCCAGAGTCACTGAATCGTCAAGCAAAGTAGTTATTCCCTTTTTATTCCATTTAGTATATTTCCTCTCACAGGGAACAGTAAAAACCGAGGAACTTGTTATAGCATTCAGTATTATCGCATCTGCTTTCGACGTTCCTTCTGCAGCCTTGTTTTCTAATCTAATATCATGATCTGGATCAACAATCCCCTTAGTATTCTCATCATACTCGCCAAACCTCTCGAATCCCTTTATTCCACTACTAAACCTGTAAGAAATGATATCTTGCTTTTCATCCAACCGTATCGTCTCACCAATGATATTACCCTTCTGTGCCTGTTCAAACAGAGCTTTCATCATAGTGTTCTTCTTTGAGTCCACATCCTGACTCTTGTAGTCGTCGCTTTCTCTTATGGCATTAAGATCCTGACAGGCACTGTCGAGCTGTTCAATCTCCTCATCTGTCAAGACCTCATCGCCAGTCGATACCACATCCGTCTCTCCGGAATTACACGAACATCCCGGCAACAATGTAGTTGTAATGATCGTAAGCATTAACAGTACAGTTGTTATACTAGTGTTTCTATTGGCTAACATATATGTAATACCTCCTTAATAGGGAAATGCATCTTTTGTTTCTGTATTAAACGCCATACCACCATCTCCCAATCTACGATAACAATCTCCAATAAAACATAGCGTTCCATCTTCGTTAACAAAAGGAGTAATATACTTATAAGATACACGTTTTAAATTCTTTTCTAAATTATCTTCGAAAACAGTACCTGGGTCAGAATTAATAGTTAACCAACAATTCTTGTATATCTCCTTAACAAGTTTAAAAAACTTCTTATCTGAAAGTCCATATAGTTTTGCAAATTCTCTACCACTCAACAACTTGCCTGTCTCTATCGAAACATTGTACACCTTATATTCAATACAGCCTGCAGTAGGAATATGGTCAATCCTAACAAGGATCGAAACAAACTTCTCACCAATATAATACGAATAATGCATATCATCCGGTCTGTTTTCAGGATGAGGGGCATAGATTTTAAGATCTTTCTTCATTTTCTTATTGGCCGCACTTGTATCTTTACCGCTAATCGTAACCTTTGGAATAAGATAGTGGAACTTGCCTGAATACCAAGATGTGTAGGTCTTTTTTACAGCCAAACTTACCTTAACCTTAGGCTTAGGAGTAGGTTTTGGCGTAGGCTTTTTTGTAGGCGTGGGTTTCTTTGTTGGCTTCGCCGTCGGCTCTGATGCAGCCGTCGGTTCTGACGTAACAGTCGAACCCTCTGTCTCAGTTGGTACTGCAGTTTCCGTAGGAGGATCTGTTATTATCACCTCATATGGCGGATCCGTATTTTTCTTCTCCTCTAAATCATCTATAACTGTCTGTACACAATCTCTATAAATCTCAGCCCCCGCAGGATTTGGATGCATAGAACATCCGTTAAAAAGTGATTTATCATTTATATCCTGAGGTCCGGCTTTACGTGTGACTTCATTGATAAATGGCGTATTCGTATATGCCTCGTGTCCTTTAAACCTTTCCTCAACATCAACGAAGTGAATATTCATGCCTTGTTTTTTGCATATTTCCACCAATGATTTTATAGCTACATTGAATTTATGAACATTGAGATTTATATAATCACACTCATATTCATCAAATACCGATATTCCTTTACCGTTAAGCAGCCTCGGATATCCGGCAACAAGTATTGCCGATTTTTCACCTGTTTCACTATCAGTTGTTAATTTGTCTATTTCACTGTAGCAATGATGCAGTCTATCTTTAATCCCGCCTGGAATCCTGTAATATTTCCATATAAGATCCAACTCAGCATACAACAAAGATGGAGCTACATAACCGGGGGTTAAAAACGCAGTAGCTATTATACCGGTAAATCCAGCGTCATTTCCGCCAAGAGTCATAGTAACATAGTCCGGAATTCCTTTAAATCTATTAAAAACCTTCAACTGCAGATCAATATACTCTGTGTCCGAAAGATTTCCCTGGCGATACTTTTTTTTCTGCATATTCTTGTATAGATTATTCGTTTTCGCACCGGAAGAAGCTACAAAGAACCAATTCTCGTCTTTGTGTTTTTTCATCGGGCCTTCCACACCCGGCAGAGTTAACATTCCGGGCCAGGAATCCTCTGACCTGTGAGCAAGCCAATCCTGTTCTTTCACTTTTTGAGACACAGGATCATTCTGATGATAAAATGGCATTATCCCCTCTCCTGAAGAATAAGAATCTCCAAGAGATACGATTATCCTCTTTTTGTTTTTATTATCGGCATAAGAACGTAACGGCATCACATTTACTACACATATGATGACTAATAATAATGCAACTACGGATTTAAGGATCAATTTGAATTTAGCCATTCGACAGCACCTCGAGAGTTAGTGAATCCAGTTGAGCCGAATCAATTCGGTCACAATAATGCACTTCCAATGCATCTTCATTAGGGACAGTTTTATAAAAACGGTTGTCTTTGTTGTCATAGCTTAGGATCGTATCTCTCTCTGAAACTACGATCTGACGGGGATTATCATCCTGCAAAACTAAAGCAACAGGACTAGCCATCACCTCATCTTCAACAATGAAGACAGACCATAACTCACCACTGCTGTTCACATAATACGTGTTATACATCGGATGGATCTCATCAGATGTCTCAGAAGCCTCCAAAGGCTCATAATATTCTCCGCTTATCGAGAAGCTGCTCGTTACGGGGTAATCCGTAAATCCACGCGAAGCCAATTCTTTTATGGCATCTTTCTCTGCTAAAGATTTGTTTGAATCTTTAGCATTTTCAACTGACTTTATGCTGGATTTCTCTTGAAAGTATTTCTCAATATCCGGGTATTCAACAGTAAACTCAGTCTCAACACTTTCCTCAGGGTTCTTATTGTCATTACAGCTGCAACTGCACATACCGGACACTGCCGCAGCAAGTACTAATAGTAACGATATTCTCTTAGTAATCTTTACATAAGACATAAAGACTTCCCCTCCAAAGAATCCCAATACGTTTATTATACATCAGAATAGGTGCTTTGGAGCAGAACCAGCTAATAATAACAGCAACAAGGCTGCCTCTCACTGGGCAGCCTTATCACTAAACAACAACACAATCTATATAAACCTTACTCACTCTTCTGTGTTAACTTCTTCTTCCTTGAGCTAAGAATAGCAAGAATCCCGTTTCCTACTGCGATGAGCGCGAGGCCGATCGTCAGTGTGTAGCCTGATTCCGGCTTGAACGAATAGATGATGAGGCCGATCGCCGTAAGTGCAAGTAATCCTGCTATTATCATTAAGATCTTATTTGCCATTTTAAGTTCCTCCGTTCCTTGATGGTCTCATGATACATCACAGAAACGTGGATAAACGTTCCTTGTCGCGAAAAGCAGGAAAATAGTCGGGAATGGAGAAATGTTATCACTATCAACTGTCAAAACTTGATAGGTTCAACAATAAGATCTATATCATCCCACTCATCAATGAATGCAGACATATATATCGGCAAGTAGGTAATGCGACCCTGTCTATCAGTATTACAATTAGCGAACACTATTCCTTCTTCGATCTCATATTCAGGATTATTCACTATATTTTTCAAGGCAGAATGTGTTTTATAATCCTTACCGCTCTTTATCTCAATAGGCAAACACCTATTCTTATACTCTATGACAAGATCAAGTTCACCTAATCGATTTGAATTATAGTAATACAGCGAGTACCCCTTACTGAAAAATTCACAAACAACTGCATTCTCATATATGCCGCCACCGTTCAGGTTTTTATTTTTACTAAGTATCATTGCTTTAGTGCTCATACCATACTGTGAAGTCAGCATTCCGACATCAGATAAATACAACTTAAACCTGCTTTGTTGTTTATTGATCAGGAGCGGAATCCTCGGTTCGGTACTATTGAATACACTAAGAACTACTCCTGCATTCTGAAGCCAAAGAAATGAGCTTTCAACGCGATCAAAATGAAGACCTTTGCGGATATCTGTAACAATAAACCTCCTGTTTTGCTTCAACAATTCCGAAGACACCAAATCATATATATTTGTAAGAATCAGTTTTTTGTCTCCTGACTCATACTGTGTAAAATCCAATTTATACTGATTAACAATATCCTTGTGAACCTCCAACACATCATTGAGATTATGTGTTTGGGCAAACTTACATACAGCCTCCGGCATACCTCCAACGACCAGATATTGGTTAAAAAGATCCAGCATTTTTCCATGAACCACTTCCAAAACCGGTCGTCGTTCCTTAAAACAAGTCTTTATATGCTCAAAGACTTCTTCAGATATATTTGTAATCTGCAAAAACTCTTCGAAATCAAGTGGAAACATATTAAGCGTTGACACATATCCTACCGGCGCTGAATTCAGATTATTGAGTTCAACTCCCAATAACGAGCCGCTCATAATATAGCGAAAGCTTCCCTCATCCACTAAGAACTTAATCCTTGTAACCATTTCTTTATATCGTTGCACTTCATCTATGAAGATTACCGTTTTACCCTTTATTATCGGTTTGTCAGTTAATGTGGACAGCATCATAACGAGTTCATTTACATCACTGAAACTCTGTAACGCTTTGACAGCCTCAGGCATCTGTATCAGATTGATCTCAACATAGTTGCAGTTGAGCTTATTAAGTACTTGCCGTATGATATGTGTCTTTCCAACCTGTCTTGCACCTTTGATCAGAAGTGCCTTCCTATCCGTCTTATACCAATCTTCGATTTTTTGTCCTATACGTCTTTTCAATTCCATAATCCAAAGCCCCCTTATATTGGTAATAATAACCCTGGAGTGTCAAAAACACAACTTATTTTTGACCGTTTTTGTCAAAAATACAACCCAAAATCAATCAGTTTTGTCAAAAATACATTATTCTCCCGTTCACATCGTTAACATTCTTAACCTCAATTAGGTCTGTTTTACGTAAAAATAATCTATTTCGAGTAAATTCATCCACAAAACAAGCGGTAGTATCCATTCATTGATACAAGGGAGGTCATCAGTATGAGATCCGCCGAATACCTTACTGGCTGCGGATCACAAAGGCGAAGCTGGTCATTGCCTCCCTTATCGAGGTAACAGTTGTCGTTATGATAATATCGACGTTTATGCCTGTAAGTGAGGCTTTCGCGATCGATCACAGAGCGCTATGTCCTCTTCCCATTAGCTCTCCTCGCGCCGCCTCCGCCATCCCCTCCTCCCCCTTTTCGCGCATAAAAAAGAGGCCGGATAACCGGCCCCCCTAAGATCGTTATTGCAATCGGAATGGTGATCTGGGTGATCATATTGCTGATCAAGGATCCCAAGGGCGTCATCAAGGCAAAGCTCGCAGGCAAGGCATAAATGAACAGCGATATCAGAAAACTGTTGGAAAATGTTAAAGCCGGCGTCATCTCGATCGATGACGCCGTTTTGGAATTGAAGAAAGCTCCATACGAGGAGCTCGGATATGCCAAGATCGACATGCACCGCAACATCAGGCAGGGCTTTGCCGAGGTCATCTACGGAGCCTCTAAGACTCCGGAGCAGATACTCGGGATCGTCACGAAAATGCTCGAGGACGGTCAGAAGAACATCCTCATAACGCGCATGAGCCGGGAAGCTTATGAGTTCGTCAATGCAAAGGTTAATGTGAACTACAACAGCGATGCGAAGATCGGCATAATCGGCACCATCCCCTCACCTGACGGCATCGGCAGGATAATCGTTGCAGTATGCAAGCTCATCAGGGATATCGCTCCGGACCATATCATTGCGTCACGTCTTTGCACCGGTTACGGAACCGTTCACTGCGCACACGGGATCCTCCCCGTCCCTGCTCCTGCGACGGCAAACATAATAGAGGGACTCCCTGCCTTCGGCGGATCTGAAGAGGGCGAGAGGCTGACACCGACCGGAGCTGCGCTCATAAAGCATTTCGCCTCAGAGTATTCATCAATGCCTGAGATGGTAATAACAAAGACCGGCTACGGCGTCGGAACAAAGGAGTTCAAGAACGGCAATTTCGTGCGTGCATTTCTTGGCGAATCCGTGCCAGAGGATCTTACCGACAAGGTGATCGAGCTGGCCGCAAACATAGATGACATGACAGCGGAGCAGATCGCTTTCGCGACGGAGATGCTGTATGAGTCGGGCGCCGTCGAAGTGTTCACGACACCCGTTACGATGAAGAAATCCCGCCCCGGAACGCTCATCACAGCCATTTGTCCGGTTGCCCAAAAGGAATCAGTTGTAAGCTGTTTCTTCAAGCACACATCAACGATCGGCATACGCGAGAGAAGCTACACGCGCCACATCCTGTCACGTTCGATCGAGACCCGCTCCACAGAATTCGGCGATGTCCGCTATAAAGTCTCCACCGGCTACGGCGTAACTAAAGTTAAGCCTGAATACGATGATGTTGCAAGGATCGCCAGAGAAAATGACATGAGCATTGAGGATGTGAAGAAGAAGATAATGGAGTGAAGAACCTCACCCATTCTCCTCCAAATACAACATCAACCGCGAATACATCGACTTTGCGATCTCCGGCACAGGCTTGTCCTGCAGATAATACGAATTCAGCTCATCTGTCAGAATATTATATATCCCAAAATGGACCACCTGCACTGAATCTATCGAATCGATCATCTTATTAAAGCTTTCCAGGACCTCAGGAGTTATCTCCCTGTATTCTGCCTTTACATTGCCGCCATCATTAACTGCTTCTTCGCTGTTTCTTCCGGGAACATAGAACAGATCCGCCGCCAGGCTCTTCATCCTTTTATCACCGGAAGGGATCGTCTGCGGCGACACCATATAAGAGACATACTCATCCATGACTTTCTTATTTACGGGAAAACTCCTGTTGTATAGGATCTCTTTCTGGATGTCGTAAGAATACATTTTCTCCAGGACCTTGAAGCAGACATCAGGATGACTTGTTCCGGCAGATATTGCGGCAAGTCCCGTTACTTCCATCGGGTGCGATACGCCGCATGTAGAGGGATAACCGTAATACCCGAACGCCCCCTTGCAATGAACAGATGTCTTAACAAGATCCGGCAGTGTGTTGATACTCGTATAAGCTGACTTGGGATTCACAGATAAGTTATATCCTTTCGCATCGATCTCTGCTGGTGACAGTCCGTTTGCAACAGCATATTTCAATGACTCCTCAAGGTTCTTCTCAGTTATAAAATCAGGCGAGTTCATAAACGACGATGCAGGTATTCCATAAATATTGTAGAGGATATCGATCGCACCGAACCGCCCACGGGTAGCCTCATTAAACCCCTTATCGCCATACAGTTTGTAATCGCCGGCCTTATCCCCCATTAACTCCGTGTCACCGAAAACCCCGCTCATCTTAAACGCATCTGCCAGCGCATAGCAGTGTCCGTCACGCGTGAAAGCATCATAAACACTCGGCACCAGCACGTTTTGGGACACAACAGAACTCGACTCAACATAAGGCATCATGTCGATCACCACACCAGCTTTCCCGAGGTAATTAAAATCGAAAGTATTCCCATAGATAATATCCGGCGCATCTCCGCTCTGGAATCTCTTCAATAACCTGAGATCCCTTGCCTCAGCACTCTTGGCAGTATCCCAGTCATCCCCTGCTCCCCAGGCTTCAACTGATACAAGGTATTCATCCTGTTCGATATTGAACTGATACGCAGCCAGACGGAGTCCGAGATCACCCGTCGCATAATCGCCCACAATCCTTACTGGGGTCCTGTTTGCAAGATCCATGGTCTCATCTGCATACAAGGTGGTAATATCCGTACTTCCCGAAGTGGAAGTATCGATTATCACATAGTGGTATTTATCCAGAATGAAGTATTCAGGAGCATATCCGTTAACAGGAGAGATCAGCATGTTACGCTGGTAAGATACAGGAACAGATCTTTGCTCCTCGATGATAAACTCACAGACATCGCCGCGGTAAGAATCCCTGTACACTGCGCCGCTGATCTCATCGGTCTCATCAAGCTTGGCAACATCAGTAACTGTTCCAAGTTCAAGATTGATCTTATAGTAATGTCCTATTCCCATGCTGCTATCATCTTCTGCAAAAACATACAGGTTCCCGTTCTGAATGACGGTACTGCTGCCATACGGCAAGGGATTGCCCAGTTCTCCCCTTTGGATCTTGTCAAGGACCTCACCGGTTACTGATATGCGTGATATAGTCTCATCATCTGCATAGAGAAAACCGCCCTCACATTTACCCAGTACCGGCTGCCTCTCAGGCCTGATCCTCTCTTCTCCATTGCCGCTATATACAAGATGACCGTCACTAAGATCAACGATCCCATAGCCTGAGGAATTGCATATGGCTAAGAATCTGTCGTCAATATCACATATGGCCCATATCTGATAATCAACCTCAAACTCATTGACCTTCTCGCAAGTTTCCTTATCGAGCAATATTATCTTATAAGCTGACATCTCTGTTTCCTTGTTCCATTTATCAGCGAGCACAAAGAAATTCCCGGTTCCTTCTATATCATAAGCCCTATGGATATTGTATCCGTCACCGATATCAAGTGTCTTGTGGCATGACCTGAACCCAAGGGTATCAGCATCCGGACAGCCGAACTCATCGACAGTGCTGCCGGCAGTAACATTAGTCACATTTACATCAGTCCCGTTACTATTACAAGCAGAACAGACCGCCATACTACACAAACATATCAAGATAAAACAAACTAAGTTCCTTCTCACAACAGTTCCACCTCAATAGACACTATCTCATTCTTCTCCATTTCGAAATAAACATTGTAATAGGAACGGTCATATCCATATTCTTTCAATGCGTTGAGGATATCATATACTGACACTGAGATAGATGCATAACTTCCGTCAGGCATCTTGCGGAAGAATTGTGCCTTCACATTGTCTGACACCGGGACCCACAAACACAGATTGCAAGGTTCATATGTATTCAGGAAACCCATTTGCAGATACACCTTGTTATCCGCTTTTACAAGTATCCAGTCAGTATCCGGGACCTGGCATTCAAATTCGACATGACCATCAGTATATATGGTCGTGCCCGGATGGATAAGAGCATACTGTGAATCAAGGATTATCATGCCCGAAGGTCTGCTCATCTTCATATCGGGAGGGTTATGCGACATACTCGGATCCTCCCAATCAGGATTCCTGTCGATATCCTTTATCTCTATCTCCAGATCTCTATCGATCTTGAGCTTATCCCCGTCTTTAAGAGCCTGAGCTTCCTTGTCCGTCATGGTATAAAAGAACGGTCCCTGTGGATCACCAGTCTGCGAACTGACCAGGTTGACCGCGATATAACTCTTGCCGTCCACGGTCTTATAATAACGGCTGTCACAGTAGATCCTCCCGCTGTTTCTCTGGAGTTTCTGATCATACTCCCCGACATCACTCAAACTCTTCCAGTCAGCTTCATCGAAAGCGGTCCTGTTACGTCCCGAGTCGTATGTTAACTTCTTTATGGAATCATCCTCATCATCGTCGTCATTGCAGCCTGTCGTCTGCGTTGTCTGAGTTGTCTGCTCTGTCGTGCTTGATCCTGTAGTCTCAGCAGAGCTTTCACTTTCTGATGTTGTATCCTTACTGCAAGCGCTGCACAAGTTGCAGAATACCATCAGGCACATCATGCCTGCTATGATCTTCTTATTCATTTTTCATGCCTCCGATTATGTTTTATTGGTTTTCAAAAATAGCGTTATCCTCATCCATGTACACTGTTATATACACTATCTTGTTGCCTGTATACTCAAAGTATCCTTCAACTATAGTCTGACCTGTCTTACGGTATTTGAGGAGTTTTTCCGGCAAGTCAAAAACGCTGAACATATCCTGCACCTCTTTCTCGCCATCAGAGTCAAATCGAATGATCAAGACTTCACATTCATTGTCAACCAAATGCCAGAAACACATATCATGAACAAGATACGGATCCCCGTATCCCGTCATGACATAACTGAACGACGGCGCATGATACAATACCCACTCATCCGGTTTGGCATAAAACTCTGATTCAAGCTCCTCATTATCTTTATCCCACGTAATCTTTGGGTGAACAAAGTAATAATTATTACCGATCGATATCAATCCATCAGGACGGTCTAAATAAGCTTCCGGGTATTTCTCCACAAATTCTCCCGTAGTTTTAATCCCACTGTCTTTCCAGTTCGGATAATAATAGACCTTACCGATCGTAATAGTAATATCCCTGTCCAGCTTGAGAGAATCTCCTTCTTTTAATCCCTTGACTTCTTCATCGCTCATAACAAAGCCTTCGCCGCGGTCATCTTTGATATCGTCATCTTCCCCGCTACGTTTACCAACATGGTTCGATGCGATATAGCTTCTTCCATTCTCAGTTTTATAGTAGCTGTAATCACAATATATCCTTCCGTTCACCGGGCGAAAATCTCCATAATCATCTTCTGTTATATCAGCAGGGTAAGAACCTGTCTTTTTGAAAGATCTGCGTCCGGCATAATCCAGGATTATACCGACTGTTATACTTGCAATTAGCACCACCGCAATGAACGATATAAGTATTACCGATCTCTTCCGGGCATTAGATCTGATACGTTCTTCGTCGTGCTTTCCAATAAAATCTGTTTGAACATCTTCCTGATGTTTTACGGCGCTTCTCAGCTTCTCGATCTCTTCTTTATACTTGAGGTTCAACTCTTCAAGTTCTTCTATGCGTTCCTGCTGGTCTTCACTCTTGGCGTCGAAATCATCAATAATTGAGAGTCTTAATTCTTCCATCCTCTCACTTAACCTGAGCTGCGAATCAATATTCTCGAGGGTATCCTTATCCAGTTTTGTGAGTTGGGGTCTTGGCTTTTTGATCTCATACTCAAGTTCTGAAGGAAGGACTTCGAAAACCTCACACATCTTCTTTTTGGTATATTCATCAACTTCCAGGAGATCATTCTCGATCCTCGACAACTGAGACCTGGATAACCCGATCTCTTTGCTGAGCATCTTCTGACTTAACCCGCGGTCGATCCTCATCTTCATCAAATGGTATCCGGACATATAAACCTCCTGCTACCGATAATGATAATTCTATTGTCAGGTCAGTTCAATCACACTGGAACAATTAAAACATGCCCAAGACACAAGAAGCTCGCAAACGCCTTAAATTACTGCATTTGAAGACAATCTGTCATGAAGAATCCGACCTTGTGTTCAAGTTGATTATAAAAGAGTGATGTGTCAAAGTTGCAACTTACCGGTAATTCTCATCAACATACAGATCTATCCTCGACTGGAGCGAGGATGCAATTTCATCCGTCGTCTTCCCTGCTGAATAGTGAGAAGATATCTCTTCAGAAACAATATTATATACACCCCAGTCATATGCTATAACGGAATCAATCGAGTCGACCGCCGACCTGTAATCATCGATAACACGCTTATCTACCGGCAAACCTTTATTCCCGTTCTGTACAAATTCAGACGATGGGTCTGATGCCATCTGCAGCATCCTTTCGAAAGGCTCTTTACCGGCCGGTATAAGTCCGTTCGATAATGCAAGATCATGGACTTCAGGATCAAATGTGGATTTTATGAACTCCCAGCAGATATATCTTCGATCTTCTGTTTTACTTCCTCTTGACGGCAATGATTTCCGGCATTGCTCATTATCTTGTCCGGCAATTCTGGCATGATTTCCTCAAAAGGCATTATCTCGAGATCTTTACAAAGCTCTTTATCAATGGACAGATCTGCAACAATACTGTAAAAAACCGCATTCTTACCATTCGTCATGGATGTTTGGCATTCCGGATAAGCGTAACCTTTATTGACTTCAACATACTGTCCATATCCCATCTTGCCGTCAATAAGATCACCTTGGATCGGCATAACAGGAAGACCGCCAATTTCTTGCCGAACCACATAATACTTCATCGGATATGTGTTTTTCGCACGGAGATCCTCTCCCCAATCAGTCAATTCTTCTGTTGTAAAGTCATCACCATATAATTCAAATACCGGGATCTTTGAATACAGATCGATACCCTGTGCGAAACCGGTTATCTCTTCCGGAACCGAATCACTATCTACATATTCAAGAGAATTTGCAGTATCAGCAAATCTCTTGCGATCAACCTGTACATATTTGCTGTCATTAACACCGGCATCTTCATTACCATTATCCAGGAACTCGCCATGACCATACAGATACGAAAGGATGTTAGAATTAAAATCATAATAGCCTTGTATCATGAGTCTGCCCCATTCGTCAACATAAGCATTAGCAGGTATGTTCTTGTCAGCTTTATCGTAATTAGAAAAACACCCTTTTGATACGTCTGCGTTTACTTTATAAATGTTGGCTGTTGTGGCAGCATTCAGAATGACAAGGTTATAAGTATTATAATCAAATGAGTATTCCTTCTGTTGGGGTTCTGTTGAACTTGATACCAATGCTTCGCTCGGTT
Source organism: Mageeibacillus sp. UBA4314 (assembly GCA_002394605.1). GTDB lineage: Bacteria > Bacillota > Clostridia > Saccharofermentanales > Saccharofermentanaceae > Saccharofermentans. Next base: position 130,723 of record DGUI01000029.1, on the reverse strand, counting down.
CTGAAGAATCTTTCTTCACTTGAATATCAATACTTTGAGGCAGAGTTATAGCAGTACCTTTACTTACTTCACCAGAACAAGATGAGGTAAACAAAATGCATATGAGCAATACAACTGCCACTTTTTCTTTCATTTCAGTAATGACCTCTTTACGCGCTAGTTTACCCCATCAACAGCAGGAATAAACGCCGCACCCTGCTGAGTGAGACCTGACTTAAGTCCGCAGTTATAGTATATTACCCAGAATGGAACAAGATAATGTATATTGTCACTGCTGTTCCAATATTCATATTCATTACAGATCATGATATAAGTCAGTTCAGCAGAAACTACTGTTACATCCTCTAACTTAAGTTTCTTTAGTTCAGGTATCCCATCTTCCGTGTAGATGGATCTTCTGATACTATCTTTAAGTCTGTCCTGTAATCTGTCAAAAGGAATAACGTCCAGATCTTTTGCAATAACCTCTTTCTTTTCTAACCCGGGAATAAGGAAATAGAATGCTGCGTCTTTTCCATTACTTAACGTATTGTATCTCGTTGGCAGTACCCATCCCCATCCTTCAATATCTAAGTATGGCTTATAGGATACCCTGCTGTCATAAGATATACGTCCTCTAAGAGGCATAGTGGGAATACCATCAATTTCCTGCCGTATAGCATAATAGTTCAAAGGATAATCAAGACAGTCCACCGGCCAACCGGAACCTAAACTTACATCATCAGCCGTTTTTGAGTATTGGAAGATTTCTGTAGTTACTCTGGGATAAAGATCATAGCCGTCAGCATAATCAACAAATTCCTGCGGTATCGAACTAATATCGCACACCTTTGAAGAATTGGCAGTAGCAAGATATGTCTCTCTGTCGAGAATAAAAGGGTTATCAAATCCCAATTCATAAAGATTTTTGATGTTCGGACACCATTCAATATCATATCCTTCAGGCTTGTCATTCTCGATCGGAGGCCTGTTCACTTCAGCATAGACTTTATAGATAGAGACCTTTGGAACATAATTGACAACTTCTATGTTATCCATGTTCCATTCGATTTCTGCTTTGGTTGGTTGCGTAGGATTAATGGTATTACCTGAGGCATCTGAAACAGAATCGGAAACAGTTGCAGAAACTTCTATGCTTTGTGGCAAAGTAACCGAATCATAGTGACCGTCCGCATCAGAGCATGATGCGGATGATAATACACATATCAGAAGAACAAAAGGAACAATTCTACGCGAAATACTCATTAATAGTTCTCATCCCAGTCTAGGTAAACCGTAACACCTTTAGTATAATTCGATTTCACCCCTGCCTGTATTGTCGTATTATCCGCAGTGTACGATTTTGTTTTATATGTAGTATCGTACGTTGTATATTTCTTTGATACACCGATATTTGAGAACAGGACTGTAAAGTTTTTCCCTGATGGGAATGAATTCGAAGGCATTCCTCCGTGAAATTGAAAACTGGTAACTCTGTAACATAATGTATGTGCACCATTATTAGGAGAAGCGGTATAACCTGAATACGTTGGTCCTCCATTTGATGTACCCAATGTTACAGAGTGCATTGATGCGTTTGCAACTGATGATAACCCAAGCAAACATGTCGTTGTCAAAATATAAGCCGCTAATTTCTTAATTCTTGAATTCATTTGAACACCTCCATTAATTTGATGCACTTTGAATGTATCATTCGAAAACTACAGTTTCAATATACCTAGACCATTCTGAACACGAAAGCGCCGGAACTCCCTGTAATTGCTGCATTTCTGTTTTCAATTCTGAACATAATCACACCCATTTTCTCCCCTCACGTTCTCTCATCCAGCACCAATTGTCCCCTCGAATTGATCTGCTTTATGACCATCCCTTCACCGGCATTGCTGTTTATACTCTCATCAGTTGTGGAACAACAGGTAAGAGCTGATAATGTCATTATTGTTATAAGGGCTAATGATAATATTTTATATACCTTCATTGATCACTCTTTTCCTCTCCACCATGTAAGCACGATACAGATATCAACAAATAAACAAACTGCAAATACAACGATCCAGGCAAAGATCTGCGCTATGCAACGTTGCGCTGACACTTCCCAGAACGGGAGATCGAACTTTGCGGTAAACACGGACATCTCACCGGGAGGCAGCATGTGATCAACAATCTTGGAGACAGAAAATCTTCCTGTAATGCTGACAAGATAATATGACGGAGATGATATGTCATACCCCGGAACGGAATTACGAAGATCATAATAAGATGCACCGGAGACCGGTTCAGGTATCAGCGCTTCGTAACACAGCACTGCCGGAACTTTTCCGGTATCGCATTGATCTTCAAGACAGTCGTAATACACATATGCGCGGGGAGTCAGGTCATCGTGTTCCTTAACTACTCCGATGACCGTAAAAGGTTTATCCCACAAAGTCACTTTCTCGCCGATGACATCGTACGAACTGAAGAACTTCCAGGCAAGTTCATCGTTGAGGACTATCTGATACTTATCGACTGTGTCAACGGGAAGGAATCCGCCAGAAAGATATTCAAACGGGTGGAACGCCTTAAAATCTCCGCCGACGGTATAAATACTGACATCACTGTCGATATCAAAACCTTTGTGTGAACATGTAACAACAGCATCAACAAACGAGCTGTAACAGTCATTCCATCCTTCCGGCCTGTCAGGCTTCTCTGAAGCTTTGCGTCTGACATTATTACTTAAGTCAACTATCCCCTGGACAGATAAACGTATGTCAGACACATCATCAAGCGACAGCGACTTACCATATTCCGTATAAGCAGCAGGCGTGAAAGATCCGCCTGAACGTGCGCCCTGACCATATACAGCAAGATGCCTGTAGGACACGGATGAGCCCTGACCCCATACAGAGGCGACATTGCGCTCAGTACGTGTACGAACACTCACAATGATGATCACAACTGATACGGTCATCATCACAAAGCTCATAATGAGCACAAGGACAGGAATGCTCCTTATTATGGAAGCGGCTATCGAAGCACCCCTGCGGGCAGATCTCTTAATGCGTTCAAATACTGTCATATTACTTACCGGAATAATCCTCAAGCCTTACGCGCTGTCCGTCCTCTAAAGCTTCTTCACTTCTGATGACGATCATGTTCTGGTCGATGCCGTTTCCTGATATGGCAGATGTGGCACCGTCCGTGGCGAGCACTTCGACATCAGAACGCTTGACCGTGTAGCGGTTGCCAAAAGGAGACCTGACTTCTTCTATCACATAAACAAACGCACCGGAATTATCCTCATTGATGGCACTTGAAGCAATGCAGTAGTCGTAATCGGAATTGGAGCGGTTGGCAACAACTGTGACTGACTCTCCGGGCAGTATATACTCTGCAGTGATAGCGCACTTAACGATCTTGCTGTTGCGGGGATCTTCAGGATCAGGCTTGATCGATACGATCTTGCACGACTCAAGCCAGGCATCTTCAGCCTGAAGCTCCATTCCCGTCTTAAGTCCGTTTATGGAATCTGCATCAAACTTAAAAGACACCATAAACTCAGTGCTGGCAGGTACCACCTGCATCATGATCTTGTCTTCTTCCATCTCCTCGCCGTCGTTTGCCGTGACAGCATAGATCCTGCCTGATGTGGGAGCCTTGACTTCATTTGCGGCATAGTTTTCTTCCAGGGCAGTGATCTTTGCCTCAAGCTTTTTGATCTGGTCTTTTCTCTCGCCCGAAGCATCCTTGGCGCGGTCCTTGGCGATGCCGTCATTGGCCTTGGCATCACTTAAGGACTTCTTTGCCGACTTTAGCGTTGCCTCAGCTTCCGTAACAGCTGCTGACGCAGAAGATACGGACGGAAGGCTCTCCGCCTCAGTTATCTTTGCTTCCGCCTTGGATATGGCTGTGTTGCATGATGACAGCTTGGAAGAAGCTTTGCTTATTCTCTTATCGGCTGCCTTGAGTTTTGTCTTGTACTTCTTGATGGATTCCTTGAGTCTTGCGATCTCATCCTTATCTGTCGTCTTTTTGATCTTCTCCTCTGCATCGCTGATCTTACCTCTTAGAGTATCTGCTGCATCTGAAGCCGACTGAACCTCCGCAGAATACTTAACGACGAGCGGCTTGTTCGTCTTGATCGTCTTCTTGGCAGATGATATCGTCTTGTCCTTATTCTTTGCTGCCTTGAGCTGTTCCTTGGCTGCGGAAAGCGATAATTTCGCGCTGGTGACGGCTGACTTGAGGCTTGCGTAGTCCGTCTCAGACGGAGTTCTTGATGCGTAATCCTCCTCGCGCTTAAGGGACTTGAGCTGTGACTTCAATTCGTCAAGTCCGGAGGTATCAGTAACGGGAGCAAGCGTGAACAGGATATCACCTTCCTTAACCTCGTCATAATCAGAAACGAGCACCTGATCTATGGACCTGCCTGCTACAGACTTGATCCTGTAGCTCGTCACAGGTTCAACTGTGGCAGATGAATTGTTCGTATAGGCCAGGTTCCCCCTCGTCGCTCTCTTACCCATGACTTTGGGTATCATCGCGTTCATTATAGTGTTCGAGAAGAACGTCAGGAGCAGCAGCGCTGCCACAAAGATTATAATTGCTTTGGTCACCCACTTGCGGTTCTTTTGCATATCACTCATTTCTATTTCCTCCGTTACTTGATCCCCGATTGCGATATGCCTTCCATGAGATGCTCCTCACCCCGCAGGAAAACCAACAGCGGAGGGATCATGTAAAGTGCACACGCATCGAAAGCCATTCCGGTCTCATTCATATTCACCTGTGACAGGAAGACCGACAGCGGTCTTTTATCGTCACTGGACAGCATTATCAAAGGTTGTTCAACCATATTCCAATAATCTATGAACAGCAGTATCCCCATCGCAACGATGGAACTCTTGCAATTAGGGATCACGATCCGGGAGAAGATCTGCCACTCACCTGCACCGTCTATCGTGGCAGCCTCAAGATAGGTCTTGGGAATGCGGCGCATCGTCTTGGTGAGGATGAATATGGCAAACGTCGAGAAAACGCCGGGCAGTATGATCGCCCACGGTGTATCTATTATCTTGAGCTTATCGCTCATAAGATAGTTCGGTACGAGCGTGACCTGGAACGGCATCAGCATGAGCATGATGTACGAGAAGAACAGTATCTCCCGTCTCTTCCTGCGGAACCTCGTAAAGCTGTACGAAGCCAGGCACGATACGACGAGCTGACCTGCCACGATCGGCACGGTAAGCAGGATGGAATTCCAGTATTTGAACAGATACGAAGGCGTCATGAACAGGAGCCTTGAGTACTGTTCTGCAGTTACCTGCTGTGGTATAAGCTGGAGCTGCGGCATCCTGGATACGAACTATGCTGCGCCTTCGCTCCCTCCCGGGAGGCTCTGGAATATTATCCCGTAGTTTGCCGTTATCTCAGACGATGACATAAACGAATTCAGGAACGTAAAAAAGATCGGCAGGAGTGCCAGGAGCGCTGCAAAGGATATAGCGATGACACCTGTCACCGTAAAGAACCTGCTCTTCGTTTTACGCTTTGCCATCGCCCTGGAATTATCGGCACGCGCTTTGGACACGAATTTGATCCTCTCTTCAGGTGCGAGCGAGGAATAGTACGAGACAGCCTCCGGAGTCTCCTTATACACGTTGCGTCTGGCAAGTGTTGCCTGTTTCCTTCTCAGTTTGCGGAGTTCCTGATCCATGTCATTCCTCCGTTCCCGAATCAAGTTTGGATTCGACAAAGAAAAGTATCCCTACGATTATCACCATCGCGATGCACATTATGACGGCACCGGACGATAACTGCGAATAATCAAGATGGGTGAACTTGTTGTTCATGAACGTCTGCAGCGTGTACAGCTTATCGTACGGGTAATCACCCGTCAGGAGATAGACTTCCCTGAATATCTTGAACGAATTGATCAGCGACATGATCTCCACAAAAAAGATCGTAGGAGCAAGGTAATAAAGCCTTATCGAGAAGAACCTCCTGATCGATCCGCATCCGTCAACAAGAGATGATTCTATGACTTCCTTCGGGATGTTGTTAAGGGCCGACAGGAACAATATGTATGATATTAAGCCCGAGGTTCTTCCACAGAAAAAGTAATACTATGACGATCTGGCCGCTGTCATCCTTCATCCAGTCAATGCGGTCAGCGCCGAACAACTGGAAGAACCACCCGTTAAGCACGCCGTTATAACTGAAGAACACCTGCCAGATAAGAACGATCGAAGCCACGGGCACCATCATGGCCGACAGGAGCATGGTATTGGACGCAGCCTTCGTGAAAGCATCACTTGTCAGGACCTTCTCATAATTCTCAAACCCTGCGAAACTGTTATTAGTTACGGACTTCGTAAACGACATCTTGACGAGCATCAGGAACGGCACGAAAAAGAACAGCAGAACACCGGCGAGCGACGGCATCAGAAATCCCGTTGACACTCCCCAGGCCCTGATCTTGCGTCTCATGCGCAGCAGCTTCTTCTTACGCAGATCTTTATTAACCATAATCTGATTATGATCTGCCTATGCAAAATAGTTGTCTGTTCATAATATAATTGTATTCCTATAATACAATTCAATAGTTCCGGAGCATTTTGAACATGTTCACGCATTTTATCATGGTTACAAAACCGCCGATACGCCTTATTTTACTGTCTGGATCGGCATTAGGTCGAACTTTATTTTGAGCACAATCCAGAATATGTTCACGCCATGTTCAAGGAAAATGGGCATAAGATCAACACGCCGGAGGCAGCAACCCGCACAAAAATCTGCCATACATTTATGCGCCTTCCACAACCACTTTTAAGTGATCCCGTTATCATCCATATAAAGCTTCAGTCTTGATGAGAGCGATTTCGAGATTTCTCCGACCGGTTTATTCTGTGTATAATATGAAGTTTTTGGGCTTTCCTCCAATAAAAGCTTCGCTATATCCATACCGTTGTCAGCCTTCATTTCCACATCAAGAAACGCAAGATCATATGGATTATCTTTATTTACGCTTTTAAGAAATGATGATCCGGACTTAAAGCAACATATCTAATGTTCTATACCCAGCTTCGTCAGGTATTCATCGATGTACCCTTGTTCGATATCAAGGTATTCTTTCTCATCATCACAAATAGCTATCCTAAACATCTGTCTATAGATAACTCCCGCAAATTATAACAGTATCTATTCAACTTCTTTTCGAAGATTATGTCAAGTGCACTCAAACTCAAAAGGCAATCCATGACCGCATGCGAGATAGCGCGGGGCAAGTTCAGTGATCTTGCTGTATGATCTGTTCATCAGCTCGACCGATGCGGCATGCGGAGGCAGCATCGGAACCCCGTCTATTACGGCGTAGGCATCTCCGGCGTATAAGACACCGTCCTCGAAGATCCCGTACGAACCGTAGGTGTGCCCAGGCAGCGGAATGAACTTCACGTCATATCCGTATTTCCTTGCCGTATCGTCAATATTCTCATCAATGATGATGTCAGGTTCATATGGCTTGCTCTTGAAGAACGGCGTTCCGGTCCAGAATGTTATCCACTTTACCCTCATCTCAAACCGCTTATCCGTTGCGACCTGGGGCTGGCTTGAGAAGTTCCTGATCAGCGGGACATCCTCTCTTCCAAGCCAGATCCTCGCACCAAACAACTCCTTGAGTCTGGCAGCATTCCAATCATGATCAGGGTGCGCGTGAGTTATCATGATATCAGTGATGTTGAACCCGTTAGCGCTGATCCACTTGCATATCGGCCGGTATGTCGATCCAAAACCCGTATCCACGAGCATATCACCCTTGTCACCTCGTATGACATACACCGATACCGGGGCATCTCCTTTGAGCTCCGTCAGATACAGGATATCTCCTACCTTCGAATCATTGTGTGTCTTTATGCTCATAACCGCTCCGTTTGCCACTTACGGATCACGCCCTCATACTTATCTCCCTTGCGCATAACAAAAGGTCTTATTCCCATCCCGAAAACGATGGCGTGTTTTATCCTTTGCAGCGGATGATTTCCCCTTCTCATTATATCATGTACTAATCTTCCGACGATCTTTTTACTCGTTATGCTAATCTTATTCTTTATTCCGTCCATCTCATTAAATGGTGCGTTTAGAACAATTTTAGCCGTTATCATCCCGCCCGAGTAAAGGCACGGATCGTTCAATACTTTGCTTGCCGTCCTGCTCCCGTAATTCTCTCCCGTTGGTGATACATTTGTATCGTTTTGTGTTAGAGAGTAACGGATTCCGTTATCCTGGTCAATTAAAACAGCGAAAGATACACAAACTCGCGCGTTTGTGTCAGTTAGAGAGGCTGCCGCACTCATATTTGCGGCAGCCTCATGCAGGTTTGTAGTTTTACTGATTATTGATCATAGGATCATTCGGCAAGCTTCCTGATCTTCTCGACAGGCAGATCTGTTATCTCCGCAATCTCGTCGATCGAATACTTCCCCTTCGCGAGCATTCGCTTGGCGGTGTCTATGGATGCGGCGGATTTGCCTTGTTCGAGACCTTGTTCGAGGCCTTGCTCGAGACCTTGCTCGAGACCTTCTTCTCTTCCTTCTTCTCTTCCTTCAGCGCGTTCCTGCATCATCAGCTTATCAAAATGCGTTACTATCATGTCTATGTTATCTCCTTCCTTTATCCTTCGCTTGATCTCCTCTTCCTTCGTCTCAACTATTCTTCTTGCAAGCACCTTGTTCCTGATCTGATCCTCATCAGTCTGAACAAAGTCATTCATCAGGTTTCCGATATCATCATCGCCGGTATAAGATCCATTGACAAAGATGATGTAGGATCCGTCATTCAATTCGATGTTATCATCATCTTTCCTGCTATAACGATAGATCGCCTTTCTTCTTCTCATTATATCATCCTTGCATATGAAGATTACATATGATTTGGGGATCTCATCATATTCCTCATTCGGTCTGATGGTAATGCTCGAATCGATCATTGACGAATAGTATCTTGCCCTCAGAGGAAGATTACCGGTATCCGTTTTCTGGATCTCAATGTCATAAATGGAATCGTCTTCTTCATTTACCGCAAACACATCCAGACGGACACCATGGTTATCATCCGAATTACCTATCACTCTCTGCAACTGGTGTTCGATGACCTTGATCTTCGGCAGGCCGAGGATCACCTTCAGGACCTCTTCGGTACACTCGGGGTGACCGTCAAAGCATTCCCTGAAGAACACATCATCAAACAGGCACAGTTTATCTATGTCTTTATTCGTAAGTTTCATGCGTTACCTCCTGATATTATTAGGAGGAACGGTACCGTTCTTGGACAAGATACTATCAGAAAATCAAGCAGAAAAACCTCCGAAAAAATACGATAATCGGAAAAATCCGTACCGATTGTCGTTTTTCCCCAAAAACAAATAACCAAATAAAGAGGCCGGATAAACCGGCCTCCAAAACGTTATTGCAAAACGTGTAAACTCTAATACTCTTAACTCTATTACTCTTCAGTCTTCTCTTCCTTATCAGACTCTTCGTCCTTCTTGGGCTCTGTCTTAACAGCCTTCTCTGTTAAGTACTCAACAGTCTTACGAGCTCTGATGGAATCCTTGAGGTAATCAGATGTATCACCCAATGCATTCTTGATCTCATCAACTTCCATTGAGTAAGCCTTAGCCATCTTCTCGATCTCTTCGTTGTACTCTTCGTCAGTAACTTCAGGATCAAGTTCCTCTGTGATCTTCTCGATAACGAGGTTGCTCTTAACACGGACTCTTGCCATGGGTCTCATGGACTCCTTGTACTGGTCAAGTGTCTGACCCATATAGCCGAGGTACATATCAAGCTCAATGCCGCTCTGCTGCATTCTCATTGCCTGATCCTGGACCATGCTCTCGAGCTCGTTCTCAACCATTACGTCAGGGATATCGATCTGGGTATTCTCAGAAACTGCTCTTACTACCTCATTCTCAAAAGCTGCCTTTGCATCTTCCTCAGCAGCCTTCTCCTGCTTCTCTCTGATGTCAGCCTTCAGCTCATCGAGAGTATCGAACTCTGATACGTCCTTAGCGAACTCATCGTCGAGTTCAGGAAGGATCTCAGCCTTGATCGTGTGGATCTTAACGTTGAATGTTGCATCTGCACCCTTGAGATCCTCTGCGTGATACTGCTCAGGGAACTTAACCTGGATAGCAAACTCTTCGCCTGCATTATGACCTATTACCTGCTCCTCGAAGCCGGGGATGAATGAGTGTGAACCAAGCTTCAGGCTGTAGTTCTCGCCCTTACCGCCGTCGAAAGCAACTCCGTCCTTGAATCCCTCGTAGTCGATTACAGCTGTATCACCTTCTGCTGCAGGTCTGTCAGTAACCTCCTCGAGTGAAGCATTACGCTTCTGCATTCTCTCAAGTTCTTCGCCGATAGTCTCGTCATTTACTTCTCTCTTGAAGTAAACAGCCTCAACGCCCTCGTACTTGCCGAGTGTGAACTCAGGCTTAACAGTAACGATGATCTTGTACTTCATGCCCTCTTCGTTGATCTCCTCAACATCGAGGTCAGGACGTGATACGGGCTGGAGCTCGTGCTCCTTGATAGCCTCGGGATAAGCTGTGTTTGCAATATCGTCGATCGCATCCTCGTAGAGAACACCCTCACCATAGTACTGAACAACAAGTGCATAAGGAACCTTGCCCTTACGGAATCCGGGAACCTGGAACTTCTTCTTGTTCTTGCTGAAGCTCTTCTTCAAAGCTGCATCAAATTCTTCTCTTGTAGCCTGAAGAGAGATCTCAACAACGCTGTTTTCCTTCTTCTCAATTGTGGATGCCATTTAAACTTCCTCCGCTATATATTATATTAATTATTTATTAGTAAACACCGAGTTGATATTGTAACACAGATACCACTTATATTGCAACAATCAAAGCACCGTTACATGTATGCTGCGCATAACATCAAGAGCTGCCTCGGTCATTTTGCCGTCCATTCCTTTCGTAAGTCCGGGATCAACGATTATCTCGGCCTCAGGCGCTGCCGCCTTGGCGATAACCGTATTGGACACTACGCAGATATTGGATACGAGGCCGCACAGCTCGATGCTCTTAAGGTCTTCCCTGTTCTCTTCGATATACCTTGCAAGCTCCATGCTTCCGAAAGTAGGCTTCTCAAAACACTTACAGTCTTTCAAAGCCTCAGCTAAAGCAGGAACGAGCTTATGCCCATCAGTACCCTTGATACAGTGAGGAACAGGAAGCTTAGCGCCCTCCATGGTATCCATATAGTTCTCAAAGTGCGTATCAAGAGTATAGACGATCTCATCACCTGATGCCTTATACTCTTCTACCCTCTCCAGGATGCCGGGAATGATGCTGTCTGCACCTTCAAAGCCCAGAGCACCGTCCACAAAGTCGTTCTGCATGTCTACAACAATAAGAAGTCTTCTCATGATCACACCTCACAATAATCAGTTTAAAAAAGCTGCCGGCATTTATGCCGACAGCTCTGTTCGTGGCGCGCCCGGCAGAGATCGAATCCACAACCTTCTGATCCGTAGTCAGACACTCTATCCAGTTGAGCTACGGGCGCATATTATCGTCGGTTGTCCGACAGCCATATTATAATAGTACACGACACCTTGAATGTCAACTGCAATCGGTAGTATAATAGCCGCATGAGTTTTTATAATCCTGCTTGTTCTTTGATCGATATTGATGGAGCCCTTAATCTGAGAGATCTGGGCGGCATGCCCATCAAGGGCGGCGTTTTCCCCTATGGTGTATTTGTCAGGAGCGGTTCGCTGTCGGAAGTGTCGGCGGAAACTCTTGCCAAGATCAAGGAATACGGTGTCAGGAATGTTATCGACTTGAGGTCTGATGCGGAGATCAGGAAGTACGGCAACCCTGCGATCGACGACAGAGACATCAGTTTTTATGCCGTATCACTATTCTTAGGTGACCCAGACTCTGACAAGGATCCCACCATGAACTATCTTAAGGACCACCTTCTCGGTCATTTCTACATCAAGATCGTAGAAGAGATAGGACATAATGTTGCCGAGGCACTGAGGATATTAGCTGTTGCCGATGGCACGGCTTTATTTCACTGTGCGCACGGCAAGGACCGCACCGGCATAATAGCAGCCCTGCTCTATCTGCTTGCAGGAGCTTCTTACGAGGACATAATCAGGAACTACAGTTTCTCATACGAATACATAAGCTGGTTCTTAGACCCCCTTATCGCTGTTAGAGAGAACAACCTCAAGCACACATTAAGATCGGACAGGGTCAATATGGAGATCTTCCTTAACCATATCGATAAGGTGTATGGCGGCGATGTCATGAATTATTTCGATAAGATAGGGCTCGAGGAAGAATACATAGCCAAGCTCAAAAAGAAGATCAGGATCTGATAATCACACCTGATCATCCGCTAAGTATTATTTCTTCTCTTTTGCGATCTTGATATTGCTTATGTTATTGTTGTCGTCGAATTCAAAATTGACGCGGAAATTATCTTTCCCGGACGCAAACGTGAAAGTATAATCCTCTTCGTCCAGCATCGGATAGATCAGCAGGAGTTCCGTCTGGTTCATTCCCGGTGCGATGTGCCCGTCGATACTGTAAGAATCACTGTATATCCTCATGCCGCCGACTTCACCGAACCACTTGCCGGATGCATCCTGATCGCCGTAGATCGTAATGATGATGCCGTTATAGAAAGCCCTTATGTCGAACGTCTTACCTGTCGCAGCCTTCTCCTCCGCACTCATCGCAGTTACTCTCGTGAACATCGGCTTACCGAACAGAGCCTCGAGCTTGTTCTCGTTAAGGGTTACTCCCTGGATCCTCTGGGGATTGCCGGAAGAATCGTAGACGCCGATGCCGGTCGAATCAAGATACCACGGGATCTTGTCCTCGATCGCATAATTGCCGTTATCATGGACATACAATGTTACTTCATGGCTCGTCAGGCTCTCTCCGTCATCATCAAGGACCTTGGGGATCGTAACATGCACGAGGAAAGGGGTTACCTCATCGTAAATGTACTCCCCACGCGTACTCCTGACCTTGAGCATGTAGTATTCCGATATGTACTTTGCTTTGGCCGTGATGACCGTATTGATATAGATATTCGCGTCATAGAGCGGTGACAACAGCGCAAACAATCCGTCCGTATTGTTATTCTCGAGCATCGTGAAATAATGCTCGAGATAGTTGTGCGCAGCGATTGTCTCGACTACCATCTCCTTGCACAGATATGCAGTCCCGTTCGCATCCTCGGAGATCAGGAACTTGCAGCTGGAATCGAATTCCCTTTTGTCCTGGTTCTCCTTATATACGAGTGCGACAACATCGATATCGCCGTATGCTTCGGGGACCCTCTCGCGTCCGGAACTTTTTAATAATTTATCGATATAACTGTGCTTGTCTTCATCATCAAGGAACCTGAATGACTCAACCTCGCCATAATCTGCCGACAGATCCCTGAGGATCGATACATACTCGTTGAAGACTGAATAGCTGATACCGTCAAGCTGCTTATCCGGGATCTGTGAATAACTGTCAGAGACATCACTCTTACGGCTTATTGCGCCGATGATCAGCCTTGCAAGTTCCTGCTTGGACACCGGTTCCTGATACGGGTCGATCACTTTGTCCTTAACGATATCGACAATATCGCATGCAGGAAGGATCAACACCATACCAGCGATCATAAAGACCGTGATGATAAGTGACATTATCCTTCTTGCAGTAACGGACATCTTATTCAACCTCCCCGTTTATTCCTGCATTTTACAGCTTCATAAACTATGATTCCCGTCGCAACTGCGGCATTTAAGCTGTTAACGTGGCCATACATGGGAATGTGGACCATGAAATCACATTCGCTCCTGATACCTTTACGCATACCGTCACCTTCACTGCCAACGACGATGACGAGAGGACCTGAATAATCAGCTTCGTCATAAGGGACCGAACCTTCCATATCCGTTCCGCAGACCCAGAATCCGTGATCCTCCTTCAGTTCCCTTAAGGTCTGTGCAAGGTTAGTAACGCGTGCTACGGGAATGTACTCGACGGCACCTGCAGACAGCTTGGAAACGACTGAATCAAGCGCTATGGATCTGTGCTTGGGAATGATGATCCCGTCAACGCCCGCAGAATCCGATATCCTCAGGAGCGAAGCGAAATTGAACGGATCCTTGATCTCATCAAGAGCCAACAGGAGCGGCGCTCTTCCCTCTTCCTCGACCTTGGAGACGATATCTCTGATATCAACATATTCATGGCTTGCCACCTGCGCAATAACGCCCTGGTGATTGCCCGTTGTACTCATCTTGTCAAGTGCCTGCCTTGCAACCCTGACTACAACGATCTTCTTCTCGTTAGCGGCATTGAGGATCTTTGCCAGGTCAGGTTCAAGCCGCCTGCCGTCGGCAGGCTTAAGCAGCCAGATCTTATTGATCTCACGATCTGCCTTCAGGGCTTCATTGACACTGTTGCGCCCCTCGATATAAGAACTGTCGATCCTGCTGTTGTCCTTATCCTTGCCCATTTACCCCTCCGAATCGAGTATCTCGAAAGTCTTGTTGATAATATATTCCAGTCTTGTTCCCCTGTTATCCAGGAAAAGAAAACCTATCAGAGCTTCATATCCTGTTGCATACATGTAATCTGCCGGATTCGCATTCTTCGAAGACGTATGCGGATTGGAATTCCTCCCTCTCCTGAAAAAGGCCTCCTCGTCCTCATCCAGTTCAGGCTCGAGCGCTCTCATCGCCTTGGCCTGTGACACGGCAGATACGTAGGACACCGTCTTCTTATGCATCTTGTTGCTGTTGCCTGCAAACCTTGACGCTACATGACACCTGGCATAGAGCTCATATACCGAATCACCAATGTATGCGAGCACACCGGGTGATACTTCTCTTAAGTCCGACGCGATAAAGGGGATTATCATAATCTCTCAATCTGAGGGCCTGCCGGAGTATCCTTAACTGTGTAGCCCTTCTCCTTCAGGATATCCCTGATCTCATCGGCTCTTGCGTAGTCTTTTGCCTTCTTGGCAGCAGCCCTCTCCTCCACGAGAGATATGATCTCATCCGGGATCCTGTCCTCAGAGTAGAGCAGATCGATACCAAGAACATCCGTTAATTCCTCAAGCATCGCCTTGGCATCAGAAAGCGCCTTGACGCCTGCATTCTTATCAGCTACTGCTGTATTGATGCTCTTAACGAGATTGAATATGTCCGTGATCGCATCAGCAGTATTAAGGTCATCGTCCATGTGAGCTATAAAGCTCTCTTTTGCAGTCTTAACAGCCTCTGCAAGTGCCTCTTCGCCGTCAGATGAGTTGCCTGTTGCTGCATTATTATCAAGAACGAACTTAAGGTTCTTATAGCATGTTGCGATACGGTCAAGACCTGTCTGTGAAGCAGTCAGATCCTTGTCTGAGAAATTGATGGGCTTCCTGTAGTGTCCTGACAGGATGAAGAATCTGATCACGGCATAAGGAAAGTGCTCCGTAATGTCCCTGATCGTGAAGAAGTTGCCGAGAGACTTGCTCATCTTCTCGCCATCAACGTTAACGAAAGCATTATGCACCCAGTAATTGCAGAACGGGCATCCGTTGGCAGCTTCGCTCTGTGCGATCTCATTCTCGTGGTGCGGGAAGATCAGATCCTTGCCGCCACCGTGGATATCAATCGTATCTCCTAAGAACTTCTTGTTCATTGCAGAACACTCGATATGCCATCCGGGTCTTCCGTCACCCCAGGGTGACTCCCAATAAGGCTCGCCTTCCTTCTTGAACTTCCATACGGCAAAGTCACCGGGATTCTTCTTACCCTCGTAGCTTGCCTTCCTCTCGCCGCCGCCTGCCTGCAGGTCTTCGAGATTATAGTGTGAGAGCTTGCCGTAGTCCTTCTTCCTGGTGACATCATAATACACGCCGTCACCGTCTATTACATATGTGTAGCCGTTAGCTTCCAGCGCCTTGATCATGTCGATTATGGCGTCGATCGTCTCAGTAGCTCTCGGCTGGATATGGGGCCTCTTGCAGTTAAGGCCGTCAGCATCGGTATAATATTCGGCAATGAACCTGTCAGCAAGCTCCTTGACCGTTATCCCTTCTTCGTTCGCGCGGTTGATCATCTTATCGTCGATATCGGTGAAGTTCTGAACGAATGTAACATCATAGCCGCTGTATTCAAAATACCTTCTCAGCGTATCGAAAGTAACAAAAGGCCTCGCATTGCCCAAATGGAAGTAATTATAGACTGTAGGTCCGCAGGCGTACATCTTGATCCTGCCTGCCTCAATAGGCTTAAATTCTTCTTTTGTTCTTGTCAGAGTGTTGTATAACCTCATTAATTCCGGGCCTCCAAATACGCATAAAAATACCCAAAATGAGTTAACCCGTCATATGACACCCCGTTACTCCAGGGCGGTACCCTGCGACAGACATCAATCTTCCAACTTACAAGGCCTGACATCCGAATGCCGACTCCGGGTTCCATTTACGTCGTGTAGGTCCAACGACTGAGCTAACCCACTTCGAGTATCTATATTATAAAACAAAATAGGCGTTTCAAACAACAATTCATACAAAATTAACACTTAGAACGGCTCGTCATTCTTGAGCTGCCTGTTGCCCGAGAAAGCGCAGCATAATACGTCGTCAGCCCCCGCTTCTATCAGCGTCATGGCCGCTTCATGCATCGTATGTCCGGTCGTTGCAACATCATCTGTCAGCATCACGCGAAGACCTGACAGATCCCACTTGGAATCGACCTCGAAAGCCCCTGACACATTGACGGCTCTTAGTGTCGAATCAGTTATTCCGGATTGTCTTGCCGTATCAAGCCGCCTTCGGAGCACATCATCAGCTAACGGTATCCCCGTTATCACTGATACCGGATAACTCATCTCATAAGCCTGGTTAAAGCCTCGCTCATACAGCCTCTCTTTGCTCAGCGGCATCGGCACTATAATGTCGCAGAAGATGTCCTGGCAGAGGATCATCCTGCCCATCAGGATACCGAGCATCCTGGCGAGCTCCTTCCTGCCTCTGAACTTGATCGCCGGAAGAGCCCTGTCTACCACTCCGCTGTAAGCGAAAGGCATGAACAATGTCATATCCGGATAAGGATCATTCTCCACAGGATTGGACAGTACCGTAAACCACCTCTTGTCAGGCGGCTGCGGGACAAAGCCCGCCATGCACGAAGAACAGATGTGAAATCTCTTCCCGGGTCCGTATATCCGGCTGTAGATCCCGGTTATAATGGACAGATTGCCGTCGGCATCTGCGTAATCCCCGCAGACGTCACATGTGTTCGGCGCCATAAGGTCTATGGCTTCTCTTATGAGACTCATATGTCTTTATGATCGATTATGGCCAGAAGATCTTTGAGTGATGTGTTCCTCACATTCCCTGACGGCGCAGTAAGGAACCCCTTAAGTGTATTCTCCGCATCTATTACCGTTACCTTCTTCCTGCCTCTCGTGACAGCAGTATAAAGGATATTCCTCCGCATGAGCATGTGGTTCATCCTGCCAAGGACTACTATGCATTCATCAAATTCACAGCCCTGGGCCTTATGGACCGTAACAGCATAGGCAAGTTCCAGATTATCAAGCTCCTTCGCCTTGTACTTAACGGTCTTACCGTCTTCGAACCTGACGCTTAAGCTCATATCGATATCGTTCTTCTCTATGACTTCGCCGATCTCACCGTTATATACTCCTTCTCCCGTGGACAGCGTTGATGCATCAAAATACTCAAGTGAGTAATTATTCTTGATCTGCATTACACGGTCACCGGTAAGGAAACGTCCATATCCCGAGCCTGTCAGTTCAGAGGCTTCATATACACTGTGGCACCTAAGCTGCAGGGTGTTGTTAAGTTCAGCCGTGCCAAGCTTCTGATGAGCCTGCTTGGTCGGCGACAGCACTATGACGTCTGCATCAGGGTGCGACATGAGTTTCTCATAGATCTCACACACTCTGATAAGAGCCTCTTCTTCACCTGTGCAGGAAATGATGTCGAACTCTTCACCTGACACAGGTTCTTCCCCCTTCAGTATCCTCAGTGAGTTCGTCGGGATGTCTCCTCCCTTCGTCTGCCTGTGGATCGTATCGAGCCTCACGCACGGTATCTTGCTGCACGTAAGAAGATCAGACAGCACATTGCCGCATCCGACGGAAGGAAGCTGCTCAGGATCGCCGATCAGGATAACGGAAGTACCCTTGCCGACTGCACTTAAGAATTCGCGGAACAATATGGTATCCACCATGCTCATCTCGTCGACGACGATGACACGCGCATCGATGGGGTCTTCCGGTCCCTTCCTGAAGAAGAATCCCGTCTCGCTCTCAGGATCGGCACATGCCTCGAGGAGCCTGTGGAGGGTAAAAGCCTCCTGTCCCGTAACCTCTGACAGCCTCTTGGCTGCCCTGCCCGTCGGGGCCGCATATACACACCTTATGTTCTTCTCTTCGAAATAAGATGCCAGTATTCCCATTATCGTTGTCTTACCGGTTCCCGGACCGCCCGTTACGGTAACGATGGGACGGTACATGCACAGCTTCAGAGCTTCTTCCTGCCTGGGGTCCAACACGATCTGATGCTTGCCTGTCAGATGCCTTATCGTACTGTCTATGGCAGTATCTGACGGCTTAACGAACTTCGCCCTGACAAACCGCTCTATCTCGCGCTTGATCCCTGCCTCCGCCTTGAAATACCTGCTCAATGCGATCCTCGCGCCTTCGCTCCTTATGTCACATCCGATGCACTTATTACCCTCAAACCTGTAGATACTCAACGTACCGTTGCTGACACCAAATTCACAAGCCAGTTCGAATGCAGAAGGAAACATGTCATTGACCGACTTGACGCTTCCCTTGGGTATTACAAGGCGTCTTACCTGCTTCTCGATCTCACCGGCAGTAAAATATGTCGATGCGGTCGAGGCATGCTTCGAAGCTGTAACAGACCTTATGGCAGCAAACACCCTGTACTTATCGAGCGGATCGATCTGTCTTCCTGCGAGGATCGCCTCGCACTCTTCAAATCCGAACGCATCGAGCACTGACAGGCAGAACGGGTTCTTCGTGATGTCTTCCGGCGTTATGTCCCTTCTCCTGTCACACTTCTTCGCCTGACCTGCGGATAATCCTGCCATCATGAAATCAAGATATCTGAGATATCCTGAATGGTTAAGAACGAGTTCCTCGCCTATGGCGACAGCCTTGCTCTCAGAAAAGCCCTTAACGGCAAGCGCAACATCCTGCGGGTTGTTCATCAGCATGTCGATAAACTCTTCGCCGTACTTATCAGCGATCTTCCCTGCGGTCTTCGCCGTCATTCCCTGCTTCTCGAAGAATGCGGCAAGAAAAGCTGCCCTGATGCTGTTAGCCAGTTCTTCCGTTACCAGTGCCTCTATTGAAGTTATGGACAGCTGCGGTCTTCCCCTGTAATCAGTAACCTTGCCTGATACCTTGTAAGTTATCCCCGGTGTTACCTGAAGCGGTACTGATGTGGAACAGCTTATGTCCGGGCTGCACGAGAACACCTGGAACGGATTGCCTTCGTTCCTGTAGATAATGGCTTTGCAGGTTATCAGAACATCTGTAACAGAAGTGCCGATATCCTCCGGGATAAGCCCGGATAATGTCCTGGTCTTGGTATCTATTATCATATTAGGATCACTCAAAGATTATTAGCAGATGAATTCTAAGATATTCTATCAAAACAGCAAAAAGAAAGCAAGAACAAATGTTCTTGCTTCTCTCATATCTTCATTCAGTATCCGGATCAGATCCCGGCATCAGCCCTGAGCTTGTCTGCCCTGTTTGTCTCCTCCCACGGGAACTTCACATCTGCCCTTCCGAAATGTCCGTATGCAGCCGTCTTTGCATAGATCGGTCTCCTCAGATCAAGGTCTCTGATAATCGAAGCCGGGCGCATATCGAAATTCTTATTTACGATCTCGCAGATCTTATCATCATCTATCACACCCGTTCCGAAAGTATCGACCATGACCGATACGGGAGCAGCAACGCCGATCGCATATGCGAGCTGTACCTCGCACTCCCTCGCAAGGCCTGCCGCAACGACATTCTTTGCAATGTAGCGGGCATAATAAGCTGCTGACCTGTCTACTTTCGTAGGGTCCTTACCGGAGAATGCTCCGCCGCCGTGGCGTGCAAATCCGCCGTATGTATCGACAATGATCTTACGGCCTGTAAGACCTGCATCACCCTGAGGTCCGCCAACTACAAAGCGGCCTGTAGGGTTAACATAGATCTTCGTCTCATCATCCATAAGATCTGCGGGGATCACTTCCTTAATGATCTTATCGATAACGAACTTGCGCAGTTCTTCTGTAGATACATCGGGAGAATGCTGTGTTGAGATGACGACAGTCTCGACCCTGACGGGCTTATCGTCCTCATATTCCACCGTTACCTGGCTCTTGCCGTCAGGTCTCAGATAATCAACAACGCCTGCCTTCCTGACCTGCGCGAGCTTGAGAGACAGCTTATGCGCAAGAGATACGGGAAGAGGCATAAGCTCAGGTGTATCGTCATTTGCATAACCGAACATCATTCCCTGGTCACCGGCACCGTTATCGAGCGCTTCAGAACCTGAAGCCTTCGCCTCATATGACTTGTCAACACCCATCGCGATATCCGGGGACTGCTCGTCGATCGACGTTAATACGGCGCAGGCATTGTAGTCAAAGCCGCTGTCCTTGCCCGTATAACCGATCTCCCTGATCTTGTTCCTTACGACGGACGGAATGTCAACATAAGCTGATGTGGTGATCTCGCCCATGACCATTACCATACCGGTCGTGCAGCATGTCTCACATGCGACCCTTGCCATCTTGTCCTGCGCAATGATCTCATCAAGGATCGCATCGGAGATCTGGTCGCACACTTTGTCGGGATGCCCCTCAGTTACTGATTCTGATGTGAACAGCCACTTGCCTTTACGATTTCTCATAGTTCAACAACCTTTCTATAGCTGCTTCCACGTTATAAATAAAAAGACTCCCTCAACATATGTACGAGGAAGACTTGAGATCCATAATCGCTTCTCATCTTCCAGGTTACCCTGACGGATTTGGCACCGCCGCTTTCCGCGGTTGCCGGGCTTCACAGGGCCGTATCCCTCCACCTCTCTTGATAAGCAGCATAATACAATTTATTAAGCGATTTCATTTTAATTCATGGGCTTTTTTTAGTCAATTCAAAAAACGACAAACGATACGGATTTTTCCGATTTTCGTATTTTTTCGGAGCTTTTTTTCGAGTTTTTGCTGTTACCATCTGTGGCAAGCAGATGAATACAAAACAACCGAAGGAGGAAAGATCGATGGCTACAGGAATTCTGATCTATGAACAGGATAAGTATTTATTAAGGCTCCTGACGGAGCGTTTGAGGAACATGCTGCCTGACGTGTACATTGCAGACGGCACCAACAAGACAGAGTCGCGTGATGCAACGCAGTTCTGCAATGAATGTATCGTGCTCTACGACAAGAGACAGTACGAGGATTCGTTCAGGGATGATCCGAGAGCCGTGTCGATGTATGAAGACGGCATCATCGACTGCAGGAAGATAGTCAAGATGCTCAAAGTATCCCCTATCTCCAAGACGGAGCAGGACAAGGACGTAAGGGTTACTTTCCTATTGTCTTTCGTTTACGTCAAGGAGCGCGAAGAGTATATCAGGACTGATCTTGCCGGTATCCGCGACAGCGACATCTCATTAAGGGTCGATCTGACCCCGAGGATCAAGTGCAGCGCACAGGCATCAGGCTCCATGGCAGAACTAATGGCACACGTATACAAGAAGCGGTTTACCCCGGAACAGATACTGGATTACTGCACATTGGATGATGCGGGGTTCTTCACGCCCGGCGCGATATCATCGAGCATTGACTTCGATTATTACCCGCCGGAAGTGTGCAGGATACTGACTGAGAAGATCAGGTCATTATCGCACGAAGACGGACGCGATATCACATCACTGATAGTCGCTGACAGCATCAAGACAGGAACGGTAATCGAAGCGGCAAAGAATGCCGACCGCGTGATCATCCTGCTGCCAGATGCCAAGGCGCAGTTCGGCGAAGGAATGTGCGACCTGATCGCCAGAATGTCACGGGCAGTAAAAGGCATCGATATCGAGATAGTATCGCTCGACAACTTATCAGGCGGAGGAGAACTGTATGAAGGCGCAGTATGACTTGGAAGAGATCAAGGAGAGGCTGACTTATTTTGTCCTGAACTCTCTGCATAACGATCCGGATCCTTCAGATGAGAAACTCAAACAGATGATATCTGATGCCTTATCTGACCAGGCAGGATCTTACGGCATGAACCTTGAGTCCAAAAGAGAACTTGCCATGAAGATCTTCAACAGCCTCAGAAGGCTCGATGCGATCGAACCGCTGATGGAAGATCCGTCAGTTACCGAGATCATGGTCAACGGGCCTTCAGAAGTGTTCTACGAACGGGGCGGCAAGCTCTATAAGTCTGATATCAGGTTCAAGGACAGCAGGACTCTGACGACGATAATATCCTGCTTTTTTGCCAACCAGAACAGACCTCTGAACGAAGCAAATCCGATCGCTGACCTGAGGCTTCCGGACGGTTCAAGAGCTAATGCGGTCCTGCCGCCTGTGGCACCTGACGGTCCCATCATAACGATACGTAAGTTCACAGGCATCAAGCACGACATAGTCACTCTGATCAGACAGGGATTCATAACTGAAGATGCTGCCAGGTTCCTGTCCGAGTGCGTGGTCAACAGGAAGACGATATTTCTGTGCGGCGGCACAGGCAGCGGCAAGACCACTTTTCTGAACACATTGTCTTCATTTATCCCGCAGGATGAACGTGTCGTAACGATAGAGGATTCGGCAGAACTCAATCTTCAGGGGATCAGGAATCTCGTCAGGATGGAAGCGAGGCTTCCCGGGCCTGACGGGAGCGGCGAAGTAAACATAGGAATGATGATCAGGACTGCATTAAGGATGCGACCTGACAGGATCATCGTTGGAGAAGTCAGAGGAAGCGAGAGCGCAGACATGCTCACGGCGATGAACTCCGGGCATCAGGGATCGTTCTGCACGGGTCACGGCAATTCGTGCATCGAGATGCTCGAGAGGCTTACGGGAATGATCATGGCAGGTTCGGGACTTCCTTTCGAAGCGATCGTCGCCCAGGTATCGATGGGCGTTGACCTGATAATCCACATTACCCGCAACAAGACGGGTAAGAGATACATAGATGAGATATGCCAGGTACTCCCTGCCTCAGGGACTGAATACCGGCTTAAGAAATTATACGTGAACAAAGGAGGTGAGCATCTTGACCAGATCGTCACACAGGAAGAACTTGCAGGAATTGCTGTTTACCGCGGATGACAAAAAGGTTAGGACAAGTGAACTTACGCAGCAGCAGATCTTTCTGATCAAGAGCCTTTGGGCGTATCCGCTATTTGTAGCCGCACTGTATCTGCTGTCGTCAGTCTTTATCGACTCAAAGATGATAAGATTCACTGTCTCAGCGGCACTCGGCATCTTCCCCTGGCGGGAATCTGTGATGAAGGTATTTGCGGGCAGATACAGGAACTTAAGGACCCAGTTGCTTGTACTTCTCCAGGTGCTCTGCACAAGCGTCAGTTCAGGATATTCGATAGAGAGATCTTTGGAGCTTGTAAGACCGGTGATAGAGCATACTTTCGGGAAGAAGAGCGTGCTCATCAGACCGCTCATCAACCTCGAGAACAACATAAGGATGCATACATCACTTGAGGAATCGATGAGGGTCTTTGCAGAGGAGATCAACTTTCCCGAGACCGTTCCGATATTCCACGCGCTTGCAATATCAGGAAGGATCGGTAACAACAGTCTTGCGATACTTCGGAGCAGCTGCCAGATGCTGTCGGAAATGAGCTCGGTCGAGTCGGAGATACAGGCACTTAATGCAGGCAAGAATGCCGAAGCCATAATGCTGTGCATCATGCCCTTCGCGATAACTTTTGCACTCAACAACATGAGCCATGACTACCTGTCGATGGCGAAGACGACAAAGACAGGTTCGATACTTCTGATAGTGGCTTTTGCTCTATGCGTCATATCCGTTGCTCTCCTGTTCAGGTTTATCTCGCATTCTTCAGGCGACAGGAAACTGAAGGGCGAAGATCCGGACAGTAAGCCTGCAAGACGGAGGAAGTATTTCTGGGCTGACCTTGCTGTCAGGATGTTGCCGCAGAACCTGGCGTCTTCAAGGCATGAACTGTTCAACGAACTGTCGTCTGATCCGAAGCAGGCATATAACGACTTCATACGCAAGCAGGTCATCACGACCTCAGCGGTTACGGTATTGTCGGGAGTCTTGCTTACGGCAACTAATAGACCCCTGATCCTGATGATCCCCGTTGCCATACTGATGGTCGTCCTCAACAACAGGGACATCCATCAGAATGCGGAACTTAAGCGTGAATACCTCATGAAAGACATTCCGCTCTTCGTCTGCCTTATGTCAACGCTTCTCGAGGCAGGGATGCAGCTTCCCAAATCGATCGAGATCTGTTCAGCTGCATTCGAAGACAGGGTATTCCTGTCTGATGAGATAAGGAGCCTTAGGGCAATGATACTCTCAGGTTCATCTGCATCAGATGCAGTAGAGAAGTTCTCCCTGAGGATCAGGATCCCCGAGGCACAGGCAGCACTTCTCCTTATCGCAAGATACGGGAGGCTTGGGAGCAGCGAAGTATTGAATCTCCTGTCTCTTCAGTCATCGGCCTGCTGGAACTTATGCCGCAATGCAGCAAGGAAAAAGCAGGAGCGCGAGGCACTGGGTCTCCTCCTTCCGATGACACTTGATTTTATCTGCGTCCTTCTGGTCGCAATGACACCCGCGATCATCTCACTTGGCATATAGAAAATATTATTGGAGGTACAAAATATGAGAACACTTAGATTGGCAAAGACCAAAAAAGGTATGGGAACTGTTGAGATCGTAATAATCATTGCCGTGCTCGTGGCACTTGCCCTGATCTTCAGGGAAGGTCTCATGGGATTCGCGAAGAAAGTAATGGATTTCTGCTTCGACGATGCGAAAGTTACGGCAGCACTTAAATAGACGAGGATAGATATATGATGATCAGGAAAGGCCCGTTCGGCCATTTTGCAGTAGAGAGCATAGACGGTTCGGCACATGTTTTTGAATATGCCATGGAGATGATCGGAAGCGGCAAGGAAGAATACTTCCTTCCCGTGTATCTGAACAGGACGTTCGAATCAGAAGAACTTGCTTTCGACTTCTCGGGATATATCCCGGTCAATGAATTCATGAGCGGTAACCATGCCGTCCGTGAGCAGGACTTAAGATCGAGAAGGAAGGCCATAGCAGGCCTTATCCTGTCCATATATCATGCACTTGACACGCTTCTTAATCCGGCGTTGATATTTCTCGACCCGAAGTACATATTCACCAATGAACGAGGCACGGTGATCAAGGTATGTTTCCTCCCTGTAGCTACGGACAAGACACTTCGTCTGTCCTCAGTCAATCCACGGAATGTGGAACGGCTCCTCACTTCAGAATTCTTCAGCAGTGTCCTTACAGAAGATGAGACCGATTCCATCGTGTATTCGATCGCCAACAACAACGAAGAAATGCTCGTTAATACGGCAAACTCCATCAGGAACACCCCCTTGAGAGATCAAAGGACAAAGCTGCTCTTTACGGAAACAAAAGGCAGACCGGCATCTGTATTGATCTATTCACTCATCTCCTCCCTGTTATCACTTTTCATGGTAAACACGATGCAGGCAGTTGCCTTTATGGGTTCTGTTGCTTCATTGGGTCTTCTCGGGGCATTTGTCTACAGGGAATTACCGGCGGTCTTGAAGGTATTGCGCGGCGGAGATATCACGCCGGATGACAGAAGTAAGATACTGTTCGATGATTCGGTAAAGCATTCTCTTAACAGTGCTTTGCTTGAGTCTGTAAAGCCTGTTGACGGCAGCATACTGAAGTATGCCGTCTATCAGGACCTGACGACGATCGGCTCAGACAGATTCTTATCCGACCTATATATAAAACACAGATCCGTAGATCCTATTCACGCACAACTATTCTTAACACAGGATACGGTCTATCTGAGCGATTGTTCATCAGGTGGAAGGACATATATCAATGACAGGGCGATAACCCCGGATGTAAAGCATGAGATCAAGGATGGTCAGAAGATAACCATCGGAGACATAGATCTTATCGTACGGATATCTTTCTGTTAACTGATGCCGTGCTCTTCCCTGAGCTGGGCAAGGCGTTCCTTCTGGGAATCATTTCCCATGAGTTCGATGAGGTGCATGCGTGCCTTGGATCTGGCGAGCATATTGATGGAATCTGATGTCATCTCTATGCCCTGCTCCTTCTTAAGGCGCATCTCTTCTTTGATCTTGCCGGATGCATCGATATATGCATTGACTATACGGCTTATGACTATGTCTTCAGGCCACTCGGCAGAGTTGCAGATTATGAGAACGCGTTCACGTGTGATCTCCGCATATCCCTCGGAACAGGAGAACATCGTGATCTTCCCGTCATTATGGATCCTGCATACACCGGGTTTTAAGGCAGCAACAAGAGGCGAATGTCCGAACATCACACCGAACTCGCCATCAGACGAAGTGACGGTGATTATATCGACCATATCATCGTAGAATGTCTTATATGGCGTTACTACTACGAGACGTATCTTGTTACTGTTCGACTCAGCCATGGCAGATCTCTTATGTTGTTTCCTTATATGCCTTGATCACATCATCAAGGCCGCCCTTCATAAAGAAGCACTGCTCCGGGATGTGATCCAGCGAACCTGATATGAGTTCACCGAACGCCTTGATCGTCTCTGATACAGGAACATATCTGGGTTCAAAACCTGTCGACTCAGCCGTAACGAAGAATGGCTGGGACAGATATCTCTGAACCTTACGGGCTCTTGCAACAGTTACCCTGTCGCTCTCCGAGAGTTCTTCCATACCGAGGATGGCGATGATATCCTGAAGTTCCTTATATCTCTGCAGCATCTCCTGAACCTTACGTGCAACGGTATAGTGCTGGGGACCGACGACGCTCTCCGTTAAGATCCTCGAATATGACTCGAGGGGATCAACTGCAGGATAGATACCGAGCTCTACGACGGATCTGGACAAAACGATGTTTGCATCGAGGTGGGCAAATGTCGTGGCAGGAGCAGGGTCAGTAATATCGTCCGCAGGAACGTATACTGCCTGGATCGATGTGATGGAACCTGACCTTGTTGACGTGATCCTCTCTTGAAGTTCACCGACTTCGTTAGCAAGTGTCGGCTGATAACCGACGGCTGAAGGGATACGTCCGAGAAGAGCCGATACCTCCGAACCGGCCTGTACGAATCTGTAGATATTATCGATGAAGAGCAGAACATCCTTCTTCTTCATGTCACGCAGATATTCAGCCATCGTAAGACCTGACAGCGGAACTCTCATCCTCGCACCGGACGTCTCATTCATCTGGCCGAAGACCATGATGGTCTTGTCAAGGACTCCTGATTCCTTCATCTCATTCCAAAGGTCGTTGCCTTCACGGCTCCTCTCACCTACACCGGTGAATACAGAATAACCGCCGTGCTCGGATGCGATGTTACGGATGAGCTCGAGGATAAGGACAGTCTTGCCTACGCCGGCGCCTCCGAACAGACCGATCTTACCGCCCCTGCTGAAGGGAACGAGAAGGTCTATTACCTTGATTCCGGTCTCGAGCATGGACTCGGCAGGATACTGCTCGACATATGAAGGTGACTTACGGTGGATGGGCCAGTAATCATCAGCCTGCAAAGGTCCGAGATCATCTATCGGATTACCGAGTGCATCGAACAGTCTTCCTGCGATGCGGTCACCGACCGGAACCTTGACCGAAGAACCGGTAGAGACTGCAGGAATGCCTCTCATAAGTCCTTCCGTAGCATTGAAGGAGACGCATCTTACAACACCGCCGCCGCGCTGCTGCAGAACTTCAGCAACAACTACAGGCGAGCCTTCGATTATGCTGCCGTCCTCACTGATCATCGCCGGATCGGGAACGATCTTAACGGCATCGTTGATCTTGGGGATATCACCCTTCTCAAATTCACAGTCAATGACCGGTCCTACTATCTGAACTACTCTTCCGACTGCCATAGTCTTGCACTTCCTTTACAATTAAATCTCTTTTACCTGCTCGGCTCCGTTAACGATCTCGGTAAGTTCCGTCGTTATCTTCGCCTGGCGGGCACGGTTGTTCATAAGTCTAAGCTTCTTCATCATGTCTTCTGCATTATCAGTCGCATTCTGCATGGCCGTAAGCCTTGCCATCTGCTCACTCTGATAAGCATCCACCATAGCACCGTACAAAACGGCATTAAGGTAAGTATCGATAAGATAATCAAAAACGGCTCCGGCATCAGGGAAATACTCGATTGGGTCATCGTCTCCCGTATTCTTCTCCCTGACATCCACGCCTTCGGCAACGATATTGTTCGCTGTCTTGATATCAACGGGAAGGATCCTGACAGCTACCGGAACTATTCCCTTGCCGGGCTTGTTCCTTGTATAAAGAAGATATACCAGATCGAACTCATGATTGAGGAAACGCTGCTTGATCATAACGCTGAGGTTCCTCGCCTGGTAGAACGTGGGTTCCGCGATCGGGAACGAGAAATCCCTGTCCACGTTATAGCCGTTATGGATGAGCTTCTCACGCGCAGGCCGTCCGAGTACATAGAGCTTATACTCTGTACTGATGTTCTTCTTAACGTTCTCGAGTATCTTCTGGTGAACATGTTCTTCTGCCATCTTGACCATGTTGTTGTTATAAGCGCCTGCAAGCCCCTGCTCACCGCTCAAAACGAAATACCCGATCTTCCATGTCTCGCCTTCCGTCTTCTGCTTCAACTCATAGAACGGGTTATTGATGACTCCGGCACTCTGGCGGATCTCCTGCATGCTCTCCGCACATCTTGCCCAGAAAGGATACATCGACTGCTTGAGCTGAACGGATCTTCTCATCTTGGCCGAGCTTACGAGCTGCATCGCAGATGTCATCTGACTGATGTCATTAACACTCTTGATCCTCTTCTTGATGGCATTGAGATTATCCATGTCATTCCTCTTCGAGATATTCTATATGCTCTGCGATATAGGTATCCTTATACGCCTCGAAAGCGGCGTCTATCGCAGCCTTCGTCTCATCGTCAAAAACGCATGTCCTCGTGATCTTCTCACAGATCTCAGGCCTGGTCACATTGATGGTGTTGATGAATCCTGTATAGAACTCCCTGATATCCTCATGTGCGAGGAAGATCATCTTATCAGATGTTGCGATATACAGGATCGTAACCTGCTCAGCCATCGACCACGGAGCAAACCTGTCCTGCTTAAGGACTTCATTGAGAACGATGCCTCGCTTGAGCTGGAGCTGCGTATTCTCATCCAGGTCGGATCCGAACTGGGCAAATGAAGCCATCTCACGTGCCTGCGCGAGCGATATCCTCAAAGGACCTGCAACTTTCTTCGTGGCTTTGGTCTGGGCTGCACCGCCTACACGCGATACGGACAGACCGGCATTGATAGCAGGTCTTTGGCCGGAGAAGAAGAGCTCCGGAGCCAGGTAGATCTGACCATCCGTGATGGATATTACGTTCGTCGGGATATAAGCGGAGATATCGTCTCCCAAAGTCTCGACGATGGGCAGAGCCGTGATGGAACCTCCGCCAAGCTTGTCATTCAGCTTTGCTGCACGCTCGAGAAGTCTCGAATGCAGATAGAAAACGTCACCCGGGTAAGCTTCTCTTCCCGGAGGTCTTCTAAGGAGCAGTGAGATCGCTCTGTATGCCTGTGCATGCTTACTTAAGTCATCGTAAACGATAAGGACATCCTTACCGTAGTCGTACATGAATTTCTCCGCGATCGCGCATCCCGAGAATGGAGCGATGTACTGCATTGCCGCAGACTGCGATGCGGATGAAGCAACGACTACCGTGTAAGCCATGGCACCGTGCTTCTCGAGAGTATTAACGGTAGATACGATATTGCTCATCTTCTGTCCGATGGCTACATAGACGCAGATGACATCTTCATCAGCCTGGTTTATGATCGTATCGATCGCAATGGAAGTCTTGCCTGTCTGTCTGTCACCGATGATAAGCTCTCTCTGGCCCCTTCCGATCGGAGTCAGTGCATCGATCGCCGTGATGCCCGTTGCCAGAGGCTTGTTAACAGGAGCTCTCTGGACGATCGAAGGAGCAGCGCTCTCGACAGGTCTTACTTCTGAATATCTTATGTTGCCACCGCCGTCGACCGCTCTTCCGAGAGGATCCACAACACGGCCTAAAAGGCTGTTGCCGACGGGAACCGAGAACGTCTCGGCCGTACGCTTGCAGAGCATGCCTTCGACAACGGTATCTTCATCCGTAAGTATGATGACACCGACATTCTTCCTCTCAAGGTTCATGGCGATGCCCAGCGCGCCGGAATTGAACATAACGAGCTCATCGAGCATGCAGTGCTCAAGACCCGTTACCGTTGCAACGCCGTCACTTACTGAAATTACGGAACCGACCTCGTCAAGAGTCGTAAGTGAATCGAAGGCTGCTTCGACCCTGTTCCTGAACTGCTCATCATCAAGGTTCCAGAGTTCCGCACTGTCAAGACTTACGGCGGATGTCTCAGGGAACTGGTTGAGGGCTTCCTTTAGGGTCGATGTTACAGTCTCCTTGAACGACTTGTCATCCACAACGCCGTCGGAATCAGCATGAGCCTTCATGAAGGAATTGATCCTTCCAAGCTGTCCCCTGATCGTATAGTCGTAACGCATTCCGAGGAAATAGATGACAAAACCTCCGATCAGATCGGGGTTTATTGTTATATTGAGCCTGTATGCCGCGATAGCATTCTTCTCAGCGAAAGTCTCGGCGATCTCCCTGATCTGTTCTTCAGGGATGTCACCTGCGCTCTCGATACGCATGGCAGGACCTTTATTCTTCTTGATGTCCTTCTGAGGAGGAACCTTACTCATTTACCTTCACCTCTGATCCGGTGATCTCATCTGTATACTTCTTTGCCGAAGCACAGAGCGTGTTCTTGGGGACCGCGTCTCCCAATACTCTCTCTGCAACCTGGACTGCGAGGTCAGCGATATCATCCTTGAGTTCGTCAACGGCTGCCCTCTTCATCCTTGCAGCATCTTCTTCTGCTCTTGCAAGGATCTCGGCAGCATCTTCCCTTGCCTTCTTGACGATCCCGTCAGCCTGCTTCTCGGCATTCTCCCTGGCCTCTTCGATGATGCCTGAAGCCTTGATCCTGGCTTCTTCGATCTGCTTCTTGCTGTCTTCGAGATTGCCGGTTGCCTCTTCGTTCTTGTGTACGGCTTCATCAAGCTCGTTGTTGAGGCTCTCCTGCCTCTTGCCGATCATGTTGGCAAGCCTCTTGAATACAAATCTCTTGAGGATGAGATATGCGACGACAACATTGATGATGACACAAATGCCGGTAACAAGATATCCTGCCATCTGATCAGGCGACAGGATAGATGATTCCGTATCGAGTACAACTCTTAATACATCATTATCGATCATAATAATACTTTGAACTCCCCTTAGAATGTGAAGATGAGCAACAGTGCCACGACGAGTGAGTAGATCGCAACAGACTCGATGAATACTATTGCCGTGAGGAGCAATGTCTGCAGTTTACCGAAGATCTCGGGCTGTCTTGCACCTGCCTCAAGAGCCTTACCTGCAGCAATACCCATGCCAAGACCTGAACCACATGCACCAATACCGATCGCAAGACCTGCAGCAAGTGCCGCCATACCCTTGGACTCTACTGCCAAAGCTGCAACAGCAGGTAAAACTGATACTAACAACTGACTCATAATCAAAACCTCCTTATAGACCGCACTTACGCTGCAACTGCGGAATCATCGATCACTTTCTTAGCTTCTTCCTTCTTCTTCCCCTCTTCAGCCGCCTCATGACCTACTTCAACGATCTCACCGATATAGGACATCGTAAGATATGAGAATACGACCGCCTGGAGCATACCGTCGATGATATCGAACCACAGTCCGAAGACGCCCGGAACGACTATCGGGATGACGATATAGAGGAATTCCATGAATACGAACGCTCCGAAAACGTTACCGAAGAGTCGGAGCGACAACGATACGGGCTTGATGAAGAAATCAAGCACCTTGAACGGCAGCAGAGCCTTCATGGGCGATGTGAGCGATGCCCAGAACCCCTTGACTCCGACAAAACGTATCGAGATATAGATGACATAGACGATGGCAAACAGCGCCATTGCTACAGGAAATGCGATATTCTTCGCAGGCGGAGAGATCTTAAACGTGGATATCACGTTGCATCCGCCGATTATGATGGCGATAGTACCTACCATGGGAGCTACCTTCTCAGCTTCCTTGCGGTTCATGCCGAACCCCATCGCCGTGCTGATGAGAAGATCATAGAGGAACCACATCATCGTCTGCTTCTTGTTAGGCCTTACCGACTC
This sequence comes from Mageeibacillus sp. UBA4314, assembly GCA_002394605.1. Classification (GTDB taxonomy): domain Bacteria; phylum Bacillota; class Clostridia; order Saccharofermentanales; family Saccharofermentanaceae; genus Saccharofermentans. The sequence continues at coordinate 98,119 of DGUI01000029.1, read as the reverse complement.
CTTGCCTGTAAGGAACTTGAACAGGACGATCATGATGATGGTCGCTATCACCATTACGATGATCGCGTCCGTGATAACGAACTCATGGCCGCCGATATTGAAATACTTCTTCCACTGGAGTATCCCTTCATTAATGTGTTCGCCGATATCACCTATCTTGATCTCCTCGATAAGCTTATCAACGAACGCACTCCAGAACCGCTCAAGCCAAGAATCAAATGCCACTGCAAGCTGCATCGTGTTAAAGAACTCCTATTATCTTATTCCCGAATATTTTACCGCTATTTCGGAAGTTTGGGATATACAAAATGCCCAAAATGTATAAGATCGCCGCTTATTTGAAATACTTTTCCTCCAAAGCCTTGATCTCGTTAACCCTGACGGCATGACGGTCGCCTGCAAATTCCTCTTCGAAAAAGGCATCCACGATCCCCAAAGCCACCTGATAACCTATGACTCTGGCGCCTAACGCTATCACATTGGCGTCGTTATGGCATCTGCTCATCCTTGCCATGTACTCATTCGTGCAGGTTCCGCACCTGATACCCTTGTGCTTGTTTACGACAACGGCGATCCCGATGCCAGTTCCGCAGATCGCGATTCCCCTGTCAGACTTGCCGCTTGCCACGTCTTCTGCGACCTTGATTCCGGCTTCAACGTAATCATAGGGCACATCAGCAGACAGGGCGCCTGCTTCCTCGACCTCAAAACCCTTCGCCAGAAGGTGCTCCACTACTTTCTTCTTCAGATCATAACCTGCATGATCGGATGCTACTGTGACTCTCATAATTACACCTTCCGCTTGATATGCTTGAATTTCTTTGCCCCTGACGCATAATCGCCGACTATGTCGCCGTGGCCGATAAGCCTGTACTTATAAGATACGAGGCCTTCGAGTCCTACAGGTCCCCTTGCATGTATCTTGGATGTCGATATGCCGACTTCCGCACCGAACCCGTATCTGAAGCCGTCTGCAAACCTTGTTGAGCAGTTGACCATGACACTTGCGGAATCGACCGACTGCATGAACTTCTCTGCAAGTTCCTCATTCTCAGTGATAATGGCATCCGTATGTCCGGAACCGTAAGTATTGATGTGCTCTATTGCCTCATCGATACCGTCAACGACCTTGATGGAGACCTTGTAATCAAGGTATTCCGTGTGCCAGTTACTTACTTTCTCGCAGTTGAACCTGCCTGCCATATAGTCATCGCCGTAGATCTTGACATTAGCCTTGGCAAGCGCGACTACGAGATGCTGCAGGAAGGAAGACTCCAATGCCTTGTCAACGAGGAATGTCTCCGTGCAGTTGCAGACTGATACATACTGTGTCTTGGCATCGATCGCCACCTTCAGCGCCAGATCCTGATCACAGAACTCGTTGAAATAAGTGTGGCACACGCCGTCAGCATGGCCTAATACGGGAATCGATGTGTTCGCCATGATGTACTGGACGAACTCATTTGATCCTCTGGGGATTATAAGATCGATGTAATCGCTCATCTTGAGCATCTCGTTAACGTCTGCTCTCGTTGTAAGGAGATTGAGCCATCCTTCAGGGAGCCCGGCCTTGACGCCTGCCTCATAGATGATGTCGGCAAGTGCCTTATTCGTGTTAAGAGCCTCCGAACCGCCCTTGAGGAATACACTGTTGCCGCTCTTAAGGCAGAGGGAAGCTATCTGTACGAGCGCATCAGGACGCGACTCAAAGATGACCCCGATAACGCCGATCGGACATGTAACGCGGTAGAGTTCAAGCCCGTCATCGAGCGTTGTATGTAGCGTCGTCCTGCCGATCGGATCCTCAAGTCCAACAAGGGCCTTTATGCCGCTTATGGAATCCTCGAGCTTCTCCTCCTTGAACTTGAGCCTCTTCTTCAAAGTCTCTGCACAATCGTTCCTGAGGTCTTCGTCATTTGCCTCAAAGATCTTCTTACTGTTCTTCTTAAGAGCATCACAGATCGCCAGAAGAGCCTTGTTCTTTGCTTCCTCATCCAGCGTTGCAAGCACGTGTGACGCCAATTTTGCCGATCTTGCTTCCTCTATCATTAACATTCCCTCCGGATCACTTCTTCACTGTGTTATCTATGATGAGATCTTTCCTGCCGATATCAGTAATGAACTTGATTATCTTATCCTTATTCACTGATGGCGTGGAAATGAAGTTCTTGCCCTCTTCCTTCGGGAGGATGAGCACTGTGTACCTGTTGATGATGACATAGAGGACCTTCCCCCACTCAAACCTTACAGTGTTTGTCTGGTTGGAAGCTTCCACATAGTCTTCGGTAAACTCGATGCTCCTGTCACCTGAACCCTGCCTGAACTTGTTGATCTTCGACTTGACCATGAATATGTAAGCGAGGCACATAACTGCCAGAAGCCCCAGAAATACTGCAACTATCAGGTACAATACCGTCTTGAAGAAGATGTACATTGCCATCATTACGGCAAACATCGCGAGGGAAACCCCGAAATAGATGAAGTACGGCGTGGACATCTTGCCGGCCTTCATGTAAGGGGTGTTCCTTACCTTCTTCATGTTCATTACGAGAAATAAAAGCTCTTCTATCATTGACCCGTCAGCAGGTCCGTGAAAATCAAATCTCATAAGGCAAACTCCATAAACTCTCTTTTATCAGAACACCATTATAATGAATGTTCCCTGATTTGTAAAATCATCTCGATATTTGTTAGTTAATTTTATATATGTTAAAATTTATACATATTTACGGAAGGTTTTTGGTATATGACGATATTTGAAGAAGCAGTCTGTTTTGCGACAGAGGCACACCAGGGAATGAGACGTAAGAGCGAGCCTAAGCCTTACATCATCCACCCGCTTGAAGTGGCTGTCATCGCCGCGACCATGACTGATGATGAAGAGATACTTGCAGCAGCCGTGCTTCATGACACAGTGGAAGATACCGGAACCATGATAAGCGACATCAAGAATAAGTTCGGGCAGCGTGTTGCCAAGCTCGTATGGTCCGAGACTGAAGATAAGCTTGATTATCTTCCCGCTGAAGCCACCTGGATGATGAGGAAGGAAGAATCCCTCAAGGTCCTGAAGGATACTGATGATAAGGCTGTCAAGATGGTCTGGCTGTCAGACAAGCTTGCGAACATGAGGTCCTTTTACCGCCAGTGGCGCGTTGTGGGCAACGATCTGTGGAATGATTTCAACCAGAAGGATCCTAAGATGCAGGCCTGGTACTACAGGACTCTGACTGCGTACCTGGCTGACCTTAAGGAATTTGATGCGTGGCAGGAACTTAATCAGCTTGTAAATACTGTTTTCAAGGAGGCAGACTGATATGATCAGTGAGAACTTTGCTTATGATTGCAACATCCTTAAGTTCTTTCTTAGGGGAAGGGTCGATTCAGCTAATGCTCAAGAGAAGGAGCAGGAGATCGGTGCAGCGCTTCAGACCGGACCTGTCGAGAACCTGATCATCGACTGTGAAGACCTAGAATACATTTCGAGCGCGGGACTTAGGGTTCTCCTGAGACTGCGCCAAAAGTTTGAGGATCTCAAGCTGATAAATGTATCTTCAGACGTATATGAGATCTTCGAGATGACAGGATTTACTGAGATGCTCGACATCTCCAAGGCATTCAAGGTCATATCCGTCGAAGGCAAGGAGATCATCGGCAAGGGCGCCAACGGATATGTCTACAGGATCGATCCCGATACTGTCGTTAAGGCATATAACAATCCCGATGCCCTTGATGACATCAAGAGGGAGCGCGAACTTGCTAGGACTGCTTTCGTGCTCGGGGTCCCTACCGCGATATCGTATGATGTGGTCAAGCTCAAGGAAGGCGGATACGGTTCCGTATTTGAACTTCTCGACGCCACATCTTTTGCGAAGCTCCTGATCGACAAGCAGAAGACGCTGGATGAAGTTGCGAAGATGAGCGTTGACCTGCTTAAGATCATACACTCAACTGAGATCAAGCCCGGCACCATGCCGAGCATGAAGGCAATAGCGTTAGACTGGGCGGATTTTATCAAGGATCATCTTGATGAGGCACTCTTCGCCAAGCTCAGATCACTTATAGAAGAGGTTCCCGAAGACTATCACATGCTGCACGGCGATTACCATATCAAGAATGTCATGCTCCAGAATGGTGAATCCCTGCTTATCGACATGGATACATTGTGCTACGGCCATCCGGTATTCGAGCTGGCGAGCATGTACAATGCATACGTCGGGTACCGTGAACTGGATCACCAGACATCCCCTTCCTTCCTTGGCATCCCTTACGAGGACCAGGTGGCACTGTGGAATAAGATACTTCCTTTGTACCTTGACACCACCGATGAGGCAAGGATCAGAGAGGTTGAATCCAAGGCCATGATAATCGGATATACGAGGATCTTCAGAAGGACCATACGAAGGATAGGCGTCGATACGGAATTCGGCAAGAAACAGATAGCACTCTGTAAGGAATATCTCGGAAGACTCCTTCCCGCAACTGATACGCTGACATTCTGATATAAGAGGTGGTCTAATGGCAGACAAGAATAAGAACTCACAGATAATCGTAAAACTTTGCTTCAAGCTTCTGCCTATCCAGATATTGCTCGCTGCGGTACCGCAGCTCAACGGCTTCACGGCCAGCCTCTTTGCGTCCAATTCGGTCGGCGCGGAAGCGATGAGCGCCATCGCCCTGTTCTTCCCTCTCCAGATGTTCTTCGCTGCCATCGGACTGATGTTGTTCGGCGGTGCGACGATCCTTGGCGGCCAGTATCTCGGCAAGAACAGAGTCGACAGGACCAGAGGGATCTTCTCACTGTCAGTCGGATTATCAATAGCCATCGCCATCGTCGCCATGGCTGCACTGATCATAATGTCACTGTTCGATCTCACCGGTATATTCACGCACGAGGAAGTCGTAAGAAGATACTTGAATCAGTATATGCTCGGTACGGCCATAGGTCTTATCCCCAACTTCCTCGGCCAGCTCCTGGCTGCGTTCCTCTCTCTTGAGAACCGTTCAAAGAGGACTACATTAGCGAGCGTTGTATATGTTGTGATCAACATCATATTGAACTACATATTTGTTGTAGTGCTGCACATGGAGGCATTAGGTCTCGCACTTGCTTCATCTATCGGTCTGTGGATATTCATGCTGATCGAAGCACAGTATTTCTTCACTAAGAAAGCGATCATCCATTTCTCCTTCAAGGGCATCAAGTTCGGCGACCTCAAGGATATCGTCAGGATCGGTATTCCCGGTGCTTTAGGCAACGGATATCAGACGATCAGGGGCATAATCGTCAACGAGCTGGTTAAGCACTCCATCGCAGGAACCATAGGTCTGTCGGCATTTGCCACGGCAAACGCGCTTCTGGCGATCGCATGGGCGATCCCGACGGGAATGCTCAGCGTATCGAGGATGCTCCTTTCTGTCAGCACAGGCGAGGAAGACAGACAGTCCGTAAGGGACATAATGAAGAACATGCTCATCAGATATACTCCGATCATGCTCGGCATTGCCGTCATATTATGTCTTCTTGCCCATCCGCTCACTCTCCTGAACTACAGTGACACTTCAAGTCCTGTATTCACGATGACAGTCTGGGCATACCGCATCATGCCGTTCTGTCTCCCGTTAGGAGTGATAAGCGCCCACTTCGTATGTTACGGACTTACGATGAACAAGACGATCCTCATCCACATTATCTCGATCGTCGACGGATTCGTAAGCGTCTGCTTCTTCACATGGCTCCTGCTCCCTGCTGCTGGGATCAACGGCCTGTACCTTGCAAATGTCCTGAACGGAGTAACATCATTCCTGATCATTGTCATCTACTCTGTCATCGTAAGGAAGAAGTTCCCGACTTCACTTAACGATCTTCTTGCGATGCCGGACACTTTCGGAGTGCCGCACGATAACAGGATCGATATCACCATCAGTTCGCTCGAGGAAGCAGAGGAGATATCGGTCAGGGTCCAGGAATTCTGCCTGTCCAAAGGGATCGACGAGAGGAAGTCCTACTTTGCCGCACTGGCCGTAGAGGAGATAGCGACCAACATGATACTTCATGGCTTTACCAAGGATAATAAGAAACATTCCATTGATATCCGTATTGCCTGCAAGGGAGAGAGAGTCATCATAAGGATCAAGGACGACTGTATCCCCTTTGACCCGGCGGAGAAGCTGGCGGTCATCAATTCCTCAGACGATCCCGCTAAGAATATCGGCATAAAGATGCTCTACAAGATCGCAGATAATATCAAATATAACAACATATTTGGCCTTAACGTACATACGATCAAGTTCTGAGGAGTTTTCTACAAAATTGTTCAAAATGTTCAAAACTCTGTAGATAACTATAAAACAGTAATTTTGTTTTTTGATACCCGACAAAACCCGATTTTATGCACCCTCCCGAAATGAACAACAGAAATGTGACAAACAGTTTACAGGCAGGTTGCAAAACTGTAACACTCGATAAACACTATGTTTTCAGAGGAAATAAACACTCGTTCGGTTGGTGGTTGTACGCGTGTGACGGACAGTAAAAAACTCAAAAAAACTATTGACACGGTCATATCGGCACCAATTATCAAAACCTCGACTAAAACACAGTTTTTGATGTAGAATATCGGGGACAAAAGAAAGGCGGTACCCTCTTGAATATTATATGCACAACATTGTTTGGTCTCGAGACTTTTACGAAAGAAGACCTTGCTTCGATCGGCTATACGCCTGATCTTATCCACGTTGCAGACGGTACCGTTACACTTGAGACGACGCCTGATAACTGGAAGATAGATCTTGCCAGAGTGAACATGTGGGTCAGGCATGCTGAGAGGGTCTTTTTTGATGTCGGTGAATTCGATGCAGACGCATTCGAGGCATTCTTCGACAATACCAGGGCTCTCCCCTGGAATGACTTTATTCCCGAAGGATTCGCATTTATCGTCAACGGCTATTCCAGGAAGTCCAAGCTTTATGGCGTCCCCGCTCTTCAATCGCTTTCCAAGAAGGCGATCGTTGACAGTCTCAAGGCTTCACGCGGCATAACGTCTGATACGGTAGAGGAAGACAGTGACAAAGGAACTGTCAGGATCACTTTCGGGATCGTTAGTGACCACGTCCGCTTCATGATCGATTCATCAGGCGACGGACTCCACAAGAGAGGCTACAGGCCCCTTACGCACGAAGCGCCGATAAGGGAGACGCTCGCTTCAGCCATGGTCTCCATAGCGCACTATAAGCCGTTTGGGAACGAATCTTTATATGACCCGTTCTGCGGATCTGGAACGATCGTCATAGAGGCTGCCATGAAAGCCCTCAATATCGCGCCCGGCAAGAACCGCAGGTTCGCATACACATCACTTCCCTATATCGGCGGACAGCCTCTTCGCATCGCACTTACCGAAGCACGGGACTTAGAGGACCTCTCCCCCTTAGATGACTGCTATTTCAGAGGATCGGATATCGATCCTTCTGCCGTCCGCTCTGCAGCAGCCAACGCGAAAGCAGCGGGCGTAGACGGATTTGTACGGTTCAATGTATCTGACTTCGCTCAGATAACGCCTGAGAAGATCCATGACATTACAGGCTTTGACCGTAATCTCATTATCACTAATCCTCCCTATGGCGGACGTCTCATGACGCCCGAGGAAGCCGACAGGATATACCGTAAGATCGCATCCGTCTATCTTGACAGGGACGGAAAGTGCAAAAAGGGCATCAGGCTGTCCGTAATATCGCCGGATGACACTTTCGAGAGAGCCACAGGGTTTAAGGCAGACAAGAGATACAAGTTATATAACGGCAATATCAAATGTCAGCTGAATAATTATTTTAAGCTGGGCAAGAGATGAACTTTACGACACGGCACATCCACTTCTTCGCACCTGAGAAGATCGCTCTGAGCGGTCAGGTATTCAGGTTCAGGGTAATAGATGATACTCACACGGAAGTTGTAGCCTTCGGACGGTATCTGCAGATAGCGTCGCTTGGCGATGACAGATATGCTTTCTCATGTCCGGAAGATGAATTTGACAGGATATGGCATGGGTATTTCGACCTGTCACGCGATTATGAAGCGATATGTGACAGCATAGATCCGGATGACACATATCTTTGCGATGCCTGCTCGTTCGGTTACGGGATCAGGATATTGAAGCAGGATGTTTGGGAGACCGTGATCAGTTACATAATCTCACAGAGAAGATCCATCCCTTCGATCATGACATCCGTTGACAGGATATCGAGAATGTACGGTAAGAAGATAAAGGTGCCTAAGCTTGGTGATCCGTTCGTTAAGCCCCTTTTTGATGAGTACTACTCTTTTCCGGCAGTAGATGAGATTTCATCTGCAACGCTTGCTGATATTACATCAACAGGAGTTGGATACAGGGCTGAGTATATCATGTGCGCGATAGATGATTTCAGATCGGGCAAGATAACGGAAGACATGCTGGAGTCTCTTGATGATGACCGTCTATATGATGTACTTCTGTCGATGCGCGGCGTGGGATGCAAAGTCGCGAACTGCATCATGTTATACGGGCTTGCGAGGTGCGGGAGATTTCCCATTGATGTCTGGATGGACAGGATCATCAAAGCACATTATTCAGGTCATTTTGACTACACAAAGTACCCGGGGACATGCGGGATCATGCAGCAGTTCATGTTCTACTACGAAAGGAACAGATAGCAGGGCATTTGGGATTGCAGTTAGTAAGACCGGCAACGCCATATGCCACTTTGGACACTTTGATCCCGGTCGCGGGATCAGCTCATTCTATAAAACACTCTATACAAATTCATTACATAGAGCAGTACATAGAATACTCTATAAACCGCTCTATGCTTTTGCATAACATAGAACAATTTATAGAATGGATAGTCCAGCTGAACTAAAACAACCCTAATGTGACCTCAGGGACACTTTTGCTGCAGTACAGTAAAGACCGCAATCCCTTCAATACACTTCCAACTGATCCACACTCCGGCAAAAAAAAGAGGCTGTCTTATCAGACAGCCTCATATTGATATCGTTCGATCTTTAGATCAGAGTGCAGAAACCTTTGTGCCGCTTGCTGACTCGTCGATGTTGTCAACGATGAGCTCTACGTTCTTAGGTGTGCATACGAATGTTGTCTTAACAGGTGTAGGCTCGATCTTGCCGTCGAGTGCATAAACAGAACCGCTGATATAGTCAACAACACGCTGATTGTTTGCAGAACTTGTGAGGTTGCAGATAACGATGTGTCCCTGCTTGATGTGATCGCAAACGATCTGGCTTGTTCTGATATCGTAAGGTGTAAGCATGATAACTGTAGCTGCCTGTGAAGGTACTACGGGAGACTGTACTGCTACAGGTCCTTTGTATGCCTGCTGTGTTTCCTGATAAGATTCCTCGTAAGGAACGGAATCGATTGAAGGATCGTAAGCTTCTTCTACGAAATCCTCTGCGCCGTACTCAGCATATCCATCTGTGTAAGCCTCTTCCTCATACTCATCGTAAGATTCCTCAGGTGTGATCATGCTCTTGAAAAATTCTGAAATGCTGCCCATTTTTTATTTCCTCCTTGTTTTTTGTCCCACCAGGACGTTCGTGAAATATGGTTCAAATATACAAATATCTTCGCAAGGAATCAATAAAATTGGGGCTAATGTCAAGGAACTAAAATATATGAAATATGCTTGTAACAAAAGTGTGTATCATTGTTACATTTCCAGCTAAATAACGGCTTTGCGGGCTTATCCCAATGTGTCTTAATGTGACTCCGTGTACGCTTTCCTGTCACCGAATATGGCAGTTCCGACCCTTATATGCGTCGCACCTTCCATTATCGCGTAACGGTAATCCTGGCTCATGCCCATCGATAACACTTTCCATGCCTCACTGTCAGGCACAAACGTCTTAAGCGACTCAAACAATTCATATGTCGAGGCGAAAACACCCCTTGCCTCACCTTCATATGTCTGTATCGGAGCCATTGTCATGATCCCGCAGAGTTTTATGCCGTCCATTGCGGCGATCTGCTCTATGGCACCCTTGACTTCTTCCGGAGCAAAGCCATGCTTGCTCTCTTCACCCGAGACATTCGCCTGAATGAGGATATTGGTGATAACATTGTTACAAACTGAGCGTTTAGAGATCTCTGCGGCCAGCTCGAGTGTGTTTACGGAGTGTATGAGAGAGGTCTTCCCTGCTATGTATTTGACTTTATTCTTCTGTAAAGTACCGATCATGTGCCAGTTAGGAGCAATGCCGGCCTCAGCTAATGTATCTATCTTTGCCGTCAGGTCCTGGACCTTATTCTCACCGAGATCGATCAGGCCTTCCATGACAGCGGCGGCTGCATATTCTGCAGGAAAGACTTTCGAGACGCCGATCAGAGTGATCTCATCCTTGTTCCTGCCCGCAGCACTACAGGCATCTGATATATTCTCCCTTACCTTGCTGATCCTCTCAGCAAAGCCGGGACGGAGACAGTTTATCAATTCATTATCCAATTGTTACACCACCTTATCGTTAGGCTTGCATGACTTGGGATTGATGATTATTACAGTATTGTTGTCAGGTATCTTGGAACCCGGAACAGGTGTTACGATGGCAAACTCTCTGTCATAATCCGTCAGTATGACCCTGTGTTCAGCAACAAAGCCCTGGTTGTTTACATATATGGAAGCTATTCCCTTATAGTCCACCGGAGAGATATTATCGATATTTGCACCAAGACCCGTTACCGAGTCGATGAATACGGCCTGGTATCCTTCCGTGAACTTGGAGTTGATCGTAAGCAATCTGGAGTAATCATTAACCGTGGCAAAGCCTACAAGGACGTTGCCGTCGGCATCTGCTTCGACATGCATGACTTCGCATCCCGGCAGGACGACCGATTCAGGAGTCTGGGTCTCACCATTCTCACCCTCGATAGCGTTAGGGATGATATTGAGATTAAATGTGTTGCCGATCGTGAAGTTCTCGGGAAGCACGCCCGTTGCCTGTTCAAAGAATACGGCAAAGCCTGACCTGTCAGACGGCAGGAGATCCTCATTGACAAGATTTGTCATGGACAGTCTCAGACCGCTCGATCTCGTGATAACGATCTCGATGTCAACGCTGCGCAGGTCGAGGAGATCTTCAACATACCTTGTCGTCTCGAAGACTATGAGCATGCCGTCCTCACCGCTGTCACACCTTACGACCTCAGCCCCCTGGATGACAATTCCCTCAGCAGAGATATTGATGTCGTGCCTTGTTCCGGTCGCAAAGTTTGCCGCAATGGCATCCCTTCCGCTCAGATATACGGCGAGCTGCTGCTTCTCATTCTGTACGATCCTGCAGACACCGGTATTAGCCTGGACATGGTAATTAGCCTGGATGGCTCCGACAGATGAATTGATGAGCTTACGCACATCCGCCTTGCCTGCTGATGCGACCTGATCAAATGTCAGCTGCTCCTCCTTGCCGTCAAGCCTGAACGATACGATGCCCGGTTTGGGGGCCTTGATCATGGATGAATTATTCTTAAGAGCGCTCTGATACTTGTCCTCATCACTCCTTAACATCTTAAGTCTCTCATCGTTGAAGCTGATCTCCGCAAGCGCCGCCTCGCGCTCATCCAGGAGTACGGTAAGAGATGATGTATAAGTTGACAGGCTCTGGAGCTTGCCCGTCGCAGAGTCGTTACGGATGAGGTCAATTATAGGGTCAATATTCTCATTATATGAATCGTAAACCTTCTTGGCTTCGCCTACGTTGCCCTGTTCGATCAGTTCCTGCTGGACCTCCGAGATCTGCGACTGGACATTTCGCAGGTCATTTACCATTGACTGCTTGTCTTCGGGAACGACCATGGCCAGGTTCTGCGCATTTGCGATACGGCTGCCCTCCGTAACAGACGTTACGAGTTCTCCGGCAACCTCAGACATGATCGGGGTCTCATCCCTGATGATCATCGCCCTTGCACCGATCGTATGCTCTATCGCTCCGTCCGTCACAAACGATGACTGCGGCTTCTCCGCAACATAACTTACGAGATGATACACAACGAAAGCGAGGACCAGAAGTGCGGCACTTACCGCAATGGCGCCGAAGATACCGTTCCTTACGGCATTGCGCTCGGCCTTCGCATGTGAATCGAGTGATTTTTTCTTCTTGAGAGCCCTGCGCTCGGCCTTCTGTCTCTTCTTCTCTTCCTTCGCTGCTATCTTCTGATTGATCTTGGCGATCTCGGCTTCCTTTGCTTCCTTCTCCCTCTGTGCCTTGAGCTCATCGTTCTTGTAATCCGCGGGATAAGGAAGATTAGTCATTATGTTATCAGACTGAAGATCGATCGGTTCTGCAGGGGTGTAATCTGCCGGTTTCTGAGCTGCCGGCTTTTGCTTAACGGGCTTCTGTTTTACAGGCTTCTGCTTAACTGGTTTCTGCTTAGCCTGCTGAGGCTTGGGTGCCTGGGTCTTCGCTGGCTGAGGTTTTACCGGCTGAGATCCTGCCTGCTGCTTACCTGCGGGATGAACGCTTCTTCCCTGCGGCATCTGCATCGTCTGAGGGACCTGCTTTGCAGGCTGCGTGGGCTGGACGCGGTAGGTCTGCCCCGGCTTTGTACGCATTGTCCTTGCAGGAACCCTGCTTCCTGCATGCTGTGCCGGAACAGGACCCTTCCTGCCGGGATCAGCCTTGGAAACTGAAGGCTTAGCTGCACGGTGCGCATTGTTCCTGCCCGCTGCAGGCTTCTTCCTCCTCGGTTCTTCAGGCTCGTTATACCACTGATTATTACGGTCTGCCATATTCCTTCCTCATCACGACAGCGACAGCATTACTGCCAGCTTCGCCTGATCTGCCACTAATCCGCCCTGCAGATAAGCGATATACGGCGGCTTCATCGGGCCGTCACAGGACAACTCCGTCGTTGCTCCCTGCACGAAAGCACCTGCCGCCATTATAACCTTATCCTCATACCCCGGCATATCCCAGGGCTCGGGAGTCACAAAGGAATCAACAGGCGAGCACGCCTGGATCTTCCCTACAAAATCATACATCTTTTTCTCATCTCTGAAAATAAGAGTCTGCACAATATCGCCCCTTACCGCATCAGAAGACGGAGAAGTCTCGGCATAACCTGTCTTCTCCAATATTTTCGCCGCGAAAGCAGCCCCCTTGAGACACTCCGCCACACACTGTGGCGCCGTAAAGAGCCCCCTGGCGATCATCCTGTTAAACCCTAAAGTCGGTCCGACCTCACTGCCGAGTCCCGGAGTGGTCAGATGTCTGGCGCATTTCTCGACGAGGTCTTCGTGACCTGCGATATAACCGCCCGTATAGCATATTCCGCCGCCGGGGTTCTTGATAAGGGAACCTGCACAGATATCGCAGCCGAGGTCACCGGGCTCATATATCTCACAGAACTCACCATAGCAGTTGTCGACAGCAACGATCACATCAGGCTTTGCCTGGTGCGCAGCTTCCGCGATGCTCCTTAAGTCCTCTGAAGTCAAAGCTCTTCTTGCCGTATAACCTCTTGACTTCTGTATAAAGACCATCTTCGTCTTGCTGTCTATCAGAGATACTATCTTCTCAATGTCAGGCGAACCGTCTGCCTTCAGCTCGCAATCCTTATAATCGATCCCGTAATCCTTGAGGGAACCGTCAGTATCCCCCTCCTTGATCCCTATCGTCGCAGCGAGCGTGTCATAAGGCTTGCCTGTCACGGACAGCATCGTGTCCCCCGGCCTTAAGAGTCCGTAAAGCATTGCAGATATAGCCTGCGTGCCTGAACTGATCTGAACTCTCACATATGCCTTCTCAAATCCGAAGACCTTAGCATAGATCTCCTCGATCTTCTCCCTGCCGATGTCATCATAACCATAGCCCGTCGTCGAACCCATGTGAACATCAGAGAACTTCGCCTGTCTGAAAGCATCCAGGATCTTAAGTTCATTATAAGAAGCGACAGCATCGATCCCGGCGTAAACCTCCGCCAGCTCCCTGTCGCACTCTTCCCCGGTCTTAGCGATCTCCGGGGAAACTCCATATTTTATATATCTGTCAAAATTATTATTAATATAAGTACCCATAAAGAGGATTATACCATTAAATGCGCTACGGACAAATTCAGAGCAGAAAAAAGCGGGGCAGGACTGCCCCGCTTCCCATGATCTTTACTGATCAGGCACCTTCAGCAAGTTCTTTGACTTTCTCCACCGGAAGGTCCGTAACTTCTGCTATCTCATCAACTGAATACTTTCCCTTGGCAAGCATTCTCTTAGCCGTGGCGAGGGAACTTTCGGTTTTGCCCTCGAGCATACCTTCGATCTTACCTTCAATCTTACCTTTCTCGATGCCTTCTTCCTCAGCTTTTGCCATCAACCTGTCAAAATGTGTCTCTACCATTTTCCTGCCTCCCTTTCTTTCCCTCTCGGAGTTCTTTATCTCTGTCACCTGTCTTGACAGGATACTGTTCTTTATCTTGTCCGGATCAGTCTCCTTCAGATCTCTAACGAGATCGCCAATATCATCATCGCCGGCATAAGATCCGTTGACGAAGATTATGTTGGATCCGTCACCTAATTCTTCCCCGTTATCAAGGCATCTGCGCCTGTACCACTTCATCGCTGTATCTGCGCTCATTATATCATAGCTGCATATGAAGATAATGAATGAATCAGGCAACCTGTCAAAGGTTTCATTCTTTTTCAGAGACGTTCTCGCATCAAGAACAGACGAGTAGTATCTTGCCCTTTGCGGCAATTCACCTGCCTTACCTTTCTGTATCTCAATGTCATATTTCTTACCGTCAGCATCTTCTGCATAGACATCCAGCCGGACTGATCTTCCTCCTGGGTTATTGACCGGCTTCTGCATCCTGTGCTTTAGGACTCTTAGAGTCGGGTTCCCGATGATCGTCCTAAGGATATACTCGATGCCTTCAGGGCAATCCTTGAGACACAGCCTGAACATCTCATCGTCGAACAGACACAGCTGATCTATATCGTACTTTGTTAAGGACATATTATCCCTCCTTTCTTTAGCGGAGGAACGGGCCCGTCCCTTGTGAGACGATATTACCAGGAAATACGCTCAAAAAAGCTCCGAAAAAATACGAAAATCGGAAAAAACCGTATCGATCCGTATTAAAAAAAACTGCCCCGGATAACCGGAGCAGCTTCGTCGATTCTTGATCTATCAAGAGATCAGGCCTTGCCCATTCTCTTGTTGAACTTATCAACACGTCCGCCTGTATCAACGAGCTTCTGCTTACCTGTGTAGAAGGGGTGGCACTTGGAGCAGATGTCTACACGGAGATCACTCTTCGTTGACATTGTCTCAAATGTCTCACCGCAAGCACACTTAACTGTTACAAGCTGTGTCTTAGGATGAATGTCTGCTTTCATTTTTGTTCTCACCTTTCATCAAAGATATGACGCGTAACCGCGGGGCCACGTATGCCATACCGGATTTTTGTTAGCCTTGCTATAATACTGTATCTTATAGCACTTGTCAATTAGGATCGAAAGATTTTTTTACCGACATGATGAACGATGCGTTGGATGTCGTCTTCTTCATGAAGTCGAGCACCGCCGTCGTTGCCGCCACGGTATCGGAATCTGCGATCGTCTTGCGCGTGAGCCATACGGCTTCGAGTTCTTCATGGGACAGGAGCAGGTCTTCCCTTCTCGTACCGGACTTATCGACTGCGATAGCCGGGAATACACGCCTGTCAGCGAGCTTACGGTCGAGGGTAACTTCCATGTTGCCCGTTCCCTTGAACTCCTCGAAAATAACCTCGTCCATCCTCGAACCTGTCTCGATCAGAGCCGTGGAGATGATCGTTAAGCTTCCGCCGAACTCGATATTTCGAGCTGCACCGAAGAACCTCTTAGGACCATACAGCGATCCCGGGTCAAGACCGCCAGACAAAGTCCTGCCGGTAGGAGTGATCGTCAAGTTATATGCTCTTGCAAGTCTCGTCATGGAGTCGAGGAGGATAACAACATCCTCGCCGAGCTCGACAAGCCTCATCGCACGCTCTAGCACGAGTTCTGTTACGCGCACGTGATTCTCAGGTCTCTTATCGAAGGTCGAATAAACGACCTCACCCTGGATCGACCTCTGCATGTCCGTAACTTCCTCAGGACGCTCGTCGATCAGGAGAACGATGAGCTTGCAGTTAGGATTATTTGCCGTAATGGAATTTGCAACCTTCTGCAGCAGGATTGTCTTACCTGCCTTAGGCGGTGATACGATCATTCCTCTCTGTCCCTTTCCTATAGGCGAGAAAAGGTCGATGATCCTCGTTGACAGGTCTTCCTGCTTCGTCTCGAGCGTAAGCCTCTCGTTAGGATAGATCGCCGTCAGGCTCTCGAATCTCGGACGCTTCCTCAAAACATCATAGTCCTCAGCCTCAGACACATCTATGCCGTTGACTTCGAGCACCTTCTTAAGCGGCGCATATCTGTCCTTGCCGCGGGGTGCCGTAACGAGGCCCTTGATCTTATCGCCTCTTCTTAATCCCATCCTTCTGATCATCTGTCCGGGAACATATGCATCGTCCTCACCGGGCAGATAGTTATTGCAGTGGATAAAGCCGGAGAAATCATTCTTATCGCCGCTGCCGATGGACAGGATGCCCTCGACTTCTCGGTAAACGATCTCGGGAACAGCGGGAGCTTCAGGCTCAGCAGCTGCAACCTCATCTGCCTGCTGTTCCTCCTTGGGGATCTCAACTTCTTCAACATTCTTATCAGGCCCGAACGAAAGTCTTCTCTTCCTTGACTTGCCGCCCTTCTTGGGAGCTTCTGTTGTCTTCTCTTCTGCCGCCTTCTCTTCTGATGCCGGAGCATCTTCCTTCTTGGGCTCTTCACTGACGATATCAGCGATCGTCATCTGATCGGCATCTGCCTTATCTTCCTTCTTAGCCTTGGGCTTGCGGCCTTTCTTGGCCTTGGGCTTCTCCTCAGCTGCGGGAGTCTCATCGGCAGGCTTCTCTTCAACCGGCACAGCCTTAACTTCACCATCTGCTTCAGCGGCCTTAGCCTTCTTGGAAGGTCTGCCTCTCTTAGCAGGCTTCTTCTCTTCTGTCTTGACCTCAGCTGCTGCAACTTCAACGGCAGCATCACCGGCTTCCACAACCGGCTTAGCAGCCTTGGGCTTACGTCCGCGCTTAGCCTTAGGCTTCTCTTCGGCAGGTGCTTCAGTTTCCGTAACAGAAGCAGATGCAGGAGCAGCCTTGGGTTCACCGCTGATAAGTGAGATCAATTCTTCTTTGGAGTGCTTATCCGCATCTCCGGGGTTAATAACTCCCATTGCCGTAGCAATAACGGCTAAGTCAGCAACAGACTTGGAGTTCAAAGTATCCAGTTCACTCATGAAAACCTCAAATTATTAATTTTTGTTTGGAATACAAAAACGACTAAAGTTACTTGTCTTGAAAACAAGAAGATAATATCATTTATCTCTTTTTAGGTCAAACGTTATTTATTCCTCAACTGCTGGTTAACTATTTATTAATTATTGATATACATCCATCACAACCCGATCATTCCAACCGGACAATAATAGACATCCTTGTTAAGCGGGAACAGCTTGTCAGATGTATCAATAACAAGACCTGTCCCTATAGGCATCTTATACTGCCTGAGAACTCCGAAATTCTTATCTGCCTTATCATTCCCGATCCCCTTCTTGATCTCGACAGGATAGATAGTCTGATCTTTGATATAAAGGATGTCGATCTCTTTCTGGTCACGGTCTCTGTAATAATATAGGGTGTATTCAACTCTCTTTCCGGCATTCCGGATGCTCTTGATCATCTCGCTTACTACATATGTCTCGAACAAAGCTCCTGCCATCGCAGATGCTTCCATCATCTTGGAATCTGACCATCCGCACAGGAATGAACACAGACCCGTATCCATGAAATACATCTTCGGAGATTTGATTATCCTTTTCGCAGCATTGGTAGCATACGGCTGAAGGAAAGCGATTATTCCGGATGCTTCGAGGATCGTAAGCCAGCTCCTGGCTGTCCTGGAATCTATGCCGACCGCTCTTCCGATATCTGCATGATCAACCTGCTGAGCAGTACGAAGGGCAACGACTGTAAGGAATCTCCTGAAATCAGTTATCTTATCCACATTGATCAACTTGCTCACGTCTTTTTCCAGATATGTGGAAATGTAACTTTCAAAAAACATATCACGGTCTATGCCGTTTATGTAGTACTCCGGCATTCCGCCCTTAAATATCTCTTCAAATACCTCGAACCTGTTCATCGCTTCCAAGGATCCTTGCTTTTCCTTAAGGCTGTCTATTTCCGGTGTGAATTCACTTCCTTTGATCTGTTTTTTCTCGCAAAGGGACAGTGAGTTCACTTCGATTATCGCAGTTCTTCCTGCCAGGGACTCAGTAGCCTTCTCTCTTATTTGATATTGATTCGAGCCGGTAAGGATATACATCAGTGCTGTTTTTTTCTTGCCCTTTACCCCCTCCAGTTTGGCATTATCGATCCTCTCCTTGATCGCAGGGAAAAGACCCGGAGCCTTCTGGATCTCATCAATGATCAAAGGTACGGCATGTGCTTCGAGGAACAACATAGGATCGTTCTGAGCCAGAGTCAGTTCTCTGCTATTATCCAGCGTTACATATTCCATGTCAGGAAACAGATTTCTTACCATGGTAGACTTACCAGTCTGACGTGGACCATACAGAGTAATAGATGCAAAACTTTGAGCCGTAGACTTCAATACATCCTCAAGTTGCCTTCTGTAATACATATAGTTCACCTCTTATGTAACCACTATTATCTTATGAGGTGATTATATACCCGTTCTTCGGCAAAAACAACATAGCATTGTCGTTTTTGCCGCACTCAATGATTTATCGCCCACAATTGAACAAGAGTCAGGACTACATAGATCATTAGGAGCCCGCCAAGGACGAGGACCTGTTTTCTCCTGTGTTCAGTTAAGAGACTGACGAACTCACGTACCGATGCGTTCGGCCAGAAATACCATTTCGTGCGGGCCGCGATACCGGTAGCTCTCATCTTGACTTTACGTGCATATGTGCCGCTCCTGAAGACGTGATAATTCGTAGTCGAGAATATGACCTTTGCAGACGGATCTATTGCTGAGATCTTCTCTTTCGAGTAACGCATATTCTCGAGCGTATTCGTAGACTTATCCTCTTCGATTATCCTATCCTCAGGAATGCCCTGTACAAGAAGATATCTCTTGATCGCAGTACTCTCAGGCATCGCTTCGTCTGCTCCCTGTCCGCCCGAAGCGACAAAGACCGGTTCTTTGCCGGTCTTGCTTACCTGATACTTCGCAAACTCCATCGCCTTATCGATCCTCGACTGAAGCAAAGGTCTCGGTGTCCCGTCCGGACGGATAGCACATCCCAATATGATGATAAAATCCTTATCCGGGTCAGGCTTATGAGTTACGACTATCGCATTGGATACTATCGTACCGAGCATCATACACTCGAAATAAAGATATACGGCAGCAATCAGATCCGTGAACAGTGCCAGGAATGTGTAATCACTGAAAAAGATAAACAGTTCACCTGCTACGAGTACGAATGCCAGGACTATCCCGAGCGAATTGACAATGCTGCGGCCTTCATGCTTCATGAGATCCACGTTGGATACAACCAGCAATCCCGCAAAGAAAAAGATAAGCGGCGATGTGATCATCATAAAATTACGTGCCGAATGCATGATAACTTCAAGACAGGTAACAAAAGTGTACTTCTCAGGGTCATAGAAAACCGATATGGTCATCGTTATCATCAGGATCAGATCAAATAATATGAACAGCGCAAAGCCGATATAATAGACAGAATTATATGAATACGGATTATATCTGATCTGTCTGATCCATGCATTGATCATCATGCCGAGAACTGCTGCAAGATAAACATCACTTATGATCATGATCAACCAGAACACCGGAGAAGGAACCGTAAGAGCAACAATCAAAACGACAGCTGCCGTAACAGCTGTCAGTATTGCGATATTCCACAGTTTGGGCTTCTTGTTGATCGTATCAAATCTCATATAGACCCTTATCTATATCATAGATGATCTGTCAGAAGGATACCTTATCAGTTATCGCTCAGTGCTGCGAACTTGTCCATCATATCGAGTGCCTTACCTGTTCCGATGGCGACACAGGATACGGGATCCTGAGCAAGATATACTTCGATACCGATCTTGGTGGCGAGC
Source organism: Mageeibacillus sp. UBA4314 (assembly GCA_002394605.1). Classification (GTDB taxonomy): domain Bacteria; phylum Bacillota; class Clostridia; order Saccharofermentanales; family Saccharofermentanaceae; genus Saccharofermentans. The sequence continues at coordinate 77,906 of DGUI01000029.1, read as the reverse complement.
ATCCTGTCAAGACCATAGAGCAGTGATCCGCCGCCCGTCATGACGATGCCTCTTGTGGAGATATCTGCAAGGAGTTCCGGAGGTGTCTTCTCAAGGACTACATGCACAGCTTCGAATATCGCTGATACCGGTTCTTCCAGAGCTTCGAGCATCTCAGTTGAAGATACCGTAACCGTTGAAGGAAGACCTGTGATAAGGTTACGTCCCTTGACGTCCAATGTAAGTTCCTCATCTCTCGGGTAAGCGCAGCCGATCTGGATCTTAAGCATCTCAGCTGTCTTGTCACCGATCAATACGTTATGTCTTCTCTTTACATGCTTGATGATCGCTTCGTCGAACTTATCGCCTGCAACCTTAAGAGAAGCATCTACAACAGGCTCACAGAGTGAGATAACGGAGATATCCGTCGTACCGCCGCCGATGTCAACGACCATTGAACCGCATGCTTTTGTGATATCGATACCGGCGCCGATAGCAGCAGCTATAGGTTCTCTTATCAGGAATACATCCTTGGCACCTGCGTGACGGCAGGCATTCTCTACTGCCTGCTGCTCTACGGGAGTAATAACGGAAGGTACGCAGACAACGATGGTAGGCTTGAAGTATGTTGCCCTAAGGCCGGAGCACACGCGTCCGATGAATGCCTTGAGCATTACTTCCGTAGCTCTGAAGTCAGAGATAACGCCTTCCCTTAACGGCCTGATCGCTTCAACAACGCCCGGAGTCCTTCCGAGCATAAGACTTGCAGACTCACCTACTGCCAATACCTTACCGGTCTTATTATTAACTGCGACGACGGACGGTTCCTTGAGAACGACACCCTTGCCGCGAACATAGATCAATACACTGCTGGTACCTAAATCGATACCTATTTCCATGCCTAAGCCCATAAATTCACCTCATATCTATATAGACAAGCGCGCATAACACGCCTTTTTACCATAAAAAGCATTTTCATTATACATTAAGAAGGTCAAAAAGCAATTGCAACTCTATGTCAAAAATATGGCAAGTTGTGATATACTTCTATAGATATTTTTCTAATAAGAGGTAAATAATATGTCATACTCAGTTGATATCGACCGTAAATGGCAGAAGAAATGGGAGGATACCAAGCTTTATAAGTTTGATCCTAACGCTAAGGGCGACAAGCTCTATTGTCTCGAGATGTTCTCATATCCGTCAGGTGCCAATCTCCACCTCGGACACTGGTACAACTACTCCCTGACCGATTCATGGTCAAGGATGAAGAGGATGCAGGGATATAACGTATTCCATCCGATGGGATTCGACTCTTTCGGACTGCCTGCAGAGAATTATGCCATCAAGACGGGCATCCACCCCAAGGATTCCACGCTCAAGAATATCGCCACGATGGAGAAGCAGCTCCGCGAAATGGGCGCGACATACGACTGGGACTACGAGATCGCCACATGCATGCCTGAATACTACAAGTGGAACCAGTGGTTCTTCATCCAGCTCTACAACAAGGGTCTGGCATACCGTAAGAACGCACCCGTTAACTGGTGTCCCCAGTGTCAGACCGTTCTTGCCAATGAGCAGGTCGTTGACGGCGCGTGTGAGAGATGCCATACGGAAGTAGTACATAAGCACATGACACAGTGGTTCTTCAAGATCACTGATTATGCACAGGAGCTCCTTGACTGCCTCCCCCAGCTCGACTGGCCTGAGAAGACGAAGAAGATCCAGACCAACTGGATCGGCAGGTCCGAAGGCTCACAGGTTGCTTTCTACGTCGAGAAGGACGGCAAGCAGCTTCTGGACGATGACGGAAACCCGTTGAAGCTCGAGGTATTCACTACGAGAGCTGATACTTTCATGGGCGTTACTTATGTTGTTGTTGCACCTGAGTCAGAGCTCTGCGAGAAGCTTACGACCGCTGAGTGCAAGGAAGCTGTTGACGCATACAGACTTGCAACATCCAAGGTTACGGATATTGACAGAATGAGCACCACCCGCGAGAAGACAGGCGTCTTTACAGGTGCTTATGCCATCCATCCTCTGAACGGCCGCAAGGTTCCGATCTGGGCAGCTGATTATGTAATCGCAGCTTACGGCACCGGCGTCGTCATGGCTGTTCCCTCTCACGATGAGAGAGACTTCGAATTTGCTACAAAGTACGGTCTCGACATAATCCGCGTTGTTGCTTCAGAAGAAGGCGCTGAGGATGAACTCCCCTACTGCGAGAAGAAGGGCGTTCTCGTTAACTCCGGCGAGTTCGACGGACTCGAAATGCACGCTGCCATCGATGCGATCGTGGCTAAGCTGAACTCGATGGGCATGGGTGAGAAGAAGGTCAATTACAGATTAAGAGACTGGCTCATCTCCAGACAGCGTTACTGGGGTACACCTATCCCCATGATCCACTGTCCTTCATGCGGAGTTGTTCCCGTTCCCGAGAAGGATCTTCCTGTCCTCCTCCCGTACGACGTTGAATTCACACCCGACGGAGAGAGTCCTCTTGCCAAGTGTGATTCATTCATCAACTGCAAGTGCCCCAAGTGCGGCGCTGACGCGAAGAGGGATCCTGATACGATGGATACTTTCGTTGATTCATCATGGTATCAGTTCAGATACGTTGACCCCAAGAATGAGAATGCAATCTTCGACAGTTCACTTGTCAATAAGATGTGTCCTGTTGACAAGTACGTCGGCGGTCCTGAGCACGCAGCAATGCACCTGCTCTATGCAAGGTTCTTCTGCAAAGCGATGAGGGATATGGGTCTTGTCGACTTCGACGAGCCTTTCGCAAGTCTCGTTCACCAGGGCATCATCTTAGGTCCCGACGGCAACAGGATGAGCAAGTCCAAGGGCAACACGATCGCGCCCGACGAATACATCGCCAAGTACGGTTCTGACGTGTTCAGGACATATCTCGCATTCGGCTTTGCATACATCGACGGAGGACCGTGGAGCGACGAAGGACTGAAGGCCATCGTCAAGTTCATCGACAGGATCGAGCGTGTCGTATCTGACGTTAAGGATATCCCTTCAACCGATATCTCGTCCATCGAACTCGGCAAGAATGAGAAGGACCTCAACTACGTCCTCAATTATACTATCAAGAGCGCTACGGCTGATATCGACAGGTTCCAGTTCAACACGTCAGTTGCACGTATGATGGAGCTCCTTAACGCCATCGGCAAGTACCAGCAGAATACAGACTGCAATCCTGCAATGCTCCGTTACACCGTGGAGGAGCTGATCCTTATTCTCTCCCCGTTCGCACCTCATTTCGCTGAGGAGCAGTGGGAGATCATGGGCAACAGCTACTCGGTATTCAACCAGGCATGGCCTTCTTACGATGAGTCAGCACTCGTTAAGGACACGATCGAGATCGCAGTACAGATCAACGGCAAGGTCCAGTTCAAGGTCGACATTCCTTCCGAAGCCGACCAGGCCGCTGTCGAAGAGATCGTCAAGGCTGACCCCAAGCTCGAGGGTGCTCTCGCCGGCAGATCTATCGTCAAGTTCATCTACGTTAAGGGAAGACTTGCAAACATCGTCGCGAAGTAAGGTTGTTTTTGTTAGATGAGGAAAGAACAGCCGCCTCTGGTGAGGCGGTTGTTTTAATTTCAGCAAAGAGCCGCCCCGAAGGGCGGCTCTCACTCATTAAAAGATGATCAAAACTATGTCAGTCATCATCAGCGATCATCGCCTTGAATACTTGTTTTGCTTGGGCAACAGAATCGATCTCTCCATTAATATACTGATCGGCAACAACATAGTAATAATCTGTGTAGCTATCTTCATCAATTAACTGATTGTCACATCCCTCTGCGATCTCGATCAGCTTAGCAACAGGGTTCTGACCTCCAAGCCAGTTGAATTTCCATGAAGAATCATACTTGATCCTGTTCATGACTGTCTTGCTGTTGACGAATTCATTATTCTTTGCCATCAAAGTAAGATTGTTCTGATCGAGGCAGACATCCCGCAGGATCTTTGCAGCTGTCTCTTTGTTCTTGCAATAGGGTGATGCAGCGACCCATGTACCACCCCAGAAGAAATCTGTAGGTGCTTTCACAAATCCCCACTCGTCTTTTACAACAGTGCCATCATATTCTACAATTCCCAGAGAATATTGTCCAAGCCACATAGGTCCGAAGTAAGAAAGAACTGTTCCGTTTGTTGAACCATACATCCACTCGTCACTACTCCACTGCGCAGCATTGAATGTCAGATTTTCATTGAACAGGAGCTTACCGAAATCAAGGAAACTCTCTGAGCAAGAATCAAAATCTGCCACTCCGTTTACGACCCATTTTCTTGTTCTTCCAGCAAGGTAAGCTCTCTCTGAATCCGCAATTGCAGCTGTAGCCTTGACCGTGCCATTAGAATTTGTATTGACCGTTCTGGACAGTTCAAGGAACTTATCCCATGATGAATAATATGTCTGAACATCATTAGGAGCTGATACACCAAGATACTTCTGTGCGACACTTCTGTTATAGAACACGCCGCCGGGATGAGCACCCCAGGCCAATGCCATTACCTTGCCGTCCGAAGAAGAGCCGATATTCAAAGTATAGCTGAACATATCAGAAAGCTCTTCGTCAGTAATACCAAGTTGTGATACGGGAATCGCCTTATTTGTATTCATATATTCCTGAATGTAGCCTGCTTCGAGTCCGTACATATCAGGAGCTCCTTCACCGGTCGTCAGAACAACGTCCAGAGCTTGTCTGTACGCATTGCTCGGTGTAGTGGAATACTGGAATTCAGCATCGGAATATCTCTGGATAGTATTTAAGATTTCTTCATTCCAGCTCCATACCAGGAATTTATCAGGATCGATGGGGTCCGGAGGTTGAGGCTTGGTATATTCAACATCAACAACTGCAAGAGGATTGCCAACAGATGCCTCATCCTCGGCAAGGATCACATAGTATAATCCGCTCTCAAAACTGCTGTCATTAAAAACGAAAGTATACTCATAACGATCGGGCAGCTGATTACTGTCTTCTTCATCAAATTCACCTGGAATGAAATTATAATCCATCGCAGTTGCGTCATACAGTAACTGATCGGACGAAGAAGGTGTTCCGGAAGGAGCGTAATACAAAGCTGCATAGAGTCCATTCTGGAACAGCTTTGTTACCTCTGTTTCCAATGTAATGTATCCTGAACCGTAATCAGCATATGCAGTCCATACAGTCTCATAATCTATCTGCTCATGTGAGTTGTTGTTGATCTTAACGTTCTTCGAACCTACAGCCTCATCAGACGTATTATAGATCGTTAGTGTGTATTCGCCTGCAACAAGATATCCGTTGTAGAGATATTTATCATCAAAACCGTAGATAGAGCCGCTGTATCTTTTGTTGGAAGTTGTGACCTTACTGCTCGTATAAAGAACCGTGTTACCTTTACTCAGCGTATAATAGAACTCTGCGTCTTCCTTAAAGGTTGCTGCAAACTCGACCGCTGACACGTTATCATATTCCTGCCAGTTAGTGAATTCCTCATCTTTGTAGAGCCATGTGATGATGACATCGCCGTTACCAGGATCAACCGGCGAAGATCCGTTACTTACTTTCGCTGTGGCAGAGTAAACTTCTTTTCCGCTCTCGGTATATACCGTAAATTTGTAAAATCCGTCGGGGATCCTGCCGCCAACAAGCTCAGCACCCTCGCTCTTGGAATAGTACATTGCGAGAGAAGTTGCACCCTTTGTGACATCACTCGTGAAGAGCACAGAATCATCTTTGGATACTGTGTAATATACGTCTGCCTCGTTGCTGAAATCGACGTCCAGGTTGAGTTTCTTTGTATTGCTGTAGTTACCGTCCTTATCATCAGCAAGATACCATCTTGCCTCAGTTACCGTTACATCATTTCGCGTTACCTCTACAGTCTCGGAAGCAAGCTTCTTGTCCTTGTCGCTGTAGATCGTAAATGTGTAAGAACCGGGCTTGACGAATCCTTCCTCGATGAGCTCGTCACCCTCCGGTGCGAAAGTAAATGTTACGGAAGACTTTGCGTCCACCTTCTCGCCGCAGAAGAGTTCCTCACCGTCTTTGGTTACCTTAAAGTAGACCTTGGAACCGGAGTAGTTATTGAACTTTGCGACCAGCTCAAGGCTCTTTGTATTGACGTAAGCGCCGTCTATGGCGTTCTTCCAGGTCGTTCCCGTGACAGCAAGAGTCTTGGATACGAGCTTACCGTTCTTATCGAACTTCATTCCGTCGATGGTAACGCTCTTGGCCATCTTACCGTCTTCGTAGAAGAAATAAGTGTCCTTGCCGATCTCCGTCAGCCCTGTAGCCATCTTGCCGCTCTTGCCGAAATAATACCAGTCGCTGCCGATCTGCTTCCAATCAGATGTGAGGGCAACCCCTTTCTTATCAAGGTAGTAACTGTGGCCGTTTGTAGCTTTCTTAAGGCCGTTCTTCAGCATAACGCCTTTCGCGGAGAAGACGTAATACTTCTTGCTGATCTTCTTTACGCCTGTAGTCATGAGGAAGGTATCGGTGTTGAAGTAATACCACTTCTTGCTGATCTCCTTCCAGCCCTTCACTGCGCCCTTGGACGTAAAGTAGTACTTGGTGCCGTCTTCATTAGTCTCCCAACCGGTCTTCCGGACACCGGATGACTTGAAGTTGTAGAGGGTTTTGCCGATCTTGGTAACGCCTGTTGCCATGACGCCGTTCTTCTTGACGTAATACCACTTGCCGCCGCTCTTGACCCAATCCTTAAAGACCTCTACGCCGTCCTTGCCGAAATACTTCTTCTTCCCGTCTATCTCCTGCCAGCCCTTCTGCATGGCGCCCTTGGAGTTGAAGTAGTATGTTTTCTTCTTGATCTCCTTGAGTCCTGTTACGGCATGGCCCTTCTTATCAAAGTAGTACCATTTCTTACCGATCTCTTTCCAGCCCTTTGTATAAGAACCGTCTTTCTTAACATATACTCTGTAATCACCGTCGGTCTGCCAACCGGTAGTTGCTGCCAGTGCTGTGAACGGGGTACATGTCAGCATCATGCTTGCCGTAAGAAAAAGCGCCGCTGTCTTTTTCTTATTCAACATAGAATCGCCTCCTTTATAGAAATACTATTCATATGTTAGCACCGTGAAGGATTACAAGAGGCACAAAAATACACAATGAAAAACTGCAATCTGACAAAACGACAAACGATACGGATTTTTCCGAAAATCGTATTTTTTCGGAGATTTTATTGGCAATTCAGGGGTTAGAATAGGCCCATGTATATGACAAAAAGACATTTGGAACTAAAGATCAATTATCTGAGATATAAGCTCAGCCTTATACCTCACGGCTTTTTCGGGAAAGACAACGGCCGCGATCTTGTCTATGTGTTTTACGATCCGGATGATGATAGGATCTCCCGTACCAACAAGAGGAAGTACTCCTGCTCAAGCAAACGGGGAAAGAAACTATCCGAGCAGATCAAAGAATATGTTGAATTGAAAGGACAACTGGACCTGCTGCTCAAGGAATGGAAGACGCAATATCAGGGCGAACCGCGCATTATCGTATTCCCGCTGTTCAAGCGGCGTACCGGGCCTCTTGACCATGCATTCTTCATGAAAGCCGAACCGAATCAGGTCACGCCCACTGACGGCAAGGTCATCGACCACAAAGGACAGGAACTGTTATCCAAGAACGAGGAAATAGTCGCGCTCGTCCTCGAGAAGATGGGCTACGAATTCAAGTCCGGGATCTTTCTTGATCTTGGCAAGTACACGCACATGCACCCTGATTTTCTGTTCTATGTCCCCGAGATCGATAAGGTGATCCTGATCGAGGTCGACGGGGCACTGGACAAGGATTATTATGTAGGAAAATCTTACTACAATACCTCGTCCTGCATAACGAAAGGCTTTGTTGAGATGAAGGATTTTGTTGTTATCAGGATAGGCCACGGTCACGAGATCAACTCCGAGCAGATCGAAGGCATGCTCTGGGCTGCGATCGATTTGGCTATTGATGATATCGTGATCTGAGGGCGTTAAGGTCGGAAAAGCGGCGAATGAACACACGACCACGACACCCCGTGTCCCCACTTGGTGTGTCGTTTCGCCCTGAAAACGGCAAAAGAACACACGACTACGACACCCCGTGTCCCTACTTGGTGTGTCGTTTTGCCCTGAAAACGGCGAAAGAACACACGACTACGACACCCCGTGTCCCTACTTAGTGTGTCGATTCGCCCCGCCAATCCGCCAAAAAACCTTCCATCCCCGCAAATACAAAGGACTGACCCGCCAGGGTCAGTCCTTCTATCAGCTTCCGCTTGCTTAACTACTACTTAACTACTACTTCCCCGCCCTCGGGTTCCGGATCGGGTTCCACCGGATTATCGGAAGGATATACCGGAGTAAAGTCCTTGCCGCCGAGACGGTTATACCATTCGATGGCGCTTTCCTTACGCTTTTTCTCCGTCGGAGCCGCATCGTAGCCGGGATGTACGCTCAAAGGATACTCGGCATTGTAGAGCCAGTAGTATGCAGCCTTCTCGACCGAGGTGAGCTTTATGTACTCTGTTGCTTTGACGCTCTTGCGCTTGATCCAGATGTTGCCGCTGCCCTTGGCCATTGCCTCGCCGATGAGCTTCGTCTGGGCCTTGCCGTCTTCAACGTTGCCGGGCTTATCCGAGAAATTGGGGCCGTAACCTTCGTAGGTAGACTGTTTATAGTCCGGGAAATATATGACACCGTTGGTTGCTTTCGCGTTGTCGAAGCAGTACTTGCGTGCAGGGGTCCAGCCGATGAGGCCGTAACCGTATCCCGTCTTCTTGGCTTCGGCTACGGTCGGGATCCTGCCGAGCTGGTTGGTGTATTTGATCTCCCACTGCCACGGGTTGAGTCCGCCCTCGCGTGCGATGTTGCCGAGAAGGCCGCAGCAGGCCTCGAAAGTCCATCCGTACTCGACCATGAGCATGCTGCAGATAAGAGTTGCGTTATCGTCAGCTTCTTTTGTGCCGAGCGCGTAGCTGCCGTATTCCTTGGCATGCCACGAGATCTCGTCGGACACGATGTAGTCCATCTTGCCGTTCTTATCGAAATGCTTGCCGTTGATGACCGTATTCTTCGCCATCTTGCCGGCATTCTTGCCGAGCGGATAGAAATAATACGTTGCCTTCTTGATCTTCTGAAGACCGGTCAGCATGATGCCGTCAGAATCGAGATAATAATAATCCTTACCTATCTGGAGCCAGTAACTCTTCTTGAGAACGCCTTCTGAATCAGCATAGTAGTAATTCTTGTTATACTTGATCCAGCCTGACTTCTGAAGAACGCCTTCAGAGTCGAAGATATAAGATTTATCTCTGAGATTCTTATATCCTACCGTCATGGCGCATGTCTTCTTGTTGAAGTAATACTTCTTCTTGTCGATCGTCTTCCAGCCCTTGTAGGCACCGTCGTATGTGAAGTAGTATGTCTTCTCGTTCTTGGTATACCAGCCCTTGGCCAGCTTGCCGGTAGACTTGAACCTGTACAGTTCATCGTCTATGCTCCTGATGCCCTTGGCCATCTTGCATTCCTCGTCGAAGAAATACCAGTAGCCGTCATACTTCTTCCAGGTATACCTCAGGGCATGTCCGTCGGTGTCGAAATAGTACTTGTCACCTTCAGAGTCTTCGAACCAGCCCTTCTTCATGACGCCCTTGGAATTGAAATAGTACAGCTTCTCCTTGAGTGTCTTGAACCCGACAGTCATTACGCATGTCTTCTTGTTGAAGTAATACTTCTTGCCGTCGATCGTATGCCAGCCCTTGTAGGCACCATCGTATGTGAAGTAGTATGTCTTCTCATCCTTGGTGTACCAGCCCTTGGCAAGCTTGCCGGTCGACTTGAATCTGTAGAGGTTGCCTTCGATCTCGGTAATGCCCTTGACCATCTTCCCTTCTTCATCGAAGTAGTACCAATAGCCGTCGATCTGCTTCCATTTTGACTTTACGGTCTTCGTCTCAGACACGTAATAGTACTTGTTGCCTTCCTCGTCTTCGCTCCAGCCTGTTGCGGCGTTAGCTACACCAGGCACAACTATAATCAGCGTCAGAGCCGCGATCAGGGAAGTGATTGTTCTCCTAAAGTTGATCATGTCGTTTTACCTGTAAGAGTTCAAAGCAGTTTATATCACTGCTTAGCGATGTACTGGATGGACGAGACGTATCCGTCAGTAAGGATTACGAGAAGCTCGCAGTTGCCTTTCGTGATCCTGAGATTGTTGGCGCCGTCTTCCATCTTTCCATATGTGCTTTCTACTGCTGCCTTGTCAGATCCGATGAACAGACCTTCCTTTGTTGTTACGGAGTCGTCACGGAGAACAACGCCGGATACCTTTGCCTCAGCTCCGCCTGCAGAATAAGTAAGGAGATCGAATCCGCCGTAGGAATATACGATATCCATACCGTCGAAAGCGCAGCTGGGCGCCTCATATGAGCTTGTGTAAGCTCCTAACTTCTCGAGAATGGGAGCTGCGGGAGCATTCATCGTGATCTGCACGCCGTTATTCTCGAATACCCATCCGTCACCTGCAGCCTGTTCAGCGCCCTGTGTTACAGCGGGTGTGTCCGCATTGGACGCTGAAGTTCCCTCAGTTCCGGATTTGCTGCAGCCTGTCATGGCGATTGCCAGTGTAGCTGCGATTGCTAATACGATTGTCTTTTTCATTTATTATTTCCTCCAAAAATGTTTTACTAATTCATCTGAAGCTCGTTACCTGTCCCGTCTCTTCAAGCTGCTTGAACTGGGACGCCTTCATCGCCTCGTAGAATGATATTTTCTCATCCCAGCGGGCTGCCGTCAAATCTTCGCTCCTGTGATCGGGCAGTCCGAACTGCTCCGAAAGTATCTTTCCGAACCATCTGCTGGCCTTCTCGGCACCTGAAAGATTAAGGTGCATTCCGGCATCATAGGTGTCTTTCGTATAGTCGATACCAGTCTCATCGCCATGCTCCAGGAAGTTGATATATGTCAGGCCGTTAGATTTCGCATAGTCAGATATCTGCTTGTCCCACTCCTCAAACCAGTAGGGCTGGCATGACGGAGACTTGATGAGTATGAGCTTTATGCCGTGCTCATTGCAGCAGTCCCTGATCTTGTCGAGATACTGCCAGTCGATATCGCTGTAGTTGTAATCGGGAAGCGGTATGGGATCTGGAAGGACCGTAACCGGCTTGCAGTCGACTCTCATGACATATCCGTTATGAGAGAGCTTCTCTGTCTTGAACAGATACTTGAAGTCCTCATCCGTCAGTTCATTCCACCTGGAGTGAAACCTGAGGATCGGGAATACGTAGCTCATGAACGTATCATCCTCGTCCTTCTTGAGCGATGCCTTCACAGCCTCGACCTTAACGGGTGACCAGCGCATGCCGTCCAGGGCGAGCCTGTTGTAAGCCTCGCTCTGCGGCTCATCGTACTTCATCGACAGCACGTTATAAACACACACCTTGGGTGTCTCATATCTCAAAGTATCCTCGAGCATGTAGTAGGAATGCCAAATAAGCTGCTGGGGTGTTCCCCTGATGACACTTGTGATGCCATAATCCTGCCAAAGTGTTATCGGTGAGAAATTCGAATAGACTTCGCAGTCACCGATGAACAGAACATCATTGCCGCCCGCGTTGTCATAATACTCGGAACAGAGGACTCCTTCCTCGTTCTCTGTGATGTACTTAGGGACAACGAGCTTCTGAAGGAACCACAGGGCTCCTCCGAGCAGAACGGCTGTCGCTAGAACGATCACTAATCTCTTCATTCCTTATTCTCCCACCAGATGGTAATCTTCATTCTCATACTTTACTTCTGCATAAGGTTCATCGGGGGTCGCCGGATACTGGCTGTAATCATGGTCATAATATCCCGGTCTCATGTCAGTGCTGAACCACTTAAGCTGCTTGTCCGTTCCGAGGAAGCATACAAACTGGCGCAGGTAGATGGGCGCGGGATCCATGTGATACCAGTTATCACCGACCTTGACCATTACCCAGTAATGAAGGCCAAGATTGTTCTTCCTCTCCATGAACTTCGTCTCAAAACCTGCTCTCTGGAGCAATATCTCACATGTTGCCGCATCAGTGAAGCAGTCGCCGGTATTGCCTGCCAGTCCCTTAAGGGCCTGGGCTACCTTATCATGCTGGGTTACCCTGCCGCCGTACCACGGCACGTTCTTCCTTACCCATCTGAAGATCGTAAAGAGCTTGTTAAGGTCGTTCATGTCCTTAACGCCCAACTGCTCGAGAAGATCATCAGCCTTCTGGTTGAGCTTAAGGACATCATCGTAATTCTCGGGCTTCTCCTGCACTGATACAGTGATCTCGGCTGTCGAAGAGTTGCCTACGGAGTCTGTTGCCGTGTAGATGACCTTGTATTCACCCGGAACATCCAGGTTAACCGATGAACTGTCTATCTTGAGAACGGGATTGGGGTCCCTGTTGTCAGTAACGGTCACATCCTTACGGTATGTGGCAGTCTCACCGACATATACTGTGATATTCTTCGTTCCGCTGATCACAGGCGCCTCGAAATCATCACAGACTTCCATCTTGCAAGTAACCGTTACCTGGTTGCCGCCCTGATCCTCAACGAGGAGCTGAACATCCTGCACACCGTCCCTGCTGAAGTCAGGCGCCGTAACAAAGCTTACAGCCACGGGCGTACGGTCATCGACCGACTCGATAAAGTCGGCAGGTCCCACCGTGGAACCCTTGGGGCAGACAACATCCTTGGTCTTGACGACGGGAGCTACAGTATCCCTGACATGGATCGTACAGGTCTTCTTGAATATGCCCCACTGGAACACTACGTCGTAATCCCCGACAGTCTCCTGGTCGACAGTCACCAGGTCAGTCAGGCACTTGATGGAATCGGAAGGGTTCTCCATGAGATCCTCGACCGGAGGAAGCGGATCTCCGACCTCAACTGTCACGGAACTCTTAACATTGCTGTAGAACTTGATCAGGACTACGATCGCCGTAATGAACGCTATGAGCAGTACCACCATTCCCAACAGAATCAGTCTCTGTCTGTTACGGCGGTTCTTCTTCCTGCGCCTCATGGCCGCTTTCTTCGCCTGTATATCGGCGCCGGTCATATAAGTGCGCCTTTCCTGGCCCGAAGGCCCTCTCTGCATATTATAATTACTATTCATCCCGCCGATTATAACACACATTGATATGCCATATTTTACAAAAATAATAAATATTAGGGACCGTAGCAATACATTTTCCCGAATATCGCACCTCGAAATGTGATAGAATCTCCTCATGGAAACCGTCGAGAAGAATATGGCGGGCTCAATGCCCAAAGTCAGGCTGGCGCAGTATCTGCGGATCATCCCGGAGCTGCTCGTATACGAACTTGTATCCAAGGCTGCGTTGTTTGGCCTTGTTTTTCTGATCAAGAAGCTGATGATGTGGGCTGTCTTGAAATCCGGCCATGTTGCCGTCACGAGCGGCGACTTCCTGTTCATCTTCAAGTCCCCTTTCGGGTGGCTCGTGATCGTGTCATCGATCGTGCTGCTGGGCATCTATGTTGCTTTCGACATAAACGTCATAGTCAATTATGCGGGTGAGAAAGTCTGCGGGCGGCCGACCGTCCTGTGGAGGATAATCTTTGAATCGCTTACGGAAGCCACGAGGTTCTTCACCCCGGGAGGCCTTCTGGTGCTCCTGTTTGCGGTGTTGATCACGCCCGTGATAGGCGTTGGCATGTCAATATCGCTCACGAGCGGCCTTTATGTCCCCAACTTTGTCGCATCCGTTATCGAGTCCACCCCGCTCTACAACGTTCTCTATACCATATTTGAGATCCTGATGGTCATAACCATCTTCTTCGGAATGTTTACCATCCCGGGCATGATCATCGATCACATCTCGCCTATGAGGGCTTTCTGGAGGTCGATCAAGCTCGTTGTAAAGAACTTTAAGAAGATCATACTGCAGTTCCTGCTGTTCAATCTTAAGTTCCTTGCACTTGCCGCGATATTCTTGTTCTCCGGATCGTTCCTCTCGATCATACTTACGGTCTTTAACCTCGGCAATGACAACAGTGCCCTGAGACTGGGAACGATATCCCTTGTATTCTTCCTGGGTGTTATCTATACAGCCCTCACCTTTATCTATTTCCCTCTTATAACGATCAATGTCATACAGCTCTACCAGTCATTCAAGGATGAGGTCAGAGAGGATGAGAAGCAGGATGACGGGACCGTTTTCTCCATGATGCTCATAGTCGTCGTGATCTGCTATGTTCTCGGCTGGGGCGTGTCTTACTGGATCTCCGAGAACCTTGACTGGCTGTTCGTATCAACATATACAACAAACATAGTCTGTCACCGCGGCGGCGGTTTTGAAGGCGGAGAGAATACGATCCCCGGCATACAGACAGCTATCAATCATAAATGCTTCGGTGTCGAGATCGACATACAGAGGACAAAGGACGGCTACTATGTACTTAACCATGACAACTCATTTGCGCGCGTCGCGGGGGTCGGCAAGTCGTCTGACATGATGGATCTTGCAGAGATCAAGAAGCTCGAGCTCATCAACGAACCGGGCACTACCATTCCGACGATCGAGGAAGTGCTCGATGTCACGCATGACAACATTACCCTTTTCATCGAGCTCAAGGGCAAGACGGCAGATAAGCAGATGTGTGAGGACATGGTAAAGCTCCTCAAGGAACGCCACATGGAGGATGAATGCGTCCTTATATCCCTCAAGTACGAACTGATCGAATATATCGAAGATAAATACCCGGAGATGCAGACAGGCTATCTGACGTTCCTGTCCCTCGGCAACACGGCTGACCTCAAATGCGACTACATCGGTCTCGAAGAGGAATCCGTCAACAGGAACGTAATAGAATCCGTTCACGAAGCCGGCACCAAGCTCCTCGTCTGGACACCTAATTCCTACGAATCACAGAATTCATTCATCATGAGCGAGGCCGACGGGATCATTACCGACAACATTACACAGGCTGAAGAGATCGTAGAGAAGCTCGAGAACCGCGACAATATCGAGATGATGTTTGACAGCATAGGTCAGATCTTAGGATGAAGAAGAAGCTGATCATCGTCCTTGTCATCCTTATGCTCCTCATTGCAGTACTTTGCGGATCTTTCTTTATCTATACCTCCGACTATTACCACGCAACGGAGACCTGCGGAGCGGCACTTTCTTCTGACAGCATTGTCACGGTAAAGAAAACGGATACAGGATACCTTTTCGACGGTCCGTCAGAGGATAATGCCCTCATCTTCTACCCCGGCGCGAAAGTGGAATCACCCGCCTATGCACCTCTCCTCCACCGCATGGCTTCGGAAGGGATTGATGTCTTTCTTGTGGATATGCCGTTCAACATAGCATTCTTCGGCAGGGACAAAGCTTCAGACATATTGTCGGAGTACAAGTCTTCGTATAATAACTGGTACCTCGCAGGTCACTCACTCGGCGGTGTCGTGGCGTCAATGTACGCCGCAGGCGATAACGGCAATTCCATTGACGGGATGATCTTCCTGGCATCTTATCCGTATGAGAAGCTGCCGGATGACATGCCATGCCTGCTGATAACGGGATCTGAAGATAAGGTCATTGACCACAAGGCGCTGGAAGATAGCAGATCCCTCCTCCCTTCTTCTGCCGTTTTCCGTACGATCGAAGGAGGCAACCACGCCCAATTCGGTGATTACGGCGAGCAAAAAGGCGATGGAACGGCCTTGATAAGCGCTTCTGAGCAGCAGGAGGAGACAGTTGACATAATTGTTGAGAAGTTTTTGTGATGTCTCGCAAAAAATGTGATATAATGCGTTAGGTTCAGATGATTGCGTAGCTCAGCTGGATAGAGCGACCGCCTCCTAAGCGGTAGG
>DGUI01000029.1:28701-61980 GCA_002394605.1 Mageeibacillus sp. UBA4314 | reverse complement strand
GGTCGGAGGTTCGAATCCTCTCGCGATCGCCAGTAATTACAGGGGTTTGGAGCGATTCAGACCCCTGTTTTTTTTGCCCGAAAGTGGTTGTAAATGGTTGAAAAAGGAAAAAATCCCTGTTCTATGCCCATTCCGACACACGCTGTCTGCTCCTGTACCTACCGCTCAGAGGTATATTATCATGTCAGTGGGAATATATACAAATGGCAACAGGCACATTCGAGAATGTCTACTTTTGAAAAACAAGTTTTGACAAGAAAAGTATGGATTTCTTTGATTCTGACATAATGAAGGAAATGCGGAAGTCCGCAAAAATCGTAATTACTATTCCCCAAAAACGCATAATTGTTGTGTTTGGGGAATAGAAAGCAAAATGCGCAATCATCATTATTTCTGTTGAAGAGGCTTTTCACGCGGCTATGAGCGTATGAGCATAGAGATATCTAATCAAGGTAAATCGTGAATAAAACGAACCAAGCCCCTATGGTATAATAACCTTGTTTCAGTGATACCCTTGGAACAGGATATTACAGCTATCCGGTGCAACTTCAGTATCGATAAGTATAGTGATATAATTAAACTGTTGGAGGAAATATGTCAAACGAACTGGCTTTAGCAAATGCAATCGCTTCTGTAGAGATGGAAGGCCTTTATCTTAGTGATGAGGGTTATGATTTGTGCCGCCGTTATTCCAACAGAGAGATTACTTGGAATGAGTTTCTGGTAAAAGCCCTTGAGATAGTGAATGCACAGGAATAATGGGCTACAGTATTGATCCTTTATCTGCTGATTGTTATGAGGGAACGACTTGTCTTATAAACAAGTTGGGTATTACTGATGAGAGGAAACTCTCGCAGATTGAAACTTTAATCACAACAGCTAAGTGCAATGATCTGGAAATGAATCCGATCGAAGGAGACTTCGGATTTGAGCACTATAAGGCTATACATAGATTTATCTTTGAAGATTTGTATGATTGGGCAGGGGAAGTAAGAACTGTGTCTATTTCCAAGAAAGGAACTGCTTTTGTTGATCCGGAATCAATAGACGAACTTGCAGACAAGATCTTTACAGGATTACAGAACGAGAAATGCTATGTAGGATATGAGTATGAGCATTATATTGATGCGATTGTAGATCTTTATTGCAAGACAAATATGCTTCATCCTTTCAGGGAAGGTAATGGAAGAACACAGAGAGTATTCCTGACACAGTTAATTCGTCATAGTGGACATGAGATTAATTTTTCAACAATCGATACTGATGAATTGATGATTGCAACTATTCAGTCAGCAAACGGAGTTACTGACTTTCTTCGAAATCTGTTGAGCAATTCCATTTCCTGATCCTCTTGAGATAAAGATGCACTGTGTGATATTCCGGGAGATCCTGAAAGAGAATCAAGTGCCTATGGTATAATAACCTTGTTTCAAGGTGGCTCTTGGAACAGTATATTACAGCTATCTGGTGCAGTGTTGAAATCCACTCTAGTAGGTGATTAGTAATGAACATTCATGTTAAAGATTTCAAAGAATTGATAAGACGGGAACTTAACTGTCCCGAATGTGATAATTTCCATGGAACACAGTTAGTTCTCATGACCAGAGACGCTGATGTGAGCGGTGGTAAGATCCAAATCGAAGAATTGGATAAACTTAAAGATTATCCTGATGTAAAGTCTGTGGCTGTTTTTGGTTTGACGCAGGAGACTTTCGAGTACTTTATCAAGACATATGGCGCACAATTACGCTATATAAACTTTTTCAAAAATAAGTCTGTAGAGGACTGGTCCTTGCTTGGAACATTGCCTGATCTGGAGTATGTTTACTGGTTCCATAATCAGAAGATAACAAAGCTTTGGGATATGAGTAATAATGTATCACTCAAGGCTGTTGAGCTTGATGATTTTACAAGGCTGCACGACATATCAGGGATAGAGAAAGCACCATCTTTGGAGTGGTTTGGTATTGGTAATACAATGTGGCGCACTCTTGAGATCGACAGCTTGAAGCCACTGGCTGATACCTGTGTAAAAAGGATCAACTTCTGGGGTAAATGTATACGCGATATGGACATATCTTTCCTTCCTGATATGAAGCAACTTGAAGTGTTTGATTTTCCTTTTAATCATTTTACGACAGAACAGGTCGCCTGGATCGTTGCGAAGTGTCCCAACCTCGAAGGATACTCACTGCGTCCATATGTGGAATACAAATTGATTAATGAGCAGACAAGACAGCAGGATATTCCCGCCGCGATTATTGTCGGTAAAAGAAAGCCTACAATTCCATTTGAGGGAAATGAGAAGAAAATTGAAAAGTATATTTCAAAGTTCAATGAACTGGTCGAGAAATATCGAAAAGGTTAATCAAATTATCTTTATGGATGACGATGATTTGAGTTTTATTGTTGGCGATTTTTTCTTTTTGACAAAATCGCGCACGCAGACAAAAGCTCAAACTAAAGCTGGTTAGATTGACGGTTAGTCTGAGCAGGCAGACAAAAACTCAAACTAAAGCCGGTTAGATTGACGATTAGTCTGCGCACGCAGACAAAAGCTCAAACTAGAGTCAGTTAGATTGAAGGTTAGTCTGCGCACGCAGACAAAAGCTCAAACTAGAGCCGGTTAGATTGACGATTAGTCTGCGCAGGCAGACAAAAGCTCAAACTAGAGCCGGTTAGATTGAAGATTAGTCTGCTCAAACCTGCACCTTCGCCGATGATTATGTGTTCTATTACATTAGCCGCACCTAACCAATTGGTGTATAATCAATTCATTCTGACCAGAGATGCATTGAGAAGAGGACTGATATAAATGAAAACCGTTTTACTTATCGCATTTGCCGGACATGTTCTTTGCGGAATATGCGACTGCTTGCTTGGCTATTCGCCCTCTGGAAGACTTGATCTGAAAGGGGCGCTTAAGGATCCTGTTAAGATGAGGTCTGTATTTGCAGATCTTCCTTTAAGGTGGCCGTTGTTATCGGTCCTTCTCGGGGTATATGCGATCACTGCTTTCGGATTCGGATATCTGGGATTAAGCAGATGGATGAGCGGGTTTTCCGAAGCGGCATCCGTGGTCATGTACATATCATCTGTCGTGTTCCTGATCTCCATAGTCGTTCATCATGTCATATGCGGGTTTGTGGAATGGATGTATGTCAGATTGGGAAGGACGGATGAAGCCGGGAAGGCTGTGCTGGAATTCCAATCAAAGACCATTGTTACCATGATCACCGGGTACCTGGGACTTGCAGTTTTCCTTGTTACACTTTTCGTTATGGTGGTAACGGGCAAAACACCACTTCCGCAGTGGGCGTGCGTACTGAATACTTTGCCGGTCATACTGTTATTGCTGCTTACAAAACTCCCCGCGAAAGGCAATATTGCGGGCGCTGTTATGTATCTGGGCCTGATTTTCCTTCTGTAAGGAAAATCAATATGACGGATGAGGATCTCTGCAATGTCTGCAAGACACTTGTCCTCTTTTATCAGGCTGCTATTAATTATCATCCGTGATAAGGGATCCGTTCAGGATACGCTCTCCATCAGCATAACGAGAAGCGCGAACATCGTCATCATGAACGGTGTTCCGTCGATGTACTTGCTTCTCGATACGAAGATCTGCCTTCTCCTGATGACCGCAAGGAGCGCACTTCCGATTATGTCCGTTCCGGCAAAGAGAAGGAAGATGTAGACTGCCCTGGCAAGGGACAGTTCCCTGCTGTACTGGACAAAGAACAGACCTGTCAATGCCGCACAGATATACGCTTCATAGAGATGAAATTTAGGTCCGAATGCCGACTTGACGTCACGGTCAGAGGCAGCGATGAGAAATACTACCGGAAGGACAAGGACAGCGATCACCGGTATAAACAGATGATCTCTCCAGGGAGTATCAACAAAATACCATATGGCAACTGCGATCACAAAGATCCATAC
Organism: Mageeibacillus sp. UBA4314; assembly: GCA_002394605.1. GTDB lineage: Bacteria > Bacillota > Clostridia > Saccharofermentanales > Saccharofermentanaceae > Saccharofermentans. Next base: position 58,038 of record DGUI01000029.1, on the reverse strand, counting down.
CGATGTGATGAGGAACTTGAGCTTTGCGAAAAGGAAGATCCTCGTCTGGCTGAACTCAGCGACCGGAATATCCCAGAATTCCGTAAGTCTCCTTGAAGTAAAGAAGAAACGGCTTCCGCTGATCTTGGAGATAACGATCGATGCAAGAATCAGGAACGATACCGAGATTATGATCTCAATGAAGAGATACCTGCGCTCGAAGACCATGGCGCCGTAATATCCGGCAAGCGATGCCAGGATGGCAAAGAAGAGGGGTACCAGGACTTCACCGTATATCTTAACGCGCTGATCATCACCCTCTTCAGGAGGTATCCTGCCAAGTGATACAAGCCCGAGCGAGAACACGAGCACCCACGGGGCAGTCATCACATCATTAAGCACATATCCTGCGCCTGCTGCAAGAAGAGTCAGTGCCGCTGTGGCAATAGGCGATAATTCAGGCTTTTTAAGATACCTGAATGTAAAACACCAGATAAGCGTTATGATAACTGCTTCGAGAACTGAAATGTACACCATGGCACCGCCAAGGAACGCAAGATCCAGACCCATCACCGCGAAAGCGAGGAACAGAGAAGACCTCGTCGTCAGATATCTCGGCGGGCTTACATGCATGGCACGGGGCTTGTGCCCGTAAAGACCGGCACCCCCCTCAGCATCAAACGGCAGATTCTTGAAGTTCTGTTCTTCTGACATATCACACCAACCAGTTAAGATAATCTTTCATGAATTTGTAGCACGAATTGATGCACGATACTGCAAGTTTTGATCCGGAAGCTGCTCCCGGAACGGCATCCACATAACTCGCGATTTCACTCATCGGCAGATCGTCCACACTGTCTATGAGCGAGTTATCAGACTGGCTGTCAGGATTGATGACGCCGTCTTCCGCACCATCGATCAGTCCGCCGTCTGCGGAAGGATCCGCAGTGTCCTTACTGCCGCTGTCCGTATCAGCAGCATCCGTGGGAGATGCCGGCTTATCATCCTGATCCTTGTCCTTATCCTTATCATCATCTGAAGAGTTATAATGTACCGCCAGTTCTCTGATCGTCCGAAGACCCGTTACGACACCATCGCTGTTCTTGATCTCAAAAGGGCCGAGTTTCTGATCGAAAGACTCGACGATGAATCCGTCCTCGTTATAGAGATTGAGGGACTCTGCAGTACCTCTGAAGATCTTTTTGAGGACAACGTCATAATCTGCAAGATAACGCTCCTTACGGTATCCGGAATGAGCATAATCGATACATTCCTCCGACAGATCGATAAAGCGTCTGATATCACATGTAACGCCTTCAACGATAGCTGTCGTACCGTCTGATTTCATGTTGAGGAGATCAGGATCCTGATACTCGATAAGAGCATGGCAGACGTTGTAAGACTGGGTTGCCCAGTCAAGACCGGGGATACTGTATGCGCCTGACAGCGAGGCCTGACTCCTGTCCTCTGTCGTGGGATCGACATTGACAGCATCCCACCTTACACGCGAGATCCTGCCTGACTCAACGGTGATCTCGACATAATCGATATAACCTGATTGATCCTTGACTACGGACTGTGCAAAATAGACACCGTCGTGAAGTCCGTTTATAACGATCTCACTGTGGGATACGGAGGTGTCCTCTTCAGAGATATTGCCGGTAAATGCCACCGGGATCCTCTTACCGATCACACTCTTCCTGAACATGGCCATCTTATCGTCGTCCATCTCTATCGGATTACTCTCATCCCTCAGCCGCTTGACACCCGTAAGAGTCGCAGATTCATAGTCGATGCCGACGAGCAGGTGGATCTGCTGGCCGAATTCGTTTTCGCGCTGAACATCGATCACATAACCCTGGGGAGCCCCAAGTCCGTCATAACCGATATAGACTTCATTGATATCATCATAATTGTCGAGGATAGGACTGGAGATCTTATCATAACGGCTGCATTTGAGAACATCCTTGTACTTCTCGATATAGATCGTCTGCTCCCTCTCGCCTTTCCTGAAGGACGACAGATATATGCCTCCGATAACGGCAACGATACCGAGAACGAAGATCACAATGATCTCTGTTACTATCTTCTTAAGACCGGAACCGTTCATCTGTTGACCTTCACCTCCCTCTGCTGTATCTTGCCTCTCCTGGCGATCGTCTTTGAGAAGAAATCGATCTCAAATGACATAAAGTTAGTCGCCATGACAGGTGCCAAAACAGCACACATGTCAGATACCCTGCCCAGCAGGACTGTTGTCATGGCGGCACAAAGGATACCTGCTGCAACGCCGCCCCACCTTCTGGAAGGCATCGTCGTGAAGTCTCCCAGCATATATACTGCAACATAGAGCACGCCTGATGACAGTATGTAAATCAGTATCGATCTGATGCTCGTCTCACCGGGCATGTACTTGCTGCTGATAAGCGGAAATAATAAGATAAGTGTTGTGAGATATGCGACAGGGGCATATATCCTGACCGTTCCCTTAAGGATCTGGTACACCCACATGGCTATTATGAGCACTGCACATCCCATGCCGAGATATCCTGCATAGTTGCCCGTCAGGATCTCAACGATAAAAAGGCTCTGGGGATCGGAAGCGGAAATGACACTGTCGCTCCTTCCGATAAGCGAAGTTACATCAAACCATGAGCTGAGCGGAGTCTTAAACATAGCCATCTGCGCCGGGAAGAGCATCTCTACGCAGAGCCTTGCAACACACGCGGGATTTAAGATGTTATTGCCTGCGCCTCCGAAGAACTGCTTGACCACGAACGATCCGAACAGAACGCCCGTCAGTGCAACGATTATGGATGTTCCCGGAGGAAGCATCAGTGCATAGACGATACCTGCCTCGATCGAGCTGAAATCCGTATAGTTCCTGCTCATCCCGTCCCTTCTTACCATCTTGCCGAAAGCATTGTCGAGCAGCATGAACGCCGCTGCACATCCGACTACCAGAGTGATGGCAGATAATCCGTAGAATATGAACGCTCCTGCCACGCACGGCATCAGCGCCGCTATGTGCGTCAGATAGATATGCGGAGCGCTCTTCTCAGTGTGAATGAACGGGGCCAGATATCTGTTCTTGCTCATACGGTCTTACCCCCGTCGAAAGGAAGTTCGATGGCATCAGGATCGTCATTTGCACTCCCCTCTTTGTCCGTAACATAATCTTCGAGCAGCGACAGGTCGCCGATTCCTTCTATCTCATACTTGAAGCTCGTATTATGGAGCAGTGAGTTCTCACCGATGATCCTTCCTTCAGCAGCGAACTGTGCTATCCTCGGAGTGAGCCTAATCCCCGCAGGACAGATGTAGGAACAGATCCCGCACGAGATACATGTCCTCGCGCCTTCTTCTTCAGCCTTCTTGGGCATTCCCTGCTTGAGCATCTCATATATGATGTGGGGGGACAATCCCATCGGGCAGTTCTGGGCACAGAGACCGCAGTGGATGCAAGGCGTCCTTGGTGTCTCCTGCTTGCGGATCACGGTAATGGCATTCGTGAGCTTGATGATCGGAGTGTTCTCCGGGTCCTCGATAGCAAGTCCCGTCAGTGAATTGCCCCAGACGACCGGACCTGATATGTCGCTGGTCTTTCCAGCCGCCAAAACTTCAGATACGGGAGTTCCTATCGGCACGATGATATTATGGCCGCTAGCTATGTCACCCGTGACACTTACGACCCTGTTCATGAGCGGGACATTCTCTGATAAGGCCTCCCAGCAAGCGCACAGAGTCGAACAGTTGAAGAGCACTGCAGAGCACTTATCCTCGAGCGTCTCCTCCGGTGTCAGGTTAACGCCGTAAAGAGCCTTGGCAACAAGCCTGTAGTACCCCTGAGGGAACCTCTCCTTAAAATACTTTATCTCGAAAGATATCTCGTTAAAATCATGCTTCGCATTCGTTATCGCAGTCGTTATCCCCTCTGCGAGCATCTTCCTTTTCTCAGAGATCAGGATCGATACTTTCTTCGCGCCGCATGCTCTTGCAACTGCTGCAGCACCCATTACCACATAACCGGGGTATTCGCTCATTATCATGAGGTCTGAAGTCGAATACGGTTCGCTCTGGAGTGCATTGACGAGCACTTCGTCAACACATGCCCTCCTGGCTCTGTCTATCTTGGCAGCAGTGGGTATCCCCTCGCCGCCAAGTCCGCAGATACCGGCGTTGCTAATGATGCCGAGAACGTCCTTGGAATCGAGGTTCATGCTTTCGCGGTGCCTGATAGAAGGCACTCTGCTCATCTTCATGTCATTGACTATAACGATCGCGGGGCACTCGATGCCGTTGGGGAGCTTTATGTCCCTTATCTCCGTCACGCGGCCTGATATCCCGCTGTGGACGGCAAGAGAGAACTTGCCTTTGGGCGGCATGGCGACACACTGTCCGACCTTGACCTCATCACCGACTTTGACGACGGGAACAGCCGATACGCCATAGTGCTGTTTGCACGGGATTATTACCTTTGTGGGATTGACTCTCTCGAGCAAAATCTCCTTAATAAAAGATGAACGCTTTGAGAAATCCAAAGCGTTATCTGATAAAAATCCTTTATGATAAGTGTATCGCTTACCCGATGCCATAGTCCATCAATCTGTATAGCCTTCAAGCCTCTTGGAACTGGATGCTCTGGAGAGCTTCCTGATAGCTTTCGCTTCGATCTGACGGATCCTCTCCCTGGTAACTCCGAGCTTCTGTCCAACCTGCTCGAGAGTCATGGGAACACCGTCCTTGAGACCGAACCTGTGCTCTATGACCTTCCTCTCACGGTCCGTAAGAGTACTCAGTGCCTTCATGAGGTCTTCCTTGAGGAGTGTCCTTGCAACTTCCTCCTCGGGTGCAGCCAGTTCATCGTTCGAGATGAAGTCAACGAGATGGCTGTCTTCTTCTTCACCGACAGGCTTATCGATGGAGATGGGATCCTGGGAGATCTTCTGGATCTCACGGATCTTGGCAGGAGTCATGCCTGCTGCCTCACCGCCCATCTTCTCAGCGAGTTCCTCGATGGTGGGTTCTCTTCCGAGATCCTGTACGAGCTGACGCTGGATCCTTGTGAGCTTATTGATCGTCTCAACCATGTGAACAGGGATCCTTATCGTTCTCGCCTGGTCAGCGATGGCTCTCGTGATAGCCTGTCTGATCCACCACGTAGCATATGTTGAGAACTTAAATCCCTTCTGGTAATCGAACTTGTCAACGGCCTTGATGAGACCGATATTGCCTTCCTGGATGAGGTCTAAGAGCGACAGACCTCTGTTCATGTACTTCTTGGCGATGGATACGACGAGTCTCAGGTTGGATTCGATGAGCTTGTTCTTGGCTTCCTCGTCGCCTTCTGCCATCCTTGACGCAAGTTCCCTCTCTTCTTCAGCCTTGAGGAGCTCGATCTTACCGATCTCCTTGAGGTACATCCTCACCGAGTCGTCAACGGGGATCTCATCTTCCCTGCCGTCGAGAAGGATCGAATCCGGGAACATGTCCTCGATCTTATAACCTGATTTCTCAAGTTCATTCGTGATCTTGTCCATATCATCGGGCATGATGTCGTAATCATTCGAGATCGCATCAAGGTCGCCCGCAGAAAGAACCTTATTGTTCCTCTCTGCCTTGATCTTCATTTGTTCGATAGCTGAATTAATATCTGATGACATAACTTAAATCTCCATCTCTTACTCTTACGCTGCTGCCTTTGATTCTGTTGTAGCTGATGCCGTTGTCTCAGATGCAGTTGTCTCTGATGCCGCCGTTGTCTCCAGGGCAACATCTTCTGCAAACTCAACCTTGACCGAACCGTCACTGCCGGTCACGGTATAGACACCGTTCTTGACAAAGACTTCCATCGTCACGCCCTTGAGCTTGTCTGATGTGATCTCTGCCTTCTGTGCACGAAGATCCGTGTACTTCACGAAAAGGTCTTCGCATGTCTTCTCAGTCACGTCTGATGTTACTGCCAGCTTGATCTTGCTGCATGACTGACCGTAGATCGCATACCCCTTTGCATTGCCATGATCGTCTATTGCCGTATCGATGGCAGCAATGCCGCTAAATGCCTGCGGGATGCCATCCTTGATCGCCTTCGTGAGATTGACTCTCGATTTGTAGAGCGGCAGTGATACCGCAATAACGATTATCACGAAGAGGGCAAAAGCGCCAAGCATGATCATCTTCAGCTTCGTGGGAGCCTTGATATCCTTGGGAGAGATCTCAAACTCAGAAGGCTTGATGGCAAGAGAGCCATCCTTGGACTCTGCGAGCTTCTGCCTTGCTACAGCCGAAGTAACCATATCCGGATTGACCTTGTTCACATAATAATGCGTCGAATCCGAAGTCTCTTCAAAAGTCTCATTAGCGAAAGTGTAATCACCCGGATTCTCGAGGATCCTTACTGCTTCCTCTCCCGGAAAGATGCAATGGCAAAAAATACATTCGCAATTCTCATTCCTGTCATCAAAAACGATCAGAGAACCACAGTTCCTGCACATACCTTGCTTTGTAGCCATTAATAACCTGCCTTTTGTGTTTTGTCTGCAGATAATACCGCCGGTAAGCCTGTTATTCCTACGCTTAATAAGCAATCGTCCATCATGTCACCGGACCAAAAATCAACCTCAGGGCATAGTACGGCATTAAAGTGCAAGATATATTATACGCACAATCTTGCGAAAGTCAACTTATTTTAAATAATAAAGTAAATGGTATAATGTGCATAGTTTAAACTATGCACGAGGTGAAATTATGGAAAATTACAATCCCGGACAGTATCAGCAACCCTATAACCAGCCCGCTTTCGGCCAGGCACCCTATCAGCCCGTTCCCCAGCCCGGCAAAGGAATGGCAATAACTGCATTGGTCCTTAGTATCGTCGGCATCTGCGGATCATGCTTCTACGGACTTGGAGTCATCCTTCTCATAGTATCGCTGATCCTCTCAATCGTCGCCAAATCTAAAGGTCAGGGCGGTATCGCCACGGCAGCTCTCATCGTCTCGATCGTCGGTCTTGTTATCGGCATCATCATCGGAAGCATCATGATCCTGTCGGTCGGAACATATCTCGGAAGAGCAAAGGCTGCGGCTTCAAGCATCAGCTACCACAACTGGTCAATATCCATGAGCAGGGCTCTGAGAGGCTGAGGTCAGGTAATCTGTCATCGAAGGAGCTGTCCCGCAAGAGGCAGCTCCTTTAGTTTTGTTTTGGGGAGTTGCTTTGATCGGTGATCCATGCAGATCTTATACCCGTAAACCCAAGATGCCGTCTTTAGACATTTTGGGTTTACTTTTTTTATCAAAAGTAAACCCAACTAAGGCAAAACAGCCATTCCGGGTTTACATTTATCTAATTAATGTAAACCCAACTTGGGCATAATCGGCGTTTTGGGTTTATTTTTGAGGATTTACGTAAACCCGGAATGGCATAAAGTGGCTTTTTGGGTTTACTTGGCTTTCATCCGCTTCCCGCCAGCGCGAAGGACAATTTCAGGAATTCTTTGGAGTCGAGCGAAGCGAAGCGACTGAATTCCTGAATTTGTCCGAAGCGCCTAGAACGCCTTCTTCTCCCCTTTCGTAAGTTTCCTCACGAGCCTGAAATACCCAATGAACAGCATCGCCGAAGTTGCGATCCAGCTTATCGGATACACGGCCATGAGCACTTCGAAAGTCGGATTATCCTTGAATACCGTATAGACCAGCACGATCCTCAGCACGCAGATGCCGAGCAGGGATACTATCGCAGGTTCGAGTGACTTGCCGTACCCCCTCATCGCGCCTGATACGGCGTCGACAAGGTTGTTCAGGGCTTCAAAGCCGACTATCGCTATGATCCTTATCATGCCGAGCATTATTACCTCAGGCTCATCGTTGAATACACTTAAGATCCACGGACCCGCCGCAACGACAACTGCAGATATCGCCAGCGTCGACGCAACTGACATGGACATCGACAGGGCAAATATCCTCCTGCATCTCGGGATGTTGCCCGCGCCGTGGTTCTGGCCGATAAAAGTCGTTGTCGCCTGCCCGAAAGCATTGACCCAGTAATACGACATGATCTCAATGTTGAACGCTGCCGAGGATGCGGCCATTACGACCGGTCCGAGGCTGTTAACGGCCGACTGGACGATTATGTTTGCAATCGAGAACATGCTTCCCTGGATACCCGCGGGAAGGCCGATCCTTATTATCTTCGCGAGTATCCTGCCGTCGATCGCGAGTTCACGCAGCGACACTTTGAGATTGTCCGTGCGGCGCATCAGGAAGCCCATGAGGATAACGCAGCTCAGGATGTTGGAAATGACGGTCGCAAGAGCTACGCCCGCGACGGACATGTCGAAGACAATTACAAAGAACAGATTGAGCAAAACGTTAACGATGCCTGAGATGACAAGGCACAGGAGAGGTGTCTTCGTGTCCCCCCTGCTCCTGAAGATCGCCGCCTGGAAATTATATAAGAGCAGCGCCGGAAGGCCTGCGAGGAATACCCTCAGGTATGTAAGAGCCATGTCAAAGACTTTGCCCGGAACTCCGAGTGCAACGAGAAGGGGCCCTGATACGAGTTCGCCTATTCCCGCGATGGCAGCGCCGCTTAAGACCGAGAAAAGGATCGACGTATGGACCGTCTTGCTGATGTCTTTTTCCTGCCCCTGACCGATCTGCCTGGCGATGACGACATTAGAGCCCAAAGCTACACCCGAGAAAAGGTTTACGACAAGACCTGTAATGGGGCTGTTGCTGCCGACCGCAGCCATTGCTTCCTTTCCGACAAAACGCCCGACGACAGCTACGTCTGCAGCATTGAAGAGCTGCTGCAGAATAGTCGTTGCAGCCAGAGGGAGTACGAAGAGAAGGATCTTGTTCCACAATGATCCGTTGAGCATGTCCATATTTTTGCGCATACACACTTTGATACCACCAATTGCACATATTTTCAATATCAAACAAGCACATAATCTGTTTTATTGATGGATATGTTTTCGAAGGGCATGGGATATAATATAATCACTTTTTTGTTTTGGAGGCAAAGTTATGATTGAAGGTCTTCGTAAACCGGTTGGTTTTCATCAGAAGAGCAAAGTAGTAGTTATCGGTTCAGGTAATGTCGGTGAGGCTATCGCATACACTCTCATGGTCCGTATGCAGGCTAATGACATCGTTCTCATCGACGTAGATCAGCCCAAGGCAGGAGCCGCTGCACTTGATATAGCACACGGTACGGGTTTCTTCCGTCAGGTATGGGTAAGGACCGGTACATATGAGGAGTGCAAGGATGCACAGCTCATCATCATCACGGCAGGTATCGGCAGGAAGCCCGGTCAGACAAGGCTCGAACTGGGTCAGGTCAACGTCGGCATCGCCAAGGATATCGCCAGGAACATCATGAAATACAATGACAACCCTCTCATCCTCTGCGTTTCCAACCCTGCAGATGTTATCACTGCTGCAGTTCTGGAAGAGACAGGACTTAGAAGAGGTCAGGTCATCGGTTCAGGTACATCACTTGATTCAGCACGTTTCCGTTACTTCATCAGTGAAGCACTTCACGTTGACGTTGAAGACATCAACGCTTACGTACTCGGCGAGCACGGTGACAGCCAGGTTCCCATGTGGTCGAGCGTATCGATCGCCGGTATCCCTCTTGCAAGCTATGAGGAGCAGATGGGCATCAAGCTCGACAAGGAAGAGATCACACGTAAGACAAAGTACAGCGGTGCTGACATCATCAAGGGTAAGGGCGCTACATTCTACGGAGTTGCTATGGCAGTCTCCAACATCACTGAGCGTATCATGAACGACCAGCAGGGTATCGTACCTGTTGCACACCTCATGGGACAGCAGTATGGCAAGTGGGCTAACGTCTGCTTCTCAATGCCCTGTATCATCGGTTCAGACGGAATCGAGAAGACGATGAACCTCCCCATGTCTGACGAAGAGCGTGAAGCACTCGACAAGTCTGTTGAGATCATCGCCGATATGCAGAAGCAGCTTGGCATCTTCAAAGATCTCAAAAATCCGTTAGAGTAATTTGGAGTGATTTAGGGTAAAATGTAATTACCTATGGGATAAAGGAGGATAGAATCATGGCATTCAAAAGAGCACTTTGGCACAGCGGACTTACTTACAAGCAGACATGCAACAAGTGTCAGACGGTTATCCAGTACACTGATGAGAAGCTGGATTTCAGACCCTGGTATGCAGACGGTTTTGTATACTGCCCTACGTGCCGCACACCGCTTCGTCACAACGAGGCTTTCGCAGTTGATGCGAACGGCAACTACATCAACACGGCACCTGCAGCTGCACCTGTTGCGGCAGCACCGGTTGCAGCAACACCAGTGGCAGAGCCTGTTGCAGAAGGTGCCACAGCTTACTGCAAGAACTGCGGCCGTCCCTACACTGTAGGAGATGCGCATTTCTGTAATGGCTGCGGAGCAAAGCTTGACTGACAGGTAAGCAGATCTTAGTCAGATCACATACCCGGAATGCATCGCATTCCGGGTATTTTGTTATATCAGATATGTGATCGGTCAAATCATTTTCAATTCTTCCCAATCCGGCATATGAGAACCGCTTCGATTTCTGATCCATCCAACGTCAGTGCCTTCTTGAAAGAAGCTGCCCCGATCGAGGCAGCTTCTCCATATTATCCTTCATTTCACGTCACGGATTCAGACAGGCTCCGCTCTTCGCGAACCTGTAATACTTCTTCCCTATCTTTTTCTTGCAATTTGCGGCCATCTCGCCGTGCTTGTTGAACCAGTACCACTTGCCCTTGATCTTCTTCCAGCCGGTCGTAACGGATCCGTCGGACTTAACATAGTAATATGCATACTCATCGAATGCGATCATTTCCTCGTGCCAGCCCTTCTTGGCAAGAACACCACTTTCAGAGAACAGATAATACTTTTTGCCGATCTTAGTTGCATAGGTAGCAGCAATACCGAACTTCTTGTCAAAATAATACCACTTCCCGCTGATCTTCTTCCAACCTGTTACGATCTTGCCGGACTTGTAATAAAAGATTAAATCAAACAACTCACCCTCTATCTTGACCTTTCCGGTGTATTTCGATGTGTTCGTAACTGTCTTAACGCCCTTATCGATCGAATACATAGGCATTACCCATTCATACTTGTTACCATAATTATATTTGACATATCTGTCCTTCGTCTTCTTTTTGCCGTTACGGAACATCATGGTAAGGGCCGGGCATTCAGAGATATCAAGCTTTGTGATCTTGTTGCCATAGCACTTCAGACTTGTTAGCTTCCTGTTCTTCTTAAGGTTGAGGCTGGTCAGCTGGTTGTCACTGCACCAGAGGAGCTCAAGCTCTGTATTCTTGCTGAGATCAAGCTTCTTCAACTCGTTCCCGCCAACAACGATCCAGATCACATTTGTAAAGTATTCGATGCCCGTGAGGTCCTTTATGCCCATTTCCTCACATTCGATACTATACGTTGTTTTTATCTCAGCCTTGCTCAATACACCGTCGCCGTCATCTATCTCTTCCGAAATATACTTACGGAAATTTGCATCGGGAAAATTTGTCTCATTGATCTCCACACCGCTTGTTGCCGCAAATACGGGACAGGTAATAAATCCTGCTGGGACCGACAGTGCCATCAAGGATGCCATGGCAACTGAAGTTACTTTCCTAATACTCATCTGGTACACCTCCTATCTAGATTGTTATACCCTGATTATACCTCTTATCGGCAAAAATTACCCCGGCTACGGATTCAGACAGGCTCCGCTCTTCGCGAACCTGTAATACTTCTTGCCGATCTTTTTCTTACAGTTCGAAGCCATCTTGCCGGTCTTGCTGAACCAGTACCACTTACCCTTGATCTTCTTCCAGCCTTTTGTGACGGATCCGTCTTTCTTGATATAGTAGTACTTTCCGTCTGACTTCTGCCAGCCCTTGCTCTTGAGCACTCCGCTTCCTGAGAACAGATAGTACTTCTTGCTTATTTTAGTAAGGTACGTCGCAGCATTACCCATCTTCTTATTGAAGTAATACTTTTTCTTCCCTATCTTCTGCCAGCCGGTCAGGATCTTGCCGGACTTATAGTAAAACCTGAAAGTGTCAAAATCTCCTTCGCACTTGACCCATCCGGTGTAAGTGGAGGTATTGGTGATGGTCGTATCATCTTTGTCGATCGAGTATTGCGAGAAGGCCCACTCACAATCACCAAAGCCGTAGCTGATCCAGTTGTCCTCAGAATATTTTTCGCCGTGACGGTATGACATTACCATCATCGGGCAATCCGAAATATCCAACTCTTTAACAGGATTGTTGTAGCATGTCAGATACACAAGCTTCCTGCACTTCCTGATGTTCAGACTTGTTATGCTGTTGTTCGGGCAGTAAAGCATCTCAAGCTTCTTGTTCTTGCTCAGATCAAGTTCACCGATCGCATTATCACTGCAGGACAGCGAAAGCAATTCCGTAAAGAATTCTATTCCCTTAAGACTCCTGATCCCTCTCTCTGAACAATCAATATCCTGATACTCCAATTCATCCTTGTCCAACACACCATTGCCGTCATCTATCTCTTCAGCAACATACTTCTGGAAGTTAGCATCCGGGAAATTTGTTGAGTTGACAGTCACACCAGTGGTAGCTGCTGATACAGGTACTATGACAGTTCCAAACGGGATCGTCAGACTGATCAGTGATGCCATGGTCAGGGATATTGCTTTCTTAATACTCATCAGTTACTCCTTCAAATCACGGATTCAGGCAAACACCGTTCTTATTAAACTTATAAGTCTTCTTGCCTATCTTTTTCTTACAGCTTGCGGCCATCTCTCCCCATTTATTGAACCAGTACCACTTGCCCTTGATCTTCTTCCAGCCGGTCGTTACGGATCCGTCAGACTTAACGTAGTAATATGCTTCCTCATCAACCCCTGTATACTCCTTGCGCCAGCCCTTCTTTGCTAGGACACCGGATTCAGAGAACAGGTAGACCTTCTTTCCGATCTTTGTTGCAAAGACAGCGGCAAAACCGGTCTTCTTGTCGAAATAATACCATTTCTTACCAATCTTCTTCCAACCAGTTACGATTTTGCCGGACTTATAATAGAAAATAAAATCAAAGAGTTCTCCTTCTATCTTGACCTTTCCAGTGTATTTCGATGTGTTCGTAACTGTTTTAACGCCCTTATCGATCGCATATGCAGGCATTTCCCCGTAATACTTGCCGCCATATTTGTAATACGCGACATATTTGTCATACGTCTTCTTTTTCACATTACGGTACAGCATGACAATTAATGGGCATTCAGAGATATTCAGTTTTGTGATCTTATTGCCGTAACACCATATGCTGACAAGCTTTTTATTATTCTTCAGATTAAGGCTGCTTAACTTGTTGTTAGTGCAATAGAGCCTACCGAGTTTCTTATTATTCTTCAGATTAAGGCTGCTCAACTTATTGTTATCGCAATCGAGCAGATAGAGATTCGTATTCTTGCTCAGATCAAGCTTTGTAAGCTCATTTCCACTAACGCGGAGATTGCTGATACTTGTGAAGTATTCAATTCCCGTCAGGTCCTTGATACCCAGCTCCGAACATTCGATGTCATCCACTTCTTTTATCTCAGACTTGCTCAATACACCGTCGCCGTCGTCTATCTCTTCAGCGACATACTTTCGAAAGTTAGCGTCCGGGAAATTTTCCTCACTAACCTCAACGCCTGCGACAGCAGCAGATACAGGTGCAGCCAGGAATCCTGCCGGAACCGACAACGCAAAGATTGACGCCATGGTCATGGAAGTGATCTTCTTAATACTCATAGTGGGACCTCCGATCATAATAATCTATACCTTTAAATTATAACACCAAAGCGCAAAAAATGACTGTCCCACAATGTGAAACAGTCATCCAAACTGGTCGGAGTGACACGATTCGAACGTGCGACCCTCTGCTCCCAAAGCAGATGCGCTACCAACTGCGCTACACCCCGGTAATGACCACGTCAAAGTATACAGATATGGTCATGTTTTTGCAAGAAGACAGAATGTATCTTACCTTCTGAAGAAGCTTGCTGCACAGAAGACTGCAGACGAAGCAGCACCTGCTGACACCTGCCTTGCAGCCTGTCCTGAGAGAGCTGCCTGAAGCTGCATCATTGACCTTCTTGAATCAACGAGCATTATGTTGACCGCTTCCTTGGGAGAATCTGCTCTTCCGGAACGCAGAACATCAGCTATACGCGTCAGGATCTCAGGGTTGGTATACTCGGCACCAAGCGGACTATAGCCAAACGCCATGAAGTATGACGTAAGTTCCGTAGCCAGCTGTCCGACCCTTGCCAGGAGCCTGGTCTTCTCCTTCCCCCTGCCGGCCTTCTTGCAGATATACAGGACAATAAGTCCGATACCGATCAGGAAGACGAATCCGAATGTGATGAATCCGACTAGGTTGCCTGATCTGGTTCTCCCGGCAACAAGTTCAGACGCCAAGAGCAAAAGCGGAAGAAGAGTAAAAGAACTGATGATTATTCCCCAGACAAGAGGTGCCGCGCTCGTTCCGCGCATGATCTTGTTAAGTCTGGCATTGCACTGATCGTATTCTATATACTGCTGCTGCTTCCTGCCGAAATAATCTATCATCCTGCTGAGCTCGTTCAGAGACTCTTTCCTCATCTCTACTGACTGCTCATACATGGACGGCTGAACAGGCTGTGCATTGAGAACAGGTGCAACAGCAACTGCAGTTGCAGGAGCACCGGCCGTAGCGACGACAGAGCCGCATGAAGTACAGAACTTGGCACCTTCACCTAAAGGCGCACCGCAATTAGAACAAAAAGCCATATGATAACCCCCGATCCGTTATTGTTCAGATTCTAACACTTTTATATCAGCCTGTCACGGTCTCGCCGGTCCAGTCGTTGATCCCGCCAAACTCATATATCCTGGTATATCCCATGTCAGAGAGCTTCTGTGAAGCTTCCTTGCTCCTTCTGCCGGAACGGCAGTAGATCAGGATGATCTGGTCCTTGTCAGGGAGCTGCTCAGGTTCTTTGTCGGTGATCGATTCATTGGGGATCAGGATCGCTCCGGGAATGTGTCCTGATTCATACTCATCTTCCCTTCTGACATCGACTATCACATGGCCGTCATCTTCAGCCATCATTCGCACTGCCTCTTCCTGCGTGATCTGAGTATAACCTGACTTGGCAGGCTCCTTGCTCCCACAGCCCGTGATCAGCAGCGCTGATAATGCTATAACGCTCATTACCTTTTTCTTCATACTACCCTCACATCATTCTTCACTCCGGTAAGGTCCTTAACGACCTCTCCCGCCATGATAAGTCCGGCAACGGAAGGCGTCCACGACACAGAACCAGGGTGATCTGCCTCAACCGGGATCGGCTTCTCTTTGGAATAAACGCACTTAAGTCCTGCGATCCCCCTGTTCTTGAGTTCACGCCTCATGACCCTCGCCAGAGGGCAGACTGAAGTGTCGTAGATATCGGCCACCTCAAACATCGCCGGATTTATCTTGTTGCCGGCACCCATCGCACTGATCACGGGAACACTATGTTCCTTACACGCCATCACGAGTGCGATCTTAGCCGTAACCGTATCAACACAATCGAGCACATAATCATACTCCCCGAAAGGAAACTCCCCGCTGTTCTCCGGCAGGAAAAAGCATCTGTACTCATTGACTGTTATGTCAGGATCGATCTCTTTTGCACGCATAGCCATGACTTCTGTCTTATACATGCCGACAGTACTTGCAGTTGCAACTATCTGGCGGTTGATATTGGACGGGACAACCTTGTCACTGTCAACGATGTCTAACGTTCCCACGCCTGCACGCACCAGAGCCTCAGCCGCATGACCGCCAACGCCGCCGATGCCGAAGACCGCAACTCTTGAAGCCTTCAGCTTACCGACCGCTTCACTCCCGATAAGAAGCTCGGTCCTCGAGAAGATGCTGTCATCAGAGATCATCTGTAACAGTAGCTACCTTGATCAGATTTGTGTTGCCTGACAGACCGTTGATCATACCACCCGTGATGATGATGTTATCCCCGGTCTTGAGGTCGAACAGTTCCTGTGTGGTCTTGGCTGCATAATAGAAGAGCACTTCAGTGGAATCGAACTTCTTGCAGAGCACGGGCGTAACACCCCATGACAGAGCAAGTCTTCTGTAGCTTCTCTCATTTGTCGTAATGCCGACGATATCGACAGGACATCTGAACCTGGATACCATCCTGACAGTAACGCCCGAGAGTGAGCATACTGCGATAGCCTTTGCATTTACATCTATTGCCATGCCGCAGACAGCATGTGAGATGGAGTCAACATTGTTCTTCATTTCGAACTGATTGCGGTGGAACCTGTTGTCGTAATGGATGGAAGCCTCAGTAGCAAGAGCGATCGATGCCATCATCTTAACTGCCTGCTCAGGGAACTTGCCCGCTGCCGTCTCTCCGGACAGCATGACTGCTGATGTTCCGTCGTAAACAGCATTTGCAACGTCGGATACCTCTGCTCTGGTCGGTCTCGGCGATGAGATCATGGACTCGAGCATCTCCGTTGCAGTGATAACTCTCTTGCCAAGGAGACGGCACTTTGTGATGAGATGCTTCTGCACGGCCGGCAGCTTCTCAGGAGCGATCTCTACGCCCATGTCACCGCGTCCGATCATGATGCCTGAACAAAGCTGGCAGATCTCTTCGATATTATCGATACCCGGCTGATTCTCTATCTTGGCGATAAGCTCAACATCAGGAGAACCATGATCCTTGAGGAATGCACGGACCTCCTCCAGGTCCTCCTTCCTCGATACGAAAGAGCATGCGATAAAATCGACCTCCCTCTCGATACCGAACAGGATATCATCCTTGTCCTGCTGGCTGAGATAATCATTGCTGATGATCTTGCCGGGGAAATTCATGCTCTTCCTGTCGCTCATCACACCTTCAGTCAGTGCCTCACACTTGACTTCCTTGCCGCTGATCTCACGGACTACAAGGTCTAAAAGGCCATTGCAGACCAGTATGTGATCTCCGGGAGATACTGCCTTCTCAAGCCCCTCGAAATTAACCGCCACTCTCGACTGGTCTCCGATGATGTCTTCGGATGTGAAAGTGAACATATCACCGATATTCAGCTGGATCTTGCCGTCCTTAAACGTCTTGATCCTGAACTCGGGACCCTTGGTGTCGAGCAGGATGGCTATCGGGAGATTAAGTTTGCTGCTCACTTCCCTTATTGTCTTGATCCTCGCATCGTGCTCCTCATGCGTGCCGTGCGAGAAATTAAGCCTTGCAACATTCATCCCTGCCTTGCAGAGCTTCTCGATCATCTCAGGTGAGTCGCAGGCGGGGCCTATGGTACATACGATCTTTGTTTTCCTCATTGTGAATAACCTTCCTTTACCGGGAATTACGTATTTATAATAAATCATTATACTACAAAAAGACTTGTGAGTGACGCATCACAAAAAAGCACTTGCATTCCCAAAATATCCGCGTATAATGAATCTTCCATGCACTTTAGAGGCCGGCGCGTTTTTTATAAGATCTATCCGGAGGATATGCGATGGACATTATTGTTGAGATTTTCGAATGTGAAGAAGAGATCAGCGACATCAAGACTCAGTACGAACATCTGAGAGTCACCCCCTACGAACCCGCGAAGCACGAAGACCTTGTCGGAGACCTGCATGTCAGGTACGCAAGTGTCCGCGACAGACTTCACTCACTGAGGAAGATGAGCGGGACAAAGTATTCCGGCCGCATCAATGCGGACATCACGGAACTCATCGAACTCGCACGCAGGGTGGATATGGACACAAGATTCCTGATCGAGATCGGCAATGACTACAAGAAGGGCTCTAGCATCGATGAGATTGAAGAAAGCTGGATCCCCAAGTGGAAAGTCGCTTAAGTTGTAGTAGAATACGACTGAGCGGCTTCTCAAAGGAGGTACAAAATGAAGATAACAAATCTGATACTTAATATAGCTAATGCGGTACTCCTCTACCTGTGGGGTCTTATCCCGTTCATTATCGGGTTCTTCGGATCATTGATCCAGATCGTCTTCACAGATGATCATGACGGCGGACTCATGCTGGCAGGATTTACCGGATGCCTCGCACTCGCACTTGCAACTGCAACGATCCCGCTGTCGATCATTGCATTCAACAAAGCAAGGCGCGGACGCAAGAAGCCTTACATCATAATCGAGTCAATACTGATCGGCCTGTCGATGATCACATACATCCTCGCGATCCCCTCAGTATTCGGGTTCGAATCACTGGGCAGATCCAACGGTTCTTCGGATTTTGTCTACCTGATCGTATTCCCCGTCTTCGGTATCATCGTGGATATGGCATTAACCGTATTTACGGTCCTCATCGGCGTGCTCAAGGGCCGTCCTGCTCAGCAGCAGGCAGTCATGACTGCTCCGTATGGTCTGCCGTATCAGGAGTTCCGCCAGCCGTATCTTCAGGCAGGTCAGCAGCCGCAGGCATACCAGCCTCAGCAGTTCCCGCAGCAGCCGCCTCAGACTTGATCCTTAATAGTTCATCCCTGACTGACGGAGCATTCTTCGTCAGTTTTTTTATGCTCACCGCCTCGATCTTATTGTTCGCAGCATTGAGATGATTCTCAGACTTGACCAGGTTCTCCCTGATCTTCGTCAGCTGCTCGATGGTCTTGTCGATCCCCTTGATCGCATCGGCAAACCTCTCGCCTGCAAGCGCGAAGCTCCTGGTGAAGTTGTTCTTGAACTCATCAAGATCCCTCTCGAAATTATACAGATCGATCTGCTGTCCCTTCACGATCTCAAGTTCCTTCTTATACTTCAGGGAATTCAGCGCCGCATTGCGGAGCAGGGTGATCATTGGTATGAAGAACTGCGGTCTGATCACATACATCTTCTCATACTTATATGACACATCAACGATGCCGTTGTTGTAATAATCACTGTCAGCCTCAAGGAGAGATACGAGCACCGCATATTCGCACCCCTTCTCACGGCGGTCCTTATCGAGTTCCTTGAAAAAATCCTCATTCTTATGCTTCGTCGTGGTCGTATCCATCTCGTTCTTCATCTCGAACATGATCGATAATATATCGATCCCTTCTTCAGACTTCTCGCGGTAGATAAAGTCACCCTTGCTACCCGTCCTGGCGTCATTATCCTTATCGAACTCCGCATTGGGGAAGGCCGTCATCCTGATGGAATTGAACTCATTAAGGCAGTGTTGCTCCAGAGTCTCTCCGACCATCTTGGTCGACATCTTCGTCTTGAGATCCTTATAGTAATCGATCAACTCCTGCTTATCCTTCAACTGGCCTTCATACTTCTCCTTGAGAGTCTTCTCCTGCAGGGCGAGTTCGGTATCCTTATTCTCCAGCTTCGCATTGAGTGTGATGATGGTCTTATCCTTCTCCTCGACAGCCGAATTCACTGCGATCTTCCTGTTCGCCTCAGCCATCTCAAGCTGATGCTTAAGATCAGCGATCTGCTCAGCCTGATCCTTCAGAGCCTCAGCCATGGCAAGCTTATTCTCCGTGCCGGTATTCTCAAGCTTCGACTCAAGCTCTGCGATCTTCATATCCTTTGCCTGGAGCTGATCGTCAAACTCCTTCTCCTGCTCGAGTCGTAAAACCTTAAGGTCGTTCTCCTTGTTCTTCTCTATCTCCTCCTCCCTTCTGGCGATCTCCTTCTCGAAAGAGGCATCCCTCACCTGCTTGAGCAGCTGCGCATACCCGGACTCATCGACCGTAAAAACCTTGTTGCAATTAGGACACTTGATCTCATTCATAGTACTGCCTCCTTAATAGATAGTCCTGATGGAATCCACTCCGGTCTCCTTCATGAACGCATCGATATCCGCCTGCCCGGAAGCAAGCCTCACATCGTGGAACTTACCCGTACCGGTATCGACAAACCCCAATGTCATCTCGCCCGTACAGATGCTCTTCCTGACCACCGGTTCCATCTTCTCAGGATCATATGCGATCCTCTTGCTGCGTCTGAACATCCTTGTTCCTCCTGATAGATAGATTATACCAAACCTGTGCTGAGAATAATGGGACAGCAAAAATACGAAACGATACGGTTTTTTCCGATTTTCGTATTTTTTCGTATCTTTTTTGAGCATTTTTTCTGATAGTCTTACGGCACAAAGGAGGTGAGCAAAATGCCGCGTACAAGAAGGATCATAAGTGAGAAGGGATATTATCACGTAGTATCAAGAGGTATGGAGGGGCTTAACATCTTCAGGAAAGTGATTGATTTCAGGATGTTCCTGAACATGGTTTTCGCCCTGGCAGAGGAGCATGGCATAAGCATCATCGCATACTGTCTGATGGAAGACCACTTCCACCTGCTGATCAGGGATACGGAGAACCGGCTGTCGAAGTTTATGTCCAGGCTGCTTGTCAGATATGCAAGGTACTATAACAAAAAGTACGATCACACGGGGCGTATCTTCTATGACAGGTTTTTCAGCAGAGGCATCGACACGATGGGATACCTGCTGGAAGTGTACAGATACATACTGATGAACCCGGTCAAGGCTAAGGTTTGCCGCATCGATGAATACCGCTGGAGCAGCTACAGGGATTACTATATGATCGACCCGGAGACTGATATGACCATCATCAGATCGATGCTTCCTACCCCTTCCATGCACGAACTGTTCTTAAGGACCAGGGATACGCACGACCCGTCATATTACGAGACCAGACCTCCTGCACCGGATGATCACAGACTGACCAGGATGATCGCTTCGATCGCCGACGTCGGCAGTCCAAAGGAGATCGCTCTCATGAACACAGAGGAACGCAACGACGTGATACGCCGGCTGCGCAGCAAAGGATTGTCCATCAGGCAGATAGCCCGGATAACGGGCATCGGAAGAGGCGTAATACAGAAGATCGCGGTGTGACCACTACTTCATGATATTGAACTGCTCAGGATCTCTTTTCTGCTGGAGCCTCAGCCAATAACCGGCGGTCATGGAAGATACCATGGTAGTCAGTATCAGCACGGTGAAGAACTCCAGGCTGATGATATTATACGAATACGCAACAGTCGCCAGTACGATCCCGGGACCGCCTCTGGCATTCATGGTGATGGCAAAGTTCATCCTTGTTCCCATCGTAAGCTTCGACGGCAGGAGCATAAGCCATGTTCCAATAAACTCCAGCCCGAAAGCGATTCCGAAGAACATAAGGAACCGCACCACGGAGAAATCATGCACGACATTGAGCTGTATTCCCACGAGGGCGAAATAGACCGGGATGAAGAACGAGAAAGCAATATTCTCCAGATAGTGCATCCTCGTCTTCGTCGTCTCAGCCGTCCCGAAGACAGCCTTGATCAGATAACCGACAACAAACGCCGAATACATGATGTTGATCCCTGCCCAGTACAGAAGTCCGGACACCAGGAGCAGCACCACAAAGCTCAATGTATAGAATGTGTTGGGTTTCCACTCATTCTTCACCTGTTTTATGAACCTGGCAATGAGTGCGATCGCGGCAAATATGCCGATCGTAACCGCGCAGATAATGACCATCTCCCACAGCTTGATCTCACCTGCAGAAGCGATCTTCGTCGCAACATTAAGGAGGATCCACAAACACAGATCCTGGAATGTTGACACGGTCAGGACAGTGTTGGAGAACTTCGTGTTCATTATCCCCATGTCGAAGAATATCTTGGATATGACAGGGATCGACGTGATCGCAACCCCGATGGCAAATACGAGCTTATAAGCAAGGTCGTTATTGATGCTTCCGATGAAGCTCTCCCTGAACATCTCAAAGAAAGGAATGCTTCCTGCCATCGGAATGACCGTTGCACCCAGGAACACCAGGCTTATGATCCTGGCATTCGACTTATCGACTTTGATATCCGTATTGTACCCTGACAGGAACATCAGGAAGATCAGTCCTAACTGGTAGAAGATATTAAGTACCTTTCCCTCTTCAGGGTAGGCAAAGAAGACAGCATTGGACAGATCCGGAAGCAGTATAAAAAGACAGCTTCCGCCAAGTATCATGCCGCCCAGGATCTCGCCGACGACACGCGGTCCCTTGATCTTCTCCATCAGCGTACCGAATACATACGCAAACAGCAGCAGGAGCGCCAGTGCGATGAGTGTTATGATTATCTCTTTCTCTGATAATGTAATGAGCTTCATAGAGTTGATTATATTACTTTTTGGATGAGGTGTCATTCTGCTTCAACAGAAACACCCGCACCGGACTTCTCCGGCGCGGGTGCAGTTGCTGATCAGATCAACTTGATCCGATTTGAGATCCACTTACGGATTCTTGCAAACTCCGTTCTTGTCAAACTTGTATGTCTTCTTGCCGATCTTCAGAGACTTACCGACCACCATCTTGCCGTTGCTGCCAAAGTAATACCACTTGCCGGATTTCTTGTACCACTTCTTGGTGTAAGCCTTGCCCGTGCTCTTGAGATAATACTTATCACCGGTAGAAGCAATGGTCTTAACGCCGGACTTAAGCATTACACTCTTAGCGCTGAATACGTAGTAGTAAGAACCGATCTTCTTCGCAACGCCGGTGTAAGCAGGAGCCCTGGTCTTATCGGAATTAAGCTTGAAATAATACTTCTTTTTGCTGATCGTCTTCCAGCCGGACTGCATGACGCCGTTCTTATCGAAGTAATACTTCTTGCCTTCCAATGTCTTAAGGCCGGTAACAGCCCCACCGGTCGACTTTGCAAAGTAGTAGACCTTGCCGTTGCTGAACTTCTTCCAGCCCGTCGTCATTACTCCTGTATTCTTGTTGAAGTAATACTTCTTGGAGCCGATCGTCTGCCAGCTCTTAAGAGGTGCTCCATCCTTGTAGTAGTACCTGTTGCCTGTTACAGGATCTGTGTACCACCCCTTCAGGTCTGCCGCACTGACAAAGACTGCTTCAACCGTTACATCCTTAGCAGGCATTTTAAACGTATTACCCGTGATCTCATTGCCATCAACGATTACCTTGCTTACAAGGTATCCTTCAGCAGGAGTGATCGTAAGGGTGATCTCATCGCCGACATTTGCAGTCTCCTTGGATGCTGTAACCTTACCGTTCTCACACTCAGCACATGTGATCCTGTAACCGATCGCATTAAATGTTGCCGTAACCTTGACATTCTTTGCTGGCATCACGAAAGTATTGCCTTCGATCGCTTCACCGTCCACCTTGATAGTACCAAGCTCATAACCGGATGAGGGTGTTACCGTGACAGTGATCTCGTCACCAAAGTTTGCAGTAGCCTTATCTGCACTTACAGTGCCGCCTTCTGCATCTTCACAGGTTACTGTATAGACAGCCTTCTTGTAAGTTGCTTCTACTGTGACGTTCCTTGCAGGCATTATAAAGACAGTGCTGGTGATAGCCGTGTCATCGACCTTGATCACATCTACTTCGTAACCTTCATCAGGCGTTACAGTGATCGTGATCGTATCTCCTGCATGAGCAGTTGTCTTGTCGACTGAAGTCGTACCGTTAGACTTCTGAATAACAGTGACAGTGTAGTCGTTTGCCGTGAATACTGCGCTGACAGTTACGTCCTTGCCGGGCATTGAGAATGTAGCCTGCGTCAGCTCGTGTCCGTCAACGAGCACCTTATCAAGCGTGTAACCCACGTTAACAGTGACATCAACAGTGATAGTATCGCCCATCTGTGCAGATGCCTTATCTACCGTTATCGTACCGCCTGCCACCTGCTCCACAGTTACAGTATATGTAGCAGCCTTGAATGTTGCAGTTACCGTTACGTCGTCTGCAGGCATCGTGAACTTGTTGTTCGCAACTGTTACATCGTTATCAGAAGAATCCTTGACCGATAATGTATCGAGTTCGTATCCCTCATAAGGTGTAACGCTTAATGTTACCTCATCACCGTAGTTAGCAGTCTTTGGCGCTGTAACCTTGCCGTTATCTGCTGCAGACGTATTGATCTGATAATCGATCTTCTTGAAAGTTGCCGTCAGGGTAACATCCTCATCCGGCATAGTGAACGAATCACCCTGCAGCTGGAGAGAATAACCGCTCTCATCACCCTTCAAGTCGATCTTATCCAATTCATAGCCGATATCAGGCACTGCGTTAACAGTTACCTTAGAGCCTTCTACGGCACTGTCGGCAACAGTCAGCGAGCCGCCTGTAACCTGTGCTGCCGTTATGTTATATGTCTTCTTGTGATAGAACTCGAACCTAAGTTCAGTAAGCTGTGCGATCTGATCTGCAGTGAGCGTCACGCCTCCGGCCGTAACTACGGACTGTGTTATGTCATCGCCATTCAGGTATACGGCAAACGCCTTCAGCTCATTTCCCTGGTTAATGCCGAGCTTGAATTCGGCAAGGTTCATGGAAACGCATACCCTGGTGACAAGACCGTCAGCAGAATGCATAAACCTGAAGCTGTCATCGGGCATGTTGATGAATACATTCGTTTGAGTGAACTCACCTTCAGCATAATCGACATATGACATCTTGTATTCGAAGCAATTCTCCTCCATGGTCGGAACGAAATTGCTGAACTCATAATCATATTCAGTCTCATAGATCAAGATCTCAAATCCTGCAGTATTGAACGGGTTGAATACATACTTGCCGTCTGACTGCTTCGTAACCTCGACCTCGTTTGCGAAATTGCTTCTTGCAATGACCTTGTAAGGATCTGCATCGCCAAGATCCAATGTGATCGTAGAGTCGATATCATACTCGTAGATGGTATCTTCCTTAAGATCTACGAGAGGATGATAATCTGCACTTCCGAATACACGGATCCTGTACTCATTGTTCGTCATTATGCCTTCATCTGCAAGATCTACCAGGTACAGGCCCCAGCCTTGCTGTCTGTCAAGAGTCACCGTGTTTTCCTGGGCAAACTTGCGGACTTCGCTTACCTTCTGATTACCATATTCGTGTGTAATGCGCAGTGCATAGAGCTGCTCATCCGAGTCGAACTTCAGGATAACCTGATCAGGATCCGTATCAGGATCGACCGTGATATATCCGTCGAGGTCAACATAAGGACCTGTCACTCCATCTTTTACGAATGCATACTGCACATCAAGACCTGCGGTATTGACGCGGATCTCACCGGGCTGTGCCTTCTCGCCTTCAAAGATAGCCCTGATCCTCCACTGATGTCCCAGATCATCGTCGGGAACAGGCACTGCGAAAGTCCACTTGCCGTCAACAAACGAGAACCTGTTATCGATGGGCATCAGAGTTGCATCAGGGAACCTGTCATCAGCTTCCGTCACGAACATCTCCGGAGGATTATCAAAGTCTTCCTCAAGTTCAACTGCGACAAGACGGTTATTGGTATCAGGAGTAAACGTAACTATTGAATCTCCTGCTTCAACAGTCTCACGCGGAACAAGATGCTTGACCTCGTTCTCGTTAGAAGGATTTACACAAGTACCGCTCTCGGGAACACCCGAGACATCAACTGAACCGTTGCCTTCCTTATCAGTGATCACGAGAACATGGTCACCGTCCCGCATGAACATGTCATACCTGCTCCAGAAGAGCCTTATGATCGTTCCTTCATTACTTGTAAGCATCAGAGGAATGCTGTCGCCGGATGCTGACAGTTCCCTGACAGAACCGGGGTATTCAACAACGACTACATGCTCACAAGTCTTCCTTCCGTCAGGAAGTGAGAGTGTGATACGGACAGGATCTGATGTATCGATATCGCCTTCATATCCGGGCTGTATCTCAGTGCCGTCGATCATGACATGAGCCGTACCGATCATCTCCTGTGCTTCTTCATCCCACATCGGGATATTGTCGAATTCGATCCTGTAACGGCCTTCTTCCGGATAATCACCGGGATTAGGACCGCCATTGGGATAATATCCGACACGGACTCTTATCCAGTCACAATCATTATCAGTCGGGATGGCTACTGTTGCACCTGTCTCATCACCGCTGATCCAGTCAAGCTCAGAGAAGTACTTCCATTCATCAGGCTTATCCATTCCATCAGGAACGAAGATATCCCTGTAGCCTTCATACTCGATCTCGATCTCGCCGACGGTCCATCCGTCTTTAGGTGTGATCTCTACATTAGCAGTATCAGGGATATTGCCGACAGTATAGATACCCTTAACATGACCTGCGTTAGACGGATCTACGGCATGATCGTTGAATTGAGGCGTAACAGTTGCAACGCCGCCATTCTCATCGCTGTCAAGGTCGATCATGAAGTCGCCTTCTCTGCCGCTGTACTTATCAAATTCACTCCACCAGATCCTTACGACAAATCCGTCTTCAGATTCCGGTTCAAATGTGAATGTAAACTCATCTTCCTTATCAGGTACAGCTGTTATCTGAGGGACAACGGGTGCATCGCCGGGGATCTCGATCTCAACTATGGGAGTCGAGCCCTTCCTGTTGTCAGGAAGCATCATGGTGAAGTCGAGCTTATCGCCTGCTTCATAATCATTGGGCTCCCAGGGCCTCAGTTCAGCATTGCCTTCAAAGACACGTCCCTGAACGGTCTCCACATCTTCGATCTGCTCGGTATATGTACTGAAATCAACAATATACTTATTCTGCTCAAAGTAAGGGTCTCCGCCGCCATGATCATCATCATCAGCGCCGACATCGATCGCGATAATGTCATTGAAAGTGTTGTCCTTATCGAGCGTGAAAGTGAATACGCCGTCATTTACGGAGAATCCATGCTCATCGAGGATAGATTCGCTATCATGATCAGCACCGTTATATCTGAACCATGCTATCTCATGATCTTCTGCCGGTGCGAAAACGACAGAAACGGTATCCGACTCAACGGTATCCCTGGATAAGATATACTTATTCCTCGTATTGCCCATCGGATCAGGATACGTGACGACATTGTCATCAGGAGTCGCCACACCGTTTATCTGGACTTCATATCCGACTGAACCAAAGCTGTTCAGGTCGAACATGATCTCATTCTCACCGGGAAGGATCGTATCGTATTGGCTCCAGTAGATGTCAAAGAATACTCCGCTCGCATCAGCAGGTGTATATGATGTCACATAACTGTTCCCCTGCTTTGTAAGTTCAAGTGAGATACTGGCATCAGGATCAGATGCCATGTGCACATCAACTATCGGGCTCCTTCCTTCATACCATGAAGGAGGACATACGGTCAGTGATATCTCATCGCCGGGAGTATAGTCACGGTATACAAAGGGAGCCATCTCTTCTTCACCGATAAAGGCTGTACCCTCATATGTGTCATCCTCGTTATAGACCCGGTCATACCGAAGATATAACTTGCCTGCGATCATTCCGTCGATCGCGCCGATCCATTTCGATTCGGATGAATAATAGATGAACTGGAACTCCTCACCCTGTTTTGCATAGATCAGTTCATCACCGTCACGCTGCCAGAGTTCGATCCCGTCAAATGATGCTCCGTTGCAGATATAGATCCCAGCACCATCACCGGCTGTGATGGAACCGCCATCACATACTTTAAGGGTACCGTCAGGATTGATGACAAGTTCCTTCATCTCAATGGAATCTTCTGTCATCCCGTCTATCGCCAGATTGCCGGAGATCTCAACATTCTTAGCACAGAGACGTCCGTTATTATCAAAATCCCTGTCATCAGTTGAAGTCAGCGTCACCGTGACATCAGGATCGATCGTCACGCCGTTGGCATGGAACTCTTTATCGATAACAGTGTCAGCCTTAAACTCATAATTAAGTTCATAAGGACTCATGGGGTGCTCAAAGTAGATACTGCGTATGTTCATTATCTCAACAGCAGCACCGCCGAATGCTTCACGGTCTGTCGAGATATTCACGGAATCAGCCACAAACTTACCGGTTCCTGACGCGCAGACCATGTAAGATTCCATGTTCTCCATTATTTCAGCCAGTTTCTCGTCTGACAGACAGATCTCCGCGTCGTCAACGATCGCAATACGGTCATCATCCTGAAGATCGTAAGTGCCACTCCTGACGAATACGCCATACTTCGTCTTCCCTTCAGGAACCTCGTCCCCGATCATGACATCATCCAGGCTTTCTATGGACTCATCACCATAGAAGTAGTAGATGCTGGGAGAAGCCGCTAGGACCACCAATCCCAGTGGCAAACATGTAACTACCATGCATACCGCCAGGATCAAAGCCAATGAGTGTTTCAGTTTATGTAGCATACTGACCTCCTTTGCCAAGCAGCCAAAAGCCGCGCACAATTAATCAATACACCCATCATTATATCAGCAACCGTCTATATATATGCGGCATGCACACTTTGTTGGCTAAAAGGTTACATTTAATTCACATTAATGCCGTTTTGACATTATTCCCTTCACAACGAAAGCCACCAGGCTGATGACCAGGATGGCACTTGCTGTATACATAACGATCTTAATAAACCTGCTGGCTGTGGAATCACTGTCGTCAGCTCTGTATCCGACGCTGCAGTTATGGATCTTCTGCACATTTCCGATCAGATCCTTATCATATTCAAGGTCAGACAGCGGGACATCCGTGGCATATGAGGTATGCTGCGCATCCGCCCCCTCATATACGATGGTGCATGTGGATTCATCCGCACTTATTATGTACACGGATGTATTGGGGAGGATCAACGGTTCCCAGCCGTTGACATTCTGAAAATCCATTCCTTCCATCAGCTTGATCGTTGCAGGGATCTTCTTCTCACACCTGTAGTAGACACCCGGCTTGGTGCCACCGTTCAGGCAGATATAACAGACAAGCACAACAACGGCAAGCAGCAGATAGATACTTGCTATTACACCCTTGGCGGGTATGTTCATACCGTGGCGGAAACGTGACATATACTGATCCCCCTTCTATCCCATGAGGTGTATTATAGCATTGAACTTCCTACAGGTAAAAAAGTCACTAAAAATGACCGCTTCAAATGAAGCGGTCATCTATTGATCAATAACTGAGGCAACCGTCTACAGGTAACACCTCTTGCATTCATTATACAACATTCGTTCTTCTTTTCCAACAGACACTTGCGGATCTGTCAGCCCGGCAATCCACCTTACGCCGTTACGATCTTGCTCGCATCGCCAAGGTTATGTCTCTCGGTTGCTTCCTGACGCATCTTGTACTTCAGGATCTTACCTGCTGCGTTCATCGGGAATCCGTCGACAAAATCAACGTATCTGGGAATCTTATGCTTAGCCATGTGTGTCCTTACATAGTCCTTGATCTCTTCCTCCGATGACTCCTCGCCGGGCTTTAATACAACTGCTGCAAGGATCTCCTCACCGTAGTCGGCATCGGGTACGCCTATGACCTGAACATCCTGGATCTTGGGATGCGTGTAGAGGAAGTCCTCGATCTCCT
>DGUI01000029.1:0-28618 GCA_002394605.1 Mageeibacillus sp. UBA4314 | reverse complement strand
GGATGATCATGTCCTTGATACGGCCCGTGATCTTGTAGTAACCGTCCTCAGGACGCTTCAGGGCAAGGTCACCGGAATGGAGCCAGCCTTCTTCATCGATCGCTGCCGCGGTCGCCTCAGGCATCTTGTAGTAGCCTTTCATGATGTTGTAGCCGCGTGCGCAGAACTCGCCGGGAACGCCGTCGGGGCACTCCTCACCTGTCTCGGGATCGACGATCTTAGTCTCAACTCCGAAGATGGAAGGTCCTACGGTATTAACTCTCTGCTCGATCGTATCTGTGGTCTTGCTCATCGTAGTTGCAGGAGATGCCTCTGTCTGACCGTATGTGATAACTATCTCAGGCATGTGCATCTTCTCGATAACCTCTTCCATCGTCTTGATGGGGCAAGGCGAGCCTGCCATGATACCTGTTCTCATGTGTGAGAAGTCGGTCTTAGGGAAGTTCTCATGTCCGAGCATTGCGATAAACATCGTAGGAACGCCGTGGAAGCATGTGATCTTCTCCTGGTTGATGCAGTGCAGACCCTTTCGGGGTGAGAAAGCAGTTATAGGCGACATCGTAACGGCATGTGTTACGGAAGCTGTCATGGCGAGTACCATGCCGAAGCAGTGGAACATGGGGACCTGGATCATCATGCGGTCAAAGCTTGACAGATCCATGCAGTCGCCTATGGCCTTACCGTTATTGACGACATTGTAGTGTGTGAGCATAACGCCCTTGGGGAATCCCGTTGTTCCTGATGTGTACTGCATGTTGCAGACATCGTGCTTATCCACGGTGCGGCGGATCTTCTCAACTTCGCTGTAGTGGACTGTCTCAGCCATTGCAGGGAGATCATCCCAGTGGAAGCATCCGGGCACTCTTGATTCACATGTAATGACATTCTTCAGGACAGGGAGCCTTGCTGCCTCTAGCTTACCGGGCTCGGATGTTGCCAGCTCGGGGCAGATCTCGTTGATGATCTGGAGGTAGTCACAATCCTTGTACTTGTCGATCATGACGAGAGTGCACGTATCGGACTGTCTCAGGAGATACTCGATCTCATGGATCTTATAAGCCGTATTTACCGTAACGAGCACGCAGCCGATCTTCGTTGCTGCCCAGAATGTCAGATACCACTGGGGTACGTTTGTTGCCCAGATAGCGATATGGTCACCTTTCTTACATCCCATTGCCAGGAATGCTCTTGCCAGGTTATCAACATCATCCCTGAATTCGGGATACGTTCTTGTGTAATCCAGCTCCGTGTATCTGAATGCATACTGGTTCGGGAACAGTTCGCAGATCTTATCGAGAACATCCGGGAAAGTCAGATCGATCAGAGTCTCCTTGGGCCAGGGATAATACCCTGTCCCCCTGTTGTCTATCTGGAGTTCAGTCTTCTGCTTGGGTTTATATGCCTCCATGTAGCTTGCGAACTGGGGAACGACGATGTTGGCATCGAGCATATCCCTTGACCATCTGTATACCCACTCAAGGGTTACGAAGCCCTGGTAGTTGATGGAATCCAGAGCTGCAAAACACTCCTTGATCGGCATATCGCCCGAACCCATCATCTTATATACGACCTTGTCACCGTCCATGACGCTGTCCTTGACGTGAGTGTATTTGATGAGCTCGCCTAAGTTTGCAACAGTCTCTTCGGGGCTCTCGCCTGCAAACCTGTAAGGGTGATGCATGTCCCAGAGGGCTGCGACCTTACGGCTGCCGATGGCATCGATGACTCTCTTGAGCCTCTTTGTATCGCAATATACGCCGTTTGTCTCGAGGAGCAATGTCACATTGTACTCTTCCGCGATCGAAACGAGCTTCTTCATGATGTCTATTACTATATTGTCGTCAACTTCGCCTGCAGGAGCGGGATCCCTGTCACCGAGGACACGGATGTAGCTGGCGCCGACCTTGCCTGCGAGCTTGGCATATGCCGTAACTTCCTCTACGGCTTTGGCTTCATTAGCCGGGTCATTAACGACCACGCCGGAGGACAGGCATGATATCTCAAGCTTTAGTTTCTTAAGCTTAGCTACCGTAGCATCGATATTCTCGTCCCTGAACGGGGGCGCCTTTACCGAGAAAATGTCCTTGCCAAGGCCTCTGAGCTCGATCCCGTCGAACCCGAAATCCTTTGCCATCGAATAGATCTCCTGCCACGTAAAGTCGGGGCATGCCAATGTCGAAAAACTTGTTTTCATAATATACCGCTCTACTTTTCTTCAGATTATCGCAGAAAATTCTAACATACCCCTATTTGTTATTAAATATGTTTTCGCGCAATGAAACTTAACGATAGATGACAAAGTCTATAGTATAATTGCCTTATGGACACCTCAAGGACAAAACGCACCGCGACCATCATCTTCATCCCGTCATTCCTGATAATCCTGGGAATGCTCCTCTGGAAATGCAGATACGGCTTCCCTTCCGACGAAGCGCTGTATCTGCTCGTGCCGATGAGGTTCATAAACGGTGACATCCCCCTGATCCACGAGTGGCACCCGACGCAGATCTGCTATATCTGGCTGCAGCCTGTCGTGGCTCTGTTCCTTAAGATCAACGGAGGAACCGAGGGTATCTTCCTGGCGTTCAGATATATCTTTACGGCAGTATGGGGATTGTTCTCGCTGTTTGTTTTCGCAAGGCTGCGTAAGATCTCCCCCATTGGCGCGCTTCTGGCATCGCTGATGATATTCATATATGTTCCCTTTGGTGAGATGGCACTGTACTATAACACGATCGGCATCATCACATTGCTGTCGTCATCTGTGATCGTGCTCACTGCGCAGAAATGGAAACCGTTCCAGTACATGGCAGCGGGCGCCCTCTACGCTGTAACCGTGACCTGCTGTCCGTTCCTGGCACTGGCATTCCCGGTGCTCATCATCATCGCCATCATCCGCAAGGAGAAGCTGTTTCTGTTCTTCACCGGCGGCATCCTGGTGATATTTGCGGTTTTCTGCATCTATTGCCTGTCCAAGGCATCGCTTTCCGATATCATCCATTCCATCCCCTACCTCGCCGGCGACAGGGAGCATCCATTCAGCCTGACTGACAAGATCGCGACTTACTTTCTGTCGATCCTCACATCCTCATATCTTACCCCGGTGTTCCTTGCTCTTCTCCTTGGTCCCATTGCACTTGCACTCTGCCGCAAAGACAGCAGGACGCATAGGATAGGGTTCGTGATCACAGTAGCACTTACCATCGCGATGCAGGTCATATATCTGGTTAAGGGAAGCTTTTTCAATACGTTTATGTTCGCGCCGATGTTCATCGCCGTCTATTGTTTCATAACAAGCAAGGATAAGGATATCCGGCGGCTGTTCTTCATGGTGTGGCTGCCGGGCCTGTTCTACACGGTATGCCTCCACATGTCGTCCAACCTTGATTTCGGGGCGATATCATCCGCCGCCTCCATCCCCTCTGTTGCATCGGTCATCATTGCAGTCATCTACATCAGGGAAGAGTTCAGCACCGGAGATCTGAAGAAGATCTCGATCGCAGTCTTTGCTGCGCTTATCGCCTTCCAGCTCTCTGTCGAGACCTACATGAGGATAACGTACATCTTCAGTGAGAACACGCTCTCCAACATGACGGACACAGCTGACAAGGGCGCCATGAAAGGCCTGATCAGCACCGGCAACAGGATCTTCTACTACGAGGTAATGCTCTACGAACTCAAGCCCCTGATCGAAAGCGATGCTGACAAAGTCCTTATAATGTCACCTGAGTCATGGATGTATCTTGAAGTGGATAAGGCGATCGGTTCATATACCTGCTGGTCACCGCTGATCGATGATTACACGGTAGACCTTCTCGAAGAATACTATGGAATGTATCCGGACATGAAGCCTGACATGATATATGTCGAACCATATTACACTGATCTTGTTCCGCGCCTGGCATCCCTCGGCTATACGGAACAGCAGACTGCGCTCGGCGGGTATGTGCTGAGCTGATGGATGTGACAACAGGGACACCTTTGCCGATGCTTTCCCGGCACGCCAATCCTCCAGGTGCCGGAACATGATTACATGTAATCGCCATCGACCCGGCCAATCCACGCCTCACGATCGCCCCTCCCCCTCATCAGATCTCATCAAAAAGAGGTTCTTCACGGAATACTTGGGAGTAATTACAAAAGGCAGAATGATGTATAGTGTACCAAGTGTTGCCAGCCGGTCTGAACGTGTCCGCAGTGGCTAATTTGATTGTTTGAACGATCCATTCAGACTGGAGGGCTAAAAGCCGTTAGTCTGACACTTAGTCTGACTATTCAGACCAGCAGTAGGACTAAGTGCCGTTAGTCTGACACTTAGTCTGACTATTCAGACCAGCAGTAGGGCTAAGTGCCGTTAGTCTGACACTTAGTCTGACTATTCAGACCAGCAGTAGGGCTAAAAGCCGTTAGTCTGACACTTAGTCTGAATGAGCAGGTCATTCTATATAACACTCTATGCAGTGATCATTACATAGAACAATTTGCAGAATGGCTTCTCTTCTGGCGATAAGCAACTTCATAACGAACCGGTCCCTTCTGTTCCAAGGATTCCGTGAAGAACCAAAAAAGAGGCCGCCTCACTCACGAGACAGCCTCCTTGCAATTTACCTTTAGCTAAAACTTACGGGATATAGCTGATAACGATCTTGGAGATCTCACCCTTCTTGTACTCGAAAGAATACTCTCTGGAACCGAGATACTTCTCAGACTTCTGCTTGTAGTTGTAAGTATCTGTGTAGTATCCGTCATCACCGTCATAGTGATCCTTATCGCCTTCCTTAGGCTCACCGGCATTTGCTACGAGCTCATCCATTGTGATGTCGTAAGGGAAATCGAATGAGAGGTTAGCGTTGTTCTGATAGTGATCATCAATGCTGGGCATGTAGATCCTGTAGATAACGCACTCGCTCATGGGCTTCTCTGAATCAGAAAGGTTCATAACATAAACCTGAGGTGACCAGAACTTGTCGAGTTCGATGCCAAATCCGTTGAAAGACTGTGTGTTCTTCTTGATCTTCTCAGAAGCATACTTGATGTCGCTCTCCTTGAAAGGAACACCGTCATCGATCATCTCCTGAAGTGTTGTTGTACCGAGTGTGTACTTCTTGCCGTTTACGAAGAAGTGCATATCCTCGAAGTCAATGACCTTGCCTGTGTAAGCTGCACGGCTAGCCTGTGTAGCCTCAGTCTCCTCAGAAGTTGTTGTAGTGGTTGTTGACTCCTCAGACTTCTCAGTCTTCTCGGTAGGCTCCTCTGTTTCTTTTGTATCTTCTGTCTCTTCTGTCTGTGACTCCTCTGTGCGGTCTGTATCGTCGTCTGTACGCTTATTTGCGTTACAAGCAGCGATGGACATTACCATACAGCCTGCGAGAAGGAGTGCTACGATCTTCTTGCTTTTCATGATTTTGTTCTCCCTTTCATAAAATAAAGCGTCAACATAATATCACAATAATCCGACGTGTCAAGTCACGAATATTTCGATGTGAAAAGCTCCGGATCCTTATTATAGATATAGTCTCCCAGTTTATCAGACACTTCGATCACCATCCGCTCATAGGCGCACTGAAGGGGTGATACGCGGTTCTCGTCGCCGGTATTCATCCGGTTGGCGCAGCCGCATGAATTAGTGCAGCGCTTGTTGAGATCACAGGAGAGACACTCTTCAGGTGTATTGGACTTGGAAGAGATGCGGACGAGATTGTCCTCATCTATGCCGTCGTAGACATTGCCGAGGTAGTATTCCTTGTCACCGATAAAGGATGTGCACGGATACAGGTCACCTTTGGGTGTCACAGGCATCTGCCTAGCACCGAGATGACATTTGGAATCCGGGTTATATCCCCGTATCATCTGCCTGATCTTGACGTCTAACGGGCCTATGTCAAATTCCGCCCCCTTAAGATAGATCTCCCCCAGGAATTTGGCAGTTTTCTCGAGTTCTGCCCTAAGTTCCTCCAGCTTCTCCTCACTCCACGAGACCTTATGGCCGTAAGCGGGAGTCATGGAGACCTTCTTAAAGCCGAGTTCGTAGAAGTATTTGACTGAATCCGAGTAATACGGGACTGCATCCGGGCATATCGTTGCCATGGCGATGGAATCGGGCAGGTATTCCAGAAGGAGCTTTGCCTTCCTCTCCAGAAGTTCGAAAGTCCTGCCGCCCGTGACATATCTTCTGGCAACATCCTGAGCCAGACCGTCGAAAGATAGTCCGATCACCATGCCATGTTCCCTTGCAACAGCAAGAAACCCCGCATCGAGCAAAGTGCCGTTCGTCGTCATCTTGCAGTCAAACCGCATTCCTGTTTCAACAGACTTCGCCCTGCAGTATTCCAGTGCTTTATAGATCAGGTCTTTCTTCAGGAGCGGCTCACCGCCGAAGAAACACAGGCCGGCCCTCTTCCCCTTGGAGAAAGCAAGATCGCAGGCCTTGATAAGAGTCTCCTCCGACATGTCACAGGGATGCTTCTCGCGTATGCAGTAACTGCAGTTCATGTTACAGTTGTCAGTAAGGTGTAAAGTCAGATTCATTTCGAGGATGCCTTGTCGCCTGTTATGGGGAATGCCGTAGGCGGAGTCTCACTTGGGTCCGGGCAGACCATTCCGCCTGCAATATCCAGATCATCCGTGGGCACAGTGTCTGCCACTTCACCGTCGAGCTGTACCGGGTCGTCTGTGGGATCAACCACCTGAATGTCACCGGCTATGTCGACTGCTCTTGTCGTGGGATCCGCCTTGTCCGGAACATCCCTTCTGATCCTCTTGGGATCGGAACAGCCCGTTGCTGCGGATGCCAGCATTATGGCAGTCATGCCAGCTGCAAAGAGCGGGATCTTATAGTTCTTAACAGGTGTTACCTTCATTATCTTGCCCTCCATATCAGGTTTTCTGTCATTAATACAACCGTGAGACCCGAAATGTTGCACGCTGAACAGATTATTTTATTATCCCCGTTATCCTTCCTTCACCATCTACCGCAAGATCATGCGGTCTTACCGGAGCTGCACAGTAAGGGCAGCTCGTATGATGTCCTACGACATATGTCCCGCCGCAGTACTCACAGGCCTCCTGTCTGATCACTTCGCCGCTGCAGTCGACCATCTTCTTAAACTTTTTGGCACGGAACGGGTGGTAGTCTATCACAAAGAAAGCACAAAGCCCGACTATGCCCAAGGCTATCAGTGCAAACGGCATAAGAAACCAGTTGACATTGACTTCCATTACAGTGCCGCTAAACTCGTTGACCGCTTCAGCGAATGCATCACCTACGGTACAGTCATCCTTAAGGAGCTTGCGCTGCACGTTGTTGTTGAACCTTGTAGTCTTGCCCGGAGTAAGGATCTTATCGGTAAGGTCTCCCTGCATGCCCTCCCAGTACCAGTCGACAAAACCTGAGGTCTTATTCACGGGCTGCGAATACACGAACAGCCAGTGTGACTCGTCATCGAAAGTATTAACATACAGGTCATACGCGTAATTCTCGAGCGATGTATAATTCTTATTCCAATCCTCATTATTGACCGTGATGATCGCAGGAGTGATATTCGTCTTATACTGAAAAACCTCAAACTTATCCCTCAGGTTCTCCTCCTCAACGGGACTCAGGATTCCGGTCCTGTCATCGATGACTATCTTTGTATCCGGATAGGAACCGAGCTTCACCGGAATGTCGAACATCGTCTTTGAGAAACCGAGGATAAGGAAGATAAGGAGAGGAACAAAGAGAATGAGCCACAAAAGCCCTTTAGCGCCGCTTCCTACTTTGGTAACATCCATGTTGGCATAAAGGAATTCAGGCTTGTTGTCACTGCCATAATAGAAGAACGTCTTAGCTCCGGGAAAGTAGGATCTCGATGTCCTGAGACGAGGTGCATAGCTGAACGGACTCCCCCCGCGTCCATGCGAAGAGGATCGGGAGTGTGAGGAATGATGTGAACCGCCGTGCGAGCCGCCTCCGTGTGAGCCGCCGCCTGATGAATGTGGCATGACGCTATCCCCTCCCTTCCCGTATAAATCAACAAGTAAAATATTAGCATAATATGATAGAATTAACAAAGGACGGAGGTGGATGATGAGACTAGAAGAACTTCTCGTTTACGACGATATCGTAATACAGTGTCACGACAACCCTGATGCCGATGCGATCGCTTCAGGATTCGCTCTTTATGAATACTTTCTTGCACATGACAAGAAGCCGGAATTCATCTACAGAGGAGCCAATATGATCTCGAAGAGCAACCTCCTCATGATGGTGACTCAGCTTGAGATACCGATCGAATACGCTCCTGACTTCGACAGGGTTCCCGAGCTCCTTATCACCTGCGACTGCCAGATCGGCCAGCGCAACGTCACCAACACAGATGCAAAGACATATGCCGTGATCGACCATCACCAGCCTACGGTAAATCTTCCTGAACTCAACGAGGTAAGGAGGAGCGTCGGAAGCTGTGCGACTGTCATATGGGACATGATGAGAGTGGAAGACCTCGATGTCAATCTGAACAAGAATCTTGCCACAGCCCTCTACTACGGACTTTACACGGATACCAACAAGTTCTCGGAATTATCCCACCCGTTGGACCGTGATATGATCGATAACCTGATCATCAACAAGAGTCTCATCACGGAGATGAGCAATTCCAACATCTCCCTCGAGGAACTCAAGATAACAGGCAAGGCGATCTTCGACTATGATTATCATCCGGAGAACAGGTATCTCATAATCCACGCAGAGCCCTGCGACCCCAACATCCTTGGCGTCATAAGCGATTTCGCGATGGAGACCGCTGATGTTGATGTATGTGTTGCATACTTTGCTTCACAGTCTGAGATCAAGTTCTCCGTAAGGTCCTGCGTCAAGGAAGTCCATGCTAATGAACTTGCATCATATATCGCCGACGGCATTGGCGGGGGCGGAGGCCATCTCCTGAAGGCCGGCGGCACGATCTGGCCTGATAAGATAACTTCGTCAATATCTGAAGTCATCGCGGGCAGGATCCGCAGTTATTACGATTCCTACGTTATCATCTATGCCAAGGATACTATCCTTGATACATCGCTCATGAAGCTCTACACCAAGCGTGAACAGAGGCTCGGAACAGTTAAGCTCACTGATGTATTTCCTTCCGGAACGCTCGTTGAGATAAGAACACTCGAGGGCGACGTCAATGTCACGATCGCTGACGATACATACCTCATGATAGGCATCGAGGGAGAGATCTATCCGATCAAGGAAGAGAAGCTCGTGAACAGCTATCAGATGACGGGATTCGTTTTCGTGAAGGATTTTGAATACCAGCCTACCATAAGAGATCTGGCAACGGGCGTCACCAAGCCTGTCATTCCTTACGCCAAGACTGTTATCAGTCCTCCGGGCACGTCTGTCATCTATGCTGCAGAACTCACGATGCCTACGAAGCTCTTCACCGCGTGGGACGATGAGAAGTACTATTCCGGCAATCCTGGCGACATCATCGCAGTAAGACAAGACGACCCTCATGACATATACATCATAAAGGGCCGCCTTTTCGATCAACTTTATAAGGAGATCTGATATCTCAGATCCCGTACAGTGACTTCAGGTCTTCTGCAGGCTCTATTCCCTGCAGTGTTTCCTTTGCCTTGTTCTTCAGGTCTTCAAGACTGTAGTGCTTGAAGTATCCGAGGTATTTCTCGTTTGAGTCCGTGAAAGTCACTGCGTAGAACTCATCACTCTTCCTGCAGTAACCCATGCAGTTTTGCACGCATATTGTCTCTACCCATGTATCAGTCTCGATAACATCACAGAGCTCGCCGATGCGTATGGTCAGAGTCTTATTTTCATCATCGAAAGAGAACTTTGCCTTGAAGTCGTATACCCTGTCGTAAGCAGTGATGTTCGAGCTGCCGGTAAAGCTTCCAGACTCAGGATCATACCTGTACATGGATCCGTTGTTATACGCTACATAGAGAGTCATGGGGTCCTTCTCTCCCATCTTGTGGAAGCACATGCCAAGAGGCGTCATTCCATTCGTGGAAATCTGACGCTCAACAGAACCATCCTTGTTGAGGATCAATATGTAGTTATTATCTGCAACTGCCATGATCGAACCGGTATCATCTTCAGCGGAACACAGAGATCCTGACCAGTTGTTAGGCACGGCAACATCACTGACTTTGGCTTTGTCGATATCAATGATATATTCGCCGGAAGGATTTGAAACATAGACAACATTCGCCTTCTCCAGGTATTCAGGTGCAGAAGGCACGGAAGCCCTATCAAAGTCTTCGATCGTATAAGACATCTTCTTGCCGTCGGTTACGTCATAGATACTGACTTCATATTCCTTTGTTTTCTTGTCCTGCTCGATACAGACATACTTTCCGTCTGCAAAAACATCAGCTTCTGATACAATGTAGAAGACCTGGTCCAAAGCGATCGTTCTGGTGTTGCCCGTTCTGAAGTTCACCGCAACGAGTGAAGTACCGTCAAACCCCCTGAAGCAGAAGAATAACTCATCCTGATACCTTCCGAGGATAGTATAATAAGATGCATTAGTACCTTCCTCATCAAGCACCGTGGAATTCATTAACTTATGAGTGGCAGGATCGATAAAGAACGCCGTAACGCCCGTATCTTCTCCTGATACGAAAGCGAGAACTTCATCATCGACAAACGAACCGATCTGATAACCGCTGATCTTTATACCATCGATAAGCTGAATATCCTCATCACTGATATATGAGTCATAGTGTATGATCCTCGTACTGAAATCCTTGCAGGCATAGACCCCGCCGTTTACAGTTGCAGAATTGAGGCCGTCAGAGAAACAATCCATGTAAGAGAACATATCAATGGCAGACTCAGGCATCGGCGAAGCAAAACCTCCGTCCCGCGTAACATATACAGGCATTCCGTCACCGTCAACATCACTTGCACTTACGATGGAATCATATACACATCCTCCGTGAATGACCTTACCGGTAGCGCAATCATATATCGATGCAGCATTCGCATGATAGAAGCAGATGGCCTTCTTGGCAGGAAGCCTTAAAAACCCTGTTGCGCGCATTACGCCTATACTCGACATCTCCTGTGTCCACAGCTTGATCATCGTATTCGGGTTATAGCAGTCAACGATAGTTGTGTCGTTCTTGATAAAAGATCTGTCGCCCCATGCGTATGATGAAGAAAACATATTCGAAGGCGTAGCTGTCATTACATGGTCATCATCTCCCCATTCGACTGCGCACATGGCCTCCTCCTGCAAGGCGGAGACATTAAGTCTCTTTGTCGTAAGGTCATAGATGCCCAGTGCATACTTAGAGCCGACATAGCATTCTATCGCAATCCGCTTCCCATTGGGTGACAGGACAGTCTTGCTGAATGACAGGACCTCTCCGCCATATGTATCAGGGACCTCGATCTTCTGCAGCAGTTTTCCGTTAGTCTTATCGAACTCCAGCAAGAAGCTCTCCGTCGTGCGCATTATCACACTATTACTGCCTTCCATCAGATCCGCCCGCTGGAAATACTCATCAGTGAGCACATAATTCCATTTCTTGTTTCCGTCAGGTAAAGTGTAGTCCACAACCTCCTTACTGTTCCAGATCATGAGCGACTCATCTTCGAGAAAATGCATCCCGTTCATCCCGTCACAATACTTGTTCAATACGACCTGATGAGTCTTGGAATCCCATACCATGACATTATTGAGCACATCCTTGGCAGCAAGATAGCTTCCCTTAGGTGACACCACGAAAGAATCAACGAGGTTCGGCATCTGGTAATTCCAGTCTGAATCTATGCTGAATCCGCTGTTCGTCGTATAAGCCCTCGTCGCATTCGTGATCGCCCTCAAGGCCTCAGGAGTAACGGGACGCTCATCATCCCCGTCCTTCGGAAGAGAAGCAAGCGCAAGCTGCAAAGCCTCGATCCTCTGGCCATCCTCAAGATACTTCTCCGATTCGTTCGCCAGATACTTCGACTGGCTGATCAGCTGCTCGCGGTAACTCTTGTCGATCTTCATCCTGCTGTATGTCATATACCCGCCAAAGACGATCATCCCCGCGATCACGGCCGCACCGATGATGCCCATCCTGCGCATCTTGTACTGACGCTGTCTTCTCACAAGTTCATCATATGAACATCCGATAAGCGCTGATGCCAGCCTCGGAAGCTCCTCATTCTTTGCCTTCTTGAACGGCATCCTGTAATCGCATGACAACGGTTCGATCGGCACCTTGACGCTCGTCTTGATGCCCATCTCATTCTCGACCATCCTCTCATCGGACAGAAGTTCTTCGGGGATAACATCCTGCGGCTCTCCGCCTGCCAGGACAGTCAGGATCTGATTCTTCGTGTGGTTCCTCAGGAAGAACTGTATCTCCCTCCTGACCCAGATCGACTGCTTCGTATTGGGAGAGCAGATGACAATGAGATACTCCGCCTTCTCAAGGGCATTCGAGATCGTATCCGTCAGATCGCTCGTGATCGGCAGCTCGTCCTTATCTCTGAAGATCCTCTCGATCTTCTTCCTGCCCGTCTTCTTCTTGATCTTCCCGGGGATCCTGAATCTCTCCAGGTTCCTCTGCACATGCTCAGCCACCTTCGTGTCAAGGTCAGCATGCTTATATGAGATAAAAGCATTATAGAAATCAATCATCTGATCGTCTCCCCTACTAGATAATAAAACATAATAAGTATATCAAATAACACGCGAAAAGGGGGTGTTTGTTGTATTCTGCTTTCTTATGCTCTGCTGATGATGCAGCAGTACTTCTGCAAAGGTGTCCCGGGTGGCATATGAGTGTTGGTTTATGACTGTCTGACGATCCATTCTATAAATTGCTCTATGTAATGAAAAAACATAGAATCGACTCTTTGTCCATGTTTTTGTCAATGTTTTTGGTTTACATGGACAAAATACCGGACATCGGCCGTCCATCGACTCTTTGTCCATGTTTTTGTCAATGTTTTTAATTTACATGGACAATATCCCGGACACAGGTCGCCCATCAACTCTTTGTCCATGTTTTTGTCAATGTTTTTAATTTACATGGACAAAATACCGGACATCGGCTTCACCTCTATGTAATGAAAATACATAGAGTGGATTATAGAATGAGCTGATCCCATGACCTTGATCAACGGTGTCCCTGGTGGCATCCGGCGTTGCCAGTCTCACCAGGTGTATTGGACAAGGATTGTCAGTCAGACAATCGCTCAGACTAACCGCCTCCAGTCTGAATGGTAGTCTGAATAGTCAGACAATCGCTCAGACTAACCACCTCCAGTCTGAACGTTAGTCAGAATAGTCAGACAAGTCCTCAGACTAACCACCTCCAGTCTGAATGTTAGTCTGAACAATCAGAAAAATCATCTCCATTCACTCCCCGCAAGCGCGAAGGATCAATTTTCCGGGGATCTTTGAGCACCGCCGTCAGTTCTACATACTTACGGTTTCTGCGCACTATTAGTGACGGCGGGTGCGACGTCCCCGGAAAATTTGATCCGTAGCTCAAAATACCCCTTGACACACAATACTATGTGTCGTATAGTATAGCACGAAGGGAGGTATGTGACATGGATGCACAGATCAAACGTGGCTTACTTGATATCTGCGTACTCGCGTCGATCAAATATGATGATTCGTACGGATACAAGATAATAAAAGACATCAAGCCATATCTTACGATCTCTGAGTCAACGCTCTATCCGATCCTAAGAAGATTAGAAGAACAAGGTTGCCTGACGGTCCGATCAGCCGAACACAACGGGAGACTCAGAAAGTACTACCACATTACCGATTCCGGTCAGAAAAAGCTCGAGGTTTTCGCCGGGGAATGGAAAGAGATAATGTCGATCTACGATTACGTAACGAGGGAGTGTGACGAAGAATGAACAAAAAGGAATTTTTAGATGACGTGCGCGGGCGCCTTGCAGGACTGCCTGAAGCGGACATCGACAAGGCACTTGAATTTTACGAAGAATCGATCCAGGACAGGATCGAT
Organism: Mageeibacillus sp. UBA4314; assembly: GCA_002394605.1. Taxonomy (GTDB): domain Bacteria; phylum Bacillota; class Clostridia; order Saccharofermentanales; family Saccharofermentanaceae; genus Saccharofermentans. The sequence goes on along the minus strand of DGUI01000029.1, from coordinate 14,629 downwards.
GAGGGACTATCAGAAGAACAGGCCGTTGCAGGCGTCGGAACGCCCGAAGAGATTGCACAGCAGATCCTGATGGATACGCCGCTGTCCAAGATCGTTAAGGCTAACATCAAGACGAGCGAACGCAAGTCAGTCAGAGTCTGGGAGATCATACTCATAGTATTGGGCTTCCCAATCTGGTTCTCCGTGCTCATGGCACTGTTCGCGATAGCTCTTGCAATAGCGATCGTCTTCCTGGCGCTCATCATCGTGTTTTTCGCGATCGTGCTGGCTTTTGGTGTTGCCGGTATCGCAGGAATATTCGCTTCTATCATGTCACTTGCCGGCGGAAACGGCATGTCAGCTCTGACGACTCTGGGTGTATCGCTCATCCTCATTGGACTCGCACTGCTGCTGTTCATACCGGCTAAGGCAGTAACACTCTGGCTCATCGAGCTCATGGGAAGATTTGTAAAGTGGATCAAAAGTTTATTTATCAAAAGGAAGAATAAGTGAGGAATTTTAAAATGGGAAAAGCAGCAAAGATCATTCTTATTACAGCAGGTATTCTTATCATCACGGGTATCATCATTTCGATCATCGGATACAGTTTCTTATCGCGCCGGACAGTATCGGCCGAGACTTACGAGAAGAAGGAATCGACCATCACAGACAGTTTTGATTCGATAACTATCGACGAGGTCTCTGCAGATGTCAGGATCGTTCCTTCAGCAGACGGAACGACTAAGGTCGAGTACTACGATTCCGAGAGAATGGTGCACAAGATCAATGTTAATTCAGGAACACTTGAGATCTCCGTAAACGATACCAGTATCAGCCACTGGTGGGACTATATCGCAAATTTTGACTGGACTTTCAGGAGCTTTGACAATCCCGAGAGGACAACGACACTCTACCTTCCTGTGGGCTCATTCATCCGTCTTAATGTAGACGGTGTAAGCAGTGACATCAAGGTCAGTAAGGAATTCACTTTCGAGAAGATCAAGTTCAATACGACATCCGGCGATATCGCAACTGAATGCGTAGTTACCGATTCTTACAGTGTGAACACTACCAGCGGCGATCTGTCCGCAGGCAACATCGATCTTGCAACATTAGACGTATCTACAGTCTCAGGCTCCGTTACGGTCAACGATTCAAAGATCGCAAGAAAGCTCGATATCTCCACGACTTCAGGCGACGTAACACTTAATAACGTCGCTGTGGAGAATGCATCGGTCAATACAGTATCAGGTGACGTAAAGGGAACTCTTATCGGCGATCACCACTACGAGACCGACACAGTATCAGGTGACATCAAGCTGCCTTCCAACATCGAAGGCGCACCGGTAGTCAATATCGATACAGTATCAGGCGACATCACATTTTCCTGATATCCGCGCTCGAAAAGGATAACAACTCATCTCCCTTGTGTGATAAAATCTCTTTATCAAACACAAGGGAGATTTTCTATGGACCTGGCACAGACTTTGATCGACAGCATGACATCGATCGACTCAATAAGCGCATTAACGAGCAGGACTCAGGGAGCTGCCCCTTCGCAGATCAAGACTGCTATCACAAACGCGATCCCCGGCATTATGGAGAGCATGCAGAAGAATGCTTCGACAGAAGAAGGTGCATCTGCCCTCCTGGAGGCTCTGGGTCAGCACACAAACTCCGGATCTATGAGATCCCAGCTGGCAGGCGCCGACTTAGTTGACGGTGACAAGATCATCACCAAGATCTTAGGCTGTGACAAATCTGATTTTATCTCGCAGGTCGCACAGGCTGCAGGGATCGACTTCAACCAGTCCAGAACGATCCTGAGCAGCATCGCTCCCGCCATCATGAGCACTGTATCATCAGCAAATAACAGCTACAACGCACCCGGAGCCAGATCAGGCGTAGGCGCTGATTATCCCGGCGGAACAACAAGATCCGAGGGGCCTGATCGATCCAGATTTACTTCAACATCATTTGTTAATGATTCGGAGTTATCTCAGCTTAAGGATACTGTCGGATCACTTCTGATCGACGACGAAGACAGAGCTGCATTGAACAGCATGAAGGGCGAATCACTCGTCGATTCACTTAAGAAGCTGTTTTTGTGACATAAGCGTCAGGGCACCGGTTACATCTGGTGTCTGACTATGCCGTACTCATCACCGTCACGGAAATACGGGCAAGCCATTGCCTTATCTCTTCTTGCAGTCATAAACCTGATGAGCTCATCCTCATCCATACCGCAGTCGCAATACTGCTCGCCGGTCACCTCATCGTATGCGTTGAATATGCACTTGTCACAATTGTTAGCCATGCGTTGTATTATAGCACACTCAGGAACCCACTCTCAAAAGCACCGGGAAAAGGGAAAGTCTTTACACGGTCATCGAACTCATAGAACAGCACCGTTATATAGCCTCCGTCTATCTTCGTAACTTTTCCGGGACCAAAAGCTTTATGACGGACGACCGATCCGATTGTTATACCCGAGACATCCACTTCTGCTGCAGGCGGCGCCACTGGAGCCTTGCGTTCCACTACAGGAGGAGTATATGAGGGCCTATATGTTGGAGATAACGAAGCCATTGGAGCAAGATCAGATACGATCGGAGTGCGGCCGGTGGATCTCTTTTTTTGTGATTTCCGCTCAACAATATAATCCTGCTCTCCCCCGTCCTCATCATCGACAGAGATAACTATACCGGTCGGCATCGCCATTCCAGCATAGAAATCATCTCCAACTGACATCGATTCTGAGAGCACACCATTCATCTTGTCGTAGTCCTCTTTGGATATAACTGTACTGAATAATCCGATACTCTCTCCAGCATGACGGTCAACGCCTGCATATGTCAGGCTCGCATCTTCATATCGTTTAAATTTATAAACTGCATCATTCATCAGTGACTCGTTAAAAACATTAAGTGATACGAGCAGTTCGAAATCCTTCACATTAAGACCAGTAACTTTACGGAACAGTTCAGGTTCCAATTGGGTGATTACATCCTTAAGACTATACTCACGGTAATCAGTCAGATACATGAACACAGGCACTCTCGTCGCGAACTTGATGAGTTTCTCCTGTATCTTCTTACGAAGCGACTTGTATTCTTTCTCCTCATCAGAAAGTTCTTTCTTCTCTTTGGGAGTCAACTCGCTCTTCTCCTTCTTAGCCTTCTTGACCGCCTCTGACTTATTAATGATCGTCTCGATATCCTGATTAAGACTCCTGAATCCTTCTATCCTCATAAGCGCGGCCATAGCTTTCTCATTTGTCATGAGCCTGCGAAGTGTATCATTATCAACATTAACGAGCAGAGCTGATTCCCACCTCTTTGCCAGGAGCGTTGCCGTAGTGCCTGCCATTGCAAGATCTAATATCTCGGCAGCATCTACCTGACGCATCGCACTTCCGTCATACGCAAGTACCGGAAGGAAGTTGATAAACTCCCCTACCTTCTTCTCAGGGTTACTCTCATCAACATTGAGCCTGCAGCTGTAATCAGAGATCTGCCTTAACGCACGATCCAGAGCAAAATCAAACACATAGCATTCACGCTTGATGATCTGTTTCTTGCCACTGTCAGTTATTATCTCCCAAGGGCTCTGCACTCTGAATGCTGCCTGGAAATATGTCTCAGGGCTCTTGAGGTTACAGAGCATCAATATACCAGTCCACGGCTTTACCGTAACTCCTGTCATCAGTTTTCCGCATGACAGCGTTATAGTCTTTGATGACAACGGATCTGCCATTGCTGACTGAACCGGATCCAATGCTTTTACACCAACGCCGGCCTCAACACCTGCACATACGATTACCTTGTAATCATCAAAGAATGAATTCTGCCGCTGCCTCAGCAAATTACACATTGCATAACAGCAATTGACTTTCGGAAGGAACCATAACGTATGGCTCAGCACATTCAGCAGTCTTGTATCCGAAAACGGCATTGGGGGTTTCTCCGCCCCCTGCTTCAACTCATCAACAGTATTGGACATATAAGAGCCTCTGATCAGATCTAACCATTTCTGAACATAATCCTCATACTTAAAATAAGCGTTCTCCCCTTCGCCCTCAGCTGAGAAGAAAACATTGAGATCAAACTCGTCAAATTCTCCTTGCTTGGCGATCCTAACGATACTGTCCGGAACCTTATATGTCAGCATTACCATTCTTGGGAGGGCCTCGTACGGGTTATCTTCACCCACCCAGTTAAGCTTTGCTCTCTGCTCATCGGAATATGTCCAGTTATAAATCTGTTCTTCTATAAACTCGCCAGAATTGAGCGCACGGAACGGCGTTCCGGACAGGTATAGATAATACTTTGTCGTTATGGGAAGCCATGTCTCATCGTAAGCATTGCCGCGGTCATATCTGCTGAGATCATCCTCGTACGTGTCTTCATCACTTTCGAAAAGCTGCTTCGCACTCTCCTTCCACGCACCGAAATGGTATTCGTCAAAGATCACCAGATCCCAGTTCGTCGCATGCACCCACTCATTATTCGCCTTGATGCCGCCGGTCGCCTTATTCACTCCCAAAAAGTCCTGAAAAGAACCGAAGCACACGATCGGTCTCTTCTTATCCGCACGCTGATACTGGTTATCTATCGTGTCCTTAAGGTTATTCGGATCCCTTGCAATAAACTGCCATCCCTCAAAGTCCACATGTGTCATCAGATCTTCGCGCCACGCCTTCTGGACCGCCGGCTTGAACGTCAGTATAAGCACCTTCGTAAGCCCCATCCTCTTGGCAAGCTGGTACGATGCGAAAGTCTTGCCGAACCTCATCTTCGCGTTCCACAGGAACTTAGGGATCCTGCCGCCTTCCTGTGCAGTAGACTCGTAGTAACCCATCGTCCTCTTAACAGCATCTTCCTGCTCAGGCCTCATTCCGAAAGTCTGTGTCCTGTTCTCAACATTATCCGTCCTGTTTCTTACCGCAACGATAGCAGCCTTAACATCATCTGCAGTACAGCGGAACCACTCTCCGCCCATCCCCCGGACTTTCTTCTTCTTCAGCATTCTGTGGACATCTGTATCCCTGAAATGAGTACCGTCCGGATACATCGCAGATTCCCTCAGAACGATTCTGTACGGCACACTCCCATCAGGCCTCTTTGTCGGATACTGCTGAGCAACTCTCTTATCGACATCGACCGCAGTATAGCCGACTTTGAGCAGTCCCTCGTACTGAGGATTGGTGTCCTCATATGCGTAGATCATGGGGTGGGAGCCGGGTAGCTGTGGGAAGAAGTTTGTGTCAGGCATGTTAGTCACCTTAGTCTAAGTCCATTGGGCGAACCAAGAATTCAATATATGATATTTCTTGTTCAGAAAGACCATAAAAAGAATATAATTCTTCATCCTCCCATTCTTTATTAAAATCCAACAGAGGAACAAATCTGAAGTTGTTCTTTGAAATATGCATTGATGAATATGTCAAACGCAGCATAAAACGCGCAAACTTTCCTGCTATATATCGCTGATAGTTTACCGCCTCCGTAAGAGTATCAAACACTCCAATCACCAAATAAGAAAATGTAGTTACCTCTCCCGGTCTAAGAATTCTGGGTTTTGTTATCCCGTTATATCCCTTCGAAGGATCTATTCCAACTTCACCATTACTCGGTACCAAAATGCCAATGGTAACTTTGAATTTATCTATTATCTCTCTATTTTTAGCAACTTCATCACGACCAACATATCCCGTTCCTTTGCTATGAATCAGTTTAATTGCTCCATCAAAGCTTTCCGTATTACCTCGTGATTTGGAAACAAATCCAAATGCATCGATTGGATATACTTTCTCTGTTAAAAAGTCTTCCGTCTTATCTAATACTTTGTGAATAATAGAAATGGCTTTGTTCGAACGAATAAAAATATCTCCAAATTCATCCAGCGATCTAATTGAGGTATCTATATCTCTTCCTAATATATTAGTAACCCTGCATTTTGCTTTTATATCTCTAGCCCACAAAAAATAGCAGATACCACCTGCTATGTTCACATTATCAAAACAATCTCTCGAATTGAAATAATCGACAAGATCAGTAATATTGCTGTTTTTCAGCATTAAATCTCGAAAATCATTCAAACCTATTCCACCCGAATACCATCTTGCAGGAATAATCATACAGAGATACTTCGGATTCATTTTCATCGCTTGTTGTACAAACAAATGGAATAAGGGTTTTGCCTGACGAGCTGCTACAGAGTCCTCACTTCCTCCACCCGTTTCCAACTGATACGGCGGATTTCCAATTATCACATCAAACTTCATCTTAAATATCTCCTGTGGGTTAGTATTATGTATAAACTCATATGCGTGTTGCTCGAGGCCTGACCTCTTATCATCACCATACTCAGCCTCAGCAGCACCGCAATAGACGCACCTTTTATCCTTAAACCTGTGCTTGATATTCTTGAACCTTATATTTCCCTGAATATCGTCAAATACAGACACCGAATAAATACTGTTCGGATACTTGGAGCAGTACAAACTTCGCCTTGATAGCAGGCTCGTAAGCTCCGTAATGGAAATCCCGTACAGCTGCTTGTGCATTATGTGATCCAGCCTCTCCTGCAGGTCTGGGATGGTGGGTTCAAGTCCCACAAGGAGCCTTTTCGCGATCTCACGGAGGAAAACGCCGGACTTTGTTGCGGGATCAAGAAAAGTCGTGTTAGGGTCGGAGAACAATTCCTGAGGAAGCATATCGAGCATTGCATTCGCGACTTCGGGCGGCGTGAACACCTCGTCATTCGAGAGATTCGCGATACATGACAGAACGTCGGGATTGTAGGAAGATACAAGATCACTCATAGTCAGCCAGCCTCCTGTAATCTGTGAGGGGATACTCCTTTACCGGCGACGGTATGAACGCATTGATCTCCTCGTCATATTCCCAGCCGAGCATGAAGATGTTCATCTGTTTCTCGTGTCCGTTGAGGAGCTCGGCAAACTCGTAATCACGACGCTTTATCTGATCGCCCGTCACAAGGTTCCACTCAGCGAAAACGATCGGTGTCCCGTCGTTCTTAAGCATCGTCAGCGCATCGCCGCACAGTATGTTCTTGCTAAGAATGAATCTCACAGTCTCGCGACACTGATCGTTCGCCTGAGACTTGGTATTCTTTGTGTATTCTTTGTTCCAGATTTCGTAGAGATTCTGCCTGCATATTTCAGCATTGTCCTCGAGGATATCGACCCCGTATATGCTCGTTACGGCAAGGACAGAATAGCGTTCATAATCGTATGGGCTTTTGCCGTACTGTTTCTTAACAACTGCGAGCTTGCGGTTAAGGATCTCCTTGAGGAAAGCACCCTCGCCGCACGCAGGTTCCAAGAACCTCGAATCGATCCGCTCGGTCTCATCCTTAACGAGGTCGAGCATAGCGTTGACTTCACGCTGAGCTGTAAAGACCTCACCGTGATCAGCAACCCTTTGCTTGGACTTAACCTGCTTATCAGGCATAAGTTAGCTCCCTTCCCGACGGGCATGCAGGAAGGTTCTATAAATGTGTACTTTTTAGAATTGTAAAAACTTTGTGAAAACGCGGATCAAAATGGCAAATTGAGCCATAAAATGGACAGTACTTGTGATATTCTTTATCTAGAGTAATTAATAAGGGCTATCACAGGAAAGTACACTTTCTTAGAATAGCCCTTTAAAAATTTATGGAATCTTTGTAGTTTTTTGCTTTGTAATAAAAGGTCGACGGCGGCATATGGCAAATCGAAGCAGCCTCTGTACCGGTTATCTGTCCTTCCCGCCACCGCTGGTAGCAGCGATAGAATTCCTGATCAACTGGTATTTCAGGACGACCGAATCTAACACCTCTCGCCCGTGCTGCAGCAATTCCTTCCGCTTGTCTCTGACGGATCGTAAGACGCTCGTTCTCAGCAACAAATGACAGTACCTGAAGTACCAGATCACTGATAAATGTTCCCATAAGATCCTTACCTCTGCGTGTATCAAGCAGTGGCATGTCGAGAACAACAATATCAATACCTTTCGATTTGGTGAGAATGCGCCATTGATCCTGGATTTCCTGATAATTCCTACCAAGGCGATCAATACTCTTGATATAGAGCAAGTCGTCTTTACGCAATTTGCGCACCAAACATTTATAGGAAGGTCTGTCAAAATCCTTCCCTGACTGCTTGTCGATATAAATGTTGGATGGCGGAATGTTATGTTCGCTGAGAGCAATCAGTTGACGATCTTCATTCTGATCATGACTGCTCACGCGTACATATCCGTATACAGAACCCATATGGTACCTCCGATTTGATTCATCAATGGACACATACCATATTTATCTGCAAATAACCATATACGATACTCTTATTAAAACCTTAATCTCTATATCGTATGTGTTCGTTTATTCAGTTGTTTGTTGTTATGTTATTGCTTCCTATTTCCTGTTCTCCCAATGAAGCTGAGGAACGAGTTCTCTGTCCCTGATATCATTCAGGCACAGATGGATAAGAGTCTGGTAAGGGACCCCCAGCTTATTTGCTGCAGCCCTGAAGTAATCGATCGTATCGGTCTCGAGACTGATAGTGATCGTTCTTCTCTGTGCTTTGCCATTTGCAGCAGTCTCTACTTCCATAGCCACATCCTGATTAACCTCTGATCTTTTTGTCCTTGCCATAAATCACCTCATTGTTATTATGCCGTCTTGATCCCGGCAAGTTCACGTACTTTATTCAAGGAAAGTCCGGAATACTCTGCCACTTTATTAAGCTCGACGCCGTCTGCGATCATCCTGTTGGCATTCTGTATGCGGGCTTCTCTCTTGCCTTCTCTCTTGCCTTCTCTTTTGCCTGCACTTCTTCCCCTCTCTTCTGCCTCATTCCTCATCTCATCCAATAATTGGCACATAGTCTCCACACCTCCTTCATCCTCTTTGTAATATCTTACTCTATCGGCAAGTTCTTTGTGAACAATATCTTTTGGATCAGAACAATACAGATCATGCATCAGGTTGCCAAGTTCCGTGGAACTGTCCCTATCTGTTCCATTCACATAGATAATATGTTCACTATCATTAAACAGCTCATCTGTCTCGACTATCGTTCTCTCGATCCTGTACAGAGGGATCTTGCCGCCTAACACATCATTCTCTGTGATGAAGATCACATAATTCTCACGAAGATCTGTCACTTTGCATCCTGAATCGAGCATATGAGAATCCAACATGCTCGAATGATATCTGGCGCGTCTTCTGTCAGCACCTTCATTGGACCGCTGGATCTCAAAGTTATAATGATCCCCTTCACGGTCAACTGCCAGGATATCAAGCTGCAAGCCTTTTCCATTCAAGTTCTTCATCATTCTCTGGGACCTGACATCGGTTACTACTATATCATCACGGCCGAGGATGATCCTTATCAGCAGCTGTGCCCCTTCGATGTAGTTATCAAAGCACACGCTCATAAAATCATCGTCTATTAGGCGAAGCTTCCTGATTCGTTCGAGATCATCTTTATGTGTTTTTGCATTCATTTTATCCATATTATTATTATACATTGTTTATATTTATTTTCAATGTATAATACATATCGCACTCAGACTATTCCAAAACAAAAAAAAGAGCTGCCACATTCATGACAGCTCCCCTTCGTTCCAGCGAACCAAATAACCGGACAGGCTACATCTACCTAAGCCCTTCAACTCCACGAGCGAATGCACTCATCCGACATTGCAGCAACCGTTCGACTGCTACAACTGAGATCTATACCGCACTTCAAGGTCTTCCCTTCGCCGAACTCTTACAGGTACCGTTACCGCTACCTCAAGTACCGGCTACTCGGTTGTCCGACCGATATAGCATCTTGCTGAAGCTATGGCTCCTCTCTGTCGGCTGTGACATCTCACAAGCGCGCGATCCGATAACCAAATCAACCATCTGCTACAACCTGCGATCCGTAAACCAATCTCACGACTGACTCACGATAACCGCTGCTCGTATTTCCGTACTATCAAGTTTCTGCTCCGTATCCGTTAACCAGGTTAACTTCGTCTCACGGCTTCGCCCTTCAACCAAATCTCCGAGTTCTTGCCCTACGCACTACCAAGAATCTGATCTATACGGCGGCTGTTCAGGTGATCTTCGACTTCCGTCTCCGTATTCCCTGGAACTAATTCTATTTTACAATGCCAGATCGAAAATACAATGTAACACAAATGACAAATAACGACCGATTAGTTGTACATTTTGTCAGTGTTGCACAAATTTCGAGGGGTGTATAATGTAATAGGTGTGGTTTTTACACAAAGAGTTATCCTGGCCAGTTACCGGGGTATTTTTATGCCCTGTTCCCCGATGCCGGGAACGACGCCAAGCCCCTGTATTTACTCGGCTTCGCGGGTGCCAAGTTCCTTCAGGATATCATCCCTGAGATGATACATTTTCTGCACACTGTTCTCGAGCAGATAATAGTGAAAAATGTACCCCGTAAGCAGGCAAAGGATCAGGACCGTCATTATGGCGAAGATGAGGCTTGCCGGATATGGCAGGACAAAGATCGCAAAGATCGTAAAGATCTGCAGTATGGCAAATGTCAGAGTTACAAGAAGGTGGATCAGTCTCTCGTGCTGGAAGTAGGCGATCTTCATCTCGAATTCATCGAGGAAAGTGATGATCTCATCTGCCGATCTGTCTTTGATCCCCTCCAGAAAAGCCTCGACTTCCGCAAGATATGCCTTGATGTATTTGCCCATTATCCGAACCTCCTGTTGATGTAGTTGATCACTTGCCGTTTGTTGTTCGTCCACAAAGGGGCGATCATGAGATTCTTAGGTCCGTCTCCTGTCAGTCTGAAGACTGTCATGGATCCGGGAATAAGATCTAATGCCCTGTCTATTATATCAAAATATTCCTCCATCCCGAGGACATCAAATTCACCGCGTTCGTACATCTGTGCCAGTACCGTTCCGCGAAGCACATAAAGGGCCGTGAACTTTATCCCTTCACAACCCGCATCTACCACAAGCCTTACGGTGTCCAGCATATCCTCAACGACCTCCCCGGGAAGCCCGATGATCACGTGTGCTGTTACGTGGATGTTATGTCTGTGAAGCCTGCTGACAGCTGCAACGAATTCTTCAGTCCTGTAGCATCTGTTTATCCTCTCTGCCGTAACATCAGAAGCAGTCTGAAGACCTAATTCGACAAACACCGGAAACTCTCTGTTATAAGAAGCCAGCAGATCCAATGTGTCATCCGGGATCGAGTCCGGCCTGGTCGCGATTATCACGCCCAAGATCATAGGATGAGCCATTACTTTATCGATGCATTGCTTCAGATAAGAGACATCACAATAAGTACCGGTATAGCTCTGGAAATAAGCAAGATATCCTGCTCCTTCCCCCGCTTTACCGGACACCCTGCTGATGGCGCTGTCGATATCTTCATAACTGAGCGCAAATTCCCCGGATCCGCCCGCCGAACAGAAGATACATCCTCCCTCTCCTCTCGTACCGTCGCGGTTTGGACATGTCGTCCCTATGTCAAGAGAGACACGGTAGATCTTCCTTCCAAACCTTCCGCGGTAATACTGATCTGCGCTCTTATACCTCATCTCTCCCCCTTATCTCACCCAGGCTCTTGACGGTCCCCTTGCCGAAACGCCTGTTGACATCGTCTATGGCCTTGCTAAGGCGCTTCTCCTTCTCTATCTTCTCAAGATCCGTAAAGATCGAGATCTGCTCACCTTCATCTGCAGAGATCACTTTTGCACAGCGTATGCCGATGCTCCTTACTGCGCAGTGCCAGTCGTAAGACTCATCGAACAGTTCGTATGCCATCTCATAAATATCTTTCTTGATGTCAGTCGCCTCAAATAGCACCTTCTGGTGTTCATATACATGAAGGTCACGGTCACGCACATGGATCTGGATGACAGTACACTTGAGGTTATGCTTGCGCAGCCTCATGGCAACCGTATCCGCCAGATGCAGGAGCACGCGCCTGATATCATCCTTCGATGTCATGTCCTCCGGCGGAGTAGTGGAATTGCCGATCGATTTTATCTCTCTCCGGTGCTTGATCTCCATGACCGGAGACTCATCGATCCCGTTCGCATATTCCCACAAAAGGAGACCGTTCTTCCCGAGGAATCTTGCGATGTATTCCTGGTCGAGATTTGCAAGATCACCTATCGTATTGACATTTATCTTAGAGAGATTCTTTACGGTGGAACGGCCGACAAAGAGCAGGTCTGACACGGGAAGCGGCCACACTATGTCCCTGAAGTTCTCCTCCGGGATCACCGTCGTCGCATCAGGCTTCTTGTAGTCGCTGCCGAGCTTTGCAAAACACTTATTGAAACTCACTCCGACAGAACATGTAAGCTTATACTCATCCTTCACACGCTGTCTTATCTCATCCGCAAACCCGCGCGCCTCATCCATGTCCTTCAGGATACCTGTCATATCGAGCCAGCACTCATCCAGCCCGAAAGGCTCCACCCTGTCAGTATATTCCGTATACATGTATTTGAGCTTCTTTGAATAGAATTCGTACTTCTCATACTCCGGCGGGATCAGAACAAGATCAGGGCACTTTGCCTTCGCCTGCCAGATGACTTCAGCCGTCTTGATCCCGGCCTTCGAAGCGAGCTGGTTCTTCGCCAGGATGATGCCGTGCCTTGCCTTCGCATCGCCTGCAACAGCCATGGGAACATTGCGGTATTCGGGGTGGTAGATCATCCCGACCGATGCGAAGAAACAGTTCTGGTCAACATGTAAGATAATACGCTCTGACATACACTGATTATCGCAGAAAAAGATAGTATTATCAACAAATAAAGAACGTATTTTCGAAATTCACAGAAAGATATCACTTTTTTACATTATTGAGCGATTTTCTGACATTTCGACATAATTTTCGATATAAACCGCAAGTTTTCTTGACTATAATCGAGTTAATTGCAAGGATAGGAGGCATTCATATGAGCAAAGATACTGTTTTGGTCCTTTTAGACGATCAGGAAAAGTCAGTTAAGATCAGTAAATACTTGAAGGATGCAGGTTTCAAATCTGCCGTTGCCTCTAACCTTGCAGATGCGGAGAAGCTGATCTCCGGAGAGGACATCGACCTTGTCATAACCGACGATAAGGTAGGAGTAACGAAGCGGTTCATGCATATCGGGATCATCCGTTCATTGACCGCCGCACCTGTGATCATCTATTCCGCAAAAGCATCGATCATAGACAAGACTTCAGGATATGAAGCCGGCTGTGATGATTACCTGTCCGGAACGGCAGACATAGAGGAACTCATGCTCCATGTATCTTCACTTATCAGAAGAGCCAGGAAGAGCGATAACATACTTGTTGAATTTCCGCCTCTGACGATGAATCTCAAGACGCGCGAAGTCACCCTCGACGGCAAGCCGGTCAAGCTTACAAACAGGGAATTTGAGATCGTCTACCTGCTGGCAGAGACGCCGAACAAGACAGTAGGTATCTCAGAGATATACAAGAAAGTTTGGGGTGAGGATACTCCCTGCGACAACCATCTCGTGATGGTCAACATATCGTACATCCGCAAGAAGTTCGAGAAGGTACTCCCTGACAGGAATTTTATCAGAACGAGCTGGGGAGTAGGATATTCATTCACCTATCCCCCGGTGCCCGCTAATTGACGATCAGCCTTTGCTCTGGAAGTAGTTGTTAAGCTCTTCGATGAGCTCATCGCAGTCCAGTCCGTGAACTGCACATGCTTCTTCAACAGTCTCTCCTGATGCGAGCGCACAGCCCAGGCAGTGGAGTCCTGCGTACATGAAGATGGGTGCTACTCCGTCATCAGCCATGACGATGTCGCCGATTATAGTGTCTTTGGTTACTATCATAGTGCTAACCTCCCGAGATCATTGGTGCTAATATAACACTCAAAACCTTTTTTGTCATTATTAGGGAGTTATTTTACAACATTGATGTATTAATCAATAAAAATAAGACAGATTTTCGCAAATACCCTTGACACAAAGGCTATTTGAGGTGATAATTCTAATGCAATTCGCCTTTTCAGGCTAAATTCAGGAGGAAAAACAATGAATAAGACAGAATTAATTGATGCAATCGCAGCTCAGTCCGGTCTCTCAAAGAAGGATTCTGAAGCAGCTCTCAAGGCTACTATCGATTCTATCGTTGCAGCTGTTAAGAAGGACGACAAGGTTGTTCTCGTTGGTTTCGGCACATTCTCTGCTAAGAAGAGAGAGGCTCGTGAGGGCCGTAACCCTGCTACAGGTAAGAAGATCAAGATCAAGGCTTCTAAGACACCTTCTTTCAAGGCTGGTAAGGCTTTCAAGGATCAGATCAACTGATAAGTATCATTTAATTGCTTATTATTACAGGGAGCTGCCAAACGGCAGCTCCTTTTTTGGGTTCTTCACGGAATCCTTGGGACAGAAGGGACCGGTTCGTTATGAAGTTGCTTATCGCCAGAAGAGAAGCCATTCTGCAAATTGTTCTATGTAATGATCACTGCATAGAGTGTTATATAGAATGACCTGCTCATTCAGACTAAGTGTCAGACTAACGGCTTTTAGCCCTACTGCTGGTCTGAATAGTCAGACTAAGTGTCAGACTAACGGCTTTTAGCCCTCCGGTTAGATAATATGAAATGACCTCAC
>DGUI01000056.1 GCA_002394605.1 Mageeibacillus sp. UBA4314 | reverse complement strand
TCGTAGTCGTCGCCTACATATGTGTTCTTGACCTTGACTACCGCCTCATCGGGATCAACAGGAGTATGTCTTAACGTGAAGCTTAACTCCAACTCCCTTCCGGCCTTGTCAATGGCATATACGGAGATATCCTTAGGGCTTGCGACAACACTTGTCAGGGTAACCTCAAGGGATCCTTCCTCAAAGTCTGACCCGGTATAAGTCTTGCCGTCTATGATGACCTTATCGAGATTGTCGTCGTATACCTCAAATGACAGTGAATCCGCAACAACGACATCTCCGTCCTCGATCGATGTCTCAACGCCGTCTGCCATCTCTCCGAAGATTCCGGGATCGTACTCATCGAAGATGAGATCCTTATAATCGTCCTTGTTCCATCTGTAAGAGTCAGTCTCTGCATCGTCACTTGTTCTCTTATATGAGAGTTCGATATCCCTGGCATTGCCCGTATCATCGAAGAGGTCTGACTTGCCAAATTCGATCTTATCCTTATAGCTGTCGCCTAAAGATACCTTGAACCCGTCAGCAGGAACAAGTGTCAGCTTATCAGCTACATAAAACTCGTTCTTGATGCCCTTAAGCGTATACGGATCATCACCGACTTCGTCAATTGGCAGGTACTCGATCGTATAATCGACAGGCTCCGATACGCTTTCCCTGAATCCGGGTACCTGAGGAGCCTTGGCTCTTGCACGGTAACTACCGGGAGCAGTGTGCTTAGTATCTGCATAATCCGTAGAATCTGCAGGCTCTGTCACATTGTACTGGATGTAAGGGTCTCCGTCGTATGTGCTCGGAGTTACCTTGATGTACTGTGAGAAATCATAATCCTGTCCGACATATACCTTCTTTGCCGAATCCGGCATGCTGCTTAATGATACGGAAGTGTCCTCATTTACCAGATCACCTGCAACGCCATTAACGGCACCATCGATAGTGCGCTCTATGCCATTGTATACAAGCGTAAAGCTGCCGCCATCCGAGCTGATCGATGTATCTGCAGAACTTGCAATAACTTCGCCCGCAAGATCAAAATTACCTTTCGAGAATGAGTTTGAAATGCGGAATACAGACGAATCAGAACTCCTGATACTAGCTGAATCATAAAGACCTAACGTACCGACTTCAAGTGTACCGTTGTTAATGAAAAGCAGTGGATTATCATCATCCGAACCACCGGATAATGACAGGACATCCCTTTTAAATGTTCCATTATTCGTTATCTTTCCGCCTTCCATCAGATCACATTCCAGCGTAACATCCGGTTGAACTATAACAGTATCTCCACCTAAAATGATCGTGGTCTTGAGGTCTGATTCGACGTAGAGAGTTGCAGTTCCTGACATAGTAATATCTTCGATTACATTATCAAGAGCGACCTCATTGTCTTCACCCCATGTGAATCTGTAACTGTTAGTGCCGGTCGAGTATAAGTGAAAAGTATCATCAGTCAATTCAACCCTGTACCCGCTTGATCCCTCGGTATAATCAACAGTTCCTGCCGCAGTAACCTGTATGTCAGTTGAACATAACCCCAGATGCAGGGTAATAGCAGTGCAAAGGATCAGACTTAAGGATTTCATATACTTGTTTTCAATAGTCTTCATAACTGTCACCCCCTCTTAACTTTGCCACTCGATCGTGGTATCGCGTTCGATCGGCTCCGTGAAAGTGAAGTTCCAGCTGCCTGAAGGCGCAGGTCCCAACGCCGGAACTACCGCCGTCTCACCCTTCTTCACCGTCTGTGTTCCGAATTCTGTTCCGTTATACGTAAATGTGACCGTGTAAGGTCCTTCAAGTATCCTCGTAATCTCAGGACTTGTAATGGACAATGTCTTGCCGTCCTTGTCGATAAGGTCTCTTAAGTCTCTTAATACATTCTCGGGGATCGTGTTGTAATCGATGTCCTGCGGCTCGTCGTAGAGATAATCCGTTGTAGTTCCATCCTCATAGATGATGACTTCCTTACCCTTGCCTACAGGTACACCTTTAAGCTCCGTCGTTCCGTCCTTGTAGACGAGATGTGTGTCTACTTCGCCTTCAAATACACATACTCTCGTGTACTTTACTCCATCCTTCTCATATATGAAGGTGTAGAATACCGTTCCTCTTACTGACATCGTAGAGTTCGGCGTATTGATCTCATAACTTGAATTTGCTGACAGCTTGTTCCTGATATCGTTCGAGATACCGCCCTTGAGGAGCTCTATCTTCGTCTTGCTGTCCGTTCCGTTCCCGGATGCTACAAGCTGGATCGTTGAATGTTCATCAAGATGGATATACTTATCTTCATCTGCCTGGATCGTAAGGCGTCCCGTATCAAGTGATACCTTATCGCCTGACTCGAGGACCATGTTAGGATAGGGAGTTATGTCTCCCTTGCTCTCCCTGAAGACGGAACCTGTTCCCTCAAATTCATACATCTTCAGAAGGCTGAAACTCTCGCCTCCCCTGAGCACTAGCACCAGAACTACTACTGCTGCGATCACAACAACCGCTATTCCGGCGATCAACGCTATCAATTTCTTACTCATAACAACCCCTCTACTTTCTTAAACGCTGCGCTGGTCTGTGAACTGCTCCGTTCCCGGGCTGTCACCGCCTGGCGGCTTGATCTTCTCTGCAATTGTGGCAAACGGAATAAATGAAGCGATCGATATCATCGCCATATGATCTGCTGCGAATCTGTTGTTCTTCGCGCGAAATACAGATATTAAGCTTGCCATAGTCAGCATCCCCCGGGATTAATATGGTTAAGAAAGCTTAACCGGAGTATGATAACAAAAGTGAGTATTCAATGCAATATATTTTTTGTTTGATAGCGACCGGGATGACGCATATTGACCGTGTCCCTGGTGGCACGGGTTTGCTACTCTCAACAAAATCAGCTTTTACTCTCAACTTTGCTGAGAGTGCTGTTGAGAGTAATCTGTGAATACTGATACAAGCCTGTCCCCGCTGGCATAGAATTCGCACCAAAACCTATTGACACCCGTGTTTTCGTATGTATAATGTGTATTACAAGTGCTAATACAAAGCATACAACGCTGCATGTGCGGAAAGAGGATAGTTATGGATAAGAAGAAAGTAATCAAGTTCGTGGTGATCACCTATGTGATCGCATGGACACTGCAGATCATCGGATCACTCTATATGTTGAATGATCCCGGGATGACCGGATCGCTGGTATTCCGGGGGAGTTTGGCAGTATGCATGTTCGCTCCGCTCATTGCAGCCTGGATCGCCAAGGGAAATCTCAAGGGCATGGGCTGGAAACCGAAGTTCAAGGGCAACATCAAATGGCTCTTTACGGCTGCTTACGTTGCCATCCCACTGACAGCTTTGGGCGCGGCACTGTTCTTCGTCATCTTCCCGAACCTTTTCGACGGGAGCGGATCTGCTCTGGCTGCACAGGCGCAGGCACAGGGTGTGGACCTTACGGAGATGCTGGATCAGGCGGGAATGGATATGAAGACATACCTGATCATTCAGATCATTCCGGCTGCGCTCATTGCTCCCTTCATCAATATCATTACGGCGATAGGTGAAGAGGCAGGCTGGAGAGGTTTCCTCTATCCCGAGCTCAATAAGAGCTTCGGCAAGACCGGAACATGGCTCATCGGCGGAACCATATGGGGCGTATTCCACTTCCCTGCAATGATCATCGGAGGCTACGAGTACGGCAAAGATTATCTCGGCGCGCCGGTGCTGGGGCTTGTCACATTCACGGTCTGCTGCATAGTTTTAGGCATATTGGAGGAGGTCGTATACGACAGGACAAAGTGCATCTGGTACGCTGCTCTCCTGCACGGTTCGTTCAATGCAATAGCAACGATCCCGCAGGTGTTCATGAATGTAAATGATCCTGATATCAACAGGAATCTGGTGTTGGGACCGCTGCCTAACGGACTTATCTCGATGATCCCGTTCATCATCTTTGCGGTAATCCTCGGTGCATGGTCGATCAGAAGAAAGAAGGTGGAATCATGATAATACGTATAGACGAATACTCTGATGTGCCCATCTACATGCAGATCAGGAATCAGATAGTAATGGGGATCTCAAGTGGTGAACTTAAGCCCGGGGAACAACTCCCGACTGTAAGGGCACTGGCTCTCGAGATCGGCATCAACACAATGACGGTCAGCAAGACCTACCAGCTTCTCAAGCAGGAAGGTTACATAATGACTGACCGCAAGAACGGTGCCAGGGTGCGCGAGAACATAGCGCAGAGCGGTGTATTAAGCGAAGAGAACAAAAACGAGCTGCGCCGCATAGTATCAGAAGCAAGACTCTCAGGAGTCTCAAAGGAAGAAATGAAGAAACTCATAGATGAGTTCTACTAAGGAAATAAGGGGGTTACTGTTATGACCTGGTTGATCAAGTTAATAATGTTTGTTTGCGTCGTGCCTACGGCACTCATACTCTGCGCGATCGGATTTCCCAAGGATCCGCAGAAGAGGAAGATGATATTCGGAGTCCGCGATGTTCCGGAATTTCACGCGAACGGGGCAGCGGACAAGGTTAGGGAGATCGTTTCTGCAAACCGCAGGACAGCTCTTATCATCACGGCTCTTGTATGCCTCATCAGCATCATCCTGCTGATCCTTCCGGCAACGGGGATCACGATGCTCGCATGGCTCTTGCTCGTATTCGCAATGCTCCTCATTTCCGTGCCTTTCGGGAAGGGCAACACGGAACTCAAGAGCCTGAAGAAGGAACTCGGGGTCACAAAGTCAGGCGTTGTCTATACGGACCTCTCGAACACGGATACCATTCATGCACTTAAGCTCCCCTGGATCATCCTGCCGAATGCGGTTGCACTGGCCGGAACGGTCTTTGCGGTACTTGTAGACTTTGGTGTTATCAGGATCACTGAGAGCCTCGCATGTGAGAAGTATGCGCTTACGGCGATGAGCCTGTCATTCTTCTCCTTGGCAGTCATGTTCGTTCCCATCGCCATAGTAATGGACAGGACAAGGAACATGGTCATCTCAAGGGACAGCAATGTAAATGCAAACTACAACAGGGCAAAGAAGAAGACATGGGCAGACCTCCTTACCGCAATGTCCTGGGTCAATGCTCTCTTCCTTACCGGACATTCCATCCTCTGCATGTTCTTAAATAACGATATGGTCATCCTTGGCGGGACCCTCGTATACACAGTCCTTCTCATGCTGATCGTAGTCATCGGTGCGGTAAATCAGATGGCGGTCGAGAAGAGATATGAGCGCGATACGGATCTTGAACTTCAGGATGATGACGACAAATGGATTTTCGGCATGTTCTATTACAACCCGAATGACAGCAGGCTCAACGTCGAGAAGAGGTTCGGCTATGGCGCTACGATCAACATAGCGCACCCGGCAGGCAAGGTGATCACTGTAATTACCGCATTGCTGCTGTTAGGATCCATCATCTTTCTGGTCTATCTTGCGGTCACGGGCCAGATGGACAGCATCGAACCGGGCTTCAATGTTCCGTTCACATAATGTGTTGTGTTATAATCCGAGTTAGTTAACTTACAAATGACCCGGAGAATAACAGCGATCCGGTCTGACAGTTCATCGAAATACAACATATCATCGGCCATACCAAAAAACCTCCGGATAAAAGATCGTATGAAGAACTGGTAGTAGAGATGATCCAGTTTGAGGAAGAAGATGTTATTACTTTCTCTTGCGGAGGATATGTACCGGGACCGGACGAGTTGTATCCGGTATAAGATCTTAGTATGATAGTTGAGGGAGCTGTTTCCGGAGGGAAGCAGCTCCTTTGTTGGTATGACGGGCATGTCCCGAACCTCGGGTGAAAGTCCCGAGGGGGCGTAGTTGCCGACGAACCTTA
>DGUI01000003.1:1873-66484 GCA_002394605.1 Mageeibacillus sp. UBA4314 | reverse complement strand
TACTGGTTCCAGATGTTGACCATACGGTTAACCTTATCGTCAGGTGTATCAACCTTGAAGATGGACAGGAGATTGTCCCAGGTGGTGCGGAGTTCTTCGAGACCTGCAGCAACCTTTTCAGGAGTATTGTACTTGTCGATCATGGCATCTGCCTTCTCTCTGTTCAATACCCATGCTTCTCTCGTGAGGAGACCTTCAGGCTTTGTATCAGCAAACTTCTTGTCCTGAGGATTCTCAGCATAACCAAGGATGTAGATAAGAGTCTTCGTCTCACCGGGAGCGAGAGTGATCTTCTTGAAGTGTGAAGCGATCGGTGACCAACCGTCTGCAAATGAGTTGGAAGCCTTGCCTGCCTTAACTGTCTCAGGATTGTCCCAGCCGTTATAGATGCTTCCGAGGAATGCATCGCGGTCTGTATCGTAACCGTCGATAGTATCGTTTACTGTATAGAAAGCATAGTGATTACGTCTGTCTCTGTATTCTGTCAGATGATAGATCGTGGAGCCCAAGATCTCTACACGGCCCGTAGAGAAGTTTCTCTGGAAATTCGTGCAGTCATCCTGCGCATCCCAAAGACACCACTCAGCCATTGAGAAGATAGCAAATTCCTTTGTATCGCTGCTCTCATTTGTAAGAACGACCTGCTGTACTTCTCCATCGTAGTTCTGCGGAACGAAGAAAGTAACTTCAGCCTTAAGTCCGTTCTTCTTGCCTGTGATGATGGTATAGCCCATACCATGACGGCACTCATACTCGTCAAGCTCTGTCTTCACAGGTGACCAGCCTGGATTCCAGATCGTACCGCCGTCATTGATGTAGAAGTAACGTCCACCCATGTCAAGAGGCACATTATTATAACGATAACGTGTTATTCTCCTAAGCCTTGCGTCCATATAAAAACTGTAGCCGCCGGCAGTGTTTGAGATAAGTGAGAAGAATCCCTGATTGCCAAGATAGTTGATCCAGGGGTAAGGTGTCTTAGGAGTATTGATGACATACTCCTTACGCGCATCATCGAAATGACCGAATTTCATAATAAAATGCCTCCGTGATGTTGTTATTTTTACTAAAAAGCCCTTTTATTTTACACTATTTTTGAGTTAATTTGTTAGATATTTTAAAAATAATGCAAATGAAAAAGGGCTGTCCGTACGGACAGCCCTTCGTTGTTGTGACTTAATGTCATTCCTTGAGTTATTACTCCTTGACACCACCTGCAGCAACACCGGAAATGATGTATCTCTGCAAGAAAGCGTATACGATGATGACCGGAATGATGGACACCGACAGACCCATATAAATCATACCGTAGTCGATATAACGGTCTCCGTAGAGCTGAGCAACCATCAAAGGCAAGGTCTTGAGTTCTGTCTTCGTGAGGAAGATGGAAGGAACGAAGAAGTTGTTCCATGATCCGAGGAAGGAGAAGATACCCTGCGTAGCCAGGATAGGAATCATGATAGGCAAGCAGATCCTGTTGAATGTGTAGAACTCGCCTGCACCGTCGATTCTTGAAGCCTCAATGATCTCAGTTGACAATGAAGTCTCGAGGTACTGCTTAATGAAGAAAACAGTAGAAGGAGCTGCGATTGCCGGGATGATAAGAGGCCATCTTGTGCCGAGGAGGTGGAGCTGGCTCATCAACCTGTAGGAACCAGTGATGTTAACAGCTGTAGGAACCATCATGACACCAACGATGAGTGTGTAGATAAGCTGTCTTCCCCTGAATCTGTATACGGAAAGTCCGTAAGCAGTCAGAGCTGAGAAGTAAACTGTCAACAAAGTAGAACTTACTGAAATAATAACAGAGTTCTTAAAACCGGTAGCAAAACTGAATGTTGAACGGTCCTTAAGGTTTGTCCAGTTTTCCTTCAACTGAGCAAAGGAATTAGGGTTAGGGTACATCTTAACACCGCGCTGTACTGAGAATGTATCCCATGTAGCATTCATGAACATATACCAGAAAGGAATGATCGCAAGAATAGCGAAGAAAACAACGACAATGTAAACCAAAATCATATAAGCACGGATTGACGCTGACTTACTTCTTAATTTAGGTTCATTAGCACTCATTATTTTGTACCTCCTTTCTTCAGACGCTTCTTTGCCTTAGCTGCATCCTTATCTCTCATGAGATAGAAGATGAGGACAGACAAGATGATCGTTACAACGAACAGTACAACAGATGCAGCAGCTGCGACACCAACGTGGTTCTTGTTGGAACGGCCGAATGCCTGCTTGTTGATGTACATCAAAACGGTCTGGATAGAACTGATCTGTGTTCCGCCAAAGTTTGTTCTAACTGGGTTGTTATTCAAGTTGGCAGGAATATCGAACATCTGGAGACCACCGATCATGGATGTTACCATCGTGTAGAGCAAGATCGGTCTCAAGAGAGGCATTGTGATCTTGGTGTAAGTCTGGAAAGAGTTTGCACCGTCGATCTGTGCTGATTCGTAAAGTGATTCGCTGATAGAAGTAATACCTGCGATCAAGACGATCATTGTATTACCATACCACATCCAGAAGTTGATGAAGCAGACGATAAGTCTGGTTCCCCAAACACTTCTGAAGAAGTTGAAAGGTTCGCCACCGAAGAATACGATGATACGCTGGATCGGTGAATAAGCTTCAGGGTTTGTATTGTAGCTGAAGATCTTCTGGAAGAAGATAGCGACAGATACAGCCGTGATAACGTTCGGCAAATACATCAAAGCCTTCATGAGGTTGAGACCCTTGAGCTTGAGCTTTGTATCGGTGAACCATGCTGAGAGCAAGAGAGCGAGGAGGATCTGAGGAATGAATCCGATGACCCAAACGATCGCGGTTGTCCAGAATGCGCCGACTACTTCATTGAATGTGTTCTTGTGAGTAAAGATCTTAGCGAAGTTCTCACCGCCGATGAAAGCATACTGCTTAGTCGCGTCAGCCTTATCGAGGAGTGAGTCAGGATATGCGATAGTCTGCTTATCCTTGAAGATCTTCTGCTCTACTGTAGCGAGCTTCTCTCTTGCAGCCTGCTCGCCGTCTGTGCCGATTGCAGCCTCATATTCAGCCTTAGCGCCAGGGAGTGCTGCATTCTGTACTTCGAGATCAGCCTTAGCTTCATCAACGTCAGCAGTCTGACGTGTCTTCTCGATCTCCTTGTACTTAGCGGAATCAAGAGGAGTAGCGAAAGCTACAGCTTCCTTGAACTTGTAGTATCTGTCAGCATCGAAAGATCCCTTGAATGTGATGTACTGGTCTACTTCTACACCTGCATCATCCTTGATACCTTTTCTGTTGGTATCGCCGATATAGGAAATGATGTGACCGATCTTTGTACGAGCAAGGTTCTGCTCGGGGTTAACTTCTACGTGATTGTCGATGAAGTTCTTATAAGCGGGTAGGATGCTGTCCTTATCGTTAAGAGCTGTGGAAGGCTCGCATGTGCCATCCTTGACATTGAGCTTAACGATGTTGATGATACCCATCTTATGAAGTGATTCGAGATCTGCGTAGAAACTCTCTTCGTTATCATGGAGGTCCTTCTCACCAACTGCATAAGCATCAAAGTCAGCATATGTGTTGAGAGCCGTAACAGCACCATTCCATACGTTTGTCTTAAGATAATCCTGAACTGATGAGATGAACGGAACTGCGATCTTCTCAACAGCTGTCTCTCCGTCTGCACCTACTGCATTAGGAGCATTAAGGTTCGTGCATACATAGAAGAACATGGGTTCGTCAATAGTATGCTCACCGGACTGTACAGATGTGAAGTAATCTGCGAGTGTGTCGCAGCCTTCGATCTGTGAAGCCAGGTAGTTGATAAGAGCCTTCTGATCATCAGAAAACTCATTTGCCTTGAGCGTCTCGATGAACTTGTTGTAGTCATCGCTTGTGTAGATGCTCTCTGCTGTAATAGCTTCTTCTTCTTCTGCTCCTTCTGACTCAGACTCTTCAACCTCGATAGCTGACCTTACGTTGCCTACGATAGTCTTAAGTCTTGTCTGGATGAAGGATGACAGATCCGAATTGTTGTCAGCCCATGCCTTAAGTTCCTTAGCGGCATCTGCTGTAACAAGACCCAGATTCTGCTGGTCTAAAGCCTGCTGAAGCAGGTCGATGGTGCCCTGTGAGATGTAATTATTAGCGCCGAGATCGATAATAGCCTTAACGCCTTCTTCATTGAGGGGATCATATTCATCAACATAATCCTGAAGCTTGAAGAACTTCTTAACAGCGTTGTACTTATCCTGCTCGAGTCCGATTTGAGTAACATCATTGCTGTAATACTTATTAAGATCGAGATAACGGTCATAATAGATATCGCTGTTACCAAACCCCCAGAAATTCGCAGTTGATAACTGTGAGTTCGTGGTGGAATACCAGAATGTCGTGAGCAAAGGTAAAAGGCTGAAGACGCAATATACTACAACGAAAGGTGCAATGAAGATATAACCAAAACGAGTATAGCTCATACTCTTATGTTTACCGGTATTATTAGCTCTTGCCATCTTCGTCACTCTCCAAAATTAATTTACCTAAAAAGTGTTGTTGTTGTAATAAGGAAAATGCGGGACAGGGTGTTGCCCTGCCCCGCACAATTACCTTAGTTTGTAATTAAATCCGTTTAAGAATTCAATTAGATGATTTCAGCAACTGCTGCTTCGAGAGCGGACTCTACTTCTGCAACTGTGCCAGTTGTTCCATCGAAGTAACCTTCTGCGAGGTTGTTGAATGTGTCTCCGATATCACCGTCATAAGCTGTGATTGTAGAAGCATCAATACCATCAGCGATAGGAGCGAGCATTGTGTAAGGGTTCTGTCCATCGAGGAAAGCAAAACCGAAGCTTGCATCTGCTGCTGTAGCCTTAATGATGTTGACGTTGTTTACAAACTCTGCACCCTTAACCATCTGTGAGAGTGTAGCTTCGCTCATGCAGACATCTCTCATGATCTGAGCTGCGGAAGCCTTTACATCACAGTAAGGTGAAGCTGAGAGCCATGAACCACCCCAGTAGTAAGGGTTAGGAGCTGCTGTGATACCCCAGAGATCCTTTGTAGGCTGTGCGTTATCGTCGCAGAGACCAAGAGAGAATCTTCCGAGCCACATAGGTCCAAAGTAAGAAAGAACTGTCTCGTTCTGAGGACCATCTGTCCAAGCTGCATCAGACCACTGAGCTGCGTTGAATGTGAGGTTCTCTGTGAAGAGCTGCTTACCAAAGTCAAGATAAGCCTCTACCTGAGGATCGATTGTAAGCTTGCCGTTTACAACCCAACCCTGTGTTCTTGTGTTGAGGTAAGGACGAGCAACGTCTGCGATGGAAGCAACTGCCTTTACAGCGTGGTTGGAATCAGCATCGATCTTCTTAGCTGTCTCGATGAACTTATCCCATGAGCTGAAGTAAGCACCAACACCATCAGGATCAGAAACGCCAAGATACTTCTCAGCTACTGCTCTGTTGTACCAAACACCTGCGGGGTTAGCCTGCCAGGATACACCACGGATAACCTTGCTGCTGTCAGCTGCGATCTGCAGTGTGTAGTTGTACATTGTTGACTCGAGCTCTGCATTGGAGATACCGAGGTCAGCAAGTGCAAGTGCACTCTCACTGTTCATGAAAGCCTGGATGTAGTCAGCTTCTGTACCGTAAACGTCAGGAGCACCCTCACCAGTAGAGAGAACGAGTGCGAGAGCCTGTCTGTAAGCTCCACCTGTGTTAGGTGTTGTAGCGTAGTTCTCGCTCTTGGTCATATCGAAGTTCTTACCGGTGTAATACTTTGTGATGTTGTTACCGATTTCTTCGTTCCATGACCAAACAAGCAAATCACCCTCGTCTGTCAGTGTAGCGGGATCAACAACGTCGAGCTGCTTGAAGTTGCCTTCCTCAGCAGGAGCCTCAGTTGACTCAACAGGAGCATCAGTTGCGTCTGTAGCATCTGTGCCAGCTGTTGTAGCATCTGTAGCAGCAGAAGAAGCAGCTGATGACTCAGTTGTCTTGTTACAAGCTGCAACAACGCCGAGAACCATTGCCATTGACAGAACCAAAGCAACAATCTTCTTTGTCTTCATTTGTTCTTTTCCTCCTCATAAATTAAGGTTTTATTTTCCGTCCTATAAAGGTTAGGACCAATGTCCGCCTGCGCCGTACAAAACACTGTATTTACTGTCCTGTACACCCGCGATCCGCCTGCCTTAAACGCACACCACGCCTAAAACGCGAATTCTTACAAGCGAAGTTTACAACAATTACCACAAATTTGCAACGCTTTTTTATGCAATGTTATTAAATGCCCTAAAGGTCAGCTTAGTTTATAAACAACTTTGCCAAAAGTATTCAGATAATCTGCAAATCTGGACAGATCGATCGGTGTGCGGTACAGCTCTCCCTTTATGTAGCCGCAAGCCTCTGCAAAAACAGTACCTGCACTCTCAGGATGAGTGATGATATTCGCATCCGTAACATCCTTCTTGGATGCCTTGAATTCATCAGTGGTGATACCGTCTGCAAGTGCAGCTGCGATCGCATCTGACAATGCATAAGGATCCTTCGCGACAAGAGCCGGTGTGATGTACTGACCGGTAAGGATGTCACATGTTGATATCTCTGTCTTGTGCTCAACGATATCCTCACCTGACTTGACTGTATATTCCATTACAACTGACATCAATCTGCCGTTATATGAATAAGCATTTTTGATCTCTACCGAGTAGGGCGCGACAAGATAATTCTCGGGGTCTAATGTATACTGTGATTCACCCTCGCTCGAATATCTCTTGTACATGCCTTCCGCCTCCTGGTAGAAACCGTCATAGATGAGGTTAAGGGCAGTCTGTACATTCTTGCTGTCAGGGATCTTTACCGCAACCCTGTTGCCGGAGAATGTAGCCAATACCGTCTCGTCTCCGTCAACATGATAGCTCTCTTCAAAATCCTCCGATAAGATCTCTACATCAGAGGTGATCTCATCAGTTGTAAGCTTCGACATGTCAACACGCTCAGGCATGGGTGTCGGAGTGGGGATCGGCGTAGGTGTTGCCGTGGGAGCGGGTGTGGGTACCGGAGATGCATCCGGAACGGAAGTATCCGTAGGATCAGATCCTTCGGATGTGGGCTCCGGAACCGGTTCAGACGGATCTGCCTCACTTGTTCCGTTGATGGCATGATCCACTCCTGCACCGAGGTCATTTATACCCTCTGCAAGCTCTTTGTAATTAACCGAGCAAGCGGCAAGTGTTATCGTTCCCAGGACTGATACGACAACTATCATAAGACCTTTGTTTGTTCTTACTGTTCTCTTCGACAATTTCTTCATGGATCTCTCCTCCTTATTCTGTTAGTAAAATATTGCCGCGCTTGAGACATGCCGATATGGCAAGTCCGCTCTTCTCTGCCGATCTTCTTATGAGTATCTTCCCGCTCTCTGAAGTCAGGAAGCATCCTGCCGTAGCAAAATCAGTCTTATCCCTTACCGGTGCGAAAGTCATCTTCAGGGGAAGCTTGACTTCCTGCAGCACACGCGTGGCGAAAGCTGTGACTGAAGCCCCGAACATCTCAGCAACTTTCTGTACCGCGTCGCTCTCGCGCGCCGATTGTGATACGGCTACCGTTGATACGGACCTTGCATCTATGCCGTGATTCTCGAGCGTTGCAAGAACAAGGATCGCCGCATACTCAGGATCGAGCCTTCCCGTAAGTTCAAGGCCTACGCTGACGAGCTTGGGCACAAGGACCAGCGGGGGATTGCCTTCACACTGAGGCATCTTGGCGCATGTAATGAATATTGCCTTGGACGAGCTGCCCGACAGGGATATATATGATTGTATAAAAGACTCCTTGGTCTCACGTGAGTATCTGTTGACTTCAAAGATCATGGAATCTATGGCAGGTTCTGCAAAGACAATGGGAAGATCAGTATAGATGCTCACCTTCTCACCGCTCCTGATCATTGACAGATAAGCCTTGAGCTTATCAGGATCATTGGGTGTCATTCCATAGGAGTCGATCGCAGTCATCAGGTCGGGTGCTATATCGGCATTGCTTCCGAAGCTCCTGAAACACTTGGGGCCTAAAACATTGAGCATCTCCTGATATACTTCATCACAATCCGCAAGCGTGGAACCGTCACCCCGTCTGATGATTGCTGCAAACAGGCCGTCAGGAGATACACAGATAACAGGGAACCCGGACAGGGTTGGAGAGAAATTACCATTCAGTATCTCGATGGAGGCTTCAAGCGGAAGTATCATAACGATCACGGCATCCCGCTCACTCGCAGGAATAGGTAATCTTGATGCAAAGAAATCCGCGCTCTCTATCCATCTGCCTCCGATCTTGTCGATCAGACTGTCACCTGTCCTGACAGCTCCTTCGGATCTTCCATAACAAAGCAGATACATTTGCCCCTCCCGATACTATATAATGTGTATTCTTGTATTATAATATTCTTTGCTGAAATCAAGAAATTTTTTTGGATATGTGAGGATAATGCCATGAGAATAGTGATACTTGACGGTTCTGCAGCAAATCCGGGAGATCTGTCCTGGGACCCCCTGGAGGAGGTCGGCGAGGTCGTAGCTTACGATATAACTGCGCAGGAAGACGTTGTGGAGAGAACGGCAGGTTTTGACTGCGCCATAACGAACAAGACGGTCTTTGACAGGAAAGTGTTGGAACAGCTTCCTGACCTGAAATACATAGGAGTCCTGGCGACCGGCTACAATGTCGTCGATACCGGATACTGCAAAGAGAGGGGTATCGCGGTCACCAATGTTCCGGAGTACAGCACTTTCGCTACGGCTCAGATGACCGTGGCGCATATCCTTGAACTGGCAGATAAGGTCGGACTTCACAACGGGGCTGTTCAGAATGGCGAATGGGTACGGTCGGAACAATTCTGTTTCTTTAAGGCTCCGATAGTCGAATTGTGCGGTAAGAACCTTCACATTATCGGACTTGGCAAGATAGGCAGAAGGGTTGCTGCCATCTGTTCGGCGCTTGGCATGAACGTAACGGCAACGCTGCACGGTGATAAAGGCGTTAAGGAAGTTGAGTGTCACGGCACGCATGTTAAGATCCTCCCGCTTGAAGAAGGGCTTGCAGGTGCCGATATCGTCACGTTGCACTGTCCTCTTACGGATGAGACAAAGGAGATTATCAACTCCGATACCCTGTCGCTCATGAAGGATTCGGCATTTCTGGTCAATTGTGCCAGAGGTCCGCTCGTTAACGAGGCTGATGTGGCTAATGCACTGAGGAACGGCAGCCTTGCCGGTTATGCCGCCGATGTGATAAGCAGGGAACCCATGCTTCCCGATAATCCGCTGATCGGATGCCCCAACCTTGTCTTAACTCCCCACATCGCATGGGCTCCGGTGGAGACAAGGAAGAGGCTTATAGACGTTGCAGCCGATAACCTTAAGGCATTCCGTGACGGTAAGATGCTCAACAGGATCGTGTGATACCGGTACAAATATCGAGGGCGCACCAATATCAATTGGCGCGCCCTCGACATGGAATAAGGGATAGATTGTGTGTAGATTGGCTTAATTAGTTCGAATCGTCTCGATTCCGCTTGTTCCAACTTGTTGCATAAAAGATAACATTTGCTTTTGTAGAGGTCAAGTCTAATTTATAGTAATCTATGTTAGATTTTTGTCCTTATTTTTTAGACATCTGGACAGCTATGCCTGCACCGGTCAGGAGCAGGACTGCTGCCGTAGATACCGCTATCTCGTTTATGTTGGAAAGAGTACCCGATAACAGCTTGATCGCTATCCTTCCCTGATCATCGGTAACGAGTGCTATGAGATAGGGTACAAGGACTGAAGATATGATCTTAGCACCTATGAAAGATGTAAAGATGATGATCGCCCACTTCTGAAGGTAATAGACGGCAAAGCCGATCACGAGACCGAAGATCACGCATACTGCGATCGTAATGACCGGTGAATCCCAGGGGAGGCTTATGCCTATCGCCTTGGAATCGGAATACAGATACCACGCGCATATTATGGTGACTATCGCTACCAGAGCCTTCATATAAAGACCAAACGCCAGCACTCCGAGGGTGACGGAACATACTATGACCGTCACAAGTTCAGAATACTCCATATGCATGATGCTTATATCGTAGCCGGACAGGAAATCATAGAGGAGCAGGCCCAGATATGCACCGAGGCATGCACCGACAAGGCTGAGCGCAACCCTGAATATCCTGTATCCGGCAAAGCAGCAGATCGCGCCGCCGATCACGGACAGCAATGTCACTATGAGCATCGTCATATGTCTCTTGTCCCCAAAACCTCTCTATTAAGGATGTCTTCCACCTCTGCCACCGTTTTGGCACTGACGAGGTGCATCCTTATCTGCGCAGCTCCCCTGATACCTTTGATGTATGCCGGCATCACGCTCCTGAATTCCTTCACGGCGACTTCCTCCCTGATGACCCTGCACTCCTCTTTAAGATGACGGATGAGCATTGCTACCCTCTCTTCGGGCGTCGGATCATGAGCGTCAAAAGAATGATCTGTAAGATCCGATGCCAGCCGCGCGAACAGCCATGGATTACCCATAGCCTGCCGCCCTATCATTATACCTGCACATCCCGTTTGTTCAATAACTTTCTTGGCTGATGCGGTATCACAGATGTCACCGTTCGCAAAGAAAGGAATGCCATATGTTCCTGTCATCTCGGACAATACCGCAAGTTCATTCCAGTCTGCCTTGCCCGAATACATCTGTACCCTGGTCCTTCCATGAACGCAGATCATGTCTGCACCGCCGTCTAGTACGGCCTTCACAAGGTCACGGCTCTCCCCCGGTCTGTCAAATCCTATGCGGGTCTTGACCGTGACCGGACGCCCGTATCTTCCGGCAGCCATCTTTGCAGCCTTAACGATCTCCCCGGCCAGTTCAGGCGTCCTGATCAGAGCAGAACCTGCTCCCGTCTTGACCACCTTGGGTACGGGGCAGCCCATGTTGATGTCAAACATCGAGACTCTGTTGAGACGTTCATCTTCCATGATCGCCTTAATGGCATAATCGAAATCCTCCGGATCGTTCCCGAAAAGCTGTATCGACGTGACTCCTTCCCCCTCCGGGTCGATCCTCATGTAACGGAATCCCTTATCGACCCCAGAGAATCTTACCGACCTTGCCGAAGACAGTTCGGTGGGACAGAATCCCGCTCCGAACTCATGACATATCCTTCTGTATGTGACGGTGGATGTCCCTGCCATCGGGGACAGACAGATCGGTATGTCTATTGTCACTTTGCCTATCTTGATCGGTTTAAGCATCAGTTTTTCCTATCTTTTTTATACTTTAATTAATTATAAAACAAGAATACAATATGAAAAGTATGTAGAGGTGCAGTTTATGAGTGATTGTCTGGTATATTTCTTTACGGGTTTTCTTGACAGCGGCAAGACGTCTGTCATCTGTTCCTGGATAGGCGGCGAGAATTTCAAGGATAAGAAGGTCGTCGTCATATCGACAGAAGAGGGCGAAGAAGAATACATCGAAGAGAACTACGAGGGAGCTGATCCCGTCATAATCAGCTGCGAGACGAAGGAAGTCGATAAGGCTCTTACTTTCGATATCGAGAAGAAGTATAAGCCTGACGTCATCTTCATCGAGTGGAACGGATCGGTATCTCCTGCAGAATTTTTTGATAAATGTGATGTCCCCAGAAGATGGGCTTTGGCTGCGGCCGTCGTCGTAATAGATGCGTCCACATATTCGCTCTACTACAAGAACATGCAGACACTATTTGCAGACTACTTCAGGTTCAGCGATACGGTAATATTCAACAGGGTGGATACGGACCGTGACAATATTCCGAAGCTCAGGGGTTCGGTCAAGAGTGTTAATCCCTCCATGAGCATCAATTTCTTAAGCGTTGATAACAGGATCATCCGTATCGAGGACCATCTTCCCTATGATCTCAATGCGGATCTGTGTGAGATCTCGGCGGACGATTTCGGGCTGTTCTATACTGATGCACTCGATAACGTCAAGAGATATAACGGTAAGCGTGTCAGTCTCATAGGTGAGGCAATGATACTCCGCGAATTCAGGGGCAGGGCTTTCGTTCTGCAGCGCCAGGCATTCACATGCTGCGCAGCTGACGTCGGAGTCATGGGCATACTGTGCATGAAGGAACTGACTTCCAATTTCCCTGCAGGCAAATGGCTGAAGGTCACGGGAAGGATCAGGTATTTCGAAGATGAACAGAACGGTCAGAAGGTCGCAGTTCCGTGCCTCGATGTGGAGGACTATACGCTTACAAGCAAACCGGAAAACGATATTATTTATTTCAATTAACAGAAGAGGTGATAATTTATGTCAACAAAGGTAGATGTTTTTTCAGGATTTTTGGGTGCCGGCAAGACAACGCTCATCAAGAAGCTCATAGCTGACGGTTACAATAAGCAGAAGATCGTTCTTATCGAGAACGAATTCGGCGATATCGGGATCGACGGAGGCTTTCTCAAGGAAGCCGGCATCGAGATCACCGAGATGAATTCCGGCTGTATCTGCTGCTCACTCGTGGGCGATTTCGGAACTGCACTGAAGCAGGTGATCGACCAGTATCATCCCGACAGGATCCTTATCGAACCTTCGGGCGTCGGCAAACTCTCTGACGTTGTAGCGGCGATCGAACGTGTTGAGGGATGTGAGGTATGCGGAACCGTTACCGTTATCGATGCATCCAAGTGCAAGATCTACTTAAGGAACTTTGCCGAGTTCTATGAGAACCAGATCAAATATGCAGGAACGATAATCCTGTCAAGGACAGGCAACATCGCACAGGACAAGCTTGATAAGGCTGTCAGCCTTATCCGCGGTGT
The DNA here is from genome assembly GCA_002394605.1 of Mageeibacillus sp. UBA4314. Classification (GTDB taxonomy): domain Bacteria; phylum Bacillota; class Clostridia; order Saccharofermentanales; family Saccharofermentanaceae; genus Saccharofermentans. The sequence goes on along the minus strand of DGUI01000003.1, from coordinate 53,643 downwards.
CAATGATCATTCACAGATAATAACGACTCCCTGGGAACAGCTGTCAGGTGAACAGATCATCAAAGCTATCGAGTCTCCCGTATCTGCAGATGACATGGCTGCTGCACTTCTCGAGGCAGAAGAGCATGAGCATCATCATCACCATCACGATCATGAAGAGCATGATCATGACCACGATCACGACCATGAACATCATCATGATCACGGTGAGGGCTGCACATGCGGATGTCACGATCACGATCATCATCACCACCATGCTGATGAGGTCTTCGACAGCATCGGATTTGAGACTTCCAGGAAGTTTACTAAGGAACAGCTTGAGACTGCTCTCTCCAAGCTTGATGATAATGTCGCTTACGGACAGATATTGAGAGCAAAGGGTATCGTACCCTGTGAAGACGGTACATGGATCCACTTCGATTATGTACCCGGTGAATCTGAGGTCCGCGAAGGCACATCTGACGTTACAGGCAAGCTCTGCGTGATCGGCTCAGGTGTAAACAAGGAAGCAGTTAAGACACTGTTCGGTATCTGAGCAATATAACTATGAACAAAGCAGGTCTCAAGATCATCATCGTAGGTGCGGGCAAGATCGCACGCACCGTTGTAGCGCAACTTGTTGAGGAAGGTCACGATCTGACGGTCGTTGATATCGATTCGGCTGTCGTTGATGAATTCACCCAGGAATACGACTGTATGGGTGTTGTCGGCAACGGTGCTACTTATGCAACCCTCAAGGAAGCAGGGATCGCATCGGCAGATCTTTTTATCGCGGTCACACAGTCGGATGAGCTCAACCTCCTCTGCTGTACCATCGCCAAGCAGTTCAGTGATGCTGCGACGATCGCCAGGGTAAGGAACCCTGAGTACAACCGCGAAGTTGGTTACCTGCGCAACAAGCTTGGTCTTGCCATGATCATCAACCCTGAACTTGAAGCTTCGCGCGAGATCGCGAGGATCTTATTCCTGCCTACGGCTCTCGAGATCAACTCATTTGCTCACGGCCATGCCGAGATGATCAAGATCAGGCTACCCGAAGGTAATATGCTCGAAGGCAAGTCGATAGCTTTCCTCGGTCAGAAGGTAACAAACGAGGTCCTCATCTGCGCAGTTGAACGTGATGGCAACCTTGTCATCCCTCACGGTGATTTTGTGCTGATGGCCGGTGACATCATCTCTTTCGCAGCGACAAGGAAGTCATGTCTGTCTTTCCTTAAGCAGATCGGATTTACGACAAAGGGCGTCAAGGATACCATGATCGTAGGAGGCGGCATTGCCAGCTACTACCTTGCTGACCAGCTCATAAGGTCAGGCATCAGCGTAAGGATCATCGAGAGGGATAAAGCAAAGTGTGAATTCATGTCTGAAGCCCTTCCCAAGGCAACACTCATCAACGGTGATGCGACGGACAGGAAGCTCCTTCTTGAAGCGGGACTTCATAATGCACAGTCTTTCGTTCCGCTTACGGGTATCGATGAAGAGAATATCATCCTGGCTCTCTTTGCCAAGGATGTCTCCAACGCTAAACTAGTCACTAAGATAACAAGGATCACTTTTACTGAGGTAGTAGACAAACTTGATCTCGGAAGCATCGTCTATCCCAAGTTCATTACCTCCGAGCTGATCCTCAAGTATGTCAGGGCTAAGATGGGCGCAAAAAACAGCAGCAGCAATATCGAGTCACTCTACCATATGTTCAACTCCAGGGCAGAAGCTCTTGAATTTACGGTCAACAGCGGTTCGCCCGTTATCGGAGTACCCCTTAAGGATCTGAAGCTCAAGAAAGATGTCCTGATCGGATTCATCTGTCATGATGATGCGATCATCATCCCTTCCGGCAACGACATGATACAGGATGGCGACAGCGTAATGGTAGTAACTACACATCACGGTTTTGCATCTATAGAGGATATACTGTCATGAACCTATCAATGATCAGGTACACCCTCGGTAAAGTAACTCTTATCGTCGGAATGCTCATGTTGATCCCATGCATATGTTCCGTGTGGTATCAGGAGACGGAGGGTCTGAGCTACATCGCAGTTTCAGGATCCCTGATGCTCACCGGATTCCTCGTATCACTCGTAAAGCCTGCCGATACTACCATCTATCTTAAGGAAGGTCTTGTATCAACATCCCTGTCATGGATACTGATGAGTCTGTTCGGTGCTCTGCCCATGACTCTTACCGGGGAGATACCAAGTTACGTCGACTCACTGTTCGAGGCTGTGTCCGGGTTTACCACCACGGGTGCCAGCATACTAAGTGATGTTGAGGCATTGTCGCACACGACGCTCATGTGGAGGTCCACGACCCACCTGATCGGCGGTATGGGTGTGCTCGTTTTTCTTCTTGCCGTTCTCCCTACCAAGGGAGGATCACAGGTCAATCTCATGAAGGCGGAATCTCCCGGACCTGTCGTCGGCAAGCTTGTTCCCAGGCTCCGTCAGACAGCGAAGATCCTGTATCTCATCTACATCGGTCTCACACTTCTTGAGGCTCTGCTCCTCATATGCGGAGGTTATACGGTATTTGAATCTGTTAATACGGCTTTCTCCACAGCCGGTACAGGCGGATTCGGTATCAAGAATGACAGTCTCGGAAGCTTTACCCTGTATGGCAAGTGGGTGGTATCGATATTCATGCTCCTCTTTGGCGTGAACTTCAACTTCTATTACTTCATGATAATGAGACAGTTCAGGAAAGGATTTGAAATGAGCGAGGTAAGGGTATATCTGCTCATTATCCTCGCGTCAACGGCTGTTGTATCTCTTAACATCTACAACATGTATCAGTCGGTCGGCGACACGGTTACCGATTCGTTCTTCCAGGTGCTTTCAGTCATGACGACGACCGGGTTCTCAACGACTGACTTTAACCTCTGGCCCACGACCTCGAAATTCATCATGTTCGCTCTGATGTTCTGCGGAGCCTGCGCAGGTTCAACCGGCGGCGGCATCAAAGTATCGCGATTCATTATCGTCTTAAAGTCCCTCAAGAAACAGATGGCTTCTCTCCTTACGCCTAAGACGATCAAGAAGATCCAGTCAGACGGAAAATCAGTGGAACATGATACGGTGCGTTCGGTAAATGTTTATTTTGTAGCTTTCACGGTTATCTTTGTGATATCTGCTTTTATCATCTCTTTCGAAGGTTACGACATTACCACGACCCTGTCTTCAGTGGCAGCAACCTTCAACAATATCGGACCGGGATTTAATCTTGTAGGACCGACATGCAACTTCGGCGGATTTACGATCCTGTCCAAGTTCGTATTCATCTTCGATATGCTCGCAGGAAGACTGGAGATATTCCCTCTTCTGATCCTGCTGCATCCCATGCTCTACAAGAGTATCGCAGCTTCCGCGAAGAACGACTATATCGATCCTATAATCTCCAAGTGATATTGCTTATATCCATGGGTTCCGTAGTAGGATCTACTGCGACCCTGGACAGTGATATGTATCCGTCTTTGCACGCCTGGTAATCTGATCCTTCCCTTCTGCATGCCTTGGAACTGACACCCCAGAACACTGACGTGAAATCACCCTTGTTGTCTTCCGTTATGTCAAGTTCTGCCTGACCGTCATGCTTCATGAAACAGCATGTGGTCTGCTTCACGCCCTTATACTGTTCCGGATCGAAAGCGTTGATATTAACAAATATCCCCGTATCATAACAGACATCTTCACCGATAATCGACGGCCTGGTAAGAGCTGCAAGTTCCTTAAGGTTCCCTGCGATAAATGAAGCGAGCGGACCGTAATCCCAATTGCTGTCATCATCCCAATCCTTGTCGCCCGTGATGTTCAGACTGACGGCGACCGCAGGTATGCCAAACAGTGTCGCCTGCTTAGCTGCACTGCAGGTTCCGGAATACATGATGTCCGTTCCGAGATTGGGGCCTTTATTTATGCCTGATATGACAAGGTCTATCTTCGCGTCCAGGATATTGGCCTTCGTTCCGGCTACGATACAGTCGACCGGATTGCCGGAACATGTGTACCTGCCCTCACCAACCTTCTTATACTCAAGAGGAACGGAGATATGAACAGACATTCCCTTGCCGGATCTGTTGCCTTCCGGGGCTATTACAAATACTTTGTTGTCCACGGACAGTGCATCAGCCAATGCCGTGATCCCGGGTGAATAATAACCGTCATCATTAGTAATCAAAATGTTCATATCTTACACCACTTGCAATAAATAAAATTTAAGATAATCTGTCTCATCGATCGCCATAGCAACCGGGTGATCGGGTGCTGCCCGTCTCTCCTCGATAAGCTTCAGGCTCACTCCGGCATCAGATGCAGCAGACATGAGCATGCGCTTAAAATCCTCATTGCTCATAAAATGAGAACAGGAACATGTCGCAAGATATCCGCCCCTCGGGAGATACTTCATGGCTCTGTAATTGATCTCCTTGTATCCGCGTTTTGCATTAGCCGCAGTTGCCCTGCTCTTGGTAAATGCAGGCGGATCCAGAATGATCAGGTCATATCTGTAACCCGACTCTGATGCCAGCTTCGGGAGTAATTCAAAGACATCCTCACACATGAAATCCATCTTGTCTTCAAGACCATTGATCTGTGCGTTATGTCTTGCCATGTCGACCGCTGTCTGGGATACGTCAACACATGTAACATGCTCCGCACCTCCCATGGCCGCGTTAAGTCCGAACGATCCGGTGTGGGTAAAGCAGTCCAATACGGTCTTACCCCTGCTTATCTTCGCGACCTGGAGTCTGTTGTACTTCTGATCAAGAAAGAAACCGGTCTTCTGTCCTTCGGCAACATCTACAGTATACCTGATGCCGTTCTCACAGATCTCGGCCGTAGGATCATCATCCTCAGGTGTCTTATACCACCCCTTATACTGATCCAGACCTTCCTTGATCCTTAATGCATTCTCATTGCGCTCATATATTCCCCTGATGGTAACTCCGTCCTCTGCTAGGCACTTGATCAGAGCATCGTATATCCATTCCTTGACCTGCTCAGTGCCATAGGACAATACCTCCGCGGACAACAGATCACTATACCTGTCCACCGTAAGCCCGGGGATGCCGTCTGACTCTCCGTGGATCAGCCTGCAGCAGGAATAATCATCCCCCATGACAGTCTTCCTGTAGTCTAATGCATACTTAACGCGCCTTCCCCAGAATTCCTGTCCGAAAGTCTCATTCGCGTTATTACTTAATATCCTTATCCTTATCTTACTGTTCCTGCTGAGGAATCCAGAACCGAGATACTTACCGTTCGAAGACAGGACATCGACTATGCTTCCATTGGGAACATCATCCGTGATATCATCCGTGATCTGTGTATCATATACCCACGGATGACCTCTTCTTATAGCATTCTCAGCCTTCCCGGAAACATGAAAGCACTCATAATCCCTTGTCTGCTTCATACTTCCTCACCTCACTGATCAACTGCTTCACGACTGCATTCCTGCTCTTCCTGTTCTGGTCTATCCTGACATCACAGGCCTTGTAGTAGAGCGGCTCCCTCTCCATATAGAGATTAAGTATCGCCTCCTCCTTCTCCTCGTCAGACTCAAGGACTATGCCGCGCGATTCAAAATTCCATAATCTCTTCTTCAATGTCGGAAGATCGCAATCCAGGAATACGACAGTCCCCTGCTTCTTCAGATTGGCAACAGCCTCCGGATACAGCACGGCACTGCCACCCGTTGCAACTACGACCTTCTCCTCACCGGTCTCAAATCCCGTAAGAAACTTCTCTTCTTCCTTCGCGAAAGCATCTCTGCCGTGCACATCGATATACTCCTGCAGAGACATGCCAAGCTTCTCCTTCAGAAGATCATCAGTATCGATGAATCTCATATCACAGGACTCGGCAACAGATCTCCCTATGGTAGACTTGCCGGAACCCGGCATACCGATAAGGATGACTGATCTGACAAAACTGACACCGCCGTTGATAACCACATTCTTCATGTGGATAGTATATCATAGATCACAAGCCGGATTCATATGCGCTACCCTGCCACATACCACAATCTGTCAGTCTTCTTCATCCTTCCGTTCAGATGTGCTCCCGTCAGAAGGTACTGCCAGATGTCATCACAGATCACTTCGATCCTGTTCTGCGGATCGATCCTGAGCTTCCTTATGTCAACGATGTCATTGGACTCATCATTCCTGTAGAGCACCATATGGTGCCTCGTATCATAAATAAGCATATTATCATAATCAGTCTTCCTTAATATATCATGCTTCATCACGGGAAGGATTATGTTCTTCGGATTGATGACCGAGGTAGTGACATCATTATATACCACAGGTTCAAATGACATGAAGTAAGACTGTTCCTCTCTGTACAGATCCAGTATCGCCAGCTGTATCCTTCTGATCATCTGATCATCATAATCGTCTGCCACGCACGCACCGAACTTGACAGCCTTCGCTATCAGGCTCACGATCATCTTCTCCTTATCAGGCATCGCCGTAAGAAAACAATCCATCACCATCTGCTGCGTCCTCGCGCAGGCCCTCTCCCCGATAAACCTGTGCATCTTCCCGGCGATATCAAGATCGGTCCTTACATAACAGACATCGTGGCTGTATGCCGTTCCTCCGGCAACCATGATCAGTTCGGGAACTACCCTCAGATTAATGCACTTGACCGCCACGCACAAAAGGCCTTCATATGTTCCGTCGTATGCGAATCTTCTGTATGTTCCGCTCATGATCATTGCCCTCCTTTGTCTGTTGTGAGTGTATTGTATCACCTGAACTTATGTTTGTAAATTACAAGATGGGGCTAATAATCGTACAAAAGAAAGACCCGCCGGAAAACTCCGTCGGGTCTTTTGCTGTTTTTGTTATCTTACAGTCTGTCAGGGCTTGGGATAGCTGATCTGGTCAAGAACTGCGTCTATCTTGTCCTTATCCTTGTTCTTGCCGCTTGTTGCCATGGCGATAACGATCGTGTTGTCTTTCAGGAATACGCCGCCGTATACATCACCATTGAAATCTCCTTCGGCTTCTCCCTCGCCGTCGACCAGGACATAACCTGTTGCTGCACTCTTGCTGTATGTCTCTCTGTAGTTACCGTCGAAATCCTTGTCTTCGATCATATCAAGGAAACTGTCATAGACCTCATCCTCGAAATAATCCGTTGCATCATCGATCTCTTCAAATTCGATGAAGCCATAATAGCAATCACCCTCTTTTGCTCTCAGAGTAGTGCGTGCATCCTTCTTGTTCACAACGGTATCATCTTCTATACTTATGTCACTGCTCTTAAGATCTGTTACTGCCTTGATCGCGCTCTTGTAATCTCTTGCAGTAATGGCACTGAAACCTGCACAACCCGCAACAGACAATGCCATTGAACCGATAAGAAGTACAGATCCGATGACCTTGGTAAAATTCTTCATAGCATGACCTTCCTTTGTATGTTATCTTTATACGGAAGTATTATTACACAAGGGTGAGATATTTTCAATGAGGACACTTACAACGCAAAAAAAGTGGCAGCCGTGGAAGGGCATCCTGCTTCAGGTTGGTGCTTTCGGAATGCTCCTGACGGCAGGTTCATTTCTTCAGAGGAATCTTGGATACATAGGACTCATACTGTCTGAGCTCCTTTTCGGAGTGCTTGCGGTAACATATACGCTCGCCAAGAAGACACCTCTCAAAGAAGTCTTCCCGGTCAGGAAACTGACTGTAAGGGACTTCTTCGGAACCGTATTCATGTGGGCAGGTTCCCTGGGGTTCGGATTCATAAGCATCTACCTTGCATCTGCCGTGCTGACGGATACTTTCTTCAAAGTCCTAAGCAGTATAAACGACGCACTGACTTTTCCTCACCCGCTGCTGTCTTTTCTGACCGTAGCGGTAATAGCTCCCATATGTGAGGAAGCGATCGAGAGAGGCGCGGTATTCTCACACTTCAGATCATGGAAAAAGGAATGGGCAGTCATGCTCATCATCGGTATCTTCTTCGGTATCATGCACACCGATCCGATAAGGTTCCTGAACACGACGATCATGGGTGCCGCAGCAGCATATCTGATGATAAAGAAGGATAACTTCCTCCTCCCCCTCATGCTCCATTTCACGACGAATGCGCTTGGCAGTGTGGTAGGTGCGTTCAGAGATGCGATAGTAAGCGAAGATGCTGTCAGCCAGTTAATGGAAAACTATGATCCCCTGATGTCCCTGGGTGCCGGCATGATGCTGTTCTGCGCAGCTCCGTTCGGCATCGCAGCAGGCGTACATCTCCTCTCTCCCCGCCGTGACCCGAATGCCACCCGCGAGGAGCAGGATAAGAGATTTAAGAAGCTGGAGCGCAATTATATAATCGCCACTGTGATCACATGCCTGCTGTTCATCGGTGGTCTGATCCTGATGATCACAACCCCTACATTCAATAAGATGCAGAGTGATATGATGTCGAAGATAGCAAACGGGCTTATTATCTGTTTGCTCTGACGAAGTCACAGGCTGCGAGGGCCGCTACTGCACCATCAGCTGCTGCAGTCGTAAGCTGTCTTACATTCTTGGTCCTTCCGTCACCTGCAACGAATATTCCTTCAGCACTTGTCCTGCAGTCTTCACCTGCAACAATATATCCGTTCTCCTGAGCCACCAGCGCCGCAAAAGGAGCCGCTGCAGGAACCTGTCCGATCGCAACAAAGAGTGCTGCCACATCGATCATCTGTTCCCTGCCGTCAGCCATGTCCGTAAGGCTGATCGCCGTAAGCTTATCCTCTCCCTTGAGACCTGTTACGATCTTAGGCGTGATGATCTCGATCTTATCATTGGCTCTCGCCTGCTCGACCAGAGCATTCTCGGCTCTGAACTCATTACGTCTGTGGATCAGGAACACCTTATTGCACATATTGGCAAGATAAAGTGCATCTTCAACTGCGGTATTGCCGCCGCCGAACACTGCAACATCCTGCCCCTTGAAGAAGGCACCATCGCATGTGGCGCAGTATGATATGCCGTGACCTGTAAGACGCTCTTCACCATCGATCCCCATCTGCCTGTTCTTGGCACCTGTAGCGATGATGACAGCCTTGGCATCTTCTGATGAATACTCGCTCCTGACCTTAAAGCCGTTAGCAGCATCGCCCTCGATCGCCACGACCGGTTCCATCCTGAGTTCGGCACCGAGGTTAGTCATCTGATCATAAAGGTTCGTCGCGAAATCAAATCCGGATATCTTCTGTATCGCAGGATAGTTCTCAACCTCAGGCGTATTGACGATCTGACCGCCGTACATACTTGCTTCGTATACGACGGTACTCATCCCCGCCCTTCTCGCATATATTGCTGCGGACATTCCCGCAGGACCTGCTCCGATTATAACTATGTCTGCCATTATTATCCTTCCTCCTTAACGCATGCTTCTTCCAGGATCCTGTGACCTTCAGGTGATACCTTCCTGATCGATATTACCCTGCCTTCTGGGTTGATGAAGCAGTGTTTGCTCTTGCCCGTGCACCTTAACTCACCTGTTGCCTTGTCGGTTACCTCATATCTCAGGGTGGCACGCACACCGGTGTAATCGACGATCCATACCTTGATCAGAAGATCGTCGTAGAACCTGCTCATATTCTTATAGTTTGCCTCTACCGAAACAACGGGACTTATTATTCCCTTCTCCTCAGACTCCTTATAGCCGATCCCAAGCTCATCGAAAAGCTTGATCCTGGCTTCTTCGAACCACCTGATGTAATTTGAATGATGGGCGATCGCCATCTGGTCAGTCTCATAGTACTGGACCTTGTGTTCATGAACTGTAATGTGTGACATGGTATTCATCTCCGTAATTTTCTACCCGATCTATTTTATAGTATCGCGATTAAAAAATCTCGTTAATTTTGTGGATTTGTCATAACGGAGCTGATGTGGGCAGACCGGCCATCTGAGTATGCAAAAAAACGGCCGCCCGCAGACGGCCTATATCATGTTTACTTCTTGATCAGCAGTGACTCACCGGTCATCTCCTTGGGCTGAGGCAGTCCCATTATCTGGAGCAGCGTAGGTGCTATGTCGCACAGTCTGCCGCCCTCGCGGAGAGTGTATGAAGGATCATAGTTGTAGAGGATGAACGGAACAGGATTTGTGGTATGAGCCGTGTGAGGCTCTCCTGTCTCGTAGTTGATCATCTGTTCTGCATTACCGTGGTCGGCACAGATGAAGAGTACGCCATCCATCTGCTTGACTGCATCGACTGCAGCGCCTACGCACTGGTCGATCCTCTCAACTGCTGCGATAGCTGCTTTGAGAACACCTGTGTGGCCTACCATGTCAGGGTTGGCGAAGTTGATGATGATGACATCATACTTACCGGATGTGATGGCAGCGTCGAGCTTCTCGGATACTTCGGGAGCGCTCATCTCAGGCTGGAGATCATAAGTTGCAACCTTGGGTGAGTTAACGAGTGTACGGTCCTCATCCTTATTGGGTTCCTCGATACCTCCGTTGAAGAAGAATGTAACGTGTGCATACTTCTCTGTCTCGGCTATACGGAGCTGCTTGAGTCCGTTGTTTGCAAGATATTCACCAAGAGTATTAACGATCTCTTCCTTCTTGAATGCAACGAACTTGTTAGGGATAGTCTCGTCATAGTCCTTGAAGCATACATATGTGAGGGGCATGAAGCCGTTATGTCTCTTCAGGAACTTGATGCACTTCGGATCTGCCGCATCACCGGGCTGAGCCTCAATGTCGGAATCTGCAAAACAGAATGCCTTTGTTATCTCACGTGCACGGTCGGGACGGAAGTTGAAGAAGATGATGGAATCATCAGGCTTAACGAGTGATACGGGTGATCCGTCCTCATTTACGATAACAGTAGGAAGAACGAACTCGTCCGTTACTCCTGCATCGTATGATTTCTGCATTGCTGCAACAGGATCTGTATCCTTGACGCCCTCGCCGATGACGAGTGAATCATATGCCTTCTGGATACGGTCCCAGTTGTTGTCCCTGTCCATTGCATAGTAACGGCCAGACATGGATGCCACCTTACCGCAGCCGATCTCATTCATCTTATCGATGAGCTGCTGCAGATAATCCTTGCCGGATGCCGGAGGTGTATCACGTCCGTCGAAGAAAGGATGAACATAAACGCGGTCGAGGCCATTCCTCTTGCACATCTCGATCAGAGCATAGAGGTGTGTGTTGTGGCTGTGAACGCCGCCGTCTGACAGGAGACCCCAGATGTGAAGGTCAGAGCCCTTCTCCTTGCAGTTATTGATGGCGCGGAGGAGTTCCTCGTTCTCAAAGAAAACGCCGTCCTCGATGTATTTCGTAATGAGAGTGAGATCCTGATAGATGATCCTTCCTGAACCGATGTTCATGTGACCTACCTCAGAGTTGCCCATCTGGCCGTCGGGAAGTCCGACTGCAAGGCCTGATGCGAAGCCCTTCACATAGGGGCACTCGGAACGGAGCTTGTCCATTACCGGTGTATTTGCCATAGCAACTGCGTTTGCCTCGGGGTTCTCCGAGATCCCGTAACCGTCAAGAACCATCAAAACTACTGGTTTCTGTCTCATATAAAGTCCTCCAAAATAATAATCCGTACCTATTATAATATGCTTTCGCGAAAAAAACAGAGCTTTTGCTCATTTCCGCCGCCGTATATGTTAGCACAGACTAACAAGAAAATAAAGATGCATCAGATGAATCTGTTCTGCTGTGCATCGTAAGAGTAACCGATGGCTTCAAGTCTCGAAGAGATCTCTTCGGCGTCAACCCCCATGGATGAAGACAGTTCATCCAGCGAGGAGTAATTGTCGCGAAGCATCGTGTTGATATAGCTTAAGAGCATTACCGGGTCGTTAGGCATGTTCATGATCATACTCTCCTTTGTCATTGTCTCTACCTATATTAGCAAAAAATGTTATAAAATAGTTTTGTAAAACAGCTTTGATGATCGGAGACAGATATGCCGGAGAACAGTACACGCTATGTCTCAAAGCAGGTAATGAAGAAGCTTGGTCAGGAGTATAAGAGTCTTGCCAGGCTTAACATCATGGTCCTTGGCAAGACCGGTGTCGGCAAGAGTACCCTGATCAATTCCATCTTTGAAGACAAACTGGCAGAGACCGGGACGGGGCTTCCCGTAACAAACGATATATCGATGATCACTCAGGATGATGTCCCCCTCGTCCTGTATGACACGCCCGGACTGGAACTTACGGGAGAGAATGACTACGATTCCCTTCTGTCACAGGTAACAAAGCTCATCAAGGACAATTTCGAGGATAACATTCCGGGCAACGAGATCCACATGATCCTGTACTGCGTGAGCTGTGCCTCACATAGATTTGAGGAGGCCGAGGCTGATTTTCTCAGGAAAGTCACAGACGCCGTGAAGGCATATAAGGTGCCCGTCATCGTTGTTCTCACGCAGGCTTTCTCCAGGGAAGATGCTGCAAGGCTCAGACAGGAGATCGGAGAGGAGAACCTCCCCATAGCAGGCATCGTGCCGATACTGGCGGAAGAGTACGAATTTGATGAGGATCTTACGGTAAAGCCGTATGGTATGGATGATCTTGCAGACATGATGGATGAAGTCCTTCCGGAAGCGGTGAGGAATACTTTCGTGGCGCTCGAGACATCCAATATAGGGTTGAAGATCAAGAAGGCCAGAGTGGTAACGAATTCATTTACGGCTGTTGCTGCTGCAGCTGCGGGACTGTCACCGATACCATTTGTTGATGCGGCTGCACTGATGCCCAAGCAGATAGGAATGCTCGTAGGCATAACCATGGCTTTCGGATTTCCCGTGGATAACACGACTGTTCCGACACTCATAAACGGAACGTGGAATGCGATCGGCAAGGAGGCATGGGGCAAATCATGGAAGAGCAGTCTCTTCAAGTTCGTTCCCGGCCCCGGCAATGTGGTCACAGGCGCTGTTGCAGGCATCATAACCGAGGCTGTCGGCAAGACATATACAAACGTTCTTGCAGATGTATGCCGCGGTGAAGTAAAGCTTGAAGACGTTAACTCAGAAGGATACAAAGACAAGATACATGATATGTTCATGGAACTGGTGAACAGATCGCTCTCAAAACGGAAGGAGACACAAAATGGCTGATTACCTGACATCGGATGTCGTAGACAAGATCCTGAACTCAGTAAAGGAAGAATATGAGAAGCTGCCGAAGCTGAACATCATGATCCTCGGTAAGACCGGAGTCGGCAAGAGTACGCTTATAAACAGCATCTTTGGCGATTCGCTTGTAAGAACGGGCATTGGCAGACCCGTCACCTCTGATATCGTCAAAGTTGAGAAGAAAGACTTTCCTCTCGCGCTCTACGATACCCCCGGCCTGGAACTCACAGGCGACAACGCTTATGATTCATTGTCCAAACAGGTTATCGATGTCATCAGGGAAGGCTTCGAGAGCAGCGTAAACGGCAGCGGCAACGAGATCCACTGTCTCCTCTACTGCGTAAGTTCAGCCTCACACAGATTCGAACCATCTGAGGCTGCTTTTCTCAAGAAGATCGCAGATAAGGTCAAGGGATACAATGTTCCCGTGATCATCGTCCTCACACAGTCATTCTCCAAGCGCGATGCAGCAGAACTCCGGGGCGTGATCGAAGCGGAGAACCTTCCGATCTCATCCATAGTTCCCGTACTTGCACAGGACTATGAGATCGATGTCGACATGGTCAAGAAAGCATACGGGATCGATGACCTTGCAGAGATCATCGCGGAGATACTTCCGGAGGCCATCCAGAATACATTCATAGCACTTGAGAAAGCGAACCTCAAGCTCAAGATCAAGCGTGCCAGAGGCGTAGTCGCAACGGCTGCTGCAGGTGCTCTTGCAACGGGAGCCATCCCCCTCCCCATCGCCGACGCAGCAGTTCTTGTCCCCGATCAGATCGCAATGCTCGCAGGCATAACATCAGCCTTCGGATTCCCGGTAGACAAAGGAGCACTGATGACCGTCATATCCGGCACGATCGGGTCAGCCGGCGCGACAGTACTCGGCCGCAATGTGGTATCAGGGCTCCTGAAGCTCATACCCGGTGCGGGAACCGTAGCAGGTGCGGTCGTATCAGGCGCCACTGCAGCGGCAATAACGTATGCGCTCGGTGAAGCATACGTCCAGGTCCTCACCGCAGTAAGCCGTGGCGAAATGAAGATGAGCGACATCAACACTGAGATAGGCCGGGAAGAGATCAACCGCATGTTCCTTGAGAAGCTCAAGATGAGAAGACTCCCGTCCGGAGAAGCGGAGGAAGAGAGTGAAGTCTTCAAGGATATCGGAGACGATTCAGAGGAGAGATGAATATAAAGCAAATTGGGTTTGAACGAACTGTAAATATGCTGTAAAAATCGGGTGCTGCCGGGAAGCAGACCGGGACCAAACTGGTATTTGAATGTCCTTCCTGTCATTCCAAACTGACGGTACCATCCGGTACGAGCACATGTATGTGCGGAAAATGCGGTCAGAAGATCTCCTTGAAGGTCAATACATAGCAGAGAACACAGCCTAATTGTCTGCATGGTGCAGACCATTGCAAACACTTTATGTGATAAAAGATAATTACTAATTATCTTTATTACTGGAGGGGTTATGCTTGGTCTTATTCTTGCTGCTTCAGTAGCCAGAGCTGCAACACACGCTGCCGGCGATATAATCGGCAACGTAGTCTCCGAGAAGATCGCCGCAAATAATCAGGCAGCGATCGAGAGTCAGAGACTTCAGGAACAGATGCGACAGCAAATGCTGCAGCGCGACACTGTGATCCGTGAAAACACATTGAAAGAACTATACGCAAAGATGGCGATCTGCTGCTATATTTCCTGGGCAGACGGAGTCATCACTCCCGAAGAGAGACATAACATGAATGCTGTCTTTATGGAGATCTGCAATCAATTCGCAAATGACAAGAGAGTGGAACAGGAACTGACCAGGATATACGGTACACCTAACTTCAGTTTTATCAATCTTGAGAAATACTTGCGCAACACTACTCCCGAAGCTATAGCTTCCTTTCTTCAGGTCGCTGATGAGATCTCTGCAAGTGATGGCGATTCATCGGAAGAAGAGAGGCTTTGCATCTATAAGATCCGTAAATACCTGACAGACCGTACCGGGCAAAACTATATGGGACACAGCTTATCAGCAGCTGCGAATGTCGATCTAAGGTGTCCGGGATGTGCAGCAACAATGGAGTATCAGCCCCACTACAACCGTGCCGTCTGTCCTTTTTGCGGCAATGTAAAACTGCTCGGCGGTCAGGATTATTCACCGGTGCAGGTTACCGATCAGTTTACATTCCGGTGTCCTGTTTGCAGTTCATTGCTTTCTGCCACCAGAGGAACAACAAGGTGCATATGTGGAAAATGCAAGAGCGGAATAACACTGAACGGAGAGCAGCCATCCCTGTGGTAACGATCAGAAATGAGATGTCTCATAATGGATTCTGCACCGTGCAGAATTGTCTGCATGGCGCAGACCATCAGTATCTTTAAGTGTGCTATAAGTTAATCGTGATTTGTTTGCTATCAAATAGCTTAAGCAAATAAAGGAGGTCAGATCTATGAGATGTATTAATTGCGGTTCAGATAACCCTGATGGTACAAAGTTCTGTGGTAATTGCGGTTCACTGCTGACCGGTATGAACATGGCAGAAACGGTTCAGCCCATAACTCCCATACAGCCTTCAGGCAATGTACAGCCTGTCACCGCACGTGCTGACGATCCGAATAACAGATCAATGAAGCACTCCGATGTGAACAAGAATATCGAATCATTGTGGATAATAGGTGCAATACTCGGTATACTTGCCATCTTTATAAGGCTCAAAGCAATGTCAGGAATACTCGGTCTTTTCAGTATCATCTTTCTGCTTATTCCGGGCCTGTACCTGCTTAACAAAAAAAAGGTTAAAGCAATAGTCATTCTCTCTATTGCAGGAGTGATCTTCTTTATAGTAGGAATAGGAATGCTTATTCCCGGCAAAAAGGATCCTGAACCGGCAGCTGCACCTGCAGTAACAGAACAGCAGCCTACAACTCAGACCACGATCCCGACTACAATAGCAACTACGACCACTACAACCGAAGCTACAGAGGAAACTGATGAACCTGAGGAAACAGAAGAGACTTCTGAAGAGGGTCCTTCTGATGATGATATCAGGAAGAAAGTTGAAGATGGAGACTATTCCCTCGTATCCAAGAAGTTTAAGAAGACCATGGATTCATATCTCAAGTTCATCGACAAATATGTTAAGTTCATGAAGAAGTATTCTTCCGGCAAGGGAAATCCTACAAAGATGCTCAAAGAGTATACTAAGATCTTAGGGCAGTATGAAGATTGGATAAACAAGATGGATAAGATCGATCCTGATGAACTCGGACCGGCTGACGCTGCATACTATGTCTTGATCATGGCAAAAGCCGAAGCAAAACTCCTTAAGATATTGTGACAATCATCCGGTAAACAAAAAATAGGAGTCTGTTCCACAGATAACAGACTCCTATTTTAAACCCGGTTTATCTTCACCCCAACTCCGCTTCCTCGTACTTGACCAGGAGCCTGTTGCACTCACCTACCGACAGCTTATTATTCAAGCAGTAGATGATGATCGCATCACGTCTGTTCTTGGGGTATAGGATCGCATTGCTGCTCAGCTTTAAGAGCCTGTTCGTATCATCGATCGGGAGTTCTAAGGCAAGCGCGATGCTGAGTGCTTTGTCACGGCCGGGATTCCTTGTTCCGTCCATGATCTGATAGATATATGTTCGTGCTACGCATGATTTGCGCTGGAGGTCTGCTATGGAAATATCCCTCTCAAGGAGGATCGAATTTACCACTGATTTGAAGTCGGTCCTGACGCCTTCAAGGTCGGTCACATATGTGTCCAGGATCTGCGTATCATCAGCGTTCTTGAGGATCTTCATCAGTTCATCCGTATTGGCGTTATTAGTCATGTGGCAGCTCCTTAAAAATGGTAAAATACAATTATGTTAGACAAGAGTATCTACAAAGAATTATATCACTACGACGACAAGCATAGTCTTGTAATGAACGAGATAACGCACGATGTATGCTTCATGAAGACATTAGTGCATTATGATATTTCCGTATACCAATATATCAAGGATAATCCCAACAAATTCATACCGAGGATCTTTGATATCTTCGAGGAGAACAATACTCTTTATGTTGTGGAGGAATACATTCAGGGATCGTCATTCGACAGTGTGATATATGGCGGAAGGGTAACGGATCAGGTTAAGCTCAACTACTTCATAAATCTCTGTTACGGCATCAAGTATCTGCACGATGCTCCCAACCACATCATTCACCGTGACATCAAGCTAAGCAACATCATAATCGCCGAGGACGGCGATCTTAAGATCATCGATTACGATGCAGCGAAGGTCTATAAGCCCGGAGCGAAGAGAGATACGGTCCTCATAGGAACCGAGGGCATGGCGGCGCCTGAACAGTATGGCTTCAGGCAGTCTGATGAGCGCACTGACATATATGCGATCGGAATGCTACTTAAGGAGGCTTTCCCCGGCAACAAAAGGCTCCAGGCAATCGCAGACAAGGCCTCTGCCTTTGAGCCGAATGACAGGTATCAGAACATAAGTGAACTTATAAATGATCTTAAGTCCGGACGCTGGCCGAAGACGGAAAAGAAGAAGAAAGGATTCTGGCCCATGCCGGGATTCAGGTCCGGCAAGACTTACAAGAAAGTAATATCGATCACATTCTGGGTGATCATGTCATTATTGTCGACTGTCTTTAACCTGTACAGGGGTGACGGGATCTATAGCTTTGTCGTGTATGCGGTATTTGTAATGTCGAGCGCATTTCTCGTGGTCGATCTCGTATTCGACTGGACTGGAGGGAAGTTCATCACGGCGCCGGGAACAGATTCGGACGGCCCGGCCAAGTATATCCTGCGCATATTATATGCGTTCGTCATCGTCTTCATCATGTTCATCCTGTTAGGGCTGGTAATAACCTTCCCGGGCATCATCAGACAGGCATTACAGTGATCCGTATCACAGAGCCTTTGTTATGGCATCCAGCAATTCATCGAACTCTTCGTACGCAGGAAGATCGGGATTGTCATTCTTGATCTGCTCCGTGCTCTTGAAGAGGAATCCTGCTTTGGAAGCCTTGATCATGCCGAGGTCATTGTAGCTGTCGCCTGCAGCGATCGTATCAAATCCGATGGACTGCAGTCCCCTGACCGTCGTCAGTTTGGAGTTCTCGATCCTCATCTTAAAGCCTGTGATCTCACCGTCCTCTGCAACCTCAAGGCTGTTGCAGAACAGCGAAGGATAACCGAGCTTCTTCATAAGGGGCATTGCAAACTCCTCGAAAGTATCGCTCAGGATTATCACCTGCGTCCTCTCACGGAGCGCATCCAGGAATTCCCTTGCACCGGGCAGAGGTTCGATCCTCGATATGACTTCCTGTATCTGCGGAAGACCAAGGCCGTGCTCCTTCAGGATGCCTATTCTCCACCTCATCAGCTTATCGTAATCAGGCTCGTCCCTCGTGGTCCTCTTAAGTTCGGGAATGCCGGATTCCTGTGAGAAAGCGATCCATATCTCGGGAACGAGAACACCTTCCATGTCAAGACATACTATATTCATATCAAAAACCTCCACCTAAGGATCATATACTTGCGTAGATGAACGAGCTCGCATTATATCCGAGACCGTACATACCAAATACTAACACAACAGATATCAGCCCGACAATGATGAGCCATGTAAGCCACGGCCTGTTCTCTGTAAGGGCAATGACCGATCTGGGCTCGTCCGTGTCTTTCGCGCGGAACTTGTAGAGATCTACTGCCGTGAGAATGAGAACAGATACACCCAGGACTATGTAGTTGGCAAGCGTCAGTTCGATCGCTGTCTCACCTGCCGGTGCCCTGAACATTGCTGCGAACATATCGAGCGCGTCAGGGACATCAGCCGCTCTGAAAAATACAAATCCGAGAAGTACGAGCACGAACGTACGGCATACCTGGAACAGCTTATAGGGAAGCTTATCACTCTTCAGTACGGGACGGATCTTCTCAAAGAGGGGCTCTGCGATCATGCCGGACACGATGTACAGGCAGTGCAAAAGACCTGAACCGATGATGTATTTCCATACGCCGCCGTGCCAGTAACCGATGGCTGTCCAGAGGATCACCATGGCTACGTAGATCGGAACCTTCTTGCCTCTCTTCTTGCCAAAAGCCTTCTTCGATATATCACCTAACTTGATGAGCGGTGCGCTCTTGAGGAGCGGATAGTAAAGATAATCTGCAAGGTAGTCACCCAGGGTGATGTGCCAGCGCCTCCAGTACTCCCTGATGCTCTTTGCAAAGTACGGGGAATTGAAGTTCTCCGGCATGTTGATGTCGAGCAGTCTGGACACGCCTATAACGACATCCATGCAGCCTGAGAAATCGGCATAGAGCTGTATTGCAAAAGCAAATACACCCAGGATCACATATCCGCCGGTATACACCGTATGATCACCATATACGGCGCCTACGATGACTCCTGCCCTCTCAGCTATCACGAGCTTTTTGAAAAAGCCCCAGCAGATCCTGATGATGCCGGTCTTAAGGTTATCCAAAGACAACCTGTGCTCGCGGTAGATCTCTGCTGACAGATCTGAGTAGCGGTTCATCGGACCTGACGTGAGATACGGGAAATAAGAACCGAATATGAAATACCTGATGAAGTTCTTCTCAGGCTCTATCTTGCCCCACAGGCAGTCTAATACATATCCGATGAGCTGCAATGTGTAAAAAGACATTCCGAGCGGTACGGCAAATTCCAGCCATGATCCTGATGAAGCTCCGAGAAGTGCATTGAGGCTGTCCTTCACAAGATCCATCACGCCGTAGAACTTGACGGCACAGAGGAGTCCGAGATTAAGGATTATCACGACGGCAGCAGCCAGATCCTTAGATGCTGTTCCCGCATTCTTCCTGCCTGCAAGAAGGCCTCCAATGAATGTGGTTACGACTGACAGTAATACAAATGCCAGCGTATAGACTCCTGCAAAACAGCAGAAAACGATATTGGCTGGTATCAGCACATACTTGCGGATTTTGACGGGACACACATAATAGACGATGACCGCCGCCAGAACAAATACCAGGAAATTAAAGGATACAAGACTCACTGTCTCTTATCGCCCCCCATTAACTTATCCCGTGAATTATAACACATATTCGGAGATATAGAGGCATTAGCTGTCTGTGCATTCTTGAACATCGATATAAAAGATACCATTGTTCCGAAAGTGAATACGACTAGTGTCTTATTTGCAAACCATTCATGTATGAAAGAATGGTTTGAAACAATAAAAAGCCAAGCAAATGGCAGGAAAGAGACGAGAGCAAGGGAGGCCGATGCTCCTTTTACTCCATTTCGAATACGACATCTGTATTTTGCGCAATACAGTACCAAAATCACCACCAGAAAGAATATAAACAACAGCGTCACAGGCGTATAAAACCAGGATCTAATATTTCTGAGTATCCCCTCAAGTCTTATTCCCAACGAACTGTCAGTATCCTTATCACTTAATCCGCTTCTCAGAAAAAGGGAGTTCTTTATATCCTGCCATACAGGATGATCTGTAAAAAACCATAGCATTATCCACTTAGTTATCCACATTCCACCATAACCGATACACCAGGCGGCACCTCTCCTGATAAACAAAAGAAGGCCTGTCTTAAAAGCATCATCAGATTCAGTATTTCTTTGTTCAATATAAGTGATGAACAAACAGGGGATACCAAATGTTACCAAAGGAAAAGTCAATGAATCAAAATAGCTCGTCATCATTCCAATCGCCAAAAACAAAATGCCGGTATAAACCCATCTGCTGCTCTTATACACTAAAATACACAGGACTGATAAACTCATAACATAAAAACATGGCGAATAGAATAGACACATTGATAAGGACATTGGCATCATCATAAGGTACGAGATCAAATACGGAATGATAAGTTCCTTGTATTTCCTGACAAAAAGCAACAATACTACTAAAGCGGTCAAAACAAATTGTGCTACCCCGTTTATCACTCTGATCGCCGAATAATCCCAGAACACTAACAAAGGCTTTACAATTATCATATCCCCATGCCAGTAACGGCCATAACTGTATATATTGTTAAACTCTTCTCCATAAGCATAGTGGAACACCAAAGATGTTCCCGTATTTGAGGATCCTGATGTGTGATAATACACACATAGTGCACGATCTAAAAGGTTCGTAGCCGTATCGTCTCTCGCCATAAGAAGAATCCAAGAATCAGTAAAATTATCAAGTTTACTCGTACAGATATCGAACAAAACCGGATAAGGACCTTCCTCACTTATATCTGCCGCAGACCTGGCAACATTATTCTCTATCGATTCAACTGGGATAGAATATGCTAACAGCATTGCAGTAAAACCGATCAGAACGATTAATGTAAAGACTAAACAATATCTCAAAAGGGATTTCATGGTTATCTGTTACATTTCCCTCTCCACCAATTCGATTATCCCTATATCCGCACTCACCATGAATACCACATTCCTGCCATCCAATGCAGGTGCCACCTGCGTATCCTGGATCACCATAAAACCGTCATTCTCAAGTTCCCTCTTCGAAGCTTCAAGGTCTTCAACGGTATAACAGATATGGTAAGGTGAATTCTTGTAGTTCTTAAGAAGCGGATATAAAGGTGATGTCTTACCCGCGGGCTCGATAAGCTCGACCCTGTATTCACCGTTCTTCATGAAGGAGATATTAACATCCCGCACATGATCGTAGCAGACTTCCCTCTCCACGGTATAACCCAAACGGGCAAAAGCCTCTTCGGAGCGCTTGAGCCTTTTTACAAGATATCCGATATGATGGACCTGCATCAGATCAGATACGCTCCGCTATGATATCCACCATGGCACCGACATTCTTCATTGATGTGGTCTCACCCATGGTAAACTTCATTCCGAAAGCTCTCTCCACAGCCACGATAAGATTGATGTGCTCCAGTGAGTCCCAATCCTCGATATCATCAGCTGTCGTCTCATCATTTACGACGATATCCTCATCGTCAAAAACATCCTGAAAGACTTCATTGAGCTTTGTGTAGATCTCTTCTCTTGACATATCATTCTCCTCCCTTTAGGGGTTAACCTTTATGTATCTGTTCGTGTTCTCATACCCGCCCGATATATCGAGCTCGTACAGCCTGTTGCCTTCTTCTGTTTCCTCCACGAGAGTAAACCCTCGGTCGGAGAAGAAGTCCTTTACCATCTTGTTCTTGGCAGTCGGATAGTAATGGCCGACCACAGTGGTAACGCCGCGCTCCAAGCAGAGCCTGACGAACTCATCCATCATAGCACATTCCATGTCACGTTTTAAGACCCTGCAGCTCATAAGCCACAGATCGATGTCGCATATCTTCCCTTCAACATGCCCGAAAGCAACCGATACGACGCCATTATCACCGAACTTGTCAACGAGCTTGCCATAGAGCGTGATATGATCCTTATCTGATGCGATCTGTTCGATCTCCGCCAGTGAACACCGTCTCGTCGTCAGGTTGAACTGATTGCTCTTGTTCGTAAGCTCAGCGATCCTTGCCATGTACATCGGCGCGAAAGGCTTGATCTCACCTGTCATCTCAAGAGACTTCAGATACTCGCCGTAATCAGTGAAGCTGTCCTGTACGTGCTGACGCTCCAGGTTAGCCTTATACATCTCATTGCGCTTTAAGTCCTCATCGGATATTCCCGTAACCTCGAAGAATCCGTTGGAATCTATGACATCGATATATGTCTCAGGCGCACCGACCTCGGGAACGGTGGAACCCTCCACGCTTCCCCTGACGATCGCCCTCTCCGCCGGATTATCATCGATGAATACGAGAGAATCGACACCGATATTGATCTCCTTGGCTGTTGCAACGAGGTTGCGATCCTTGTTCTCCCAGTTAGCCTTGATCACAAGGAAGTCATCAGGCTTCAGGACCGAATCGGGTCTTGATAATCCCGCGATGGCATTCTCCTCATCATTCTTGGAGTTGACCGTAAGAAGGATGCCGAGATCCTTATGCGCCTTAACATACTCCTGGAACTCGCTATAGAGTTCTGACACGGCATCTTCCTGGCCGATCTTGATGTTTTCCGGTCCGTCATCACCGACAACGCCGCCCCACAGGGTATTATCAAGGTCGAGGGTAAGAGCCTTCTTGTTCTTGCCGTAGATAGCCTTGATGATGTGTGACAGACTGAACGCGAAGTCAGGTATGGCAGATACAGCCATGGCGTACTTATATCTGTACCAGTCGGCAAGATCTGCCCACCTCTTAACACCATAGCAGGATGCCTGGTAGTTGATGTCGTGGATATGGAATGTCTCGCAGCTCCTGGAATAACCGTAGAAGAGCTCGTTGATCCTGTTGACATAGTTGATCCTGCCATGGATATCAGATACATCGGAATTGCCCATGAGACGGTAGAAGGGCTGCTCGAAATTGTTCTGGATCACGACGCAGTGATACCTGCTGCTGACTGCTTCCCATGCCTGTCTGAACCTTGCAAATTCGGCTTCCGCCATATCCCTGATCTGCTCTTCGGAATCCCTGACCGTAGGCCATGTCCTGATGTTGCGGGATGATGTGTGGAAGAATACCAGGTCCGGGGCGAACTCATCGAGTTCGGGATTGCCGAATACAGCATCCTCCCAGAACTTGTTGTACTCTGATTCGTAGAACTCTGCCTTGATGCCGTTATCGAGCAGGAAGAGTTCCAGGAGCAGTACGATATCTGAGGTTGTGGAACCTCCGAGCACTGCGATCTTCTTGGTCACATATGATATATTCTCTCTGGCAAGAAGCTGCCTTTTGATCGATTTCTTCTTACGGAGTATATAGTCCGCATCGAAAGGATATTGAAGTTCAAGCATAATAACTCCTGATCTTGTTTTTGGCCGTTCTCTAATATATCACAACGCGGCAGGTCACGATACCTTTACTTTGACCGTTACGGACTTGGTCAAGGATTTATAATTGGAGTTGCCTGCGGCATTAACAGTAATCTTTAGAGTGTAGGTGCCTTTTGCCAGGTTTTTCTTGACTGTGAGTTTACCGCTCGAGCTGAGACTAAAGTATTTCTTAAAAGACTTGCTGCCCTTCTTTGCTAAAGAGAGCGTATATTTCATTTTGCCTTGACCCTTTTTTGAAAACTTGATTATCTTCGACACTGCTAATGTTTGATTGGCCTTCTTCAGCTTACTTGACTTAACACTGGGATTAAGGCCTTTGATCTTCAAGGTATTCGCTGCCTTATTGATCTTAAAGGTCTTTGTTATCTTGCCCTCGTAGTTGCCGATGCCATTGATAGTGACCTTAGCAGTACCTGCTTTTTTGTTATTCGTGTACGACAGTTTAAAATCTTTATTGTTCACTAATTTTATGCCATCGACCTCAACAACAGGCACCGGCTTTAGAGCTTTCCCGGTATAGGTCTGTGCCTTGATGCTCGCAACTTTAGCACCTGTGATGCTTGCAGGAAAATTGCCCTTAACAGTAGCATTATCCTTGTTCTGTACGGAATCATCACCCTTCAGTTTAGAAGCCTTGAGGTAATTACCTGTTACTGTCGAAGCAAATCCTCTGAGATCGATCGTGAAGGCATAAGATGTCTCAATATGATTTCCTGTTACCGATGTTGCGTTGGCAGTTGCAATACCACGGCCGGTCGAAGTGATCGTGTTGGATGATACTGATGCCAGATCTGTAATGATGCCGCATGAAACTGTATCAGTTCCGGTTCCGGGAACACTGATCTCATTGCCGCTGATAACGGATCTTGCCGTGGTATTGGTCAGGTCAATTCCGTAAAGCTCATTTCCTTCTGCCTTCAAGGTGTTATTCTTGATGGTGAAGCAGTTACGGGTTCCTGCTGTCCATGCATAATAATTGATGCACGTGCATTTGTCTGCCGACAGATCTGCCTTATTGTTGCTGACCGTTATGTCATAGGGTTCATTGGCCTGAATGTCTTCCGCAATATATATACCATGAGCCTGGGCTGCTGCCTTGACTGTGACAGTATTTGAACTGATGTTCTCAGCAGCTGAAGGACCGGTAGCCTGCAAAGCACAGCCATAATTATCTGAAGTAACTGTCATACCATTGCCTGTACAATCAAAGACTGCAGCATTGATATCCACTGCGTAAACAAATTGTGTGCCTGTAATGCCGATCGTATTATCCTTTATGCTGACCTGAGTTCCCGTTCCGCTGTAAGACTGCGGTGCTGAAATCCTAACTGCATATGCGGTGGGAAAATAACCATTTTTACCTGAAGATGTGACAGTAACATTATTATCACTGAAATCCACATCTGTGCAATTCTGAAGCTCTACACCTGCCGACATGACAGTCGGGGTATAATACTCTGTATCATACACGATATCTATTGAAGGTATCGCTGCCTTGACAGTATTCCCCTTCACTGTGATGTCTTCCGCAGGGTTGTTCTTACTTCCCTCTATCCATAACGGCATACTATATGTCTCACTGTCCGTATCGCCCGTATAAGTGAATGTATTGCCGGTGAGAGTCAGCTCATTGGAATTGACTGTATGAATACAGCTGCCGTTGAATCCGTTAGCCTTTGCAAAGGATACCGTACAGTTCGAGATCGTGGCTTTGTCAGCACCCTCGAGGAAGATTGCAGCTCCGCCGTTCTTCTCCGCATCATCATCAAGGATCGTGATACCGTCGATCGAGACTTCATTTGCACCGATCAAGAACATAACGTCCCTAAACACAGCATCTTCGGATGTTATGGAAACCTTCTGTCCAATGGAGATGAAGCTTATACCCATATCCGAGAAATCACCCTTGAATATGAGCTTACCACCTACAGTGTCCAGAAGTTCACCATCATCATTGAAATACTCAAAGAAATTCTCCGATGTTACGACAGGAGTACCGTTTATGAAAATAGGCTCAGTCTCATTCTCTTCTCTTTCAGCATATGCGGTGACCTCACCAGTTTCTTCCTCTGCCGCTTCTTCAGGTTCAACCGCTGCAGGTTCTTCTTCCTCGGCCTCTTCCCCGGGTTCTTCTGCCGGCTCTTCCTCAGGCTCTTCCTCAGGCTCTTCTTCAGGCTCTTCTTCAGTCTCTTCCGCCTCTGTCTCCTCAACAGAAACTATATCTGTATCACCCTGTTCTGCATCGATGCCTTCCACTGCGAGCAAGCTCGAAGACATCATGCTGATAACCATTGTCATAGCAGTAAATAAAGCTATCAATCTCTTATTCATGGTAAACCTCCCGTTTACTTAATATTTATATATTATAAAATATCGCGCAATAATGGGCAATCATGTTATAATAATCCGCAGATCATAAAGGGGATAGCAAAAACGATGTCAGAGATCAATAAGAATACCAGGTTTTGGCATGATGTCGCCGTTCGTTTAGCGAAGCTGCTGAACATTATCCTGATTTGTCTCCCCGTCGCATATATCTGGCTTACGTATTACTCTGAGCAGATCTACGGTGGTTCCTTCGGACTGGTAGGTACGTACGGCATCGTAGCGGCATACATTGTCATGTACAGCGTTTTCGTCAGGATATATGATGCTTTTCAGATCAGTCAGACGAGCGCTTCGGAACTGTTCATCAGCCAACTGATAGCGATCGCCCTTACGGATGCGGTATTCTTCTTCCTGCTTATCGCTCTCCTTAGAGACATGCCTGAGATGTTAAGGCTCGTGATCTGTGCGCTCATCCAGATCATCATATCGCTTAACTGGTCCCTGATCGTCTCATGGTGGTATTTCAAGGCGTTCAAGAAGAGGAAGGCCGTTATCATCTACGACAGCATCCACAATCTCAATGAGATAGCAAAACACAGTCAGTTCAACCGCAGCTTTGACCTCATCGGCGCATATGACATAGATGAGATCGAATCAGCCACAGATGAAGAGAAGAACAAGTGGCTCATCAGCAAGATCAAGGATGCTCAGGCTGTATTCATAATGGAGACTCACAGTCACGAACGCAATGTCATAGTCAAGTATTGTGTGGAACATGATATCAGCTGCTATAACGAACCGAAGATAGGCGACATCCTTCTCATGAGTTCCAAGCAGTTCAACATGTATAACCTCCCGATGGGGCTTGTGGAGAGATACAGCCCCACACCGGAATACATGCTGTTCAAGCGAATGAGCGACATAGTACTGGCCGGCATCACGCTCATCATCATGTCACCCGTTATGGCCATATCGGCTCTGGTGATCAAGATAAGTGACGGAGGTCCCGTGATCTACAAGCAGAAGCGCCTGACAAGGAACGGACGCGTTTTCGACATTTACAAGTTCAGGAGCATGAGGATCAATGCGGAAGTGGATACCGGTGCCATAATCTCGACCGGGAAGGACGACCCGCGTGTTACAGGATTCGGCAGGTTCATGAGGAAGGTAAGGATAGATGAGCTGCCACAGCTTGTTAATATCATCAAGGGGGATATGTCGCTCGTAGGTCCGAGACCGGAGAGACCCGAGATCGCCGAACGCTATACAAAGGAACTCCCCGAATTCGATCTGAGGCTTCAGATGAGAGCAGGTCTTACGGGATATGCCCAGGTCTACGGACGTTATGATTCTGATCCGTACGACAAGCTCTGCATGGATCTGTACTACATCTCGCATGCAGGTTTTACGGAAGATCTGAGGATCCTGCTTGCAACGGTCAAGAGGATCCTGGTGAAGGAACCTATTGGAACCCCGGAGGATGAAGATGAGTGATCATACAGGACAAGAACTGATAAGTGTCATCCTTCCTGTCTATAATGGTGAGAACTCGATAGAGACTTCCGTTTCCTCTGTCCTGGCGCAGACATATGGGAACATTGAACTGATCATCGTAGATGATGCATCTAACGATAATACGCATGATATCTGCAGTCATATGAGCAGGATGGATAACAGGATAAGGATCATTACAAACCCCGGCAACTGCGGAGTCCTGAAGGCCAGGACAAAGGGTGTTGAGTCTGCCGGGAGCGGGTGGGTCGCCTTTATAGATGCAGATGACTCTTGGCAGCCTGAGAAGCTGGAGAAGCAGCTCAAACTCCGCGATACGGCGGGATGCGATCTGGTGTATACGGGTTCTGCATTTTCCGGCGAGAACGGCAAGGAGTATGACTGGATCATGCATGTTCCGGAACGTGTAGGGTTCAAGATACTTCTTAAGCAGAATATCATTTCAAACTCCTCCGTCCTGATGAAGAAGGAGGACTACCTGAAGTATGCTCCGTCCGGTTCCGCTGCCAACGAAATGCATGAGGATTTTGCATGCTGGCTTGCCATGTTGAGAGACGGTCATACCGCCTGCGGGATAGACGAACCACTGATCACATACAGGATATCTAAAGGGGCAAAGACCGGCAACAAGTTCAAGGCATCAACAATGAATATGAACACATATAAATATATCGGACTAGGCTTTTGGAGCAGGATCTTCTATCAGACCTGTTATGCATTTAACGGATTACTTAAGCACAGGCATTTCAGATGAACAGCGTAACTTTGAACAGGATGGTCTCGGAAGATGTATTCTATAAAGCCGTTATGGGGCTGATCATCGGCATGCCTGTCCTGGAGCTTGTCACGGAGATAATGTTCAGGGTAACAGGCAATGTCATACCATCAAGTCTTGAACCTATGATGCTCGCCCTGTTCGGCGTGGGAGGCACAGTTCTTACGCTCTTATACTTTGTCTTATCGGTCCATCATAAAAGGAAGCTCAGGGCAGCTGACATCTTCTATCTTACACTGGTCTTCTTCATGATCATATCTGCGGTCTTCTCACTTAACCCCGGAGTATTCTCAGGAGGCGATTTCAACCGCTGTGAACACCCGCTTCACTTTCTTGCGTATTACTGGCTGTTCTTTGCAGGATCGCTCATCGATGATCATAAGTACAGGAGGAACATACTCTTCGGGTTCCTTACCGTGGCAGTTCTCGAGGGAGTATTTGCATTCCTTCAGACATTCAACATCGAACTGGCTTACAGTTATCTCTACCGGGCTGACCGTTCCGCATATGGCCTGACACAGAACAGCAACTACTATGGCGGACTGTGCGTAATGCTCCTCGCATGTGTCTCAGGCATTTACATCTTCTTCGATTCGGTCGCATCTTCCAAAGTGTTCAGATATATCCTGCCATTCATCGCGGCATTCCTGTTCTACACAATGATTGGAAGCCGTGCAAGGCTCGCCTGGGTCGGATATGCAGCACTTGTGTTATTCTATGTGATCTCGTTTTGCATCATGTGCAGGAAGGCAAAGGACAAGGCCGTTATCCGGTCGGCAGTTAAGCGTTCGCTCATCCTGCTTGGGGCATTTTGCGCAGTTTTCGCGATCGCATTTTTCTTCACTGACTACATCAGGGAAGTGTCAGAGAGATCATATTGGGAAGTTGCAAACGGCAATGCGGAGATGATGGGTTCCAGGCGCACCTACCTCTGGAAAGCAGGACTTGAGAGCGTGCCCAAGAACTGGCTTACCGGTGTTGGTCTCGATAATTTCGAGCATGTCTTTACCGCCTCCCCTGACTTAGCGGAAGGAATTTACATGAAGGATAAGGCTCACAGCGAATATATCCAGATCCTCGTAACCCAGGGTATCCCCGCGCTGATCAATTATCTTGCACTGCTGACATATACGTGTGCAGGTGCCGTCAGGAATGTCATAAGGGAAACTTCACCTGAAAAGCGTGAAGTCACATGGATCCTTCTCGGAATGTTCACCGCTTACATCGCTCAGGCATTGTTCAACAACAGCATCACGTATGTAGCCATGAACTTCTGGCTTGTAACGGGACTTCTCATACCACGGGAAAATAAGATCAAAGATATTCAATAGCAAGCGCAGTGCGGTCTGTCTTGCCATTGTCGTTAAGAGGGATACTGTCTCTCCTTATGTACTGACCCGGCATCATGTAATCCTGGAGAAGGTCTGCCATCATCAATGCTAACTCTTCCTTCGTAATGTCACCTGTGTACACAAGGATTATCTTCTCGTTCTCCTTATCGAACAGACAGCAGGCTTTTAAGACCCTGTCTACTGATAGGGCGGCCGACTCTATCTCCCCTAATTCAACCCTGTATCCTCTGACTTTTACCTGATGATCTTTCCTGCAGACATAGACAAGTTCATGGTCATCATTATACTTAACTATGTCACCGGTCTTATAGATCAGCTCGGGGTAATTTTTGTTCAGAGGGTTTTGTACAAACACTTCATTTGTCCTCGTCAGATCACCGTAATAACCGCTGCTCAAACACGTTCCGCGGATGCAGAGTTCGCCGGTGATCCCGATCTCCGTCACGGCATTGCCATTCTCATCTAGGAGGACTGCATCACAGTTGTTACACGGCCTTCCGATCGGAAGCAACTCATCGTCGCCAAACCCTCTGTCTATCGTGTAATAAGTACATGCTTCCGTACATTCAGTCGGTCCGTAGAGGTTCGCATAGACCGCATCAGGATAATTCCTGATCCAGTAATTCAGCTTGTTGACAGGCATAACTTCACCGCAGAACAATACGGTCCTAAGAGGTGCTTTCTCCATATGTTCCAATACATCAAGATCCGCAAAAAGACTCAGCATTGAAGGAATCCACACCAGAGTATTGACACCGCGTTCGATGACCGTTTTCCAGACTCTCACAGGGGAAGAATAAAGCCTGTTAGGGATCAGTATCGTCGCTGATCCATTGCGCAGCGGTCCATACACATCCTGTATGGACAGATCGAAATAAAGCTGCGCCTGATTGCCGAATACCGTGGTCTCGTCGAAATGATAACAATCCGAGATCCACTCGGTAAAGTCGATCACTGCCCTGTGGTTTATGGTAACTCCCTTGGGAGTTCCGGTAGAACCGGATGTAAACAAAACGTAGAGGATATCCGTATCGATGATCCTCTTCCTCACGCACCTGACCTTGTCTTCATCTGCATTATTCTGCATGAGATCCTCGAATACTAAGATCTCCCGTTCTGCAAAAAGACCGCGGGCTGCCGATATATGTTCCCTGTCCGTGATAACTGCCGCAGGATCGAGGGTTTGGATTATCTTGTTTATGCGTTCTACAGGCATCTTTGTATCTATCGGCGAATAGAGGTTACCGGAATAAGCAACGCCTGTAAAACAGCTTATAAGCGAGACGCTCTTGTCCATATAAAGGAGTACCGGAGACTTAAAAAGATCCCTGCTTACAAGAGCATCAGCAACATGGATCGCCTCATCATAGAGTTGCTGAAATGTGACCTCACGCGCGTTGTCTGCGTAAGCCAACTTGTCCGGGTATCTCTCCCTTGTCTTATCCAGATAATCACTGACTGCTTGAATCATGTCTTTACTATGTTATACAGATCCTCAACGAAGATCGCTTCCGCGACAACAAATGGCTGCGCATCGATATTATATTTCTCATGGATCATCGCAAGGAAAGCGACGGCACTGTAAGAATCCCAGCCGTCGATCTCGAGCAGATCCGTATCCATCTCTATATCCTCAGTCGCATTAAGAAGCTCTTTGAGGTCAGTAAGGAATTGTTCCTTTGATATCATTTTTCCTCCGTTCTACCTTAAGATCAAGCGCTTCACAGGCCTTAAGGCATCCTTGACCTTGCTGATCCTTTTCTTCTTCACAGCCTCTGCACCATATCGTTCAGCTGCCCTGATCTGCACGTCAGTCAATCCTTCTATATATTCTATCACCTGAGGATCACAATCCTTCTTTATAAGCTCATCTTTATTTTGGATGAGCAGCAGATCCGTGAGCAGATCGTATTCATTATCTTCTTTGCGGTTGTCTCGTAGATATGTTATAGTTCCGCGCAATACTTCCTGAAGATCTGCATGCAGATCAATATTGGGACAGACCTTTTTTATTTTCGAATTGTCCAGTGTGAATTCCGGGTTCTTGTCATAGATCATGTCTTCATAGATATCAGGTCTGTACTTCTTCAGAACCTCTGCATCCAGATATGCAAATACGGCCTTCCTGCCTGTAATGTCTCCGATGGCATCGAATATCTCATCATACGTATAACTGTCATCATCAGAGATGTGATAGCAATTGCCGTACGCTGCCTCATTAAGTAACAGTCCCGCAACTGATCTTCCAAAAACGGAAACGTGACAGATTGCATGACGCGTATGATCATCAAACCTTAATACCGGCTTCCCGTTCTCTATCCTGCTGATGAGATCGTATGTCCCTCTCCGTGATGTAAAACCTGCCGGTATCCTCGTGTCTCCGAAAGTGATCGTCGGTCTTATGACGGTCCATCCAAGGCCATACTCACCGCCATGCTCCTGAAGGTATAATTCAGCCTTCCTCTTGCCTATCCCGTACTCCCATTTGATGTCGTCCATCAGGATATCTTTATCCTCGCTGAGATCAACGGCAGGATGCGCATATACCGAATCAGTTGATATATATATAAGCTGCCTGCAGTGACCATTTGCGATCCTCATGGATCTTGCCATCTGATCTTCATTAAATATAAGCGTATCGACTATTACATCAAAACCTTTGCCTGCAACTTCCGCTGCAGTTTTATCGTCATACCAGTCACCCCGGATATATTCCGCATTGATATCTTTCCACTTGCCTGCCGGCTCATTTCTGGTCAGCACGGCAACATCATGACCTGCACTTACTGAAGCCTCCGTTAAGGCTCCTCCGATTATTCCCGTACCTCCGATGATAAGGACCTTCATAAAACCACCGCCTAGATCTTGAACAGGATATTCTCCTGCACAACCAGCGCAGGATTGCCTGATACCATGGCATGATCAGGGACTGACCTAGTGACTACCGAGCACGCTCCGACGATCGCTCCGCGACCTATCTTAACGCCGGGCATTACAGTGCATGATCCGCAAAGCCAAGCTTTCTCGCCGATTGTTACGGGGCGGGATGGTCTGTAGCCTGCAGTATTGATATAGTGATCTCCGTTTGTATCGCGTATCGTAACATTCCTTCCGATACCGACATCCGCCATCAGTTCTATCTTCTGACCGCATATGACCGTAAGGCCTGTATTGGCATCGCTGTAGCCGTTCTTGCCGCCGTGGATCACAAGTTCCGCGCCGCCAAAGATCTCGATGTCATTTCCGGCATCAATGACAATGTCGCCTAATACCTTAAGTGTTCCGTTCTTCCCTATGAATAACCTGGACTCATCACGGCTCTTTGGAAAAGCCTCCTTGCGTCCTAAGATCATGAGTCCTTCAAACTCAAGCTTTGCTGACTTATCGATCCTTATGTGACTGTTCGTGCCACAGATGATACCCTTGCCGTGATTAAGATTCCCGATACCGCTGTACTTTATTGTCTGAAGCAGTGCCTTGGGTCGCATGCGCGTGATCATAAAGATCCGCTTCCAGATGCCGAGAGCCTTCCTTGTCCCGCTCCTGCCCTTATCCTCAGGACTGTATTTATCAACCAATCCGTCAAATTCCATCTTATCGAGATCATCGAAAAACTCATCTCTCTTATCTGACAATACTGACATCGGCTCGACAAGAGACGGATTGCCGGGAAGAGCCCATTCGAGCGGAACTTCTTCGCAGTTTATGCGGGCTTTGATCTTATCAAAATACTCTTCGCCCTTCTTTGAATTGATCAGCACCAGAGATGTTCCAAGATCAGAGTTATACTTGCTGCTGTAATTCTCTATCCCCCAGAAATCACCGATCGTGATATCCGCAGTTCTCGGGAAACCCTTGAACTTGCACTCGTAGCATGAAGGTCTCAAATACAGATGCGAACCGACATATCCCTTGATGAACGAACTTGTCCTGACCGTATCGAAATACTCCTCACCGTTCTCAAACACGAACTTCTGGGTAAGATTATGCCATCCGAATTCTTTGGATTTATTCTCGGTATATAAGATCCCGGAACCTGCCTTCTTCTCGATATGATCGAGATATCTTCTCCACACCTTGGGAGAATTGACTCCGGCACATACAAGATCAACCGTGATCAGGTTCTCATATTCCTTCTGAAGGTAATTAAGGAGCGCTGCGGTCTGACAAGGGAGCCCGGCTGCGAGTACTTTGCTTCCGCTGTCTAATATGTTCTTTACCTTTTTGTAGTATCCTTCCGCATTGCTCTGAAGGTCTTTGGATCTTCTAAGCCTTGCAAGGTCATTTCTGTCATTCGATATAAAGTGAGATACGGAGAAGTCTTCATTATGTACGGCACCGCCGACAAAGCCGTCCTGATTATACATTGCATCTGCAAGTGCAGAGAACATGCCGCCTGACGTGCTCGCGAATACTACTGCAACACTCTTATGTTCTGCAACATAACAGACAGGTTCCTTATAGTTCTCCGCGGAAGCCCTGCTCTTGCTGATGGTGGGACAGACATCATCACATCTGTTGCAGCCGGTGCATTTCGAAGTGTCCACGGAAGGATACCAAAAGCCCTCCTTATCAGTCACAAAAGAAATGGCGCCGGCGGGGCATACATCCCCGCATGCATTACAGCCGCAGCAATCTTCTTTTCTTTTGATCTCGCTCATGGTCTTCTTCTCACCCACCGGATCAGGTTTCCTCTCATCTGCTTGTCTATCCCTATCACCCATACGGTAAGGCCGACGGATAACAGAGATGCCATCAGTACTATTATAAACCCGATCACGGTATATACATCAAGGAAGTATGCCGATATGCCCGGCAATATGACTGCAAGTGCCGTTACGATCATGCATCGCAGGATGATGCTCATGATCTCCCTTAAGCTGTACCCGACGACCTTATGAACGATCAGAGGCTTGATGAAGACACCAAGGATGGCATAAGCTATGGCGCTCACATATGCCAATGATATGGGCGGATATCCCAACATAAACAGGATAAATACGACGGGCAGCTGGATAAAATCAAAGAGCGGACTGATGATGGCGTTTTCCTTGATCTGTCCTTTGGCATAGATCGGCACATACAGCGATGTATCAAGTGCCTGGAACAAGCCCTGGACCAGCGCGAGCCTGACGAAAGCATTCAGCCCCTCGGGCACTTCCTCCAGCCATAATCCCAGTGCGGGATCGACCAGCAGGAACAACGGCACGACAATGATCAGCATGAGGTAATATGTGTATTTCGTTGACGCCAGTGCAAGTCTCCGTGAGCCGTCGTAATCTCCTGATGCATATTTCTTGACGATCTGGGGATTTACTGCCGTTCTGAAATTGCCGGTGAACTGACCAAGTATCCCGTTTATCTTAAGTGCCAGTGACCTGACCGTTACGACGGCAGGTGCAAAGAACATGTTCGTGACGAGGGTAACGCCTTGATCTGCCAGGGATGCTGCCGAATTGGACAGGAGATTCCACCCCGAGAACACTGCAACTTCCTTGAAGATGCCTTTGTCAAAAGACAACTTGGACCGCGTCTCCGCGAAAGTCCTCCTGCAGTAGATCCTGTAAGCGAGCGTCACTGCCACTGTGACTATGCACATCAGTACGGCATATACTTCCAGCTTGTCATGAGCAATGACGAGCAGTGCGTATACTATGGCGAGCTTAAGGACCGCTTCGAGGATGCTTATGTAGGCATAGATATCCATCTTCTCGTGTGCGATT
The DNA here is from genome assembly GCA_002394605.1 of Mageeibacillus sp. UBA4314. Lineage (GTDB taxonomy): Bacteria > Bacillota > Clostridia > Saccharofermentanales > Saccharofermentanaceae > Saccharofermentans. Next base: position 17,953 of record DGUI01000003.1, on the reverse strand, counting down.
ATGCACGCGTTATACGGCACCTGCGTGATCTGGAAGAACGTTGCCGCCATCGATAAGTGGAATGTGAAGACAGCTGCAGAGAGCCTGTCAGGCGGGATCACGAGTTTGTTATAGAGAAACCACAGTCCGATCGCTTCTCCCGCTATAACTATGATGAGCCCAAGGAAGATGTGGGCAACCCTGACCGTGGCAAACAGAGTGTCCATCCTGGGCTTATCCTTACCCATCTCGTAAGTTATAAATCTTGAAGTTCCGGTACCGAGGGCGTTGCTCAAAAAAGCCAGAAAAGTAACCGCTCCGCCGACGGTCTGATAGATTCCGTAATCATCAACGCCGAGGATCTGAAGAGTGACTCTGGAAGTGTAAAGAGTCACCGCCATGATCAGCATCATACGGAAGTAAAGAAATAGTGTATTCTTAGCTATTCTCTTGTTATTGTCGCCCATAATTGTCACTATTATCAGACAAGTCTATGGCAAGGTCAATGTTTTAGTTTATAATCCACTTATGAAGATTTGCTTTATTAGATCAGACAAAGGATATCCGGATTCCAGGGTGGAAAAAGAGATGTATGCCCTGTCCTCTGAACACGAGGTCTTTCTGCTCGGCTGGAATCGCGAGGCGTCAGGTGCCGGTATCATCTCAGAGAAGCACATGATCCACGACAGGAAGTTTACATACTACCTTATCCCGGAGCCTGCAGCTTACGGCGGCGGAATGAAGCGCATGGCAGGTCCGATGAAGAGATTCTGGAAAAGAGCATATGATTTCCTTGCAGAGAACAGCGATAAGTATGACGTGATACATGCCGTTAATTTCGATACGGCAAGACCGGCTTTCCAAGTGGCAAAAAAGTTCGGCAAGAAGGTCGTCTACGATATCTTTGACTACTATTCCGATTCGTACAATGCACCCGGTGTCGTTAAGAGTGCGATCAGGAAGATGGAGAACAGTTACATCGATCAGGCCGACATGACGATCATCTGCAGTGAGGAACGCAAAGCGCAGATAGACGGTTCTTCACCGCGAAAGCTGATAATCGTCGAGAATTCCCCGGAAGACATAGCGGTCAGGGATGACTTTGAACTTAACAGCGGCTCCGTTCCGGAGCGACCTAAGGTAGTTTATGCCGGCATGCTGGTCTTCGACAGGTTTCTCCGCGAGACGTGTGAAGTGACGATGAGAAGGTCTGACATCGAATGGCATGTTGCAGGTTACGGTGTATTAAGATCCTACATCGAGGAGTGTGCAGCATCGCACGATAACATCTTCTATTACGGACCTCTTCCCTACGATGACATCCTCGCACTTGAGAAAAAGTGCGACATCATGACGGCACTCCAGGACCCTTCCGTTCCCAACAACAGATACTCCGCGCCAAATAAGTTCTACGAAGCGCTGATGCTCGGCAAGCCCCTTATCATGGTAAAGAACGGTTCGCTGTACCGCGAGATAGAAAATGCCGGATTCGGAGAGGTTATCGACGTGGCAGGCGGGAATGTCGAAGAGAAGATCTCAGATGCACTTGATGCGATCATCAGAAGACAAAATGAATGGGATAAGATGGGACGATCTGCAAGAGATCTCTACGATTCAAGATACCCATGGAGCAAGTCTGCAGGAGCACTCCTGGAAGGCTACAGATCACTTGCTTAACGACTTGTAAAACCTCATTGCGAGCTTCGGACTTATGCGCGCAACCTTGTAGAAATCCTTTGCGGATCTGCTGCTCGTACCGTTTAAAAAATCCCTGCCGTATTCCTTGTACAAAGGTCTTATCTTATCGATGCAATCCATGTCATAGACATCAGAATCCGCCATCTTCACAAGGCAGCGGTTCGCAGCATATACGACGCGTGCGTTAGCATGCGGAATAAGTGCCGGGTATCTCTCTTCGATGAACTGTCTCTGGAGCATCATTGCATCAATGATATCCAACTGTGTCTTGGAATAGGATCCGCTGACAAAACTTTCAGACTGAATCAGATAATGATATTCGGGAAGATACCCGATCGTTATAGAACGGCATTTGTCGATAAGCCTGAACAACACAAAGTTATCCTCAAATCTTTTGCCCTCGGGGAATCTTATGCCGTCGAAGATCTCCCTCCTGTAAATCTTGCCCCAGACAGAAGCAAAGATCTCGTTAGTTGTAAGATACTCCTTAAGGCATTCTTCCGGTCCCTCGATAAGCCGCGGCGGATCATCGCGCGCGGTGTCACCGTGACCGCAGCAGGCAATGTCAGAGCCGTTCATTTCAAGCAGTTCCATGAGATATTCAACGTAATCATCTTCAACATGATCATCGCTGTCGATGAAGGTTATAAGATCTCCGGCGGAAGCATCAAGACCTTTATTCCTTGCGGCTGACACTCCGCTGTTCTCCTGACTGATGAGCCTGATCCTGCTGTCGTTGTCAGCATATGATCTTGCTATTTCCGCAGAACCGTCAACAGATCCGTCGTTTATAAGTATGATCTCGATGTCTTTATAAGTCTGCCTGACAGCTGAATCAATGCACCTGCCCAAATAGTTTTCGGAGTTATAAAATGGTATAATAATGCTTACTTTCATGTAACTATTATACATCCAAACAAGGGATTTATCGTAATGCCTACAACCGTATCGATCATACTTCCAGTCAGAGATTCAGGTGCCTACCTTAGCAGATGCATTGACAGTGTCATCGGGCAGTCTTATGGTGACTGGGAACTGCTGGTGATCAATGACGGTTCTTCCGATAATACATGTGATATCGTGCTTAAATATGCAGCAGATGATCCACGCATCACTTTGCAGGATTCGCCCGGGCGCGGAGTATCGGCAGCGCGCGATCACGGATTGGGGCTGGCACGAGGGAATTACATTTGCTTCGTCGATTCTGATGATCACCTTGATCCCTCATTCCTCTCAGAACTTACCGGCGCCATCGCGAGATCCGGTGCAGACATCGCCCAGTGCTCTTTCTATTATTCACATGAGGATGGCACTCTGGTCTCAAACGGTGAGGCGGTATCGGCAACATACGAGGGACACGGAGATATTATGAGAGCCTACTTTGACGGCATGATAGGTCATATAAACCTCGCGTGCTGGGGCAAGCTCTTCAGACGCGAACTTGTTGAAGACATCAGATTTGATGAGACGCTCACGATTCAGGAAGATGCGTTTTTTACCTTTGAGTGCTGCATGAAATCAGCAAAGATCACCTGCATCGATCTGCCGCTCTACTATTATCATAAGAATCCGGATTCGGTGATGAACCGCACTTTTGACGGCAGCAAGATGCAGTATTTCACTGTGCTGGACAGAGAACTTGATATCTGCGGAAGTAATGATGAACTTTGCCGTATGATAAACAAGAGGAAGATGATCACGGCTTTAGATCTCACCGCAACGGTCATTAAAGATGATTCAGGCAAGGAATACTTAGGGCAGCTTAGGGACATCGCACTTGATACATCTGATAAGATAAGGAAGAAAGTTAGGCTCGGGACAAGGACAAGATCTAAATTGTTCCTGCTCCGGCACTTCCCTTCCCGCTATTACAAAATGCTGAGGAACAGATATAGATGAGATCTGCTGCAGAACGTTCAAAACAGTTAAGGAATGCGGTATTAGTTTCCGCCATCTCCCTGATACCTGCGGGGATAGCTGCAGCGATCCTTTGTTTATGTCTTAAGCTTGCGCCTGCTTTGGTGATCCTTATATCTGCTCTGATATTTGTTATTGCCCTTGCCGTCTTGTTGATCCTCTGGAAGAAGACGGATCTTATCAGGAGCATCCTTTACTATCTTTACAAGGTCAGGCATCCTGAAGGCAGCAGAAAGTATTTCTGCCCCTGCTGCAACAGGTCACTGTCAGGCTTTGCCGACATGCGTTATTACGATGATACGGAACGTTTTGATCCTGCACGGTTCAAAAAGCAGAGGCAGGATGTGATCTGTCCCTTCTGCTATTCTGCCCCCAGGCAGAGGATCCTGGCATGCTGGGCAGAGAAGAATACCGATCTGCTGAGAAGATCAGAGATATTATATTTCGCGCCGGAGTATTCGATGATGAAGTGGTTCAGGCGCAATAAGATCAAGGTTACGACTGCAGATCTTTATGATAAGCGCGCGGATCTTAAGCTTGATATCACAAAGATAGATCTGCCCGATGAATCTTATGATATGGTGATCGCAAATCATGTGTTAGAGCATGTCTCGAGCTATGAGGCGGCACTGTCGGAACTCCGCCGTATCCTTAAACCTGACGGGACTATGATCGTCAGCTTCCCCATCGATCCTGATCTTGATACGGTAAAAGAGCAGGAGACCGGAAATGCTGAAGAGAGGATACGTTTATTCGGTCAGAATGATCATGTCAGGGTGTTTGGGAAAGACAGTGAGGATATCATCAGTTCATCCGGTTTCTCAGTAAGTATAATAGACGTATCAGATACGCCGGATCCTTATCTGCCGGTCACGGGACCTGCGGATTATGACAGTAACAATATCTTTATCTGCAGGAGAACGGAAACGTGAAGATCGGGATCGTTACATATTGGAAGAGCTCTGATAATTACGGGGAACAGCTCCAGTGTTATGCCCTGCAGAAATACCTGAGGGATCAGAAGCATGAGGCTTTCCTCATCCGCTACGATTACGATAACGATATGATCTACGGCAGCAGGCCGCTTCCTGTCAGGCTCATAAGGGCATGCAATCCCAAGAGGCTCATAAACCATTTCAGGGGAAGGAAGAATAACAGGGAACGTCTTAAGGACAGGGAGCTGCACCCCCGCGGATTTGGATCATTCAGGGATCAAAACCTTACCATGAGCAAGGTATATCCATCCATCGATGACCTGCGCAGCGATCCCCCCGAAGCTGATCTGTATATCACCGGTTCGGACCAGGTATGGAACACTTACGATGCGAGCCTCATCGAAATGAAGAACAGGCTCAGTACGTTCTTCCTGGACTTCGGACCTACGGAGACCAAAAGGATCTCATATGCAGCCAGCTGGGGCAGAAATGAAGTTCCTAATGACGAGAAAGAATATATAAGACCTCTTCTTGCACGGTTTGATGCAGTCTCAGTAAGAGAGCGTTCGGGCATAGACCTCTGCCGTCAGATGGGATATAGCGATGCCGAGATGGCATTAGACCCCGTACTGCTCCACGATGTGGAGACATACCGCAGTCTGTACCGAGGGAAATATCAAGGAGCGCAGGAGAAGTATCTCTTCTTCTATTACCTAAATAACGACGGCAGTTATAACATACAGACTGTATTTGACATGGCGGAGAAAATGGGCCTTAAGGTCGTTTATGTTACCGATGACTGGCATGATGATCATGACAGATCATTTCCGGGAATTACTGAGTGGATCAGCCTGATAGACAACGCGGAATATGTGGTCACCAATTCATATCACTGCAGCATCTTTGCACTCATTTTCGGGAAGAGGTTCGGAGTCATAAAGAGGGCCGGAAAGCATGCCGGGATGAACACGAGGATAGATCAGCTTTTCGAGATGTTCGGGATCAGTCCGAGGTATATGGATGGTAATGATCCTGAAGTGCTGGAGCGCCCAGCAGATAAGGCGGATCTTAAGGTGCCTGACGGATTCCTGACACCGGATCAGATCATCGGAAGACTTAGATAAAACCGTTCACGTACCGCTCGAGATAAGGATCAGATCCGCTGATGAGTCCTGCATCATTCATCATGGAAACGATATGTGCCGCGATCTTTTCTGACAAGACAACAGTCCTGTCACCAAGGTTAAGGAGGTCTGCATTATATTCACGTCCGCGCCATGCATCATGATCTGAATCAGTATCGGCAAGATCCTTAACAAGAGACGCAAACTTTCCGCTGCCGTCAAGTTCTGTCAGCCTTCTGTGCGTCCACTTATAATACGGCGGGTATTCCCTCTTCATGAGGAAGAACAGCTGCATTGCAGCCTCTATCCCCTGCAGTCTGCACAAGCTCGCTGCGACAGCATCACCGCGCGTCATGCATCTCGCGTAATTCACCTGAAGTGCTGCAGCAAACTTATGCAGTTCTTCTGCGATCCTGATCTTCCATATACGGTCCGGATAGTAATCAGTAAGCAGTTTTCTGAAAGCCGAGAAATTACCGGTATCATCCCTGAACACCTCACCGTTAACTGCGGTCGCAAGGCACGCATGATCAAGACTCAGCCAGTCTGACTCAGTTAGTTTCACATTATCCGTATCGCAGTCGATGCCGAGGATATTCGAATAGAAAGAATGGATCGTCATGACTCCCCTTCTCTCCTGCAGACGGTCAGAAAGGTTGAACCCGGGGTGCTGCTGTGCGATCTCGTTATACGCGATCGACAGGAGATTGCCGAACTTATGCATGTCTTCATCAGTTATCCACAGACATACCCCCGTCCCGAAATCATGATCCCTGGACATATGATCATCGTACCCAAAACAGTCAGAACCTTCGCCTGCGATCCCCACCGCGATCCTGTTCTCATATTCAGGAAAACGGTCCTTTATCATACCCGCGATATGGTCTTCGTAAAATTTACGGCTGTATTCGTAGACTTTCATATACGCTCCAGAAGCACGCAGCATTCAACATCATCTGTCCAGGGGAACATGTCTACAGGGATCGCCCTGACAGGTCTGTAACCTTCACTGATGAAACATTTAAGGTCACGGGCAAGAGTCTCCGGATTACAGGAAACATAGATCACTCTGGACGGCGAGATCCCTGCCAGAGAATTTATGAACCTGGCTGTTGAACCTGCCCTCGGAGGGTCCATGATCACTACATCATACCTCTCCCCGCCTGACAGCCTGAGGTCCTCCATATAAGCCGTTGCATCCTCATTGATGAACTTAACATTCCTGACTTTGTTCCTTCGGGCATTAGCTCTCGCATCGGTGACTGCAGCAGGATTAATCTCCACACCCACAGCCTCACTGCACAGCTCCGCCGTACACAGAGTTATCGTTCCCGTGCCGCAGTAGCAGTCGAGTACTCTGTCATCAGTGGTTATCCCTGCGAGACTGACAGCGGTCGAATATAACACTTCCGCCTGCTTCGTGTTGACCTGGAAGAAAGAATCCGGCGATATCCTGAATGTCTTGCCAAGGATCACATCTTCGATATAACCCTTGCCGTATTCGGTCTTGGATATATTACCGAGTATCATGGAATCATGTCTTGAATTGATGTTGCTTACGATCGTCGTGATCTCAGGATGCTTATCGAGGAGTTCTGCGATAAAGGCATTCTTGCCGGTAAAATACCTGCTGCCGATTACCAGGACGACCATTATCTGTCCCGTCGCCTCCGATACCCTTACCAGGACTCTGCGCAGAAGCCCCTTGCCGACACGCTCATCATAGATAGACATCTTGTGCCTTGCAGCGATCACCCCTATCGTGTTGATGATCTCCTGCGCCTTTCTGTTCTCGATCATGCATCTGTCATGTTCCACGATCCTGTGAGAACCTTCAGCATACGTTCCGTGGATTATCTTGCCGCCCCTTCCCCTCTTGAAAGCGGAATGGACCTTATTGCGGTAATAGTACGGGGAATCGCAGGCTACTATGTTGCCGACTTCACATATCCCGTCAAGGATCCCTGACACATGCTTCTGTTTGAGTCCCAGCTGGTACTCATAAGGCCTGCCGATGTATTCGCAGCCGCCGCAGATGTCCTTAACGCTGCAATTAGCCATTCAGGGTTCTTTTTGCACCTTCGACTGTGTAGGACAACAGTATTGATGTCGTAACTGCTCCGACACCGCCGGGGACAGGCGTTATCATATCTGCCTTGGGAGCAACTGCAGCATAATCGACATCGCCTGACATCTTGCCTTCATCATCAGTATCTACACCGACATCGATGATGATCTGTCCTTCTCCGACCATATCGGCCTTGATCATCTTGGCTGCCCCTGCTGCAGATACTATTATGTCCGCACGTTTGAGCTCAGATGCGAGGTCTTGTGTCTTTGTGTGACATACCGTAACGGTAGCGTTGGCATTTGTGAGCATCAATGCTACGGGTTTACCGATAACGAGGCTTCTGCCTACGACTGTAACTCTTTTGCCCGTAAGCGGGATATCATAGAACTTGATGAGTTCCATTACTGCCTTAGCCGTGCAGGGAGCATATGCAGAAGGATCGCCGGCATAAAGTGATGCCTGGTTAAGCGTACCCATTGCATCTATGTCCTTGTCAGGATCTATCGTCTTCCTCATGTGCTCATCCGAAAGGTTCTTGGGAAGAGGTCTGAATACGAGTATTCCGTGAATATCCTTATCACTGTTGCACCTGTCGAAAACATCGTCCAATTCCTTCTGTGAACACGCAATATCCAGTTCAAAGACCTCATGGTCGCAGCCTGCATCGCCGAACCTCTTAAGGATACCTCGCTCATATGCAAGATCGTCAGGCTTCTTGCCGACTCTTATAACAGCAAGTTTGGGTGATACACCCTTCTGCTTAAGTTCTTTGATACTCTCTGATGCTGCAGCCGTAATACTCTCAGCAACTGCCTTACCACGCAGTTCCATCATTCTTCTTCACCTCTGTATTCAGATATTGTCCGCCTTATGAGTGGGTGCCTCCAAGGTTCTCATTTATTATGTCATAAACTTCGTCACAACACGATGTGATATCGGTCACAAGATTATAAGTCTTATCATTCAAACTGTCAGCATATTCACGGTCTTCCATGAGCTTCGTGTTGATGTAGATGTTCATGGCCGCGCCTTTCGCTGCGGCAGAGATGAGCGCAGCTGCACATCCCACGTCGCTTATTGCCAGTCTCGATCCCTTAGTGCAGAGCTCATACACGATTCCTGAGCATTCCGACAGCGTCTCAAGGATCTCAAAAGGAGCCTTGCTCGCTCCCTTCAGCGCATCTTCAATGATTATGTTCCTGCCCGGATTATCCTTGGATATCCCGTATGCCTTAGCAAGGGGTTCGAACGCCTCGGCATCCTTATCGATAAGCCCGAGGAGTCTGATACGCAGTTCCTCACACTTCTCCAGGATCGCTTCTATATCACTCTGATACTCCGCATACTTCTTCTTACCTGATGTAAGATTAGCAACCATGCTGCACAATGCAACGCCTGTGGCACCTGCAAGACTCGATGCACCGCCACCGCCCGGCGTAGGTGCAGAACTTGCCAGATCGGCAAGGAAACCGTTCAAATCGTTATTCATGATCTCTTCCCTCCTATATGGATATTGTAAATAGGAAGGTGACAAAATGCAAACTGCAGGATGCATAATAAAAAGGGATCCGTATTCATCGTACGGATCCCTGATCAGTTTATCTTATCAATCTCTTGATCCTACGGATCGGCAGGATATCAAGTCTTGCGTACAATACCCTTCCCTTAGACATGGAAGCGTGGATGACCTGTCCACCGCCGGCATAGATGGCACAGTGTCCGCAGTGATCACCGTAATCGTAGCATACGACATCTCCGAGCTTGATATTACTCCTGGATACGCTCACGCCGCTATGGTTACAGATGGCGTTGGCACCATGAGGAACGTTGATGCGGACCTGGGCATAACAGTACTTAACGAGACCTGAGCAGTCGATGCCTTTCCTGGACAATCCGCCGTACTTGTACCTGACACCGAGCATGGATGCTGCAATGCTTACGATACTCTCGCCGTTCTTACCGGTGATCTTAGGCAGCTTGCTGACATTACCCTGAGTGTTATTGGAGTTGTTCCTCTTACTGGAATTGTTGCTGCTGTTATTACGGCTGTTATTGTTGTTCCTGTTGCTGCTTGCGGCCGTAGGCCTTGGTGTATTGGTCGGCCTTGGCGTAGGCGTGGGAGTAGGTGTCGGCGGAGGTGTCTTTGTAGTGAAAGACTTGTATACGTAACCCTTCGTACCGTCACGTGTTACGACCTTGTACCACTTATCCGCATATGCAACGACATGGAGCCTGTCTTCATCATGGAGGGTCGTGAGGAGTTCGCTCCTGGTGGAAGGCTGCTTACGGAGGACCAGGCTGTCTGTATCGACCCACACATAGAGGTCGGTGTTGACCCATACCATCTCATCCGTGATAAGTGATGAGATAATGAATCCTTCCCTTCCGTCCGCTGTCTGGATCTTGGACCATGTATCTCCGACACCGATCCTCTTGACTCCTTCACCCATGCTGAGCTTACCGAGAGTCTTCTTGGACATGTCGGGATATATCTTCAGGGCAACATTACCCTTCTTAACATAGAACTGGGTATTATCCGCTGCGAAATACTGCGGATCGAGAAGTTCTATAGGCTGATTCGATTGTGGATCAAAATCCTGATATACGGTGTATTTGGGAACATCAGAATATGCGCCCGGCTTCTCCTCCGGGGTATCTTCAGGATCTTCGGGTTCTTCTTCCACTTCTCCGTCATCTTCCATCTTGGTGCTGTCGATCATTTCTTCATCATCGCCAAGAGCCCAATCCTCGAGTTCAACTTCCTCGTCACCTGACAGGAATTCACTGTATTCCTCACTGACGCCGTAAGTGACCTGATAAGCATCAGACACAGCAAGAGCAGGTCTTATGCCTGACCTTACCCCGATAGGGAAAACGAGCACGGGGGCAGCGACTGCGATCCCCACGCTGATAGCTAAGATATACTGTTGTCTGTTATGTTTAAATATCATGATCTCCTAATCCTGACTAAATGGATATTGTTGGATTATACTATAACTTTGCTCACCACAGCCCTGATAAATAAGGCAATTGTGTAAGTTATCTTATAAGCCTCTTTATCCTTCTGATCGGCATCATGTCGAGTCTTCCGTACAAAACCCTGCCCCTTGACATGGACGCGTGGATGACCTGGCCGCCTCCCGCATAGATGGCACAGTGTCCGCAATGATTGCCATAATCGTAGCAGACGACGTCACCAAGCTTGATATCACTTCTTGCCACTCCTACGCCATAGCTGTTGCAGATCTTGTTTGCACCGTGATATACATAGATGCCGAGCTGGGCATAACAATACTTAACGAGTCCGGAGCAGTCGATACCTCTCCTTGAACAACCGCCGTACACATATCTGACACCGAGCATTGATGCTGCTATGTTAACGATACTCTGGCCGTTCTTGCCCGTGATCTTCGGAAGCTTGCTGACATTGCCGGTCCTGCTGTTGGAACCGCCCCTGCTGCTGTTTGCAGGCCTCTTCGTAGCAGTAGGCCTCGGAGTAGGAGTAGGTGTAGGCGTCGGGGGAGGTGTTCTCGTTGTGAATGACTTATATACATATCCCTTGGTCCCGTCACGGGTTACAACCTTGTACCACTTATCTGCATATGCAACGACGTGAAGCCTGTCTTCGTCATGGAGTGTAGTAAGGAGCTGGCTCTTGGTCGAAGCCTCCTTACGGAGGACAAGACTGTCCGTATCGACCCATACATAAAGATCGGTGTTGACCCATACCATCTCATCAGTGATGAGGGATGACAGGATATAGCCTTCCCTGTCATCGGAAGTCCTTATCTTGGACCATGTGTCACCGATACCGATCCTTCTGACTCCCTCACCCATGCTGAGCTTGCCGAGAGTCTTCTTGGACATGTCAGGGAATTCCTTCAGCGCAACATTGCCCTTCTTAACATAATACTGTGCATCGTCTGCAGCGAAATACTGCGGATCGAGAAGCTCGATCGGCTGATTGGAATTCGAATCGAAATCCTGATATACGGTATATTTGGGAACGTCTGAATATGAACCGGACTTATCTTCAGGGATGCTGCCGGGATCACTGTCCTGTCCCTCATCCTTATCTCCGGCATCGGGATCTGTCTCAGCATCAGGTTCGCCCTGATCATCTTCCTCCCCAATGCCGTCGACCATTCCTTCGTCACCGATGAGAGCCCAGTCCTCGATCTCGACATCATCATCACCGGACAGGAATTCGTTATATTCTTCGCTGACGCCATAAGCTACTTTGTGGGCATTCGATACGGCAAGCGCAGGCCTTACACCTGCTCTCACGCCGATAGGAAAGGTCAGAACGGGAACCGCAACTGCGGCACCCACGATAATGACCAGTATATGCTGTTTCCCGTTATGTCTAAATATCATAAGCCCTCTTTGTAGCCATACTACTCAAATTACCTGTATTTTACTATATAAACAACCTTATGTCGCACCTCTAAATGGGGCAATTATGTGACAACCCCATTGTTTTTGAATTACATGATTGATGTATAATTGGTCTATGATACTTGTTTATTATTTCGTGATCATGAACATCCTGGCCTTCATTACATATGGCATCGATAAGGCGCGTGCCAGGAAGGGTCAGTGGCGCATATCCGAGGCCATGCTCATCCTGCTGGCTTTCTTTGGCGGGGCTTTGGGAGCTTCTCTCGGGATGCTCATCTTCCACCACAAGACCAGGAAGCGCAAGTTTTTCATTACGGTGCCTCTGCTCCTTGCACTGCAGTTGGCTTTCTGTATCTTCGCCTTATATCAGAATTACCATCTTACTGTGTCTTCCCACGAAGTGGATCTTGGACTTAGCCGGGAACTGAAGATCGTTCAGGTATCAGATCTTCATAACCAGTTCTTTGGTCTTCATCAGGAGAGACTGCTGAAGATGATAGAGGAGCAGTCACCTGACATGATCTTCGTTACGGGAGATCTCATAGATTCCTCAACTCATACCTCATACAGCCTGGCCATGGAATTTATAAGAGGTGCCGTTAAGATCGCTCCCGTATATTATGTGACCGGCAATCACGAAGTACGGCTTGAGGGGGATAAGCTCCATTCGTGTTTCGCAGAGATGGAATCTCTCGGAGTCAACATGATGGACGACAGATTCATTGAATATGATGAGTATATCATCGCGGGGATCGCGGATATCTCGCTCATGACTTTCGATAAGTATGAACCTTTTGATGACAGTAAGCCTGTCATCATGCTGGCGCATGAACCGCAGTATACCGGGCTCTATAAGAGGCTTGGAGCAGATCTGGTATTTACCGGTCACTATCACGGCGGTCAGATCATAATTCCCGGCGTGGGCGCTCTGATAACACCTGAGTTTGAGTTCTTTCCCGCCATCTATCAGGGGCTTAACGACTATGAGGGAATGAAGTATGTCATAAGCCGCGGACTCGGGAACAGTGCAGTTCCGGTCAGGGTTAATGATTATCCAGAGATCGTTACGGTAACTGTTAAGTAAGCTGTCTCTAGACAATAAAAAGCCGTCCCAAGATCAACTTGAGACGGCATTTTATCAGCTATGATCTGTTAAGCTTCTGTCTCAGCCCTCAGCTAATGCGCCATCCTTTGAATCGAGCAGTTCATTCTGAGCGTTGACCTCTGCGAGGTACTCATTCTCGAACATTGCCGCATTCTCAGATGAAGGATCGTAATCCTCACCTGTGATGAGCTTGGCATTTGCAGGGATAACAGGAACTGCCGTGATGTCACGGTGAACCTTGAGACCTGTACCTGCAGGGATGAGTGAACCGATGATAACGTTCTCCTTAAGACCGATGAGAGGATCGACCTTACCCTTGACTGCAGCATCTGTAAGGACTCTTGCAGTCTCCTGGAATGATGCAGCTGACAGGAAGGAGTCTGTAGCAAGAGCAGCCTTTGTAACACCGAGGAGCTGGCGCTTGCCGACTGCGGGTGCCTTGCCCTCTGCTTCGCACTTCTTGTTTGCTGCGAGGAAATCGAACCAGTCAACAGTTGTACCTGTCATGAAGCCTGTATCGCCGGGGTTCTCGATCTTAACACGTCTCATCATCTGTCTTGTGATGATCTCGATGTGCTTATCGTTGATGTTAACACCACCGTTCTTATAAACCTTGGAAACTTCGCTGACGATGTACTTCTGAACACCACGGATATCCTTGATCTTCAGGATCTTGCCGGGGTTAACGTTACCGTCTGTGAGAGCCTGGCCTGCCTCAACGTGCTGGCCTTCTCCTACAGTGATCGTTGAGTGGAGAGGAATTGCGTAGCGAACTTCTGTCATAGGCTCACCCTTCTCGTTTGTCCTGATCTCATCAGCCTCTTCGCCTGTGAGAACAGCACGTACAACGATGTCTCTCTTACCCTTCTCACCTGTCTCGATGGATACGACACCGTCGATCTGTGAGATAACAGCTTCTCCCTTAGGAGTACGTGCCTCGAACAACTCTTCGACACGGGGGAGACCCTGTGTGATATCATCACCTGAAGCGATACCACCGGAGTGGAACGTTCTCATCGTAAGCTGTGTACCGGGCTCACCGATGGACTGTGCAGCCATGATACCGACTGCCTCACCTGCAGAAGCAGGAGCTGCCGTAGCAAGGTTGATACCGTAGCACTTGGCACATACGCCATGTCTTGACTGACAATCGAATACTGATCTGATCTTGATCTTGCCGATAGCCTCGATCTCAGATACGCTCTTACCCTCTTCTGCAGCCTTAGCCTGTGCTTCCTTGACAGCAGCCTCGATCTTGGCAGCCATTGAAGATGAGATGAGCTCATTGCCCTTGACCATGACTTCGCCCGTGACAGGGTTGATGATATCGCAGCCTGCTGCAGCATATCTGCCGTAGAGACGGTCCTTAAGGGACTTAACGACATCCTTCTTGTTGTTAGCGATCGTAGCGATCTCCCTGACCCATGTGAAGTCTGTTGTACCGCAGTCATCTTCTGTGATGACAACTTCCTGGGATACGTCAACAAGTCTTCTTGTGAGGTAACCGGAGTCAGCTGTCTTGATAGCCGTATCTGACAGAGCCTTACGTGCACCGTGTGAAGAGATGAAGAAGTCGATAACGTTCATACCTTCACGGAGGTTAGACTTGATAGGGATCTCGATGATGTTACCTGATGTATCGTTCATGAGACCACGCATACCTGCGAGCTGCTTGATCTGGTTAGCATTACCACGGGCACCGGAGTCTGACATCATCTTGATAGGGTTGTATGCATCAAGGTTAGCCATGAGAGCCTTGGTGATATCATCAGTTGTCTTCTCCCATACCTTGATAACTTCTCTGTGACGGTCAGATTCCTTGAGGAAACCTTTCTGGTAACCGACAGCGATCTTGTCGACCTTTGCATCTGCTTCCTTGATCATCTTCTCCTTGATATCAGGGATGATCATGTCTTCGATACCGATCGAGATACCGCTTATTGTTGAATACTTATAGCCTAAGCCCTTAGCATCGTCGAGGAAGATAGTCGTTCTCTCTGTCCCGTGAACAGCGATGCAGCGTGAGATGATATCCTCGAGCTGCTTCTTGCCTACGAGGAAATCGCACTCGAGAACGAGGTCGTTACCCTCTGCCGTTCTGTCAACATATCCAAGATCCTGAGGAACGATCTCATTGAAGATGAATCTTCCGAGTGTGGACTCTACAAGGCCTGTCTTTGTCTCACCGTTAACGTCTCTTGTGACACGGATCCTGATCTTTGCATGGAGATCGAGCTGGTGCTCGCCATATGCCATGAAAGCTTCTTCGAGTGATGAGAAGATCATTCCCTCGCCCTTAACGCCGTCACGCTGCATGGTGAGATAGTAGCAGCCGAGGATCATATCCTGTGTAGGAACCGTAACAGGCTTACCGTCCTGAGGCTTCAGGAGGTTGTTTGTTGAGAGCATGAGGAACCTTGCCTCAGCCTGTGCCTCTGCGGACAGAGGTACGTGTACAGCCATCTGGTCACCGTCGAAGTCAGCGTTGAAAGCTGTACATACGAGGGGGTGGAGCTTGATGGCACGGCCTTCTACGAGGATAGGCTCGAATGCCTGGATACCGAGTCTGTGAAGCGTAGGAGCACGGTTCAGGAGAACGGGGTGATCCTTGATGATGTCTTCAAGGATATCCCAGACCTTAGGATCCGCACGGTCAACGAGCTTACGTGCTGTCTTGATATTGAGCTTGTCGTTGAGTTCAACGAGCTTCTTGATGACGAAGGGCTTGAAGAGCTCCAATGCCATCTCCTTAGGAAGACCGCACTGATGCATCTTGAGCTCAGGTCCAACGATGATAACTGAACGTCCTGAGTAGTCAACACGCTTACCGAGGAGGTTCTGTCTGAAACG
>DGUI01000003.1:0-1688 GCA_002394605.1 Mageeibacillus sp. UBA4314 | reverse complement strand
TCCTGGAGCATTCTCTTCTCGTTCCTTACGATGATGTCAGGAGCGCCGAGCTCGAGGAGCTTTCTCAGACGGTTATTTCTGTTGATGACTCTTCTGTAAAGGTCATTAAGGTCAGATGTGGCATATCTGCCGCCATCCAAAGGTACCATGGGACGGAGTTCCGGAGGAAGTACGGGAAGTACATCGAGGATCATCCACTCGGGCTTGTTGCCAGATGTCTTAAAAGCCTCTACGACCTCAAGTCTCTTGATGATCTTTGCCTTCTTCTGAACGCTTCCGGATACGAGCTCACGCTCTTCGTTGAGCTGCTCTGAGAGTGCATCAAGGTCAACTTCCCTGAGCATTACCTTAACAGCCTCTGCACCCATCCTCGCATCGAAATTGCTCTTGCCGTATCTGGAGCAGAGATCACGGTACTGAACTTCGTCGATGATATCGCCGCGGCTGATCTCATCAGATGCAGCACCTGCATCGAGTACGAGATATGCAGCGTAGTAGAGTACCTTCTCAAGCTTCTTGGGCGGGATGTCCAGGAGGATGCTCATCCTGCTGGGGATACCCTTGAAGTACCACAGATGTGATACGGGTGTTGCCAGCTCGATATGACCCATTCTCTCACGACGTACAGTGTTCTTTGTTACTTCGACACCGCACTTGTCGCAGACCATGCCCTTGAACCTGATCTTCTTATACTTACCGCAGTGGCACTCCCAGGACTTTGTGGGTCCGAAGATCTTCTCACAGAAGAGACCGTCTGTCTCAGGCTTCTGTGTACGGTAGTTGATCGTCTCAGGCTTCTTGACCTCACCGTGTGACCATCCCTTGATGACCTCGGGAGAAGCGAGTCTGATGCTTATTTGAGTTAAATGATTTGTTTCATTCATATATGAAGTCTCCTTCCAAGCTTTACCGACAGTTCCTTAAGGATGATCAATCCTCGAAATCTCCGTCGGATGCTGTTCCCTGCATATCTTCTTCAAGAATCGATCCTGTCTCATCAACTTCAACGAAGCCGTTGCTCAGGAGGTCTTCTGAAGGCGAATACTCGCCGTCCCACTCATTTCTTCTCTCGTCATCAACTTCGACCAGAGTCTCACTGCCGTAAGACTTGCTCTTGATGCCCTCACCTGTCTCAGGATCGGGGAATACTCTGATGTCTAGTGCAAGAGCCATAAGCTCTCTCTTGAGGACGTTGAATGATTCGGGGATTCCCGGATCGGGAACGTTCTTGCCTCTGATGATCGCATCGTATGTCTTGGATCTTCCTTCGATATCGTCGGACTTGACCGTGAGGATCTCGGAAAGTGTATGAGCCGCACCATATGCCTCGAGGGCCCAGACTTCCATCTCACCGAATCTCTGTCCGCCGAACTGCGCTTTACCTCCGAGAGGCTGCTGTGTAACGAGGGAGTAAGGTCCTGTGGATCTTGCGTGCATCTTATCATCAACGAGGTGATGGAGCTTCAGGTAGTACATGACACCGACAGTAACACGGTTCTCAAAAGGCTCACCTGTTCTGCCGTCGTAAAGTACTGTCTTACCGTCACTGTCAATGCCGGCCTTCTCGAAAGCTTCCATGATATCTTTCTCGTTTGCACCGTCAAATACCGGTGTAGCGATCTTCCAGTTGAGTGCCCTTGCAGCTCTTCCGAGGTGAACCTCAAGGAGCTGACCGATGTTCATACGTG
>DGUI01000010.1 GCA_002394605.1 Mageeibacillus sp. UBA4314 | reverse complement strand
TGGGGTTATCAGGTAACGGGTTATTATGCCGTAACGAGCAGATTCGGTACGCCTGCTGACTTCAAGTACATGGTCGATGTCCTTCACCAGAACGGCATCGGCATCATTCTGGACTGGGTTCCTGCTCATTTCCCGAAGAACCTTGAAGGTCTCGTCAGATTTGACGGAACACCTTGTTATGAGTACTCTGACCCGAGGCTCGGCGAGCACAGGGAATGGGGTACATACGTATTTGATTATTCGAAGAATGAGGTCATCTCATTCCTTATCTCCAACGCAGTATTCTGGCTCGAGGAATTCCACCTTGACGGTCTGCGTGTAGACGCTGTGTCTTCAATGCTCTACAGGGACTATGGAAGACAGCAGTATCTGCCTAACATCCATGGCGGTAATGAGAACCTTGAGGTCATTGAGTTCTTCAAGAGACTTAACGGCACGATCAGACAGAACTATCCTCATGCCATGATGATCGCTGAGGAGTCTACTGCATGGCCTAAGGTATCGCATCCGGTAGAAGAGGGCGGCCTCGGATTCACGCATAAGTGGAACATGGGCTGGATGCACGATACTCTGGATTATTTCTCGACGGATTCCTATGCGAGGGAGTGGCATCATGATGAGTTCTGTTTCTCAATGATGTATGCTTTCGCGGAGAATTATATCCTGAGCCTGTCGCACGACGAGGTCGTTCACGGGAAGTATTCCATGATCGACAAGATGCCGGGCGACATCTGGAGGAAGTTCGCGAACCTGAGGATCCTTTATCTCTACCAGATCAGCCATCCCGGTGCGAAGCTGAACTTCATGGGTTCTGAGTTCGGTCAGTTCATAGAGTGGAGATTCTATGAGCAGCTCGAGTGGTTCCTCCTGGATTATGAGTCACACAGGCTCCTGCAGGATTATGTATCACAGCTGAACAGATTCTATCTCGATCACCCGCAGCTGTGGATCGACGATCACTCCTGGTCAGGCTTTGAGTGGATCAGTGCAGATGATACGAAGAACAATGTATTCGTCTATAAGAGATCATCTCCCAGGGAGGATGAGAACGATATCTATGTTGCACTGAACATGGTTCCCCAGCCTCTCGAAGAGTATAAGATCCCCGTATATGAGCTCGGCACATATAAGCTTGTTCTCAATACTGATGACATGGCTCACGGCGGCTCGGGATATCCTACAGCAACTGACGTGAACGGCTGTGTTGAGGCTGTGGATGAGGAGTATAACGGCAAGCCTTATCATATCGTTATCAATCTTCCTCCTCTTGCGGGCATCTATTTCATGAAGGTTGCTGATCCCAAGCCTAAGAAGGTGGCAAAGAAACCGGCAGCCAAGAAGCCTGCAGCCAAGAAGGCAACCGCGAAATCTGCATCTAAGGCCGCTGATAAGAAGACACCCGCAGCAAAGAAGCCCGCGGCTAAGAAGGCTCCTGCAAAGAAGGCCGCAAAGCCTGCTGCAAACAAAAAGTAAGATAACAATAACAACATATTTGGAGGTAACTATTATGGCAAAAGCTGAAGTCGTTGCAATGATACTTGCAGGTGGACAAGGCGCGAGACTCGGAGTTCTGACCAAGAAGATCGCCAAGCCGGCTGTTCCGTTCGGAAGCCGTTACAGGATCATCGATTTTCCTCTGTCAAACTGCGTTAACTCAGGAATAGAGATCGTAGGTGTGCTGTCACAGTATCAGCCCCTCGCACTTAATACTTACGTAGGTAACGGTCACCCATGGGACCTCGACCGTCAGAATGCAGGTGCATATATCCTGCCTCCTTTCCAGCGTTCAGGTAAGAGCGACTGGTACAAGGGAACAGCAAATGCTATCTACCAGAACAAGGATTTCCTTGATGACTGCAATCCGAAGTATGTTGTTATCCTCTCAGGTGACCACATCTACAAGATGGACTATGGCGCCATGCTGAAGAGCCATATCGACAGGGGAGCAGATGCTACCGTTGCCGTTTATGAAGTACCGTGGGAGGAGGCTCCCAGATTTGGTATCCTCAATACTGAGGGTGACGATTCGATCGTAGAGTTCGAGGAGAAGCCTAAGGAGCCCAAGAGCAATCTGGCTTCCATGGGTGTCTACGTATTCACTTGGGATGTTTTGAGAGAAGCGCTCATCAAGGATGAGGCTGATGAGAATTCGAACAACGATTTCGGTAAGAACATCATCCCCATGCTCCTCAATGACGGACGCAAGCTCTTCGCTTACAGATTCGCAGGCTACTGGAAGGATGTCGGAACGATCTCGTCACTTTGGGAGACCAACATGGATATCCTTGATAAGCCTGAGGACATCAACCTCGTTGACCGTTCATGGAGGATCTTCTCCAGGAACCCTGTTAAGCCCTCACAGTATATCGGTTCTGAAGGTAAGGTAACCAACTCGGCTCTGACGGACGGATGCCGTATCTACGGCGATGTTATCCACTCAGTACTCTCCAACTCCGTAGTGGTTGAGAAGGGTGCGGTAGTCAAGGATTGCGTACTCCTGCCGGGTGTTACTGTTAAGTCAGGTGCTCATCTTGAGAGATGTATCGTAGACTTCGGTACGATAATAGGTGAGAATGTCAAGGCAGGACCTTCCGTATCAGGTGAGGGACCTTACACGAACCACAAGATCTGCTCTGAGGGAATCGTTGTCTTCGAACGTGGTCTGAAGATCAAAGACAATGCGGTTATCCCGGGCAACAGCATGATAGATTCTGATATTGAAGTATCCGATGAAGACAGTGTCATCGAGAGTACATTCAGAGTTTAAGAGTACAAGGAGGAAATGATCAATGTTTAATAATGCGATGGGCCTTATCCTGGCCGATAACAAGAAGATCTCTTTGGGAGAACTGTCTAATCCGCGTGCTCTGTCTGCTGTACCTTTCGGAGGGAGATACAGGATCATAGACTTTATGCTGTCCGATATGGTCAACTCAGGTATTAAGAATGTCGGCGTTCTCACATATAACAAGTACAAGTCACTCATGGACCACATCGGCACAGGTGCCGCATGGTCACTCGACAGGAAGAACGACGGTCTCCACATCCTGCCGCCTTACGTAAACTCCGAGGCTACTGCAGCTAACGTGCAGGGCGACGAGGAACTCACGGGCGTGCTCGATTTCCTCAGACAGTCAAGGACAACTTATGTCATCATATCGGCAGCCAATGTCGTGCTCAATACTACTTTTGATGACTTTATCAAGTCTCATGAGCAGTCTGAGGCTGACATCTCCGTAATGTATAACAGGGACGGTATCAAGTTCGGTAATCCTTCATATATCCTTGAACTTGATGACAACGGCTTCGTCAAGGATATGCTGTTCAATCCCCCGAAGCCCACTTCCAATAAGTGCTCACTGGGCATCCTCGTCTTAAGGCGCGATCTTCTGATCGACATCATCGCAAGGCAGATGTCCCACGGCATGACACACTTCGGTATCCATTCCATCGTTAAGATGTTCGATGAACTGAAGGTTCACGGCTTCGAATACGGCGGAACGGCGCTGAGGATCAACAATGTTCATTCTTACTTCAGATCATCGATGAACCTGCTCAACGAAGGCGTCAGGAACGACCTCTTCTGGAGCGGCGAACCGATCTATACGAAAGTCAAGGATGAAGCTCCTACGCTTTACTTCGACAATGCAGATGTCAAGAACAGCATCATCTCTGACGGCTGCAGGATCTATGGTAAGGTTGAGGAATCGGTAATCTTCAGAAGTGTAACGGTATCCAAGAATACGACACTCAAGAATTGTGTCGTAATGCAGGACGTTCACATCTCTGAGAATTGTCACCTCGAGAACGTTATTCTCGATAAGAATGCGTTTGTCCGTCCGGGCGTCCGACTCGTAGGTCATCCGGACTATCCAATCGTTATCGGAAAGGGTGCGGGTATCTGATTATGGAAAAGACGATCAAAGTATTATTGGTATCATCTGAAGTCAGTCCTTTTGTCAAGGTTGGCGGTCTGGCTGACGTTGTCGGTGCGCTTCCCGTTGAGCTCAACAAGCAGGGCGTTGATGCGAGAGTAGTGCTCCCGCTCTACAAGAAGGTCAAGGTCAAGTATGCTGATCAGCTGAAGTTCCTGGGCTGGAGAATGGTACACATGGGATGGAGGTCACTCTATGCAGGTCTGTTCTCCCTCGAGCAGAACGGAACGGTCTTCTACTTCGTTGATAACGAGTACTACTTTAATTTTGATCAGATCTATGTAGAGTATGTTTTCGATATCGAAAGGTATTGCTTCTTCCAGAGGGCAGTGCTTGATTTCCTCGGAGACTTCATGAACTTCGAACCGAACGTGCTGCACTGCAACGACTGGCAGACGGGCATGATCCCCATGCTGCTCGATGCGCACTTCAAGAAGAACGGATATCATACGGATGTCCAGACAGTCTATACTATCCACAACCTGAAGTATCAGGGTGTTCACAGCACTGAGGTAGTCAAGGAGATGCTCGATCTTCCCGATGAGTACATCAGAGAGGATTTCTGTATCAAGGACCGTGCGATCAACTTCATGAAGGCAGGAATCGTATTCTCAAATTCAGTTACGACTGTATCACCTACATATGCATACGAGATCATGACCGATTACTACGGTGAAGGTCTGAACTGGACA
The DNA here is from genome assembly GCA_002394605.1 of Mageeibacillus sp. UBA4314. Taxonomy (GTDB): domain Bacteria; phylum Bacillota; class Clostridia; order Saccharofermentanales; family Saccharofermentanaceae; genus Saccharofermentans. Next base: position 7,767 of record DGUI01000010.1, on the reverse strand, counting down.
CTCCAGAAATATGCTTACAAGGTATCAGGCATCCTGAACGGCATGAACGATCTTGAGTACGATCCCGCTACGGACGACAAGATCCCCATGAAGTACACGATCAAGACATACGAGAAGGGCAAGGCTGCATGCAAGAAGTCACTTCAGGAGCAGCTCGGACTCGAAGTCAATCCCGGTGCTCCTCTGTGCGCAATGATCTCAAGACTTGTTGACCAGAAGGGTCTCGATCTGCTGCTCTATGTCCTTGAGGAGATCCTCTATGACGGCATGCAGGTTGTAATCCTCGGAACGGGCGATCCGTATTATGAGAGAGCTCTGGTCGACATCGCCAACAGGAACCCCGGCAAGATGTGCGCATGCATCGATTTCGACGGTGCTCTGGCTCACACGATCTATGCAGGTTCCGATATCTTCCTGATGCCTTCCATCTTTGAACCCTGCGGTCTGTCACAGCTCGTATCAATGGCATACGGTTCTGTACCGATCGTAAGAGAGACCGGCGGACTTAAGGATACCGTAACTCCTTATAACGAGTTCACGGGTGAGGGCAACGGATTCTCATTTGCAAACATCAATGCACATGAGTTCCTGTTCGTTACTAAGTATGCGGCAGATCTCTACAGGAATCACAAGGATGTCTGGAACAAGATCATTGAGACAGGCATGAAGGGTGATTACTCATGGAAGAAGAGTGCTGCTGAGTATGCAGGATTGTTCTCGCTCATTACCGGAATCCCTCTGCCTCAGCCGGAGGAGAAGAAGGAAGAGAAGCCTGCAGCAAAGCCCGCAGCCAAGAAGGCTGCAGCTAAGAAAACAGCAGCCAAGAAGCCTGCCGCAAAGAAGGCTCCTGCAAAGAAGGCAGCAGCTAAGCCCGCAGCAAAAAAGACTGAGGAGAAGAAGCCCGAATAATGGATCTTGAGGGCAATATCAAAGAACCTGAAATGAGTATGGCGCGGGAGCGTGTTTATCACGCCTCGCGCCTTGCTAAATACAGAAATCCCTTTGGCGCGCAGCCGGAGGGCGGATCTGTCAGTCTCTGTCTCGAGTGTCCTCATTCCTGCAGGGAAGTGACTCTGTGCTACACGTATGGCCTCTATTCATTCTCGTATCATGAGGAGCCGATGTCGGATGCGGGAGAGCTTTATAAGGTCGAACTGATGCTGCCCGATGAATCAGGATTGCTGTTTTATTGGTTCAGGTTCATCGATGAAGAGGATAACGTAAAGTATTATGTCGCAGCAGGGGATACCAGGGACGGCGAAGGTATGGTATACCATGAGCCTCCGCGTGTCGGCGCTGATGAGGACAAGTATCCGTATGCTTTCCAGATAACGGTCTACGACAAGGATTTCAAGACGCCTGACAGGATCAAGGGCGCGATGATCTATCAGATCTTTCCTGACAGGTTTGCCAGGGATGATGATTTCGATTTCGACAGGATGACATCTGCAAGCGACAGGACCGAGAGAGTCTATCACAGGGACTGGTATGAGGATGTCGATATCTATGGCAAGCCTGAGACGGGATATCTGGCGTGTGATTTCTACGGCGGATCACTGGCGGGCATCACGCAGAAGATAGATTACATAAAGTCGCTCGGGATCAACGTGCTCTACCTCAATCCGATCTTCGAGGCGAGGTCGAGCCACAGATATGATACGGCTGATTATAAGAAGGTCGATCCGATCCTAGGCGGCAACGGCTCTTTTGAGCAGCTCGTCAAGGCTTGTGACGAGCGCGGCATCAAGATAATCCTTGACGGCGTATTCTCACACACGGGCGCTGACAGCAGATATTTCAACAAGTTTGACCGCTACGACGGAACAGGTGCTTATAAGTCCTTTGTTGGCGGCGTTGAGAGTCCGTACAGGTCATGGTACAACTTCTGGCGTGATGAGGACGGCAACCCGCTCTACGATTCATGGTGGGGATTCCCTGATCTGCCTAATGTAAATGAGAATGACCTGTCGTACCGGAAGTTCATTTTCGGAGAGGACGGCGTTGTCAGGACTTGGCTTGGAAGAGGCGCCGGAGGATTCAGGCTGGATGTATCGGACGAGCTTCCAGACAGCTTCATCAGGCAGATGAGGAAGACTATAAAGCGCAACTCAGAAGGTGAGGGGATCCTGATCGGCGAAGTGTGGGAAGATGCTTCCTGCAAGTGTTCATATGGATCATACCGCGACTTTATGTTCGGCAACACTCACGATTCCGTCATGGGATATACGTTCAGGCACATCGTCCTGGATTTCCTCTGCGGTTACATCGATGCGGCCGTCATGGATTCACGCCTCGAAGGCTTCCGCGAAAGGTATCCGTCCGAAGCTTACTATTCTATCATGAACCTCGTGTCATCACACGACGTTCCGAGGATCATGACGATGCTGTCCAAACCTGTTGATTCAGATTCCAGGGAAGAACAGCAGAAGTTCAAGGTGTCCGCATCTGACTATGCTGACTGTTCGAGACTTGCAAGGATGGCTTATGCAATCCAGATCGGCTATATCGGTGCCTGCTGTCTCTACTATGGCGATGAGATCCTGATGGAGGGATATAAGGATCCTTTCAACAGGAGGACTTATCCGTGGGGCAGGCTCACCGGCAGGCAGGAGGAGAACCTGGCGTACATCAGAAGGCTCGCACGCCTCAGGACTGATAACGGGTGCTTAAGGACAGGCCATTACAGGACGCTGTTTGCTGAAGGAGATGTTTTCTGCTGCCTGAGATATCTTAAGGATGGCAGGGATTTCTTCGGGAAAGAATCGTACGGCAGTTCCAGGATCGCACTCCTGATCAACAGGGGAGACAAGCCCTGTTACATGTCAGTCGAGGACAAGGATGATGTCGTATCGGCAACCAAGGTTACCAAGGCATTCGTAAGCCTGACCGACAACTTCATCACCCGCGGGATCAGGGGAGGCAAGATGATCTGCGGTCTGCCGCCGAGATCGTTCATGTTCGTGATCTACTGACATTCACTTATTTATTATTTTATTGTAAAATCAGAAAAAGATATTCAGCTTAAGAAAGAGGGGAGAATCATATGTCTGAGGTAAACGACATCCAGATCAACACCGGAGAGGAGAACATCAAGCACGAGACTACGATGGACATTACTGATAAGAAGTGTCCCAACTGTGCTGCCACTATCGAGTATGATCCTGACACAAGGAAGCTCACATGTCCCTTCTGCGGATACATGAGGGAGATCCCGGCTCCTGAGGAGGGCAAGGACATCGAAGAACTCGATTTCGAGTCTGCAAAGCTCAGGAAGAGCCTTGACTGGGGTACTTCTACCAAGAACCTCATCTGTAAGAACTGTGCGGCTGAAGCCGTATATGATGAAGCAGAGACGGCAGGCTGTTGCCCTTTCTGCGGATCTACGCAGGTAATGCCTGTTGACAATGACGAGAATGTCATGGCACCGCAGGGCGTCGTACCTTTCGAGGTGTCTAATGAGAAAGCTGGGGTAATGTTCTCCAACTGGCTGAAGGGCAAGTTCTTCGCACCCAACGCGGCAAAGCAGAGCTGCAAGCCCGAGAACTTCCAGGGACTTTATCTCCCGTTCTGGACTTATGACACGAACACGACTTCTTCCTATACTGCGAAGCTCGGCTTCGATAAGAGGGAAGGGGATAAGACCGTTACGACATGGCGTAACTACAGCGGTATCTATCAGGAGTTCATTGATGACCAGGTCGTATATGCGAGCAAGAAGACGAAGAATCCCTACATCAGCAATGTATCCGAGTTCGACTTCACAAAGCTCAGACCTTACGATCCCCAGTTCATCTCAGGCTTTGTTGCCGAGAGATATACATTGGGACTTGATGACGGATGGGACGTAGCCAAGTCGATCATCAAGAGGAGACTCGAGTCCAACCTGTCTAATAAGCTCAGGAGAGATCACCATGCTGATCATGTAAACAATCTGTTTATGTCTACCAGTTATGATGACATTACTTTCAAATATATATTGGCGCCCATCTGGATCGCCAACTACAAGTATGCCGGCAAGGAATACTCTTTTGCCGTTAACGGACAGACCGGCAGGGTATCAGGCAACTCACCTGTATCTGCGCTGAAGGTATTCCTCACGATCCTTGCTATAGTAGCCGTGCTGATCATCCTGTACATGATCTTCGGCAACAATTGAGATATATAAGTAGTATTTACGTGGCGGTCCTGTATTTACGGGACCGTTATTTATTGCTTTTTTGCACAATACGAAAACGTATCTCTTACACATTATGTCAATTATTAACGAATTATTAACAAGTTTGGCAAAAATGTGTGAAAATTTGTGTTTTTTATTTGATTTTTTGAACCTTAGCCTTTAGAATATAAGGGAATATAAGCAAAATAGGGGGATAATTATGTTCAATAAACTTAAAAAAGCGACAGCGGTTGTCACGGCAGGAGCCCTGATGGCGGGTACGTTTGCCATGAGTTCCTTTGGATCTATCGTTGGCAACTGGAATGAAGTTCTTGCAGATCAGCTCCCGGCGAAGATGGATTCAGCATCTGCTATCAATTATGCTACCATCCTTGGCGGTGCGGTGGATTATGGTATCGTTGCAGATCATCTTGTTCAGGATGGTCATATGGAGACTACGTTCGCCACAAATTTGTTCACGCACATTTCAGATGCAAATGAAGTTGATTATATTCCTAGCGATGGAACGGCTAACTTTATTGTTGGAGCTGTTGATAAGTCTGGTGGATTATCGGCCCCCTATATTCAGTTAGGACATACTACTGCTCACACATTGTATTTTGAAGCAACAACTGAAGCCTTTGGCGGATATGATGGGACAACTCATAATATTAGTGGTGGTCCCAACGGTAATTTCCTGTTTGGTGGTGATTTAGAGAATTCTACTAGGGTTAGTATAATCAAGTCAGAAAACCCCAACGCTTCTGCAAATGTTAATAGACTGATTGATAAAATTTCCGATGACAGCAAAAATGAGTGGTCAAAGAAACTGTCGGATAAAGCTAATTCTCAGGATTATGTTCTTCCTGATTCATATATTTCTGATAATTCTGTTGGTGGTATAGATGTTAATATTGATGATCCTGCTTTTAAGAATAAGGTTGTGTATATTAATGTTACTTCTGACATGTTGAAGAAGATCAATAAGGATGATGGGACTCTTAGGATTTACAAAGATTCATCTACTGTCATAGTATTCAATATTGAGGATGATGTTGTTGATGACGCATATGGCGCAGGTAATCCTATGCCCACACAGCATTTTTTCGTGTATACAAATGGACAGAAAATCGGTTCAACGACCAAGCCAGGTGGTGGTGAAGGTCCCAAGGGAACAAATGGTTCCTATGGTGGTAGTGACAGTGATGTCGACTACATGGTAGTAAATGAGGAACTATGTGAGAAAATAATTTGGAATATTAGAACTGATAATCCGGTTGAATTGAATTCCATGGCTGGCACGATGCTTATCCCTAATTCACAGGATGTAAAATTCACTGGAGGTAATATTTCTGGTTGGTTGGTTTCAGGCGGAACTGTAAATAACAACCATATAGAATTTCACTACCTAAATCGTGGTGGAAGTGTTGATACTTATGGACAGATGCATTTTGCAATGCGAAAAGGATTTACTCCTCAATGGGCAACAAAGTCCGATATTGATAGTGATGTTGTGGTTGCAGACACTTCTATCGGAATTGAAGATGGTGATTACACTTTCATTTGGCAGGAATACAAAGATAATAGTTACACGACGACAGTAGGTGATGCTGCTGAAAAGGCGGTTAAATCTACTGGAGCTGTCACCTTCCCCACCTTATCATTCCACACTAGTGCTTCACAACTTTCTGATAAGGAAAGAGCTATTGATTCTGAGTATCATGTCATAAGCAAGCCTACTGAAGATAACTATGATGTTATTATTGATGGTGTTCGCTATAATACTGGCAAGTTCTTCTTTAGGGTGACTGAGAATAATGATGTTGAGTCAAGCATTCCAGGCATCGTTAATTCTGACGGATACATCGAGATTGAGCTAAGTGTATTTGTTGACCAGGCTGGAAACTTTACATATAAGGTGTACTCGAAGACTGTAACTGGTGACAACATCGTTTATGCAACAAATGGAACACAAAGTAATCCTTCCAACATGTCTGGTGTTCAGTTTGATCTTGGAGCGTTCTTTAACAAAGTCATCAAGACTGGAAGTATCGAACTCACGAAGTCTGCTTTGTTAAGAGAAGGACCTTCAACCTCAGAATTTGCTGATGCTGCAGGTGTTGAGTACAAAGTTGCAGTGAAGAGATCTTCTGACGGATTGTATATCAAGGATCTTGAAGGTCACTTGAGCGAGACAAAGGTATATCTTACAGTCAAGGGTGGCGAGACAATCAAGATTGAGAATCTTGCTTTAGACGAATATACATTTGAAGAAGATGAGGATGCAGCTGCGATTACCGGTTATAATCTCATTTCTGCTACTTTTGAACCCGATGCAGTAACTCTTGAGAATGCAGATGAAGTTAAGACTGACGTTCTCACAAATGTGTATGAGAATGATGAGGCGAAGAATACCGGTGAACTCAGCATCTCAAAGGATGTAACCGGAAGGACAGCTGGTGCTGATGAGACATTTACCTTCTATGTTAAGGAAAAGACATCAGGCAAGTACTTAACAAGCCTGACCACCGGTGTGCTTGGTGATAAGACACCATTTGAGATCAAGAGCGGAGAGACTCTGACTTTCAAGAACATCCTTATTATTGATTGGGATCGCGCAACAAATGTAAACACATACTATTATGATTACATAATCGAAGAGGATGACGCATCTGTAGAAGGTTACAGATGGAATTGGCGTCTTGGTGGTACACATGGCCATGATCAAAACAAGACTGTTACTTTCACGCCTCAGTGGAATATGTTCCAGAATAAATGGGTAAACACTTCTGCTAATGCTCAGATCCAGAATCGTTATGATGTGATCAAGGGCAATCTTAGGATCAATAAGGTCGTTGAAGGTCTTGACAGTTATACAGGATCAGATGCTCCAACATCTTACAAGGTATACGTTCAGCCCGCGTCTGACAGTTCTATGTATGTACAGAATGAGCGTGGCGAAATAGATACCACTAAGACGGCTTTGAATGTTCCTGCCGGTGGAACCCTCAGCATCAATGGTCTCCCTGTTGGTGACTATACGGTCACGGAGGAAAGAGAAGGCACAAAGATTGATGGATACGCGCTGTCAGTTTCCGGTGAGGGAGATGTCAAGGTTGTAGAGGGGCCTGCTGGTGTAGAGACTACGATCACCAATACTTATACCGAGAAATCACAGGCATCTTCATTTGTTGTCAAGGCGACAAAGGTCCTCCTTGACAAGAGTGGCAATCCTGTCGAGCTTAATGGTGGCGAATTTACGTTTAACCTCATTTGCTATAGCCCCATTAATGTCAATCTGACTGCCACGAATGATGCAGATGGTAACGTTGTGTTTGACAGTGTTGATATTCCTGCTGATTTCCCGAGCTGGGCTTATAACCAGCCGTTCGATCTTACCGTAAAAGAGGTAATAGACTACTCCAGTCAGACTTACACATACGATCAGACAGAGTATAAGGTTACGGTAACTGTAGACGAGAATAAGACTGTAACTTCAATAGTTCACGAGGACGATTCTGTATTTACAAATACATCTCTTGTGGCTGGCCCTACAACTGCGCCGGCTACGGCAACTCCTACGGCTACAGCTACAGCAACGGCAACGGCAA
>DGUI01000020.1 GCA_002394605.1 Mageeibacillus sp. UBA4314 | reverse complement strand
GCCTTGTGGGCATGAAGCCTGTTCTCGGCCTCCTCGAAAACAAAACTCTGAGGTCCGTCGATAACATCTTCTGTAACCTCATAACCGCGGTAAGCGGGGAGGCAGTGAAGGAACATTGCATCCTTATGGGCAACGCCCATGATCTTGCTGTTGACCTGATATCCCTTGAATATCTCAACTCTCTTTGCCTTCTCGTCTTCCTGGCCCATGGATGTCCATGTATCAGTGTAGATCACGTCTGCATCTGCAGCAGCCTCGAAAGGATCAGTCGTCATGAGGACCTTGGAGCCTGTTACGGCAGCATCCTTAAGCGCCTGCTGAACATATTTGTCAGGGCATGTGTAGTCAGAAGGAGAAGCTATCGCAACATCCATTCCTGCCTTGGCACAAGCCTGAAGGAGTGAATTGGCAACGTTATTGCCGTCGCCAAGGTATGCGAGCTTAAGTCCCTTAAGGCCGCCCTTGTGTTCCATTATCGTAAGGAGGTCAGCGAGCATCTGGGTAGGGTGCTGGTCATCGGACAGACCGTTGATGACAGGGATCGAACCGTACTTTGCAAGATCCTCGATATCCTTATGGGCAAATGTCCTGATCATGATGCCGTCTACCATTCCCGACAGAACGTGTGCAGTATCATGGATCGTCTCGCCGCGGCCGATCTGGATGTCATTGTTCGAGAGGAACAGAGCCTGTCCTCCGAGCTGGTACATGCCAACTTCAAATGAGACTCTCGTTCTCGTGGAAGACTTGGTGAAGATCATGGCGAGTGACTGTCCCTCAAGATAGTGGTGGGGGATCCTTGCCTTTGTCTTAGCCTTCATATCAACAGCGATCTTCAGGAGCTTATCGAGCTCCTCAAATCCTACATCCTCGTGAAAATCTATATAATGCTTCATAACTTGTTACCTCACTTGTTCTTTTCCTGTGCCTTGAGTATCTTCTCAAGCGCTGTTGTGAATGATGATGCCTCCGGTTTCGTCAGTATGAGGGGAGGCGCAAGCCTGATGGTGGAATTGCCTATCGCGCTTACGAGGAAACCCTTCTCGAGCAGTACAGCCTGCATCATCGATGCCGAGATGAGCGGTTCGAATTCGATACCGATCAGGAGACCGCGCCCCCTTACCTGGTGGATCACGGGGAATCTCTTCTTGAGCGCCTGCAGCTTCTCCATAAGGTAATCTCCAACATCATCCGCATTGGCAACGAGCTGTTCCTCTCTTATGATGTCAAGGACTGCATTTGCTGCCGTGGTTGCCAGCGGGTTGCCGCCGAATGTGGAACCGTGATCGCCCGGCTGTAGACCTGAAGCTACCTCATCCGTACAGAGCATCGCACCGATCGGAACTCCTCCGGCGAGACCTTTTGCGAGCGTCATGATATCGGGGAGGATGCCATAATGCTCATAGCAATACATCTTTCCTGTCCTGCCGACACCTGTCTGGATCTCATCGTCGATGAGGAGGATATCCTTCTCATTGCAGATCTTCCTTACGGCCCTTATATAGTCAGGGGATACCGGGTTTACTCCGCTCTCGCCCTGGATGAGCTCGAGCATGACAGCTGCCGTCTTGTCAGTTATCGCATTGATGAGCGCATCGATGTCGTTGAATTCGACATGGATGAATCCGGGTGTAACAGGCTCGAAAGGCTTGCTGAACTTAGCCTGTCCCGTTGCAGCTATGGTTCCCATCGTTCTTCCGTGAAAGCTCATCTTGGCGGTGATGATCTCGTACTTCTCGATACCCTTGTGGTAGAAGTATCCGCGTGCGAGCTTTATTGCTGCCTCATTGGCCTCAGCGCCTGAATTGCAGAAGAAAGCCTTGTCTGCAAAGCTTGACTTGCAGAGCTTATATGCCAGTTCGCTTCTTGACGGGATGTAGTAATAGTTTGAGCAGTGGATAAGCTTCCTCGACTGTTCAACGACTGCCTTGACGAGCTTGGGGTGTGCGTGTCCGACGGAATTAACCGCAATGCCGCCGATCATGTCAAGGTATTTCTTGCCCTCAGTATCGTAAAGGTAAGATCCGCTGCCCCTCACGAAAGCAACGTTCAGGGGCTTAAATACCTGGAGACAATATTTGCTGTCGTAATCTTTTGTAAGATACAGATCATTTTCTATACTCATAATCGTTCCTCTTTTCTTTGATGATCATTGTTCCGATCCCGTTCTCGGTAAATATCTCGAGAATGATGCTGTGCGGGATCCTTCCGTCTATGATGTGCGCACGTCCGACGCCGCGCCTTACAGTATCAAGACAACCGTTGATCTTAGGGATCATCCCGCCCGTTATGATCCCGCGGTTGATGCAGTCTGCGATGGACGCCTCATCGAGGACGGGGATGATGTGATTCTCGCCGTCCTCCGACTTCTCCAGCACGCCGCCTACATCGGTAAGGATCATGAGCTTGGATGCCTTAAGTGCCACTGCAACTTCGGAAGCGACCGTATCGGCATTGATGTTATAGCTCTCACCGTGTTCGCCCATTCCTATGGGGGCGATGACGGGGATGTATTCGTCGTTTGCGAGCATCGACAGCACTGATGTATCGATACCCTTGATCGTTCCAACATATCCGATGTCGACCGGATTGCCTTCGGGATCCACTGTCATCTTCTCGGCTTCGATGAGCTGTCCGTCGATGCCGGAGATACCGATCGCTTTCGCGCCCTTGGCACAGAGATTGGATACGATCTCTTTGTTCGTCTTGCCGATAAGCACCATCTGAGCGATCTGCATCGTATCAGTGTCGGTGTATCTCAGGCCGTTGACGAAATGTGATTCCACATTGACCCTGGAGAGCATATTGTTGATGTCCGGTCCGCCGCCGTGGACGAGGATGGGATTGATGCCGATGTATTTGAGGAGGATGATGTCATCCATGACGGACTGCTTGAGATCTTCGTTGATCATCGCGTTTCCGCCGTACTTGATGACGATAGTCTGTCCTCTTAATTTCTTGATGTAGGGAAGGGCCTCGATAAGTATCTGGGCCTTATCCACTTTTGTCTTCATGTCACTGTCAATAGAGGGAGCTTTCTGATCAGCCATTTTATACACCCCTTACCATATTCTTGAGTCCTGTATCTTCGTCAAATCCGAACATGCAATTAGCGGCCTGGATCGCCTGCAGAGCTGCACCCTTACCGAGATTATCCTGCACGGAGAAGAGCTTTATTGTGTCTGTTTCCGCGTCATATAAGCCGTTAACATCAATATAATTAGAACCATAGACCGATTTTACATCAGGAAGAGTTGAATTTCCGAGAACTCTTACAAAAGTCTCGTTATTGTAAAACTCCTGATACACTTCGTTTATCTTATCCGAGTCAACCCCCGCGAAAAGCTCCGTCGGCTTGGCATATACCGTCGCGAGCATGCCTCTCTTGAACGGTGCGAGATGAGGCGTAAAAGTAACGCTCCTGACAACGTTTGCATCACCTGACTTCAGTGACAGGAACTTGCACTGCTCGGCGATCTCAGTCGTGTGTCTGTGACCTACTGCTCCATAAGGCTTAAATGCCTCATCGGTCTCACAGAAGGCGTAAGCGAGGTCAGACTTTCTGCCTGCTCCTGATACTCCCGATACGGCGTCGATGATGATGCTGTCGGCTTTGATGAGTCCCTTTGTCAGGAAAGGCGCGAGCGCTATGAGGGAACATGTCGGATAGCATCCGGGATTTGCAACGAGCTTTGCATCCTTGAGTTCATCCCTGTAGAACTCGGGAAGTCCGTATACTGCCTTAGCAAGGAGCTCGGGGTGGGGGTGCGTTAGCTTATACGACTTCTCGTATGTCGCAAGATCCTTGTACCTGAAATCGCCGCTGTGGTCGATGACCCTCGCGCCGTTGTCGAGCAGTACGGGAACTGTCTTCGAAGACACGCCGTGGGGGAGTGCCGTGATAACGAGATCGCTGTCCTTTGCAACCTGAACGGGATCCGCATCACTCAGGGTGATATCACAAACGCCTCTATATACCGGATATACATCCGAGAACTTCTTGCCTGCGAAAGTCTGCGACGTAAGATGAATAATTTCTGCATAAGGATGATTGATGAACCCTCTTACGAGCTCCGCTCCCACATATCCTGTTGAACCGATTATACTGACTTTAATCTTATTAGTTGTCATAAGTAACTTTTCCTCACAATACCGTATGATGATTTATGCAATATAATGCATAAAAATACAAAAGTCAATCATTTTAAACGGAGCAGGGGTATTTTTGTGGCAATCGCAGGAAAATGCACAAATATAATATGGTCAAAACTATAATTTTTGTGGAAATCGCATAGCAAATCATATATAATCGAGAAAGATGTTTAATCTGATACCATTTTCGAAGGAGGAAAGACTGATGGAAAAATATTCCGCAGACAAGATTCGTAACATTGCTTTGTTCGGTCACGTTGGTTCAGGTAAGACCACGCTTGCAGAAGCTATGTTATATTGCACCAAAAGCACAGACCGCCTGGGTAAGATAACGGACGGCAATACTGTAATGGACTTTGATCCCGAAGAGATCAAGCGCCAGATGTCAGTAGCAGCCAAGGTCGCAGCTTGCGAATACAAGGGCAGTAAGATCAATATCATCGACACACCCGGTGACTTTGACTTCCTGGGTGAAGAGATGGCTGGTATCAGAATCGCCGACAGCGGTGTCGTAATGGTTTCCGCTAAGGGCGGTACATCCGTAGGTTCACAGAAAGCTATCAGACTCCTTAACGGCAAGAACGTACCGTTCCTGTTCTTCGTAAACAGGATGGACGAGCCCAATGCTGATTTCGAAGGCGTTGCAGCAAGAATGATGGAGCGTTACGGCGCATCCGTTATCCCGCTGTCATTCCCCATCATGGAAGGCGGCCAGATGACAGGTATCGTTGACGTCATGAACCGTAAGGCATTCTCAGTTGACTGGAAGAGCGGCAAGCTCACGGAGTTCCCTCTTCCCGAGCAGTACAACGAGAGGATCGACGAGCTTCAGGAGAAGGTCAACGAAGTAGTTGCAGAAGCAGATGATGCATTGATGGAGAAGTTCTTTGCAGGTGAGCCTTTCACCGAGGATGAGTTCAGACATGGCGTACACGCAGGTTTCCGTGAAGGTAAGCTTCACCCGATCTACTGCGGTTCCGCTTACATGAACGTCGGTGTGGATTTCCTCCTTAACTGTATCGCTAAGGATACACCTCCGGCAGGCAGGAAGCCCGCTGTTATCGCCACATATCCCGATGGCAAGGAAGAGGAAGTCAAGTGTGACATCAATGATCCCACGGCATGCTTCATCTTCAAGACGATCTCCGACCCGTTCGTCGGCAAGATCTCTATCTTCAAGGTCAATGCAGGTTCCGTCAAGGCTAATTCCACTCTGTTCAATGCTACGAAAGGCAAGGACGAGAGGATCGGCGGTCTATTCTACCTCGTAGGCAAGAAGCAGATCCCCACAGATGCAGTTACTGCAGGTGACATCGGCGCTACGGCAAAGCTCTCGATCTCCGAGACAAACGATACTCTGTGCGACAGCTCACGCGTTCTCGAACTTCCCAAGATCAAGTTCCCGACACCTGTTCTCTCTAAGAGCATCGAGCCCAAGGCGAAAGGTGATGAAGAGAAAATCATCTCCGGTCTTACTAAGCTCGCTGATGAAGATAAGTGCTTCACCATCGTTACCAATCCCGAGACGAAGCAGATGGTCCTCTCCGGTCTTGGTGACATGCAGCTCAAGGTCCTCCAGAGCAAACTTAAGGACAAGTACAAGGTTGAGTGCGACCTCGGAGACATGAAGGTTCCTTACCGTGAGACGATCCGTAAGAAGGTCAAGGTCCAGGGCAAGCACAAGAAGCAGTCCGGCGGTCACGGTCAGTACGGTGACGTATGGATCGAATTCGAACCTAATCCTGCACAGGAAGAGCTCGTATTCGCAGAGAACGTCTTCGGCGGCGCAGTTCCGAAGAACTTCTTCCCCGCAGTTGAGAAGGGACTCCAGGAGTCAGTCAAGAAGGGTGTCCTCGCAGGCTTCCCCGTAGTTAACCTCAAGGCCACACTGGTCGACGGTTCCTACCACGATGTTGACTCTTCCGAAATGGCGTTCAAGATCGCTGCCAACCTCGCATTCAAGGCAGGCATGGCACAGGCTAATCCTATCCTTCTTGAACCCATCAGCACAATGGAAGTTCACGTACCCGACGATAAGCAGGGAGACATCATGGGCGACCTCAACAAGCGCAGAGGACGTATCATGGGCATCGACGCTGACGAGCAGGGTTCAGTCATCAACTGTGAAGTTCCTACAGCAGAGATCCTCGACTACGCAACAGACCTCAAGTCAATGACACAGGGCAGAGGCTGGTTCGCATTTGAACATGCAAGATATGAACCCGCACCTCCGGATGTTGCAGACAAGGTTGTCGCAGCTTATAAGGAAGAAGAATAAGCATTTGAGCAAGTTGAGAACGGGATCCGGCAACGGATCCCGTTTTTTTGGGTTTTGGTAAATACGAAACGGTACGGATCTTTCAGATTTCCGTGTTTGTCCGGACTTACTGAGATGAAGGTTTTTATTGTGATCCAGATAGGTGATCTTAGGGCGTGATCCGGCTTACTCCGCCACGACCCTGTCAATAGATCTTATAGATCCTGATTCCGTACTCGTTGAAAGATGCGACCTGTGTCAGGTGGTCTGCAAAGAAATCATAATCAAAGACGGCACCGTCAGCGTATGCTCCGCCTTCGTAGTCGGGGCTGGCGATAAGATACTTGATGTTGCGCTCTTTGCAGTAGCGGACGAATTCGTCTATGTTTTCGTGACAGCCCGTGATAAGCCATCCGTAGATCGTATCTCTTGTATCAGTGTCGTGGCCTGCCGACCATGCATAGTAAGGCCAGCCGTAGTAGGAAGGACGTCCTGCAAGATAGAAATCCTCAAAGCTCCACATAGGTGTCAGGAATACATCGGAAGTGTTCGTATTCTCAATTATCCACTGTGTGACCGGAGAGTTCAGGTTAACGGTCGTCTTGTTCTTGTTGAGGTTGTAATAAGTGCACCACTCTGATATGCCTGTTGCCGTGAGACCAACGAGGAATATAGCGGCAAGCAGGATGCTTAGAGACTGCAGGAGCACGAATGCGCCGAGAGGGATGCCGTGCTTTTTCTTCTTAACGGTTACTTCCACGACAGCCGCTGCAGCGATATCTTCTTCCTTAGGATCTTCTTCCTCAGGATCTTCTTCGATGATGTCCTCAGGGATGCTCTCTGTGTCAGCTTCATCGCCCTCATCATCGCCCTCATCATCGCCGTCTTCCTCATCATCTTCCTCAGGAACTGCTTCAGATACGGCCAGATCATTCTGCATATCAAGAGCAATGAGTTCACTGCCGGGACGTACGCCTGCAACAGCTTCATCGGGGATCTCTTCTCCGTCAGACGTTCCTTCTGAAGTCTCTTCGGGCTCATCGTCTGATCTTTCTTCAGATGCTTCTACAGCCCCGGTATCTTCTTCATCATCCTGGCCGTCCTCACCTGCTTCGATAAGGCCAACCTCTTCCTCGTCAGGATCCTCGATCTCATCGGGCAGATCGATCTCTTCAGGGAGATCAAGAGCTGCGGGATCAAGATCGTCATCTGCGAGATTCCTTACGGCAGAAACTTCTGATATGGAACCGGTACTGCTGATCACGGGTGCCAGGACGGGTTCTTCGTCAACGTCTTCCTTTGAGCGGATCTTGAACGGGAGCATTACCATGTTGGCAAGGCACATCGCAACGAAAGCGTCCACCAGTATCAGAGTGATCTGGATGAACTTGTGGTTGGCGAGCATTTCGAGGGTTACCTGGAAAGTGAACCCAAAAGCGAGCGGCAGCAGGAAGCACAGGAACAGCAATGTCCTGTAGACAGGCTTTTTATTCCTGATGTCGAAGATCATCATAACCAGTGCGGTCAGCAACGCAAGTACGAGCGTAAGTCCCGTGATCGTGAGCAGGTAGATGATGACAGAGCCAAAGGTTGCATCTTCGAGGATGAACCCCGGCTTAAATGCGAAATTAACAACATTTTGTGATCCGCCGGAGAATGCCATCGTCTGGATGTAAGACGAAGCGACGGCGCATACTGCGACTATGAGATAGAGCAGTCTGCATTCGCTGAAGATCGCCATTCCGAACAGGACAAGGAGCATCGCGATGAGTGCCGAACCGTGGAAGTACGGCATCACGATGACTACAAGTGAAGCGAGGAGCGTGAGCATTACGGGGTGAAGAGGATCGTACTTCCTGGGGACCCAGCTGCTCTTGCTGAAAGCAAATGCTTTGATGCTTCCGCCGAACGAACCTGCACGCATCATGCTGATGCACATCCTTCTTACGAACGGTATGAACATGATTATCATCATGATGATGAGACCGACGCCCAACATGAGGTGACGCTGGTTCGGATATACGTTTATAGCCCAGATGCCCCATGAATCATAGGGCGTTACCTCGTACCATGCTTCGAATTCCGCAACATCTTTTATTGCTTCGCTGAGTGTCTCGGACTTGAGGAGAACGAGGATGTGATCGAATACATTCCATGCGCTCCTGAACAGTACGAGGACAGGTGCAGTCACAAACGCAAATCTCCTGCCTGACAGAAGGAATGCGAGGAGGCTCAGGAGGATGAGCGCTGATACCATCGTAACGATGCTGAGAACGTTGAGCGATACATCGATCGGAAGACCGCCGTAGTTGAGCATGCCTGCGAAGAAATAGAACAGGAAATGATACTGGATCCCGTCACCTGAGAAGTGCATGTACTGTGTCGGGAAATTAAAACCTTTCGAGAAGGAAGATACCATCGCCGTATGGGGCGCGAGATCCGAGAATGTTGAGAACCCTGCGTTAAGTTCCCCGTTCGAAGCCCTGTAAGTGTAGAGCATGAGGAATGTGACGGCAGCAGTGATGAGTGCTATGAACAGGCCATAGAACACAGTTCCGCCGACCGTATACTTATGAGGGGGGATCTCTTCAAGAGAAGGATTGATGATCCTCTTCATCCTCCTCTTGTTGATTATGATCAGGTTCGTAAGTGTCAGCCAGAGGAGCACCGCGAAAGTGATTATCATGCCGATCCTCTTGCAGAGAGCACCGCTGTCAACGAAATAAGACAGCCCGAGTATGCTGTAGTAGTTTATGAACCCCGTAACGATAACGCCGACGAGGACTCCTGCCGGAACGGTGAACAGTGTGTTTGGAATGAAGGCTACTATATCTTTGGAAGGTGCGCATGCAACAAAAAGACGTCTTACATCGGGCACAGCAAGATTTACCAAAGTCAAGCCGAACACAGCCGTAATTATCAGATAGACGATAGCGAGCATGATCTTCCTCCTGTTTTTCTTTATTTATAAAAGTATACCAATGTTGTGTGACCCCTATTTTACAAATGTGTAATACAGATGACACATAGCTGCCGGTTCGGGTATAATCTTGAGGTGAAAAACAGTTGATCCGGAGTATTTCTGTATGGCTAAGACGGTTGTGATCGGTGGCGGCGCAGCGGGCCTTTTTGCGGGGTGTTTCCTCAAGAAGGCAGGTGCGGGATTTGTGATCCTGGAGCGCAATGAAGAGTGCGGCAAAAAGCTCCTGATAACCGGCCACGGGCGGTGCAATATCACGAATAACAAAGAGCCCCGGATACTGTCTTCCGGATACCATGAAGCATCAAGATTTGTGTATCCTGCACTTCGGAGATTTACCCCTGAGGACTGCATGGATTTTATTACCGGAGAACTTGGACTCAAGCTCAAGACAGAGGAGAATGACAGGGTCTTTCCGGTGTCTGATAAGGCCTCTGATGTCAGGGACAGGATGGTAAGTTACATAGGCAGGGATAACATCCTTACCGGGTTTTGCTGTGCTTTTGTAACAGCAGATGAGAACGGTTTTACGGTAACTTCTGAAGACGGGAGGAAAGTGACCGCCGGTAATCTCATACTGGCAGCGGGAGGGAAGAGCTACCCCATGACAGGATCTGACGGTTCAGGCTTCGCCCTTGCATCTTCCATGGGACATACCATAGTTGCCCCGAGACCGGCACTTGCCATGATCCCGTCAGATGATGAGATCGTTACCAGGCTGTCCGGAGTGACTGTAAGAGATGTTGTCCTGTCCCTGTTCGTAAATGGCAAAAAGACTGCTTCAACATCAGGTGACCTGCTGTTTACGCATAAGGGATTGTCAGGCCCTGCTGCGATGGAGCTTGCAAGAGAGATCCCGCACCGCATAGACGGGGACGTCCATATATGCGCAGACTTCGCCCGTGATGTTACCGACCAGGTCCTGCTTACAAAGATGGCTGAACACTCCAGATCGCTGTTCGTCAACGTTACAGCGGACTTTGTACCGAGAAGCTTAGCTGAGATGATATGTACGGATACCACATCGAAATGCAGTGACGTAAGTGCATCTGTGCGCAAGGATGTTCTAAGGAGACTCAGGGAGTACAGGTTTGAGATCACAAAGGTACCTGACATGGCTTCCGCTTACTGTACGAGGGGAGGCGTGGATCTGTCAGAGATAGACCGCAAGACATATGGTTCCAGGATAGTTCCAAACCTCTACATCGTCGGTGAGAACACAGATGTTGACGGCATAAGCGGAGGTTATAACCTAGCCTTTGCAGCGGGTTCTTCGTACCTTGCCGTAAGCAGTATAGTAGGCTAAAATAGACGGGTATTGATAAGTAACAAAGACAGGAGGACAAGAGCTTTGAAGAGAGACGGTTATATCACCTGGGATGAGTATTTCATGGGAGTGGCGCAGCTTGCTGCGAAGAGGAGCAAGGATCCCGGAACGCAGGTCGGGGCTTGCATCATCGATTCCAATAAGCACATTTTGTCGGTAGGTTATAACGGAATGCCAATGGGCTGTTCTGACGATGAATATCCGTGGGACCGTGAAGGTAACATGCTCGATACGAAGTATGCGTATGTATGTCATGCCGAGCTTAATGCCATCCTTAACTGCAAGGCTCCTGACCTTAAGGGAACTACTGTATATGTTACTCTTTTCCCGTGCAATGAATGCACAAAGGCGATCATACAGAAAGGCATCAGCAATATCATCTATCTTGATGACAAGTACCACGATACCGATATGGAGATCGCTGCAAGGAAGATGCTGGACAGTGCCGGAGTCAAGTACACAAAGTACGAGCCCGGTGACAAAGAGATCACGTTGAAGGTGTAAGATGCAGAATAAATTGCCGCGTTTTATGGCCGTCATGATGGCGGTCCTGATAGTGTTTATCATGATGTCTTCCATGGCTCTGGCAGATGGTCCCTCAGCCAAGGTGGACAACGTCAATCCCTGGGGGTCCGGAGGGCAGATAACGCTCGTACTCTCAGGCTGCTCGGGTTACAGTACGATCACTGTGACAGTTGAGTTCAAGGGCAAGGTAAAGTCAGCTTCAGGATGGGGCTTTGACACATATAAAGTCGATGGCAGCAAGGTTATCGCCACATGCTCATCGACAGGTCCGAACAACTGGGGATATAACGGGAATGTCGGCATCCAGGTCGAAGGTTCCGACATAACAGGAGCGAAGTTCATTTCGATAACGGGCGACGGCACGCCCGGCAATGCTGACACGGAAACACAGGCATCAGGGATGACAAACGCGGCTCCTCCCGATTCCCCTGCGAGAGATCATGTTGATCCGGTCGCAGGTGATGACTGGCTTACGACTGACGGCAGTAAGATCGTCGATCAGAACGGAGACCGGGTCTGGATGACGGGATGCAACTGGTTCGGCTATAATACGGGAACAAACATGTTCGACGGTGTGTGGAACTGTAATCTTAAGGAGAGTCTGGCGGGGATCGCCAACAGGGGATTTAACACCTTAAGGCTTCCGATATCAGCAGAGCTCCTCCTTCAGTGGAAGAACAAAGAGTATCCGAACGCCAATTACAATCAGGCATTGAACGACGATCTTAACGGCAAGAACAGCCTTCAGATCTTCGACTATGTTCTTGATCTTTGCGAAGAATACGGCATCAAGGTCATGATAGACATTCACTCGGCAAATACTGATGCGGCAGGTCATAACTACCCGCTGTGGTACACGGACAGGATAAGCGCAGACCAGTTCAGGGAGGCTCTTGTCTGGATCGCCGACAGGTACAAAGATGACGATACGATCATTGCATACGACCTGAAGAACGAGCCGCACGGCAAAGGCAGCGAGGATGTCAAAGCCATCTGGAACGGATCCAATGATCCTGATAACTGGGCGGCAGTGGCAGAAGATACCGCAGGCGCGATACTCGACGTCAATCCTCATGCACTTATCGTTGTCGAAGGGATCGAAGCATATCCGAAGGATATCAGGTCCAACGATTATGTATCGAAGGATCAGGATGATTACTACACCACCTGGTGGGGCGCAAACCTCATGGGAGTCAAGGACCGTCCGATAGACCTTGGGTCTGAAGAACGCAACAGGCAGCTGGTCTATTCAGTTCACGACTATGGTCCGGCTGTGTACCCCCAGCCCTGGTTTGAAGGCGGTTTTACATATGATTCGCTCTATAAGGACGCATGGCATGATTACTGGCTCTACATCGTTGAGGAGGATATCGCGCCTGTCTTTATCGGTGAGTGGGGCGGATTCATGCAGGGTGACAATCTGACATGGATGACGTATATCAGGCAGCTGCTCTCAGAACAGCATCTGAACCACACTTTCTGGTGCTACAATGCCAATTCCGGTGATACCGGCGGACTGGTTCAGGATGATTTCAAGACGTGGGACGAGGAGAAATACGCTTTCGTGAAGGAGGTCCTCTGGACTGACAGCAATGGAAAGTTCGTTGGCCTTGACCATAAGGTCCCCCTGGGAAATAACGGTATTGCATTGTCTGACTACACCGGTGAGATAATAGATCCCGCTGCTCCGGCAGAACCTTCCGGGGCGGCTGAGGCAGGAACTGTCACCGCGCCTTCGTCTGAAGCTTCCGGCACTGCCGCAACTTCTCCCGCCGTGCCTGGAACGGATGAGAAGACATCAGAGATCCCCGTTGCTGCAGTAGCCGTATTATCAGCAGTGGGCGTGGCAGCTGCTGCAGTGATCGTCGTCATGATCGTCAGGATAAAGTCATTGGGAGGGAAGAAGGAGAAGACCGGAGAGGATGATCCTGATGCTCCCGTCGTGATCAACGGATACCGTCAGAAATCCAACACATATAACCCCAGGCCTGTCTATTCCAATACTGCCGAGGCGAGGAAGGCACAGGAGATGAAGGCTAAGGACCAATAATCTGTTTGAAAAATGCTCTGCGAGGTCGTATAATTTATTATACTTTGTTTTATTATTTCAGACCTCGGAGGGTGTATTGTGAGAGAGTCGAAGTTCAAGACAATAGCGGTCTATGTGTTGTCCGTCATCATATGCGTTGCTTCAGTAATGTATTTCTTCCCGTCGAGAACGGTCGAAGCTGCCAATACGGTTGGCGGCAAGATCTCTGAGACCTGGGATGGTGGCGGAAACTTCTCAGGACACTGCAGCGGTTTTCCTTCTCCCAGTAAATGCAAAGCCTACGTCTATGTTTATTTCAACGAAGAGGTTACAGTTACTAACACATGGGGTGTCAGTCTGGACGGAAAAAAGACCACAAAATCAGTTAAGCTTAAGGTCGATGACTGGGGCGGATACAATCACGACTGGGGTTTTACTTTTTCCTGCAAGGACGTAAAAAACCTGAAGCGTATGTCCATGTCCGGTTCTACTGAGGAGAAGGCAACACCTACAAAGAAGCCTACCAAGACTCCTACGAAGAAACCGACAAAAGCCCCTACAAAGGCACCCACGAAGAAGCCTACCAAGGCGCCGACAAAAGCTCCTACAAAAGCACCCACCAAGAAGCCTACGAAGAAGCCCACAAAAGCTCCCGAGAAGAAGCCTACGAAGAAGCCCACAAAAGCTCCCGAGAAGAAGCCTACCAAGGCACCTGAGGCTACGCCTGCCATTACGGCTACACCCGTACCTGAAGAGACGAGGGAGACGCTCCGCGAACCTACGCCTTCTGCTCTTGTTCCCGGCACTGTAGAGACAAGCGGGCAGGATAAGCCTACGCCCACACCTACATTTGTTCCTGATCCTGTCGATCTTAAGACGGGACGGGCCACGACCTGGTGGCCTTGGCTGTTGCTGGCTCTAGTTGTAATGCTCATCGCAGTAAGATTCCTGTACCTTAACAAGGGCAAGGGATATACAGTCAAGGAATCGGTCAGGTATTTCATCCCCGGAACGGGTACCCCTGATCCGTCAGCTGCACCTGCTGTTTACGGGCAGAGAACATCTTCCGCCGGAACAGGTTCTTCACAGACCGGTGCAGGCCTTGCTGCCTCAATGAAGGAGATCAATGCTATGAAGATGTCGGAGGCAAACGGAAATAATGCCGTGAAGGCAAGTCCCGCTGCCATACCCGGCGTCAGACAGCCGATCAAGCGGCCGCCTCAATATTCCGTCAACCACGCGGGCCAGACGAGGACAGGAACACCTCAATCATCATCCGCATCAACTCCTGTTACGCAGAGAGCTCCCGTTAAGAGACCTCCGCAGTATTCATCCAATCCGAATGTCGCTCAGCAGGCGAAGATACAGAATGCGGCTCCCAAGAGACCGGCTGCGGCCGCAACAGTTGCAGCTTCAGCTGCAGCAACTAAGGAGATGACAAAGACTCCTGCTTCAATGAAGCCTCCGGTCAAGCGTCCTGCACAGTATTCATCCAATCCGAATATCGCACAGCAGGCGAAGATGCAGAACGCCGCTCCCAAGAGACCTGCAACATCTGCTGATGAAGCTTCTGCCAGGGCTATGGAGACAAGGGCAAAGGCTGAGGCTGCCAAGGCAAAGGCTGAAGAGGCCATGAAGATCGCGGAGCAGGCAAGAGCTGTGGCTGAGGCAGAGGCTAAGAGAGCAGCTGAACTTGGCGCACATAACGCGGCTCCTGCTGCATCTGCTGTGGCATCTGCAGCGGCAACGATAGAGAAGAAAAATGAGATCAATGCACCTGACGGTAAGGCTTCTGTTCCTCACAAGACTTCAGCAGAACCTGAGAAGCAGATCCCCATCTGGGAGAGGAAGCCCGAGAATAAACCAAGCAGTGCGGCAGTAACTTATGCTCAGCTCAAGATGCGTAAGGAAGAGCCTGTTAAGGAGATAGATACGGAAGCAAGACGTAATTCTTCTCCGTTTAAGAGACCAGGTGCGCAGACACTTGCAACACCGGCAACTCCCGCAGGTAATACCGGCAGTACTCCCGCGAACACAAATGCTACGCCCGGACTTAAGCCCCCGATCAAGAGACCTAAGTCGGCTTCCATAGCAAGGAACATGCCTGATCCTAAGCCGCAGGATGGCGCAGGTGATAATGAATCCGGCAAGTGATTTCAAGCATAATAAGATCAATGTCATAACAGTATCAGCAGTCTTTCTGCTGGTACTGTTATTGAGTTTTATATGTCCCCTCATAACCGATGACATGCATTTCAAGTTCATCTGGAACGGATTTGGCGCTAATGCAGGTCAGGAGGTCAGGGTCGGTTCGATCGGGGACATCTTCCAGTCAGCCGCTCACTATTATCAGTACAGCGGCGGCAGGGTAGTGTGTCATTTCCTCGTTTTCGCGCTGGATAATCTTCCGAGGGCATTGTTTGCCAATCTGAATGCGCTTATGTATGTTACTGCGGGATACCTGATCTACAAGCATATTACCGTCGACATAGCAAAGGCTCTGAAGTTCCTTTTGCCGTTTGTATACCTGTCCATGTTCCTGGTCCTTCCCGTGTGGGGTGATTCAGTCGTATGGATCTCCGGAAGCGTTAACTATCTGTGGGCAGGAACGGCCATCTTATGGGCGCTCTATCTGATCGACTGCTCGAAGCCGGGCGTTGCATCCGGTATCCTGGCTTGCGTTGCCGTGCTGATCGCTTCTTCCACGGGAGAGATAGCCGGCGGGATGCTGATCGTTGTTATCGTATTGAGGATGTTGGCACACCGCAAGCACAAGACCGGTTTTTACATCGCTGCTCTGGTAAGCGCAGTTCCGGGAATAATGCTGATACTGCTCTCACCCGGAAATGCCAACAGGATGGCAACAGTTGACCTTCATGAGAGCATCGGAGTGCTGGATGTCCTTCGTACCTCTTACGGTTATCTCGGAAGGTTCATCGACTGGAATGCGATCGTGTTGTTCCCGATCCTGGTAACTCTCTTCATGATCATCTTCAGGAAGTCAGGCTGGAGGGATATATTAAGGCCGATGGCGGTCACGATAGCATGTCTGCTCGGTTCACTGGCTCTCGGAATGTCCGGGGTTGTCATATCGAGAGCGATCTTCACCTCTTCTCTTCCACTCCTGATACCGATGTGGAATTTCACTCTTTTGCTCTTGTATAACTACAAGGGGGAGCGGAAAGTCAAGTCGGTCTATGCGGCCCTGATAACCATCTCGGCACTTCAGTTCCTGACGCTCAACTGGATGTCAGGGATCCTGACGTCACTTGTGTTTGCCGTGATATTCCTGATAGGAAGGGTTCGTCCGTACGCACTGTCAGGTCAGGGAAGGCCGTCACTTATCTTTGATGCGGTCCTTGTCACGATACTGAGTGTCAGCGTCATGAGCAATGCTGTCCTTTTTGTCATTGATACGGTCAGATACAATTCGTATATCGATCAGACTGTCGCGGCCATGAAGGAAGGCGACATGAACAAAGTCGCAAATCTCAAACCTGACATATATCTGTCCGACAGGTTCTTCCCGTCAGAAGGAACTATCGTATCGGATTATTCTTTGAGCTGGATCTACGAATACCATGTACTTGGCGGTGGCATCTGATGGATCAGGTACCTTCTGCGGCCATAGTTACGGGTGCATCATCAGGCATCGGAAGAGAACTTGTAATCTATCTTGACAGTATATCTGCAGCAGATGAATTATGGATCACCGGCCGTAACGGTCAGGCACTCTCTGATCTGCGGGACAGTATCAAGACGAAGGCAGTGATCATCGAAGCGGATATCTCTTCGGATGAAGGGATAGAGATCCTCAGGAGGAAGATAGAAGATGAGGAGCCTTCGATAAAGCTCCTGGCAAACTGTGCCGGCATTGGTTACCGTTATAAAGTCGAAGATCAGAGCGACAGTGAGCTTAAGGATACGATAGACGTAAACTGTACGGCACTGACAAGGGTGTGCCGCATGTGTCTCCCGTATCTCAGAGATGGTGCGGGGATCATCAACATAGCTTCTTCTGCGGGCTTCATCCCGCAGCCCGGCTTTGCCGTTTATGCGGCGAGCAAATCATATGTCATATCGTTCTCGCGCGCATTGCACTATGAGCTTAAGGCAAGACATGTCAGGGTGACCGCCGTGTGTCCGGGACCGGTCAGGACTTCGTTCCAGAAGAGGGCGACCCGCGGTGCCGGTGACGAGTTTACAGGAATGCGCGCCCATATCGTAAAGGACCCTGCTGACATAGCAGTAGGAGCCGTCAAAGCGAACGGAAGGGGACATAGGACTTATGTTCCGGGCATAAGCCAGAAACTCCTTCATCTCATCTCGAAAATAATCCCACAAAATTGGATAATACGCTGGATTAAATGTTAAAATATAAGAAGCAGCATATTATCTGACCGGGAGGTGTGATCATGGCAAAAGCAAAGAAAGAGGTTGCTCCTGCATACGGAAGTATTTTCAGAGCCATCCAGGAGATAGCATCAGCTAAGACTTTCGGACCGGGATTTACTGCGACACAGATCACTCTGACAGGCGATTGCGATTTCCAGCCGCTCTACATCAAGATTGAAGACAGGGTGCCCGAAGTGGCTCCTTATGAGTATCATAATGCGGACTTTTACATTGACTGTGATCCCTCCGTCATGGCAGACATACTTAACGGCAGGAAGACTATATACGATGCTGTTGGAGACGGTTCCGTAACGATCAACGGCAACGCTGCGAAGGCGGTAGTCTTTATACATACTTTTTTTGGATGAGGAACATTTGAGATGCACCTGAGACTTAACGGGATATTCAAGGACAACATGATATTCCAGTGGGGAGCGGAACTCCGCGTGTTCGGAGTTGCAGATGAGGCATGCTCGATCTTCATCCGCATGATCAAGGATGGAGAGATAATCGATGAATCCGGCGGAACTACCGAGGATGACCTGAGCTTTGTCGTGTGTCTCAAGGCTGTCCCCGAACCCGGCGGTCCTTACACGGTACAGGTCTATTCCCTGACTGACACAGAAGATGAATGCAACGAAGAGAAAACGATGAATGGCTGCTATGCCGGCGAGGTCTGGCTTGCTGCAGGTCAGGACAATATGAAGTATCCCTTAGTCAGGAGCGAGTTTGCACAGTATACGTTAGAGGAACTTCCGGAGACTGACATCCATTTCTATCACGTTCCCCAGGCAGGGTTCATGGATGAGGAACAGGAGAGGGAAGAAGAGGCATCGGAATGGGTAATAGTCGATAAGGATTCGTGCAGGGAGATGTCTGCGGTCGCTTTCTATTTCGGGAGGGAGCTGGAGGCAAGCATCGACTGTAAGATAGGTATCATCGGCTGTTATATGTCCAAGACATCCGTGTGTTACTGGCTCAGCGAAGAGAAGCTCATGAGCACTCAGGACGGTAAGAGGATGAAGGAGCGTTATGACCGTGAAGCCGCTGACATAACTGAGCAGGATTTCGATGAGCTTCAGGAAGAATATGAGATCGATAAGCGTCAGTATGATTCGTGCATCAGATCCATGCTCAAGAACGATCCCTACCTCACATATGAACAGGTCAAGGAGCAGATAGGTCCCTTCCTTATCAACCCGCCCAAGGGTGCAAGGTCGGTTAGGCGTCCCGGGTCTTTGTTCGACTGCATGGTCAGCAGGGTCGCTCCTTTTGTGATAAGAGGCGTCATCTATTATCAGGGTGAGACAGACTGTGAAGAGAATGCCGTTCTGTACGGTACTGTCTTTAAGAGCCTCATCGAGGAGTGGCGCGAGGTCTTCGTTAATCCTGACATGCCGTTCATTTTCTGTCAGCTCCCCATGTACATCTCAAAGGAACGCCGCTTTATGAACTACGATGATCTTGCATGGGCGAAGCTTCGCGAACAGCAGGAGAGGGTGGCAAATGATGTTCATGACACCTATATGGCAGTACTGGCAGATTGCGGAGAATTCGATAATATCCATCCTGCGGATAAGAGGACACCGGGCATAAGGCTTGCAGCCATCGCTCTTAAATATGTTTACGGTTTCAGCGACGTGCCTGCGCGTGCGCCTTATGTTATCGATGCAAGAAGAGGGGACGGAGTCGAGATCAGTTTCGGCGGGGATTTCAGGCTCCTCAATATGGCTACGGGATATGATCCTAACGATACGGGATTTGAAGTTGCCGGAGAGGACGGAGAGTTCTACAAGGCATCGGCTACTGTCGATTTCGACGGCAAGACGATCATCTTGAACTGTCCCAAGGTCGAGTATCCCGTGAAGGTCAGATATGGTTATTTCAGTTACGGAGCGACGCCGCTCTATGCTGACAATGGTCTTGCTGCAACACCTTTCTGCACAGACGTTGAGAAGACACTTGGAGGAACATAGGGATTGAACATAGCGTTTTTTATGATACCTAAGGCAGACGTCAAATTTGTCTATTCTGATTACACTGTCAGGCAGGCATTGGAGACCATGCACCATGGAGGTTTTACGGCAATACCCGTGCTTGACAGGAACGGGTTCTACAAGGGAATACTAAGCGAAGGCAACCTCCTGTGGTACATCGTCAGAGGCGAGGGCGGAGAGCCTCACACCATTGCAGTGGAAGCGCTCGAGAAGCTGTCACTCGGTGATGTGGATTACATGAAGGCAGATAACGAGACAGGCACGCCGGTATCCATTACGGCTCCGATAGAAGATCTGATAATGAGGGCGATGGATGTCAATTTCGTGCCGATCGTGGATGACAGGGGGCTGTTCATAGGAATAGTAACGAGAAGAGCGATAATCAAGCATTTTTACGAGAAGAACATTCTCTGACAGGTGACATATGAGGAAGCAGCAGATAATAGCGGTCATGGAGCCACGCAGGAATAAGATGATCTTTATCATGGGGGTCATCATTCTCGTCCTGATAATCGCAGTCGTGGTCATCTGGAAGATCAGCGCAGGCTCATCGATCTCAGATAAGATCCAGAACGATGCGGCGCTCCTCGCGGGCAACAGGAATCAGGCACAGGTCGTGGAGAACCATACATCGATAGATAAGGTCATGGGGATCAATGAACTTCAGACCCTAAGATATGACTACCAGGCCATCTGCCGGGTCTATAAGGATGCAAACAGCAAGGATCCCATTTACTATATCGCCTATGAAGCTGTCGTTGTTCTGGGGATCGATGCAGACCAGATCTCTGCAGATTATAAGATCGATACAAACACATACACTGTCAGGCTTCCCAAAGTGAAGATCCAGTCGATGAACGTTAATGCGGGAACACTGGATTATCTCTTTGTAGATAAGTCCTACGACAACATGCAGACTTCCATCGATGCACAGACAAGGTGTGAGGAAGACCTGAAGAAACGTGTTGAAGCTGATACCAAGATGTTCGAATATGCAAGGCATAATACGGAAGCTGAAGTGCATGCCATCACGGACCCCATCGTAAAGCAGTTCTATCCCGGCGTTAAACTTGAGATAGTCTGGAAGGAGGGATGATAATGAAGAAGATAACTTCTGTTCTTTTGATCCTGTCCCTTTGTGCACTGCTCATCAGCGGATGCGGCAAGGAGCCTCACAAGAAGACTCTCAAGAAAGCCCGTGTCGTATCTTCCAACGTACAATATGACGCAAAGGATGCTGACCTGACAGGTGCAGTCATCGGAAGCGGTAAGCCCGATGAGATCCAGATACGCAACATATGCCAGCTCGCGACCCTCGAGGTCTATTTCCATAACGTTGCCAAGGCCGTTAAGCCTGCTGATACGGGGATCTTCGCGATCTCTCAGGAAGACCGTAAATTCTGGATAGAATACAGCGGTTCCGCACAGGTCGGTATCGATATGAGCAAGGTAACCATGACAACACAGGGGAATCACATAAAGGTGAGGATGCCTCATGCAACTCTCATAGGCGAGGTGAGTATCGATTCATCTTCATATGACATCAATTCAGTTGCCGTGGAATCACAGTCTGCATGGAGGCAGGAGAATAAGATAACTGCCTCCGACGTCACGAATGCGATAAGGGAGACAAACCTCTATTCCAAACTGTCCATCATCAAGAACGGCCAGGTCATGATGACAGCAGATCAGCGTGCCAAGGATCTGATCAAAAAATACATTGAGATGATATCCGCTTTCTCGAACGTGCAGTATACTGTTGATTTCGAGTTTATAGATTATCTGGAGAAGTAAGTCTTATTTATCCTTATCCGGGATGAAATCCTCCATGAGAAGAAGTCCGAACGTTCCGGGCCCGCAGTTTGCTGCGATAGCGGGGCTGGCCTGAATGAAGTATATCTTATTGAAATGAGCATACTTTCCGATCTGTTCCTTGATCCAGTCAAGGTCACGTTTGCTGAGACCGACGTAAGTGACGAAGAGCGCGCGTGCGTTGACCTTGATGCCGGCCAGGCTGGACTTGATGTACTTCTTCCAGACTTTCTTCGACGATCCGAAATAGACCTTCCCTGACTTCAGGACACCCTTCTTCATGACTACCACGGGTTTTGCCATGAATGAGTTCATGAGGTTGGAGGCACGCAGGCTGACCTGTCCGGATCTCGCAAGGTAATTGAGGTTATCAACGATAAAACTCGTATGAACCTTGGGGATGATGCTCTTAAGGAGGCTGACTATCTCGTCAACGTTACGGCCTGAATCTGCGATCAGGCATGCTGCAAGGACTATGATACCCTGGCCGCTCGACAGGTGTCCGCTGTCGATAACGGTAACATTGTCAAATGAGTTCGCAGCTTCCATGGCTGCCATGCATCCGCTGTTTGCAACCTTGGAAGAGACGGAGATATGGATGATGTTGTTTGCCTTTGTAAGTTGTTCCGCGTAGAATTCCTCAAGCTCTTTGACATCCGGCGGCTGCGGGAGCATCGTGTGGGATTCATCCTCCATGTACGACAATACGCCGTTTGTATCGATATCAACGCCGTCGCGGAAGGAAGTGCCCTCAGATGTTAATACCTTATGAGGAATAACAGCTATGTCAAATCTGCTGATGAGTTCAGGAGGAATGTCTGCAATACTCTCTGTTGTGATGGCGATCCTCTTCTTCTTCTGGGTGTTGTGCATCCAGGAAACTGTGTCTTCAAGGATCTCATCGTCGCCGCCCGTGATCCTGACAAGATCCTTGGGAAGACATCTGATGAGCTCGTTCTCAAGGTCTTCTCCGCTTACGGGCTTGACGAGATATCCGTTGAATCCGGCATTGGCATACAGAGCCCTGTTCTCTTCACCGGCGTTTGCAGTGAGGACAACGACCTTTGTATCCTTGTTCTTGCCGCCCATCTGATTCCTGATCTTATCGAAGCATTCGATACCGTCCATCTCCGGCATCAGATGATCCATGAAGATGACGTCGTATCTCTCGTTCAGTGTCATCTTGAGAGCTTCCGCACCGCTTGCTGCAGTGTCTATCTGAACCTTTGTATCACGAAGGAGCTTCGTTACGACGAGGAGATTGGATGAATTATCATCGACTGCGAGTATCCTTGCCTTGGGCGCCTCGAACTTGCGCTTATAAGATGATCTCCTGCCGAGCGAATGCTTCTTCGCATAGTCGTATTCTCCGATCTGCTTGTCGGATGCAGCCTTCTGGGGGATCTCGATGATAAAGGTCGAACCCTTGGTATAGACGCTGTTTACGGTAACTTTACCGCCCATAAGGTCAAGAAGCTGCTTTACGATGGACAGACCAAGACCCGTACCTTCGATATGCTTTGTATTGTCCTCATCAACACGCTTGAAGGCTGTGAACAGGTAAGGGATGTCTTCCTTCTTGATACCCATACCGGTATCTTCTACCGTGTATATCATGTTATAATTGCTGCCTTCGACCTTCTGGCATTCAACGCTGAGTGATATCGAACCTTCCTTTGTATACTTGATCGCATTGTTAAGGATGTTCATAAGGATCTGCTTGATCCTGACTTCGTCACCCATAAGCTCTGCAGGAACGTCAGGCGCGACCTTAACACGGAATTCGAGATTCTTATCCTTGGCTCTCATCCACAGCATTCCAACGAGTTCTGAGAGCATATTGCCGGTGGCATATGAGTCGATGAGAAGATGCATATCACCTGCCTGGACCTTGGACATGTCAAGGATATCGTTGATAAGGTTCAATAAGAGCTTACCTGCTATACGGATGTTAACGGCATCTTCGGCAACTTCGTCACTGATGTCTTCCCTGAGGATCATCTCATTTAAGCCAATGATCGTATTGATAGGTGTCCTGATCTCGTGGCTCATGCTCGAGAAGAACCTGTTCTGTGATGCATTGAGTGCTTCGATCTCCTTGTGCTGCTTAGCAGCGATCTCGTCCTTCCTGACGAAAAGCCTGTGCTGCAGATTGATCACGGTAACAATGCTCATGCTTACCAGAATGAGCGTTATGACATTGAATACATATGTCATAAGAGACGAAGTGTTTGCAACATACTGGGGAAAATAGAATGATACTATATAGCATCCAAGTCCAACCAGCTCTTCAATGGCGAAGAATACGGTCCTCAATCTGCCCTTGAGAAGAACACCTATAAGGAACAGGTTATAGATGAACCAGAAGGGGGCTGCGCCTTCCGCACCGTTTTCATTGAAGAAAGAGATCGGAAAGTATGCGAAGCAAAGGAAAGACAGAGTGAAGATCGCTCCTAATGTCATTCTGTTCTTCTTTGCCGCCAGAATGGATACCAAAAGGATCAGGAGTATGATCCCGGTCATGTAGGATGCATCATGAATGTAGATAGGGCTGAAGCACATCAGTACCGTAGATATCGTGAGCATCATGATAGTAAGGAAATTACTCAGAGCAAATATCCTGTGTGAGATGTCAACGGAATCGTCATACAAAAATTCGATCGGTCTTCTTATGGTCATGACAGTTCCTCCCCGTTCTCAGGTCCGAATTCAAAGACTTCTTCTTCGTCTTCTGCCTTTTGCTCTTCCACGGCAGGTGCTTCTTTGGGAGCATCCCCATTATCAAGTGCTGCCAGTATGGAAGTTATCGTCCTGTCGTAATCTGCGATCACACGGTCATGATTTGCAATGATATAATCGGCATCCTCTCCCTTAGCTGCCATCTCTAGCTTGAGAGCTTCTTCGGACAGTGCCAGAGCACCGATAGTCTTCATGGAACTCTTGGTCGAATGTATGAGGATCTCATAGTTCTTCCAATCCTGCTGAGCGTAGAATCCCTTAAGTGATCCTATCTTGCCCTTGCCTTCGGTCGCTACCTGGAGAAGGAGCGTCTCATAAAAATCAAGGTCACCTGCGCAGTAATGAAGTCCGGTCTGGACATCAATACCTGCCTCGGTCAGCTTGCCGCGCAGTGTCTTCGGACGGGGAGTATCATCTGCCTGCGGTTCTTCGGCAGAAGATTCCTCTGTCCCTTCAGGAGCTGGGGCGGGGGCAGGCTTCTTGCTCAAGTCTTCATACGTGATCGCTGATTTGGGAAGAGTCTTCTTAAGCACTCTCTCAAGCTCTTCGATCTCGACAGGTTTACTTACGAACCCGTCAAATCCTTCGTTTATGAACATCTGCTTTGCAGAACTCATGGCGTTTGCCGTCAGGGCGATGATCGGGACATCTCGGTTAAGACCGGTAACATCCGCCTTGATCTTCTTCATTGCTTCGACACCGTCCATGCCGCTCATCATATGATCCATGAAGATGATATCGTACTTCTTGGAGCGGCACGACTTGATGGATTCGCTTCCGGATGCTGCCGTATCGATGTTCATGTGATAACGACCGAAGATACTTTTCGCGACGATAAGGTTCATCGGTTCGTCATCGACGACAAGTGCCGTGATGCCTTCGAGGAGCATGTGACCCTGAGTCAGACTCCTTCTTCCCAGGCCGGCATTAAGGATCGCAGCCACAGGAAAGCAATAGAACGGCTTGAGCATTACCCTGGCTCCCGAGTCTTTGGGAAGCTGGAATTCCGGGTTAGCTACTACGACAACGACCATCTCAGCTGCAAGGTCTTCTATCAGATCGCGGTCGCTTAAATATTCATCTTCTCCGACGAACAGGTGGGTGATATTGATCGAATTTGCAAGCTTACTGAGATTCTCGCCGTTCTCCACTCTGTGCATCTGGACGCCAAGACCTTTGACCATGTTGAAGACTACTGCATTGTAGTATTCTCTTACCATCGGGGAAGTGAACTTATCGAAATGCAGATATGCGGCCAGGTAGAGCTTCTCAGGTTCAGACAGTGACATACAGCTCGTATCATCCACCACAGTCTGCGGGAGGCTTACTCTAACCGTGGTCCCCACTCCGGGTCTGCTCTTGATGGTCATAAAGCCGCCAAGGAGCTTAACAAATCCATGAACGATACCCAGACCCAGTCCGAGACCTCCTCCGGAACGTGAACGTCCTGAATCGGCCTGGTAGAATCGCTCATATACGTTCTCGAGCTGTTCATCGGTCATGCCGATACCGGTATCAGTGACCTCGATGCAAAGGTTAACTCCATAATCCTTAGGTTCAGAATCTATCTTCAGGTAAACACCACCTGACTTGGTGTACTTGAGGCCGTTGGACACGAGAGCCCTGATTATCTTCTTGAGCTTTGCAACGTCCGTATTCATTACGGCAGGGATGGAAGGGCTGATATTGATGACAAGTTCCACATCATCGTTCCTGTTCTCACGCAGTTCGGATACGAGATCGTTCATGAGGGAAGAGAGCATATAGTCTTCGCAGTTCTTGACCGCTTTATTCCTGTCTATCTCGGAGAAATCAAGTATATCCCCGATCTGCTCTGCTACCTTGCGGCCTGCGCTCCTTACTGACATCATGTCCTTCCTGACATCAGCATCCTTCTCCTTGTCGATGCAGACGCCGGTAAGACCTATGACAGCATTAACGGGTGTCCTGATCTCGTGCGATACATTTGCAAGGAAGTCATTGAGCCTGTCGGTGGATTCGGTGAGCTGATCGATCTCATCGTTGGACCTGCTGAGCACATCGGCCCATTTCTCGATGATAGTCCTGGCAAACCACCCGACGAGAGTGATCATGAACACATGCAGTACCGTGCGGCTTATGACTAGCAGGTCAAATTCATACCCGTCAATGACCATCTCAACGATGGCATAAGTCATTGTCAGATAGAATGATATCTGTGCTAACGTAACAAGCCCCTTCATGCCCGTCATGGTGAACAGGGTCATA
This sequence comes from Mageeibacillus sp. UBA4314, assembly GCA_002394605.1. Lineage (GTDB taxonomy): Bacteria > Bacillota > Clostridia > Saccharofermentanales > Saccharofermentanaceae > Saccharofermentans. The sequence goes on along the minus strand of DGUI01000020.1, from coordinate 8,017 downwards.
ACTGTAGCTATTACTATTGCCAGATCGAAAGTACTGGACGTATGCGTGCCATAGTAGAAGAAAGTACACATCATCAGCGCAGCACAGATCCAGACTCTGAGGGATTCGTTGCCGGTCCTGCGGATATGCATGATCCAGCAGGATACGACTGCGACACCTATCAGGATCAGAGGCCATTTCTCCCAATCGAGCAGGAAAGCTTCCGCTGTCAGCGCGGCTGCAAATAATGTAAATCCTGCCAGGAGTATCAGATTCGAAGTCTTGAACAGTTCATTTGTATCACTCTTGCCACTCATAGATGTGCCACCTCGGTATTATCTGTGATATCTCTTCCTAAGCATAACAAGTTCGAGTATATGGTTGACGCGAAGCCTTAAGATCTCAGGAACAAAAGGCTTCCTCAGGAAATCCATGGCGCCGAGTTCCAACCCCTTGACTTCTGCTCCGTCGCTCTCATCTGCCGTAAGGAATATAACGGGTATCTTCGCAACGTCGGGTCCTTTGCCGATAAGCCTGCTCATCGTCTCATAACCATCCATTCCCGGCATCTTGATGTCAAGGAGGATGAGATCGGGAAGCACTTCGTTATTGTCGATATACTCGAGGAGCGCATCGCCGGAAGTGAGGCTCGTAACACGTATTCCGCCCTCGTTCAGAGCCTTCTCGGCAAGTTTGAGATTGATCATGTCATCGTCGACCATCAGTACATGCTTGTCCTCGAATGACAAGGGCTTGCCGGTGCTGCTGTGCCTTACGAATTCCGTATCATATGTGATGTCAACGATATGTCCTTTGGACCCGTACCAATCGTCTATGATCTTGCTGACGACTCTCTCGACATAATCCTCACGGAATTCGGTAAAGAATACATAATACTGATTTGTCCTGTTCCTCGTCATGATGTCAGACTTGCGCAGTGACATCCTCACGTGATTGCCAAACTCATCACAGGCATCGGTATATGCCTGCTCATCAGTTCCTTCTGATGCTTCGAGTGTGAAGAGGAGTTTGCAGGCCGTTGTCTTGTGACGTTCCACATAACGTATCACGTATCTGTATACATATGAGAAAGCATCCATATCGAGCTGCATCGCAACATCACTGATATTACGTTCTCCGAGGATCTCCGACAGTTCACCTATAGTCTGGTTCGATGTTCCGTCCTCCTTGAATGATTCTGAGGAGTACATCGCATATCCGTGCTTACCGTTCTTCTTGACCTTATAGAGTGCCTTGTCCGCGAGCTTGAGCAGTGAAGTGTAGTCATTGCCGTACTTGGGGACCATGATGGCACCGACTGACACGCCGAGCGGGATATTCATGTCCTCACCCATAAGTTCCTTCGCGGAAGCCAGCAGCTTCTCATTAAGCTGCTTTGTGATATCCGATACCTGCTCTTCAGTTGCGACGCCCTTGCAGAAAGATACGAATTCATCTCCGCCGATCCTTCCGGCCTTGCTGCCTTCCGTGATGGTGCCTCTGATTATGTCCGCGAAAGAGATGAGCACTTTGTCACCCATCTCATGGCCATAGATGTCGTTGACGAGCTTGAATGAGTCAAGGTCGATCATCATCAGGCATCCTGCCGTGTCTGAACACATCTTGGAGAGTTCAACGACTGTTGCAGCCTTGTTGATGAGACCTGTCAGCTTATCGGTCGTTGCCTCATCCTTAAGAGACTTCATCTCGCTCTGCATCGACACGACATTCTCTATGCGGCGGAGGAGCACGTCAGGGTTAAACGGCTTCCTGACATAGTCGGATACGCCTTCCTCAAAGCCTCTTGTCTCGGTATCACTGTCTTCAGATGCCGTCAGGAAGATAACGGGTGTCTCGGACAGGCTCTTCTCCTGTTCGAGAGCGCGGAGCCTCTTAAGAGTCTCAAAACCATCCATCTCCGGCATCTTGATATCGAGAAGAATAAGATCCGGGACGCCCTTGCTGTCTATGTAATCCAGAAGGGCACGGCCCGATTTGAGTGCCGTTACCCTCATATTGTTCTTGCTCAAGATATGTCCTGCCATCTGCAGGTTCGTGACATCGTCATCAACGACCATTATCCATTTTGCCATAAAGATTCTCCTTCGGATCATTAAAATAATTATCCTGATTATAAAATTATAATATAACCACCCCGAAATTAACAAATATCATTGTGGCATCAATCCTCTTTCCTGTAAAATAGCAGGGAAGAAAGCATCTGAGATAGATGCGTATAAGATAAGGAGTTTACTGTGATCAAAGTAGCATTTTACGATACAAAGGAATACGACAGGGCATCATTTGAGAAGACAGGAAGCAGTGAGATCGAGTTCAAGTTCCTCGAGACCAAGCTCACGGCAGATACGGCTGACCTTGCAAAGGGTTGTGATGCCGTGTGCGTTTTCGTCAACGATACGGTCAATGCAGAAGTAATAGATAAGCTGTACGAATTCGGAGTCAGGATGATCGCATTAAGGTGTGCCGGCTACAACAATGTCGATGTCAAGCACGCTTTCGGCAAGATCCATGTGTCTCATGTTCCCGCATACTCTCCTTATGCCGTTGCAGAACATGCCGCGGCCCTTCTGCTTGCTTCTGTCAGAAGGATCCATAAGGCTTATAACAGGACAAGGGACTTCAATTTCTCCCTGAACGGACTCACGGGATTTGATTTCCACGGGAAGACCGTGGGCGTTGTCGGAACAGGCAAGATCGGAAGGATCTTTATCGACATATGCAGAGGATTCGGCATGCATGTGATCGCTTTCGATAAGTTCCCCGTCCCTGACAGCGGGATAGAATACGTTGATCTCGATGAGCTCTTTACCAGGAGTGACATCATCTCACTGCACTGTCCGCTCACGGAAGAGACGCGCCACATGATAGGAAGCGATGCCATATCAAAGATGAAGAAGGGCGTTGTCATCGTAAACACTTCAAGGGGCGCGCTGATCGATGCGGAGGCATTGCTCGAAGGCATCAAGGCCCGTAAAGTCGGCGCCGCATGCCTCGACGTTTACGAGGAGGAAGCAGATATCTTCTTTGAAGACAGATCAGGTCACATATTAAATGATGATCTTCTGTCGAGGCTCATATCGATGCCGAATGTCATCGTGACTTCACACCAGGCTTTCCTGACCGAAGAAGCGTTGGGAAATATCGCTGATACGACCGTTAAGAACATCTTGTCATGTTTTGAGAATGACGGGATCTGCGATAATGAACTCTGCTACCGCTGCGGCGATGTTGAGGCATGCAAGAAGGCAAGGAAGCAGAGATGCTTCTGACGGAATGATCAGATGAATAGGAACACACCTCAGCCGACAGGAGAATATGCGGTAGGGACTTTTACCTTTACCGTTTTTAATGACCGTGAGGAGACCCTGTACCCGGGTAAGATGAGAAGCGTGCCTTCGAGAGTCTATTATCCTGTGGACAGGAGTTCGGTCGAAGGACTGAAGAAGCATCAGTATATGTCCCGCGATATGGCATCAGGGCTCCGGAAGGTAATGAGGCTGCCGGTCGATTACGACAAGGCAGAGGCAAGAGGCGAGAACATATCCGAATGCTACCTTAATGCTCCGGCGGCCAATGGAAAGAAGTTTCCTCTCATTGTGTTCAGCTGCGCCTACGGATCATTCAGGGAAGCGAATTCTTACCTGTGCATCGACCTTGTATCGCACGGTTATGTCGTGATCCTCGTAGGGCATCCGTATGAGACGGTCTGTGCTGAATTTGACGACGGTACTTGTGTCTACTTTGACAGTTCCTTCAATAAGAGGACCCTTGATCCGTATTGGAGGGGCCTTAGGGCAAACATGAAGATGATAAAGATGAAGGGGACGGCCAAAGAACTGTCGGAGGCTTTCGATGCTTTCCAGAGGTCATATTCAACATTCCTGATGAACAGGATCGATGAATGGGTCAAGGACACGAAAGCCGCTGTCAGATATGCCAGGGAGAATCTTGGAGACCTGATAGACTTCTCTGCCGGGATAGGAGCATCCGGACATTCCTATGGGGGAGATACGGCATACAGGCTTTGCACTATGGATCCTGATTTTGTATGCGGCATCAATATGGATGGAGCATTGTTCGGTGACTACACGGATACCGTCCTGAACAGGCCGTTTATGCAGATCAGCTGCAGGGAGAATGAGGGGATCGTATCCCGCGTGTATCTTAAGCACTCCTCAAAAGTGTATAAGGTGGTCTTCGATAAGATGAAGCACCTTGGATTCTCAGACATGAAGTACCGGCTCAGGATCGGCTTTTATGTCGGTAAGCTCGATGCGGACGTTGCCCATGAGAATATGTGCAGGTGTCATCTTGAGTTCTTCGATGCTTTCCTCAAGAAGATCAAGCCGGTTCCTGAACTTACTGACAATGAAGCGGTCACCATAACGGAATACCTGCCTGACACAAAAGCAACTGATATTAACATTTTGGGTGTCTGATTGTCATTCCCGGTTGGTAGACATCCCGTTGTGCTGCCAGTAGAATTATGTTAAAATCAGTTGCAAAGGTGGGATAGATATGAGAAAACACTATTTGGACAACATCAGATGGGTAACGGTAGCAATAGTCGTTATTTACCATGTTATCTATATGTACAATGCAGAGGGGATTGCCGGTGTGACTGGCAGGATCACACGGATGGAAGTTCAGTATCAGGACCTGTTCCAATACATCGTTTATCCATGGATCATGCCGCTGCTCTTCATCGTGTCGGGAATCAGTTCCCGCCTCTATCTCGATAAGCACTCCCATAAGGAATTTATCAGGAGCAGGACGGCAAAACTCCTCGTCCCGTGCACGATCGGTCTTGTAGCATTTCAGTTCATTCAGGGTTATATCAATGCATCTATCTCAGGAGTAACCGCTCAGTCCGGAATGCCGGCGGTTGGTATTGTCATCGCGACAATACTGAGCGGCATCGGCGTTTTGTGGTATATCCAGATGCTCTGGCTCTTCTCGCTTGCTCTTGTTCTTATCCGCAAAGTCGAAAAGGACCGTCTCTGGAACCTCTGCAAAAAGACAGGGATCACCGCGATCCTTCTGTTTGCTCCGCTCGTTTGGGGAGCAGGGCAGATACTTAACACGCCGATCATTGTCGTCTACAGGTTCGGGCTCTATTTCTTCGTGTTCCTTCTGGGTTATTTCGTGTTTTCACACGACGAGGTTATTGAAGTGCTTAAGAAGTGGTTCATGTTATTTCTGGTTGCATCAGTCGTGCTTTGTGTTTTGTTCTGCTGGATGTTTTTCGGTTATAACTACGCAGACGATCCAATATATAAGGCACCGCATTTCCTGTTATACAGCTACTTTGCAAGCCTTGCGTTCCTCGGAGGAATGGCTAAGTATGGCGATGTAAGCAACGGTTTTACAGAGTGGATGACAAAGAGAAGTTTTGGACTTTATGTATTCCACTACCTGGGGATCTCGGCATTTGCACTTTACATAGCAAAGCCTGGCCTGGTTCCGCCCGTAGCAGGCTATATCCTGACTGCAGCAGCAGGATTCGGAGGGGCATATCTGCTCAATGCATTCATATCACGGATACCATTCTGGCGCTGGGCAGTACTCGGCATCAGCAAGAAAAAGGAGGCGGAAAATGCTAAAGGATAACCTCGTTCAATTGCGCAAATATCACGGCATGACACAGGAGGATCTGGCAGATGCTGTCGGAGTCACAAGACAGTCGGTTGCAAAGTGGGAGTCAGGCGACTCGATTCCAGACCTGGAGAAATGCAAGATCATAGCAGATCTATTTGGAGTCTCTTTGGACGACCTTGCGAATTATTCTTCAGACGAGAATCTTGGGCTGGATGTTCCGCCCAAGGGTAAGCATCTTTTTGGAATTGTCACGGTGGGTGACAAAGGCCAGATCGTGATTCCTGCCAAAGCACGCAAGGTGTTTGACATCAAACCCGGGGATCAGTTGGTTGTGCTCGGAGATGAAGGTCAGGGACTTGCCGTGGTCAAAGCCAAGAGTTTTCTTGATCTTGCAAACAGGATAAGGAAGAAACTGGAATGAACCTGAATTAAGTAACCCCATGCCTGAGCATGGGGTTATAAGTATTGGAGCCTCCAGCCGGGATCGAACCGGCGACCTCATCCTTACCATGGATGCGCTCTACCTACTGAGCTATAGAGGCGTATCGCTATTGCGAAGAAGAGTATATCACAAACTCATAATGTCGGCAACTTTAGTATCAGATCCACTATGAGTGCCGTGACACTTGCCGCGATGGCAACAAACAGAAGGCTCTTATTCTTCCATGAGAGTATGAGTGCGACGGCCATGCCCGCCACGGCACTATATACGGAAGCGGTCGAGTAGAGTATCGCAGGGAAAGTCATTGCTGACAGCACTGTGTAGGGGATGTACTCAAAGAAAGCCCTGATCTGGGGATTCGTGATCTTCCTGCGGAACAGCACGAAAGGAACGGCGCGGATCAGATATGTCACCAGGACCATAACAGCGAGAAGGGGGAAGAAGATACGGTTATCCATTGTTCTCCTCCTTTTCTCCTGAAGGCATAAGGAATGCACCTGTAAGAGCCGCTGTGACAGCGCAGATTATTGTCGCAAACCCTGAAGATATGTTTTCCCTGAGCACGGGAACATAGTAGAAGACTGTTGCGAGTAAAGAGGATATGACGGATACGATGAGCACACCCCGGGACTTGCGTGATGCCGGGATAACGATCGCTATGAACATGCCGTAGATCGCGATCGAGAGAGCACATGTAACGATATCCGGAAGGATGTTCCCGAGGACTGCGCCGATAAGGGTTCCCAGGGTCCATCCGGCGATGGGGAGAAGTCCGATGCCGCGCATGTATTTGAAGGATATCCGGCCATCCTTGGAGGAAGCCACTCCGAAGATCTCATCGGTAATAAAGAATCCGGAGTACAGCCTTGCCGGTGTATTCATGGTCTCATCCGTCTTTTGTGACAGCGATATTCCCATCAGAGAATACCGGAGATTGATGACAAGTGTTGCGACCGCCATCTCGATAAGCGAGCCGCCAGAAGCCATGATCCCGACACCTGCGACCTGACCGGCTGATGTCAGATTGGTAAGTGATACAAGAACAGCCTGCCACCAGGACAGACCGTTTGTTACGGCAAGTATGCCAAAAGAAATGGATACCGAGAGGTATCCGAGTCCTATTGCCAGTCCGTCTTTGACACCGTTCCTGAAATCCATTATCAGCCTTATCTTTATTTAGGTCCGTAAGCTTCTGCAAGCTTATCAAAAGAAGTATAGAACCCCTCCGTAACGGAACCGTCAGCTTCCTTAAGTGAAGAAGACTGATCGTCTATCAGATACACCTTGCCGTTCCAGACATAGTACTGTGTGACCACGGGAGAGTTCGAGGTGCTGTCCAGGTATGAATTGGCGATATAGACAGCCTTGTCTGACAGGTAGTAATACTCGTCCACCATCGTCGTTCCGTCCTTCTCATACTCAAGGTTAACGGACATGTACTTGCCGTCAGAAGACTTTACATAATACGATCTGCACGGCGTTCCGTCCGGCCTTATGGCAGATTCAGTGGTCACCGTGACCCTGTTGTCATCGGGGTTCTTGCAGTATTCAAAGTAGTTTGTACGGTATGTATCTATGGCCTTCACGATATTCTCGTAGGCAGGAATATCTTCCTTGCAGCCGGCCATTGCGAAAATGCTAAATATCATCAATCCCGCGATCAGGATGCGCAAAACTCTTGAACCGTTCATCAATAGTATCCTTCCAACTCTATAGATTAGCCAAACAACGACAATGCATTATAACACTAAGCGCCCTCATTATGTTGACAAATATGGGCAAAGCAAGTAAAATAATCTGCGCAATAGCACACGGAGAAGTCGCCTAGCCTGGTCGAGGGCGCACGACTGGAAATCGTGTAAACCCCAAAAGGGTTTCGAGGGTTCGAATCCCTCCTTCTCCGCTTTTCCTTTTTCCGGGACGGGTGCACAATTAAATATTCTTTTTTAACTTTGGAGAAGTACCCAAGCTGGCCGA
>DGUI01000030.1 GCA_002394605.1 Mageeibacillus sp. UBA4314 | reverse complement strand
TAGCACCAACGGTACCGTCAGCACCAAGACCCCAGAACCTTGCCTGGACTGTACCTTCGCCTGCAACCTCGATCTGCTCTGAGCAATCGAGTGAGAGGAATGTAACGTCATCATCGATACCGATCGTGAATCTCTCCTTGGGCTGATCCTTCTTGAGCTCCTTATAAACTGCGAGGACTGTCTCAGGAGTTGTATCCTTGGAACCCATACCGTAACGGCCGCCGATGAGCTTGGGAGCATTCTTGCCGACGTAAGCTGCTGCAACGTCGAGGAAGAGAGGCTCTGCATAAGAACCGGGCTCCTTTGTCCTGTCGAGGACTGCGATAGCCTTAACAGTTGAAGGGATAGCCTCAAGGAGCTTATCAGCTGCGAAAGGACGGTAGAGGTGTACCTTAAGGAGACCAACCTTCTCGCCGTGAGCATTCAGGAAGTCGATAACCTCTTCTGCTGTCTCACAGACAGAACCCATGGCAATGATGATACGGTCAGCATCAGCTGCACCATAGTAGTTGTAAAGCTTATAATCAGTTCCGCGGATCTCGTTGATCTTATCCATGTAGTACTGAACCTGATCAGGTACTGCAAGATAGAACGGGTTGGAAGCTTCTCTTCCCTGGAAGTAGATATCAGGGTTCTGAGCTGTACCACGGAGTGTAGGATGGTTAGGTGAGAGTGATCTCTTGCGGAATTCCTTGAGTGCATCGTAATCTACGAGCTTGCCGAGATCTTCATAATCCATGACCTCGACCTTCTGGATCTCGTGTGATGTACGGAAACCGTCAAAGAAGTGAAGGAAAGGAACTCTTGTCCTGATAGCAGTAAGATGAGCTACTGCAGCAAGGTCTGCAACTTCCTGTACGGAGTTGGAGCAGAGCATTGCAAAACCCGTCTGACGGCAAGCATAAACGTCTGCATGATCACCGAAGATGTTAAGTGCATGAGCAGCAAGAGCTCTTGCTGAAACATGGAATACGCAAGGAAGAAGTTCGCCTGCGATCTTATACATGTTAGGGATCATCAAGAGGAGACCCTGTGAAGCTGTATAAGTTGTTGTTAATGCACCTGTGGCGAGTGAGCCGTGAACAGCACCGGCAGCGCCTCCCTCGGACTCCATCTCAACAATGTTGACCGTCTGTCCGAAAATGTTCTTCCTGCCCTGCTGAGCCCATTGATCAGTGTGGTCAGCCATAGGTGATGACGGTGTGATCGGGTAGATGGCGGCATTCTCTGTGAAAGCGTATGAAGTATACGCAGCAGCCTCGTTGCCGTCCATTGTCAGTTTCTTCAATTCATGTGCCATAGAAAAGTACCTTCTTCTTTATAAAATAGTAGAAAAACCGTTTAAAAGTATAGCATAAAACAAAGCTCCTGACAATAACAGGAGCTTCGTTTTACTTGCTTAAAAAACTTGATCAGGAGTTAGTCATCTCCGCCGCCCTCAGGGGGATCCGGAGTCTCCGTAGGCGGTGCCTTTGTGGGATCTGCCGGCTTCGTCGGCTTAGGCGTGGACGTCGGCTTAGGCGTAGGAGTTGCCGTAGGCGCGTTAGTAGGCGTGATCACCTTTCCGGTAGCCGGATCTATCTTCGCCTGTCCGCCGCCCGGGAGCTTAGTGCCCAACTCGACTCTCTTAACATACATCCTGTAGTTCGTCGTAGCAACTTCCTCACGCTTGATCTCGTTGCCGTTGGCATCGAACCATACCTTATAGGATGTAATGTTCATTCCGTCATGGGCATTACGCACGGTATTCTTCTCACCTACGGGAAGATCAGGTCTGGCGATATATTCTGCATCTCCGTGAGGAGTCGTCGAATTGACCACGGCGATGAAGTCGATATGCTGTCCTTCAGGGAGCTTCTTGCCGTATATCGATACGATGACGGCGTTGTTGGAGCTGTCGAACTCTGCCCTGATAACGACCTGGTAATCAGTATTGTTCCTGAATACGAAGTCGATCCTTCCCCAGTCAACGGTGGCATCAAGTCCGGGATCAACGTAGTTGGAAGGCCATGCATGGGGCTTCCTGCTTACGATCTCAAGGTTAGCCTTGACAGCTGCACCATATACCATCGTACTTACCTGGCAGACACCGCCGCCCATTCCCTGGTCGTACTGACCGCCGTTGATGACCGTTGCTTCCTGGAAACCTCTTGCCTCAGTCCTCTCCCCGACTGTCTCGTTGTATGAGAACTGCTCGCCCGGGTTGATTATCGTACCGTCGATATACTGACATGCCTGGCTGATATTGTTGTTACGCGCCCTGTTCTTGGTCGTGGTCGAAGTGCAGGACGATATCCTTCCGAAATTCTCGTTGATGAACTGCATCGTTACTTCGGGCTGAACATCAGTCGTCTCGACTTCCACAACGCCTTCATACTGTCTTTCTTCGAGAAGGGAGGTAACATCTTCCACGGCCTTGTCGCAGTTGATACGGAGGCCGATGACTTCAGGCTCGATCACAAAAGCATTGTTCGACTTGTTGAAATCAGTGATAACCGCATTCTTCTCGGTAACTTCCAGAGGATCCAAAACCCCGTGAACGAGATCCGTAAGACCATCCGTGGAACATGTATATGCCGTCTGGAATACCGCAGGGACATTCTTCATCCTCTGGTATTCGTTGTAGCACTTTGTAAGTGTATCAAAATCCTCAGGGTTTGTAGGCCTGTTCAGCTTATATGCCTCATCGAGGACTTCCTGTGTGTTAACAGACAGTGACAGTGAACTCATGTCAAGATCATAGACAAGATCCTTGACCTTGAGATCTATGTTTACATTGAGGGGAGCTGCCTCGAGTCCCTTGGAAACTGCCGCATAAGCCTCTTCCCTGGTCATTCCGGCAACATTGATGTCGTTGATCACCGTTCCCTCATAGTACTTATTGCCTTCGGTAAGTTCGGCATAAGCTGACTCAGCCTTGATCTTCTTCATGGTTCCGTCAGCCATAACGACCTCGATCCTCGGCTTGAACACGCCGAAAGCGAACATAAGGCCGATCACGCCTGCAACGATGGCGATAAAACCAATAACGACGGCAAATGCCTTGGCAGGACTGCCGCCCGACTTCTTCTTCTTGGCAGGAGCCTTGGAAGGAGCTCTCTTTGCCTGTGCAGGTCTCTGTCTTGAAGCACTTGAACCTGATCTCTTCTTAGGCATGACTGCCGAACTGTTAGGTCTTCCCATAAGACTGTAATCAAACGGAACTTCCTCGGGAGCTTCTGTCTCCTGAGCATCAAGATCCGTGTAAGGTTCCTCCCTGAACATGCCTCCCGTCATACTGACGACCGGTTCGCTGCCGGCTGCGGGTGCACCTGTATTTCTGCTCAGACTGGCCGTTCTGATCTGCGGTCTGCCCTGGTTTGGTTCTCTGTTCGAACTGCTTTTCATATAATCCCCTTAGTAGCCACTTGTATTCAAAACCACCATAATTATACTTCTTAAATATAGCAATAATAGTAAAATTTGCAACACAAATGAGAGGTAACTATTGTGTAAAATCACGTTGCCAATTATCATTATCCCGTACGCTTTTCGAATGGAGATATATATGAGATACAGGTATTTAATGGCTACGGACATGGATCTTACGCTCGTCATGCCCGCCAAGGACGTATCAGAAGAGAATCTTCGTGCCTGCAGGGCACTTAAGGATAACGGCGTAGCTTTGACGATCGCCACCGGAAGATCTTCGTTCCTGGTAGATAAATTCGCTTCCAAACTCGGGATAGATGTCCCTCTCATAACGGGCAACGGCAGTGCCTTATGGGACAGCAGGACCAGGCAGCACATCTTCTCGGCTGATTTTCCGCCCGAGAAGCTGAAATATCTCCTGTCATTATTTCTCAAGCGTGGAGTAGACTGCACTTTGTACAGTACGGAAGGCGTCTTCCTGTGCCCCAACAGTTCCAGGCAGTGGTTCTGCGACGCATATAATGAAGGCCTTCCGGATGAGCTGAAAGCCCCGGTCTATAAGATCGATGAGTCATTTTTGAACGGAAACGTTCCCGATTTCAACAAATTTCTCCTGATCAATGTCTGCGATGAGATCGCAGAAGACCTGAAGAGCGATCCTGACCTTTATGTGGTTTCCTCCGGGCCGACATTCTACGATGTAATGGCAAGCGGCGTTTCCAAGGGCTACGGTCTCCTCACGCTTGCAGACCGTCTGGGGATACCGAGGGAGAATACTTTCGCGATCGGTGATTCGGAAAACGATCTGTCAATGATCGAAGATGCCGCACACGGGATTGCCATGGGCAACTCCGATGATGCCATCCTTAATGCAGCATCGTATATTACTTCCAGATGTGAAGAAGACGGCTTTGCAAAAGCCGTCTTCGAGTATGTCTTACCTGTTGTCAGGGCCTCAGATACCGAGCTTCCCCTTAACGAATGAGCACATCTCATCCTGTGTCGTCTTAAGGTTTGCTTCTGCCCTGCTCCTGTCAGCATCATAGATGCCGAAGTATACCTTGAGCTTGGGCTCCGTTCCGGAAGGTCTCGCGCATGCCCAATCGAGTCCCTTGTCACCGCCGAGTTCATAGAGGAGGACGTTGGACTTGGGAAGGTCGATGGGTGTTGTCTTTACTCCGTCCTTGGTAAATTCATATCTGATGGAATTCTGATAATCCCTTACAGCCTTGACTTCGGGACCTCCGATAAGACCTGCTGCCGATGCAAGGTCCTTGGCGGACTCGAGCTCTGCTCTCATGGAGGAGATGGCAGATCCGATCTTCTCGATACCTTCCTTGCCTTCGAGCGTGAAGCTTACTGTATTCTCAAAACCGTAACCATACTTGGCATATACTCTCTCGAGCCTGTCTACCAGGGTCTCGCCCATGTCGAAACTCTGTGCTGCCATTCCGCAGATGAGCATCGCTGCAACAACGGCGTCCTTGTCTCTTACGTCAACACCTGACAGATATCCGTATGATTCCTCAAATCCGAACTGGAAGTGCTTGTCACCGAACTCGTCGTCGATCTTGATCCTCTCGCCGATAAACTTGAATCCCGTCAGTGTCTCCTGAAGCTCGACTCCGAAAGCCTTGCATACTGAAGCAGCAAGCTTTGTGGATACGATCGTCGTAACTGCGAAAGAGTTCTCCGGGAGAGTTCCGAGCTTCTTCTTGGAATCAAGGACATAATCCAGGAGGAGAAGTCCCATCTGGTTGCCGGTAAAGCACTTATAGACTGTCTGTCCGTCCACAGTTGTCTTTGCGGCAACGCCGATCCTGTCAGAATCAGGGTCCGTACCGAATACGAGGGATGCATCTGTCTTCTTTGCAAGCTCGATAGCCATGGACAGTGCCTCGGGATTCTCGGGGTTAGGAACGCTTACCGTAGGGAAAGATCCGTCGGGAAGCTCCTGTTCCTTAACGATGTGGATATTCTTGAACCCTACGCGGTCAAGGATCCTTCTTACGGGCTTATTGCCTGAACCGTGAAGAGGAGTGTAAACGATGCTCATGTCCTTCTGTCTGTCGATGGAAGCCTGGTCGATAACGAGCTTGGAGAGCATCTCCGTGTAAGCAGCGTCAACTTCCTCGCCGTACTTCACTACAAGGCCTTTATCCATTGCATCCTGAAGGTCCATCTTCCTGATCGTCGTGATATCCGTAATGGACTCGATGCTCTTGAGGATGATATCTGCTGCCTCAGGGGGAACCTGACCGCCGTCCTCACCGTAGACCTTGTATCCGTTGTACTTTGAAGGGTTGTGTGAAGCTGTGATCATAACGCCTGCGAAAGCGTTATAAAACCTTACGCTGTAGCTGCACAGAGGCACAGGCCTAAGCTCATCGGAGAGTTTAACGTTGATGCCGTAAGCAGCAAGCGTTGTAGCCGTGATCTGTGCAAATTCAGGTGAATAGTGTCTTGAGTCATAGCAGATGACAACGCCTCTGCTCATTGCTTCGGGACCACTCTTGATGATGAACTGTGCAAGTCCTGCAGATGCCTTGGCAACTGTGTAGATGTTCATCCTGTTCGTTCCGGCTCCGAGAACTCCCCTGAAGCCTGCCGTTCCGAACTCCAGATCCTTATAGAACCTGTCTTCGATCTCCTTTGCATCATCCTTGATACCTTCGAGCTCAGCTCTTGTATCTTCATCAAAATAAGGATTGGTACGCCAGAATTCGTATGTATCGGTGTAACTCATATGGTCCTCCATTTGTACATATTTAATAAGTTTTACCGCAAAATCTTACCACATGAGCAGTATATATTAAAGTCAAAATACCATACAATAATTATATATAACGGACTTAAGCGGTGTCCGTTCAACATATGACAACGGAGGTATGGTATGGGAAAAACTCTTGAGGATGTCCTTGAGATGATCAGGGACAAAGGTATTCGTATCGTCGATTTCAAACTTACTGACATCGACGGAAGATGGAGACATCTCAGCATTCCCGCTGAGAGACTGTCTGAGAAGACTATGGAGGCAGGGATAGGTTTTGACGGATCCAACTACGGTTATGCACCGGTGGAGAACAGCGATATGGTGTTTGTTCCGGTCCTCGATTCCGCCGTTATCGATAATTATGCAGAGATCCCCACGCTCTCGATGATCGGCGACGTTAAGGTCATACAGATACCGGAGAACAAGCCTTTCGACCAGTATCCGAGGAATGTTGCGATAAGAGCCCTCGAATACATGAAGGAGACCGGGATCGCCGACGAGATGATCATCGGACCCGAGTACGAATTCTATGTTTTCGATGAGGTTGGCTACGAGGTCGAGTCCCAGAACCTGTCCGTAAACATCTTCTCGCAGCAGGCTCACTGGGCTTCCAATGACGAATATTCCAATAACGGCTACCAGATCCAGCAGGGCAAGGGTTACCACACATCACTGCCCATGGACGTCTGCAATGACCTGAGATCGCGGATGTGCCTTACGATGGAGGAATGGGGCATAAAGGTAAAGTATCACCATCCTGAAGTCGGCGGATGCGGCCAGATGGAGATCGAGGTTGAATTGGGCGATATGCTCAAACTCGCCGATGACACCATGTCTGCAAAGTACATCATCAAGAATGAGGCAGTCGCAGACGGAAGGACAGCTACGCTCATGCCCAAGCCCCTGGCCGGTGAAGCTGGCAACGGAATGCATGTGCACATGCTCCTGAGGAAGGACGGCAAGCCGGTCTTCTATGATCAGGATAATTACGCCCAGCTCAGCAACGAGGCTCTGTGGTTCATCGGAGGTCTGCTGACACATGCAAGGTCACTGTGCGCCATAACGAACCCGTCAACGAATTCATATAAGAGACTCGTTCCCGGTTTTGAAGCGCCTGTTACGATAGGATATGCTATGGCCAACAGGAGTGCGGTCGTCAGGATCCCTGCCTACGCCAAATCGCCGGATGTGAAGCGTTTTGAACTTCGCAATCCCGATGCCACATGTAATCCTTATTATGCTTATGCTGCTATACTCATGGCAGGACTCGACGGCATCAGGAACAAGATCGATCCCCATGCAAACGGCTGGGGTCCCTATGACTTCAACCTCTTCGACCTCTCCGATGAGGAGAAGGCCAAGATCAGCGGTCTTCCTGCTTCACTGTCCGAAGCGGTCGCAGAACTTGAGAAGGATCATGATTACTTAACAGCAGGCGGAGTATTCCCTCAGAGGCTTCTTGATCAGCTCATCGCAAGGCTCAAGAAGGACAATGAGCAGATATCCAAGATCCCGCACCCTGCTGAATTTGCAAAGTACTACGATCTGTAATACTTATTTACCGGACTTTTCTGCAGCCGGGCCGTCACCTTTGCCGGCCCGGTTCTTTTTGCAGTCAATGATGAGGAATACGGGAAGTATCACGAGACCTGCACAGGAGACCATGGCTCCTGTCTTGAATCCGGGTGCAGTAAACTTAAGCTCGCATGTGTGTGATCCGGAAGGGACCTCAAAAGCCACGAAAGCTTCCTGATAGGGCGTAATCGTGCTCTCCGCCCCGTCGATCATGAGAGTCCAGCCCTTCTCATAAGGCACCGTGGTTATAACAAGTTCCCTGTCAGTGATATCTGTCGTCAGGTTAACATAACCGTCTGATGCTTCGTTAACGATGACCTTGTCCCTGTTGATCCCGCCAAACTGTTCGCCGAACTTCCCGAAATCAAAATAACCGAAGCGTGCATCAAGATAAGTGAACTTATCGTCGTCTGATGTTATCGTGACCTTTATGTCATCACCCTCGTTATATGTTCCAAGCCTGTAGACCTGTGAGAAATAAGTCCCCTTGGATGCATGGCTGATAAATATGTCGTTGACATAGACGCTCATGGTCCCTGTCGTTGAGGGGGCCGTCAGATTGAAGTACATCTCGCCGGTCCTTGGAGCCTTGGTCCTGTATTCGATATACATGGGGACCTCTTCATTGGATCTGTAGTAAGTTATGGCATTCTTCTCTGCCTCCTTGGCAGCCAGGTCTTCGAGTCCCAGCCTGTCCTTATCTGCCGAAGCGGAAGGATCCCCTTCAGATGAAGCATCAGCCTTGTCAGAAGACTCTGCCTCAGCCTTGATCTTAGCCATCGTCGTAAGTCCCGTGGGAGTTGTCATCGCATTGATAACATCAGGCCCCTCGACTGACTCTGCAGGCAGCGTTATAAAATAGTCCTCCGTAAAGACATCCGGGAACAGTGACTTGAACCACAGATTACGGAAAGCAAAATAATCCTTGTTCTCAGAAGCCTTCTCGAGCTGGTAATAATCAAAATCCATCGCACCCTTATCAGCCGCGAAAGCGAGCGGGAGAACATGCTTGTTCGCGTAGAAATGATAACCGATGTCAAACTGGTCGTCATTAACGAATACCGAATCACTATACTCACGCATCGTGGTAAGCGCTCCGACTGACAGGAAGGCATCACTGTCGGGAGCAGCATATGTATAGCTCGTTGCGAAGTAGTTATAGTTCACCGGGAATCCGAGCTGCTTGATGAACCTGTGAAGTGATTTGTTGGAACTTGAATTGAAGAATGATACCCCGTGGAATGCACCAAACATATTCGAGTGCTCAACGACATAATTTGAGTTTGTGTAGTCGGATATAACTTCGTTCTCAGCCCTGAAAGCCCTGTTTTTCTGTGAAGTAAGCGTCTGAACCTCGCCAAGGTCGCGCATTGCAAGTATCGAAGTCCTGTACTGTTCCGAACTTCCGTTATAGAGCGTAAATGCCGACAGATCCGTAGACAGGAGCGGCTGGATATAGACCACCTCAAACACGACTATGATCGTTAAGATCAGCGGCATTATGGAAGGCATGTCTTCAAAGCCCTTGCCCCAGTCCTTCTTGTTCATGAAGAAAAGGATCACGAACAGCACTATCAGGAAACCGAGATTAAAAAGGAAAGTCTTATCTTCGCTCATGTTGCCGAAGCTCTGCGCAAGGAAAAGGAGTCCCGTAAGGATCCCGAAGCTTACCATTATCTCGCGGCGGGTTACGGATGAGAATTCCTCATATACTTTCGCAGCGATGATAAGGAACAGCGGTATGAATACGAAGCTGTGCCTGTGCCAGAACCAGTTCGGTGAATCAAAGACCTGCCATGCAACATCTATCCAGTAGACCGCAGTTGAGACATATACACCTGCAAGGCAGAGCAGATATCTGATCTTATCCTTCCTGTCGAAAGCCTTGCTCACAAAGAATACCGTGATCAGTGCCGTAACAAGGAGCCCTGAGAAGAAGAACGGGAGGTTGGCAGGCATTATGTCGCCAAACTCACCGGGAGTCCCGATAAAGATATGGTCAAGCATGTCCTTAAGCGAATAGAGCACATAATGTTCTTCTGCCGAACTGACGGTAGGATCACCGTTGGCAAGCGTTGACAGACCGACAGGGATCAGAACGACACACATTATCATGGCATCGATGACGGCAATTGCGATAAACCTTATGATCTTGCCGATGGCCGCCTTAATGTTCTTGTACATCCCAAGGCTTCCCATCCTGACGATAAGGTATATGAAGACGAAGATGCCGACCATATAAGCGATATAGAAATTGGAAAGGAAAAGGACGAGGAGCGTTATGATAAGTCCCGCCTTCTTATCCTTCGTTATGAACTTCTCCGTAAAGTACAGAAGGAGCGGAAGGAGCATATATCCGTCGAGCCACATGATCGAGAAGATGAATGCCGTGGAATAGGAAGTGAATGAATAGATTACACCCCAGAGGATCGGCCACAGGCACTTTTTTGTCTTGGCTCTCTCCGACATGAACATGCACATGAACGCCGATGAGAAACTCATCTTGGAGATCATCAGGAAGAGAACGAATGCATCGATATATGAGCTGTCGATAAACACAAAAAGGAGATTTAGCGGGCTTGCCAGATAATAACCGAACGTTGCCATGTAGTTCGAGCCCATTCCGATGTCAAAGGAATACATCAGATGTGACAGAAGTCCGCCTGAACCGGGAGCTATATCCATCCTGTTGCGGAACATCGCCAGGAACGGGGCATACTGTGCGCTTAAGTCACTGATGCTCGTCGAGTAATCGCCGAAAGGGTATTTCTGACAGACGACAGACAGAAAGATATAAAGTGCAAACGTGGCAAAAAATGCGATTGCAGGTCTGAAATGAGATACTGACAGATCCTTGAGCTTCGGCGTGTTCTTGCTCTTGAGTGAAGATATTTCCTTCATCCGATAAAACTCCTGAAAATTGAGAATATTTTAGATTATAATATATTTATAGTTGTTTTTCACTTTTTGGAGGCCGTTATGTTAATAAGTCTGATAATCCCCTGTTACAATGAGGAACAATCATTGCCTTTTATGTATGATGCTCTCAAGGAGCTCCGGGAGGGACAGAAGGATACAGGGAAGACTTTCGAGTTTATATTTGTGAATGACGGCAGTTCCGATAAGACGAGCGAAGTTATCAAGAAGTTTGCTTCTGAGGATGAAGATGTGAGATATGTCTTCTTCTCCAGGAATTTCGGCAAGGAAGCTGCGATGTATGCAGGTCTTGAAGCTTCCAGGGGCGAATATGTGGCGATCCTTGATGCGGACATGCAGGATCCCCCTTCACTCATTCCTTCCATGATCGAGTCCCTCGATAAGGATGAGTGCGATATCGTTGCGGCAAGGAGAGTCACGAGGAAGGGCGAACCGAAGATCAGGAGCATGTTTGCCAAGATGTTCTACAAGCTGATCAACAGGATGATCGATGTTGAGATCGCTGACGGCGCCCGTGACTTCAGGCTTATGAGAAGAGTCGTCGTCGATGCGATCCTCAGGATATCGGAGCGTCAGAGATTCTCCAAGGGTATCTTTGCATGGGTCGGTTTCAGGACCAAATGGATCGAGCACGTGAATGTTGAGCGTGTCGCAGGTGAGACCAAGTGGAGTTTCTGGAAGCTGTTCAAATATGCAATAGACGGTATCGTTGCCTTTACGACAGCGCCCTTAAGGCTTGCAACTCTTGCCGGATTTGCTTCTGCTGTCGCAGCATTCGGATATATGATCTACTACTTTATCCGTGCGGTAATACTGAAGATATACGATACGGTTCCGGGATACCCTTCCCTCCTGTGCTTCATCCTTTTTATCGGAGGTCTTATCCTTATGGCATTAGGTCTGTTGGGAGAGTACATCGGAAGGATATACATCGAATCCAAGGGCCGTCCCATCTATATCAAATCAGAAGACGAGGGGTACGGAAGATCCAAGAGATGATCTGATCTTTTTGTTATTTTTGTAATTTCATCTTTAAAGCCTACCATTTTAGTAGTATTATAGTATTTAGCAAATAAACTTAGTGAGGATAGATTATGAAGATCTCAACAAAAGGAAGATACGCATTAAGAGTGCTGGTCGATCTTGCCGGCTATGACAGACACGAATATGTTGCTCTCAAGGATATCGCAGAAAAGCAGTCGATCTCCAAGAAGTACCTTGAACAGATCGTACCCGTATTGACACATGCCGGAATGCTCGCGACCAACAGGGGTTATCAGGGCGGATACAGATTGTCGCGCGATCCTTCCAAGATCACATGCGGAGAAGTCTTAAGACTGACTGAAGGCAGCCTCGCACCTATAGCCTGTCTTGAGAATGGCCTGGAGAATAACGACTGCGAACGCAAGGTCGACTGCATGACCCTTCCCGTATGGACGGGTCTGTATGAAGTGATCAATAAGTACCTCGACGGGATCTCCATTCAGGATATAATCGACCAGTCCAATACTCTGGGCGGAGATGATTATATCATCTGATCATTTGCTTCCCTTACCCTTAAGGACTGCAACGAATGTCTTGATCAGTATCTCAAGGTCAAGGCCTAAGCTGTAGTTTGTTATGTACCTTGTATCAAGAGCCACTACCTGCTCAAAATCGGTTATGTCGGATCTTCCGGATATCTGCCATAATCCTGTGATGCCCGGTTTCATCGCAAGCCTGCTCATGTGATGAGGCTTATACCGCTCGAATTCATCGAGCGTCGGAGGTCTTGTTCCGACTATGCTCATATCCCCCTTCAGGACATTAAGGAACTGGGGGAATTCATCGAGACTGTATCTTCTCAGGAACTTACCGATGGGGATTATTCTCGGATCGTTCGTGATCTTAAACATCTGCCCCTTCACTTCATTCTCTTTGAGCAGATCCTTCTTCTGTTCCTCTGCATCTTGATACATCGTCCTGAGCTTATACATCTTGAAATGTCTACCGTTGAGTCCGACCCTTACCTGTGAGAAAATGACCGGACCTTTGCTCTGGATCCTTATTATCGGAGCAAATATGATCATAATGACAAGAGCAAACACTAATCCTATCACAGACAACAGGATGTCGAAGACCCTCTTCACGAGCTTCTGTCCGGCAGTGATCGGCGAGATCCCCGTCGTAATGCATGTGCTCCTGCCTACCTTGTCTACCCTGACATTCGGGATCTCGTGGACCAGGACTTCCGTCATGATATGGACTATGACGCCCATTGATAGGAACCAGTTTATCAGCTTGCCTACATCTCTGGCCTTGGAACCGATATACACTTCATCTACGATATGTGTCCTCAGGAATTCCTGCATCTCCTGTCTGTACATGACCTTGATCCCTTCGATCGGGGTCATCCTTTTCTCCTGGTCGAGCAGCATGAACCTGTCGACCTGCATGCTCCCGGTATTGCCGGACATGATCTGATCGTATATGGTCTTGGCATTCTCGCGGTAGCACACTATTATCACATGTGTCTTATTATTGTTCTTCCGGAAGCTTCCATACAGGATCCCCTTGATGATGATCCTGAACATGTACGTGATCAGGAGATTAAACACAAACAGGAGTCCTATGAAGATACGCGAGATCTGATTCGTTTCCTTCATTACAAACAGTATTGCAAGAAGAACAACGAGCATCTCGATATCAACGAGAAGAACATTCCTGAACTCCTTGAGATAACCGCGCTTGAGGATACCGCTGTGTATCGGCTGTGCAAGGATGATAAGCATATAGATGACAAGCAGCGCCAGATTGATCAGCCTGTAGTTGGCCGCGGTCTTCTCCTCATACAGGAACCTCATATAGAAAGCAGACAGGAACGCGATCTCCAAAGCCAGGAAATCCGCTATTATGAATTCAATATGCTTAGCTTTTGAACTTATGTTGCCTTCCATATTATTCCCCTTCAAGTACCTGAATTATAAACTATTCTCAAGGCTGGCGATAATCGGTACTTCTACAAAATAAAAGCCGTTATGACGTCTTTATCCGTCATAACGGCAAGTATATCAGTACTTTTCTGCTCTTATCAGTTATCGGAGAACAGAGGTGTTGAGAGATATCTGTCGCCCGTATCAGGCAGGAGGACAACGATATTCTTACCCTTGAACTCAGGCCTTGAGGCAATGTTCTTTGCTGCCCAGAGTGCAGCTCCTGATGAGATGCCTACGAGTATTCCTTCATTTCTTGCAAACTCTCTTCCCGTCACGAAAGCATCCTCGTTCTCGACTGCAATGACTTCATCATAAACGGAAGTATTAAGAGTATCAGGAACGAATCCTGCGCCGATTCCCTGGATCTTGTGAGGACCTGCAGTTCCCTTTGACAGGACAGGTGACGTTGCAGGCTCTACTGCAAAGACCTTAACACCGGGGATCTTCTCCTTAAGGTATTCTCCTGTGCCCGTAACAGTTCCGCCTGTACCTACACCGGCTACGAATGCATCTACCTTGCCCTCAAGATCCTCAAAGATCTCAGGACCTGTCGTTGCTTTATGGATTGCAGGGTTTGCAGGGTTTGTAAACTGGCTAGGTATGAAACTTCCGGGTGTGGATGCTGCAAGTTCTTCTGCCTTCGCGATAGCGCCCTTCATTCCCTTGCTTCCGTCTGTAAGGACTAATTCTGCCCCATATGCCTTAAGGAGGTTCCTTCTCTCGACGCTCATCGTCTCAGGCATCGTAAGTATGATCCTGTATCCTCTTGCAGCAGCCACGGAAGCAAGTCCGATGCCTGTGTTGCCGCTTGTGGGTTCGATGATAACGGAATCCTTCTTCAGGAGTCCCTTTGCCTCAGCATCTTCGATCATCGCCTTCGCGATCCTGTCCTTTACGCTTCCTGCGGGATTGAAATACTCAAGCTTTGCATAGATGTTTGCTTCGATATTGTTCGCCCCGATAAAGTTGTTTACCTTAAGAAGGGGCGTCTTGCCAACGAGTTCGGTCACTGAGTTATAAATTGCCATTATCATGTCCTCCGGTCATGTTGTCTGTCGGATAACCTACTATTCCGATAGGTTTTATTCTAACAGATTATTTCGAGATGTCAACACCTGATCCGCCATTAATATAAATACCCGGCAAGAAGCCGGGTACCATGTGTATCATCTCATTCCGGAGATCACAGCTGGACCGTGATGATCTTGATGATCTGAGGTTCTACAGGATAATCAGAATAGTCTGTCTTTACATTCGCGATCCTGTCGACGACATCCATGCCCTCGATAACCTTGCCGAAAGCAGCATACTGTCCGTCAAGATGAGGTGATGTCTCATGCATGATGAAGAACTGGGAACCTGCAGAGTCAGGATCCATCGCCCTTGCCATGGAGAGCACTCCTCTTGTATGCTTCAGGTTATTCGGGAAGCCGTTGGAAGCAAACTCTCCCTTGATGGTATATCCGGGACCTCCCATTCCCGTTCCGTCAGGACATCCGCCCTGGATCATGAATCCGGGGATGACCCTGTGGAAGGTAAGCCCGTTGTAAAAGCCGCTTCCTGCGAGCTTTACAAAATTCTCAACTGTAGCGGGTGCGATCTCGGGATAGAGTTCAGCCTTGATCACTCCGCCGTCATTCATCTCGATCGTGATTATTGGATTGCTCATTATTACTTGTCTCCTTTACGCGTATTACGATAATGATGCAGGATATCATCCTTGATCTTCCAGAGCTTCGGTGAGAGGTCAACATAATACTCATGAGGATTCTCGAATCTCTTAACGGAATCCCAGAGTGTATCGATCTCCTTTGTGCAGTAATTCTTCAGCTCGCTCATGGACGGTGTCTTATATACGAGCTTACCGCCGTCAAAGATCTTTACCAGGAGCTTGCGTGTTGTATAGTTCTCAAGGACCTTCGCCTTCCATGTCTCATTGGGATCGAAGATCTCATAAGGCTCACCGGAAGGGATCTCTTCGCCTTCAACAAAGAGAACGTCTGCCATCGCCTTGCCCGTGGCATTATCGTAGAACCTGACGACCTCCTTATTGCAGGGAGTCGTTACCTTGCCGATGTTCTCGGATATCTTCATCTTGGGGATAACATTGCCGTTATCATCCTCAACTGCGCAGATCTTGTAAACACCTCCGAATACAGGCTCTGCCCTTGAAGTGATAAGTCTCTCACCGACACCGAAAGAATCGATGCATGCACCCTGGCTGATGAGATCCCTGATGAGATATTCATCAAGCGCGTTGGATACCGTGATCTTACAATCCGTAAGTCCTGCATCATCGAGCATCTTCCTTGCCTTCTGAGTCATGTATGTAAGGTCACCTGAATCGATACGGATGCCGAGGAGCCTCTTACCCATGGGTTCCAGGACTTCCTTTGCACATCTGATGGCATTCGGGATACCGCTCTTAAGAACGTCATACGTATCTACCAGAAGGAGTGTCTTATCCGGATAGGACAGGGCATATGCCTTAAATGCCTCGAACTCGTCGTCGTAGAGCATTACCCAGCTGTGTGCCATCGTACCTGACAGAGGGATGTCGAACTGCTGTCCGCAGATCGTACATGATGTTCCGGCTACACCTGCGATATATGCTGCCCTTGCACCAAGTACGGACGCATCAAATCCCTGGGCTCTCCTTGCACCGAATTCCATTATCGGCCTGCCCTCAGCTGCTCTGACGATACGTGCAGTCTTCGTGGCGATGAGGCTCTGGTGATTGATTGTGCACAGGAGTGCAGTCTCAAGGAGCTGCGCCTGGATGACCGGACCTCTGACCTTGATCAAAGGCTCACGTGGGAATACGACCGTACCTTCCGGGATGGCCCATACATCACATGTAAACTTGAAATTCCTGAGATAGTCGATAAACTTATCGTCAAATCCGTATGCTGAAAGGAACTTAAGATCCTCCTCTGAGAACTTCAGATTATCAAGATAGTCGATAACCTGCTCCAGACCGGCCATGACAGCATATCCGCCGCTCTCCGGTACTGACCTGAAGAACATATCGAAATAAACGATCTTGTCCTTATTACCTCCATCGAGATAACCCTTGCCCATAGTAAGTTCATAAAAGTCTGTCAGAAGACTCATATTCGTTCTGTCATTCCACATGCTGTTCATGATAAATACTCCTTATATGAGTTATAAAAAGGCTCCGGGGAAGCCGCCTGCTTAATGAACCCCGGAGCCTTGATTATACCATATCACGGTAACAGTTTATATAACCGTTACTCCTTGTCCTTTACGATCTCCTTGATGGATGTCGCCAGAGATGCCATGCCCTGCAGATCTGAAGGGATGATGATCTTTGTTGACTTGCCGTCTCCGACCTTCTCGAGAGCCTCGAGGCCCTTGATGGCGATAAGGCCCTCATCAGCGCCTACATCCTTGATCATCTGGAGACCCTTGGCAGTAGCTTCCTGGACAGCGAGGATAGCCTGAGCCTGACCTTCAGCTTCCTTGATGGCTGCCTGCTTCTTTGCCTCAGCACGGAGGATGGCTGCCTCCTTCTCACCTTCTGCAACTCTGATAGCAGATTCCTTCTGACCTTCTGCAATGAGGATCTGTTCTCTCTTCTCTCGCTCAGCCTTCATCTGCTTCTCCATCGCATTCTGGATCTCGCGCGGAGGGATGATATTCTTGAGCTCGACCCTGTTGACCTTGATGCCCCAGGGATCTGTTGCCTCGTCGAGGATCTCTCTCATCTTTGTGTTGATGATGTCACGGCTCGTAAGTGTCTGGTCGAGCTCCAGGTCACCGATGATATTACGGAGCGTTGTGGCAGACAGGTTCTCGATAGCCATGATCGGACGCTCGATACCGTATGCATAGAGCTTGGGATCAACGATCTGATAGAACAGTACCGTATCGATCTGCATCGTAACGTTATCCTTTGTGATAACGGCCTGAGGAGCAAAGTCAGCGACCTTCTCCTTCAATGAGATCTTCTTGGCAACCTTATCGATGATAGGCCACTTGAAGTGGATGCCCGTGTTCCATGTTGCCCTGTATCCGCCGAATCTCTCAACGATGAACGTTGTAGCCTGGGGTACGATCTTGATGCAGCTGATCGCAAGGATCAAAACGATGATACCTACTATGATGACTGCGACCACACCGCCTGACATCTCAAATGCACGCATTAAATTCAAAAGCATAATCTTATACCTCCGCTATGTCTTAAGCTTCTTCAACTACGATCTTAACGCCTTCCAGGCTTAAGACCTTGACTTTTGTTCCTTCGCTGATGGGGTGTTCTGATTTTGCACTCCATACCTGTCCTATTACCTTGACCTGCCCTTTACCCTCGATGGGATCGATATCCTTGGTCACGATACCTTCCATTCCGATGACTCTGTCGGCATTCGTAGGTTCGGTCCCTCTTCCCTTGCGGTCGATCTTAGGCCTTATCCAGATAAAGCATATGATGAAGCTTACAAGGGAAACAACGATCCACGCGATGATCTGCGCATACAAAGGTGCGCCGCAAAGATCCATTACCATGGAGACAGCGGAACCTATTGCAAACCAGACAGTCGCAAGTCCGAGGGTTGCTGCTTCGATTATCGCAAAGATAACAAGAAGGATCAGCCACACAATCCACATTTCCATTCCCTTTTCCTCCTTTATATAAAAATAGATGCCTATCCCTTACATCGGCACCACGGAAATTATACTACAAAAAATAATGCGGTTTCAATATAAATCGGACGCGGTCAGTTTCCCTGATCAGGGTAGTAAACCTTCTCCAAGGTAAGACCAGCAGCGGGCAGTGTTACACCTGCTCTTGACCTGTCCAGACTGTCTATGATGCCTGGGATGTCGTCAGGAGACAGTTTTCCTATTCCGACATGGTAAAGAGTACCTGCGATTATCCTCACCATATTGTAGAGAAACGCTTCACCGGTAACACGTATCTCTATCATGTTCTCTTCTGAAGGTGACTTATCTACCGTCACCTCGATTATCTTCCTTACAGTGGTTTCCTGACTTCCGCCGGCTGCACAGAATGCAGCAAAGTCATGTTTCCCTGCGAAATG
The DNA here is from genome assembly GCA_002394605.1 of Mageeibacillus sp. UBA4314. GTDB lineage: Bacteria > Bacillota > Clostridia > Saccharofermentanales > Saccharofermentanaceae > Saccharofermentans. The sequence goes on along the minus strand of DGUI01000030.1, from coordinate 17,016 downwards.
CACCGCAGCTTCCTTCATCGCCCCGATATCACACTTATAGGTTGAATGATATGAATACCTGTTCAGCAGCGGGCTGCGTATGGGAGCGCAATAGATCCTGTAGCAATAAGTCTTCCCCAGCGTATCGAACCTCGCGGAGAAATCATCCCCCACATATGACGCGCTCTTCACTGCCACATCAGAAGGCAGGAATGCATTGAGCGCCAGCGGTATCCTGTCAGAGGGAATAACAAACGGAGCTTCATAGGAACTTGCATGTGCCGCCGCATGAACGCCGGCATCAGTCCTCGAACACCCCGTCAGTCTTATCTCTGTCTTATATACTTCCGCCAAAGCCTTCTCGAGAACACCCTGTACCGATCTGCCGTTATTCTGGATCTGATATCCGACAAAATCAGTTCCGTCATATTCACATATGAGAAGAACTTTGCTCATGCTTTTTACTTACCGTCGATATTATCAAGCACGCAAGTCATACCCATCATGGCAGCGCCGACGATACCGGCATCGTTACCCATCTGGGCAAGTCTGATCTCTGTCTTCGGAACTCCGGGTCCGAAGTAAGGTCTGGACATCGTCTTCTCTCTCATGGGGATGAGGAGAGGATCACCTTCGTTACATACACCACCGCCAACGACGAGCACCTCGGGCATGAAAGTGTTGATGGCATTTGCAAGACCGTCTGCAAGATAATCAGTATACTTGTCGATTACCTCTTCGGCCTTCTTATCACCGCGTCTCATCGCAATGAAAGCAGCCTTTGCATTGGGTGCACCCTGCTCAGCGATCACTTCGGTAAGGAGAGAATTGGGATCCTCATCTGCTGCTTCCTTCGTCATCCTCGCGAGAGCAGATGCAGAAGCATACTGTTCGAAACATCCCTTACGTCCGCACTTGCACTGGATACCGCCTGATACGAGGACTGTGTGTCCGAATTCAGAACCGGCCTGGTTGAATCCGGAATAGATCCTTCCGTTAACGATAACGCCTGCACCTACACCGGTGCCGAGCGTGATGGTAACAGAGTCCTTTGTTCCCTTGGCTGCACCTGCAACAGCTTCTGCCATTGCCGCACAGTTGGCATCATTGTCGATATACACGGGGAGGTCGACCACTTCCCTGATAAGCTTCCTCATGGGTGCCATATTGAACGGCAGGTTGCTGCTGTATACGAGAACACCGGAAAGGTTGTCGGGTGTTCCGGGAGAACCGATGCCGATCGCTGAGATATCGGATACCTCAAGACCTGCATCCTTGATTACATCAAGCGCAGTCTGACCCATGTCATGGATTATCTCTTCCATCGTTCTTTCTGCATGAGTCTTGATCTTGATCTTGTTGATCAGGTTACCTTCTGAATCGACTACGCCGGTCTTGATGTTTGTGCCGCCCAAGTCGATGCCGACATAATATGCCATACGCCACACCTCTTTGAATTGTTTATCAATTTATTATAATATAACGACTCTACCAAATTCAATAACTATCGCAATATACGGTCAAGAAGGATTATCCCCGCTGCTGCCGTGACCAGTATCAGACCGGTGATGACATCAGAACCCTTAAGTCTCAAGGGATTAAGCTTTGTCCTTCCGTCACCTCCCCGGTAACATCTCGCATCCATTGCCGTGGCAAGTTCGTCGGCACGTTTAAAGCTCGATACGAACAGCGGTATTATGACTGTTATGTATCCGCGCATCCTGTTTATCACCGTTCCTGTATCATAGTCGGCTCCGCGGCTTACCTGGGCTTTCATTATCTTGTTGGTCTCATCTGTCAGTGTCGGGATAAATCGGAGCGCGATGGACATCATCATCGCCATTTCGTGGACGGGGACCCTGATCACCTTAAGCGGTGAGAACAGGCTTTCGAGTGCGTCCGCGATCTTGAGAGGGGTGGTCGTGAGAGTCAGAAGAAGACTCGTAAGGAGTATTAGGAATAAGAGCCTTACGGACATTACTGCCGCCTTTCCTATTCCCTCGTCCGTGATCGTAAATATCGTCCATTCCCAGAGGGTCTTTCCTGTCTTTATCGTGAACATGTTGATGACAAATATGAACAGCACGAAAGGAAGGACCGGCACAACCGTAGTCCTCAGAGCCTTAAGCGGGACTTTGCTGATCAGGGCGATCACTGCCGTAACTATCCCGAGGAGCGCGATCGCACCGGATGACCGTATCAAAAATACAGTAACAAGATAAATGAAATACATCAGTATCTTCATCCTGGGATCGCTGCGGTGAAAGAGGGATCCGGTCTCATAATATTTCCCGAGGCTTATGTCATTTAACATGACTGCCGCCTTCCTGAAGAGCCGTCAGTATGGACAGTACTTCCTTCCTGATGTCAAAGTGCGGCCCGCCGAACCTTACGCCCGGATGATCCTTGATAAGGATATCCCTGACCTTATTTGAAAATGATGTCAGCCTTGGTATATCGATACCCATCTTCCTGCAGTTGCCGGGATCTGCAAACATCTCTTCAGGGGTGGTAACAGATAATACCTCTCCGTTGCCGATGCAGCATATCCTGTCGGCATTAAGAGCCGCTTCATCCATATTATGAGTAACTATCACGATCGACGTCCCGTTATCGCGGAACCTGCTTATCGTCCTGAACATATCATGTCTTCCGATCGGATCAAGACCTGATGCAGGCTCGTCAAGGACAAGGATCTCAGGCTTCATTACGAGTACGCCTGCTATTGCAACCCTTCTCTTCTGGCCGCCGGACAGATCGAAAGGACTCTTCTCCAGTACGGACTCATCAAGTCCCACAAGACTTAATGCCTCCTTTATCCTTGACTCCCGTTCCTCTTCGGGAACGCCCGCTTTCTTAAGCCCGTACTCGATATCCTTATAGACCGTCTCTTCGAAGAGCTGGTACTCCGGATACTGGAATACCAGTCCTACTTTGCTCCTGATCTTCCTGATATCCGACTTGACGGCAGTGTTTAGAGTACCTTCACTGCTGTTTATCAGCACCTCGCCGTGCTGCGGGGTGATAAGCGCGTTCATGTGTGAGATCAGAGTCGTCTTGCCGCATCCGCTCTGTCCGACTATCGCAAGGATCTCCGATTCCCTGATATCAAGGTTGACATCGTTAAGCCTGAATTTCGATTCTGAATATGAGAAGGACAGATCCCTGATCGTCATGATCGTCCTAGCGGAAGCATCCTGACCTTTTCCGGCATCATCATCCGGCCTGATCACTCTTTTGCAGTCCGCGATCATCCCTGCGGCGATGCGGGCCGCATTATCTTCAATATTGATATCGGTATCTTCAGGGATGGTGTTTCCGGTCAGTTCTGAAACACATGTCAGATACTTATACGGGACCGGCCTGTCGAGCCCTGCTTCTGTTATTATGCTGTCTTTCCTGAACACTTCATCAGGCGTACCAGATGCATACACCTTCCCGTCCTTCATGACGAAGATCTTCCCGCATCTTGCCGCCTCATCCATGTCATGGGTGATGGTGATCAGGGTAAGATCCCTCTGCTTACGCATGTTCTCCACCAGATCGATAAAGTCATTCCTGCTGACCGGATCGAGCATTGCGGTAGACTCGTCAAGGATAAGGATCTGCGGATCCATTGCCAGGGCACCTGCTATGGCAAGTTTCTGTTTCTGGCCACCTGACATCTGGGACGGTTGCTTATGGCGTGATCCGTAAAGCCCGGTCGCCTTAAGAGCATCATCAACCCGCTGACGGAGTTCCGGATTCGGGATTCCGAGATTCTCCGGCCCGAAAGCAACGTCTTCTTCGACTGTCGTTCCTACTATCTGGTTATCGGGATTCTGAAAGACGAGCGAGCAGTTCTGGCGAATCTCCCAGAAAAACTTGCTGTCGGTCGTGTCGTAACCGAACACGGCGATACTGCCTCTTGATGGGATCTCAAGGACATCGATAAGCTTTGCCAGAGTCGACTTGCCCGATCCGTTGGCACCAAGGATCGCTACATATGAACCTCTGTCAAACTCCATCGTAACATTCCTTAATGCAGGTTCTTCCTTACCTGCCGGATCGTCTGCATTATAGGAAAACGATACGTTGTTGATCCTGATCTTATTCGATTCTTCGTCTTGCATAAGCCAAAGTATAAAAAAAACGAGGGGAATTGTAAACACTCCCCTCGTATTAATTTACAATTGAATCAGATCAGACGAATTCAAGGATAGCCATCTCAGATCCGTCACCTTTTCTGGCACCGATCTTGATGACTCTTGTGTAACCGCCGTTCCTGCCGGCATAACGCTGAGCGAGCTCATCATAGAGCTTGTTGACAGGATTTACAGCAGCACCCTCGTCGTTGTGGCTCTTGTGGAGCCAGTACATAGCATCTCTTCTTGCTGCAAGTCTTGAAGGAGCATCAACTGTAACAGTCTTTGTCTTGATCTCACGATCAACAACATCGTACTTCTTGCCACTCTTTGATGTCTTTGTTGTAAGAACCTTCTTGCCCTTACCATCAAGCTTTGCGGAAGATACTGTGACTTCCTTTGTTGTAAAATTATCTTTCTCTCTAACCGCTGCGGTAATGAGCTTCTCAACGATAGCACTTACCTCTTTAGCGCGTGCTGTTGTGGTCTCGAGCTTCTCGTTGATAACGAAAGCTGTAACCATGTTCCTCAGCATTGCAGTGCGCTGATCAGATGCGCGGCCCATTTTTCTGTTAGGCATCTTATTTTCCTCCTAGTAAAGTAAGTTAGTCTTCTTTGTCTTTGAGGTGAAGTTCCATCTCTGCAAGCTTCTCTTTGACTTCGTCAAGAGACTTCTTACCAAGATTCCTTACCTTTATCATCTCATCTTCGGTACGTGCTACAAGGTCAGCGATCGTGTTGATAGCTGCTCTCTTGAGGCAGTTGTATGTACGAACTGAGAAATCAAGCTCTTCGATAGCGATCGTAAGCTTTGTATCCTTCTCGCCGATCTCCTCAACGCTCTTGAAACTGATAGTCGTATCTGTCTCTGCGAGTTCAGTGAAGAAACGGAGATGGTCGATAAGGCATGTAGCTGCTGAGGACAGAGCCTCATCAACTTCGATCGTACCGTCTGTCCAGACCTCCAATGTGAGGCTGTCATAGTCTGTACGCTCGCCTACACGGGTATTCTCAACCTTGTAGTTAGCCTTCTTGATCGGTGTGAAGATGGAATCGATCGGGATGATACCGATGATCTGCTTGTCGGGCTTGTTCTGCTCAGCAGTGTTGTAGCCGCGGCCTGCAGCGATAGTGAATTCCATATATACCTCAGCTTCGCCATTGAGATGAGCGATGACATGATCGGGATTCATGATCTCTACATCAGGTCCGTGAACGATGTCACCTGCAGTAAGTTCGCCCTTCCTGCCCTTTGCAACACTGATGTTGACGATCTTGGAATCTGTGTGGATCTTTGCTCTGATCCCCTTGATATTGAGGATGACTTCAGTCATATCCTCGATAATGCCGGGAACTGTGGAAAACTCGTGGCTGATACCGTCAACCTTAATTGATGTAACTGCCGCACCAGTAAGAGATGATAACAAAACTCTGCGCAGTGAATTACCGAGAGTAGTGCCATAACCACGCTCCAACGGAGCAATGACATACTTGCCGTAGGTATTATCTTCGCTTGTTTCTACGCATCTAATGGTCGGCTGGCTTATTTCCATCATTTCTTCTCCTCCTAAAGTCTATGCCTGCGAACAGGCTCTTTTGTCATTGCGGCGTATTACTTGGAATACAACTCGACGATTGCCACTTCGTTAACAGGTACGTCGATCTGATCTCTTCTCGGAACAGCTACGACCTTGCCTGCAAGCTTCTCTTTGTTGGATTCAACCCACTCGGGAACAATTCTGCTCTCGGTAACTGCAATGATATCCTTATATCTCTGGGAGTCTGTGGAGTTCTCCTTGATACCGATCTCGTCGCCTACCTTTACACAGTATGAAGGGATATTAACGGTCTTGCCGTTAACCTTAACATTCCTGTGGCTTACGATCTGTCTTGCCTCATCTCTTGTTCTTGCAAGACCCATTCTGAAGATGACGTTATCAAGTCTCATCTCGAGGAGGATCATAAGATTCTCACCGGTTGTGCCGTACTTGAGCTTCTGAGCCTTCTCGAAATAGTTTCTGAAGGGCTTCTCAAGCACACCGTAAATAAACTTTGCCTTCTGCTTTTCCTTAAGCTGCATGCCGTACTCGCTCTGCTTACGGGTCATCTTTCCATGTCTTATGGACTTTCTCTTCTCAAGTCCCAAGAAAGCCGGCTCGATGTCAAGAGCTCTGCATTTCTTAAGGACAGGTGTCATATCTCTAGCCATTGCTTTATAACCTCTTTTCTATTTTCTGATAAAACCGCTACTGCAAATACTTATACTCTGCGGCGCTTAGGAGGACGGCAACCGTTGTGAGGAACGGGTGTAACGTCCTTGATCATCGTGACCTGAAGACCTACTGTTGCGAGTGCTCTGATCGCAGACTCACGTCCGGAACCGGGACCCTTAACAAAAACCTCAACAGTCTTCATGCCGTGATCTACTGCCTTCTTTCCTGCCTCTTCAGATGCGATCTGAGCTGCATAAGCTGTTCCCTTACGAGAACCCTTCATGCCCATCTCACCTGCAGATGCCCAGGAAATAGCATTTCCTGCTTTATCAGTAATAGTAACGATCGTATTATTAAATGTTGCATGAATATGAGCCTGACCGTCGACAACGTTCTTACGCTCACGTCTCTTAGGTCTTACTGCTGTTTTCTTAGCTGCTTTTGCCATTTATAATGTCCTCCCCTTACTTCTTCTTGCCTGCAACAGTACGCTTAGGTCCCTTACGGGTACGAGCGTTTGTCTTTGTGCGCTGGCCTCTTACGGGAAGTCCCATTCTGTGACGGCGGCCACGGTAGCAGCCGATCTCTGTAAGACGCTTGATGTTCAAGGCTACCTCTCTCTTAAGGTCACCTTCTACTGTGTAATGATTCTCGATCCTGTCACGGATCTTTGCAACTTCGTCCTCTGAGAGATCCTTAACACGTGTATCAGGATTGATACCTGTCTCTCTGATGATGTCGGAAGCGCTTGTTCTGCCAATGCCGTAAATGTAGGTAAGAGCAATCTCAACTCTCTTGTCATTCGGCAAATCAACACCGGCTATACGAGCCATTTTGTTACCTCCATAAAATCGAGTAATTTTGTTTGGATCTATATATACAACACGCGGCGTAAGGAACTCTTTCTGTTAGGAAGGAGCAGCCGCCCCTACATTTACGTGTAATATTCAATATCCGTTTTTTGTCTGCAAATAACCAAATTCGTGGCGAAGCAGTGCCACTCTGATCCCGCAGGGCTAAATCTGCAGCATCAGTCGATTAGTTCTCTCTGCATCAACCCTGCTTCTGCTTGTGCTTAGGGTCTGAACAGATGACCATTACCTTGCCGTTACGACGAATGACCTTGCACTTCTCGCACATCGGCTTAACTGACGGTCTAACCTTCATTGTCCGTAATCCTCCTGACAATTTATTTTTGCTGTCTTTTTTGCTCAACAAAAACTTGCGCTTTTGAGCGCATGCTATACTATTCTAACAGATTTTTCCGAGAGTGCAAGAACTTTTTGGGCTGTGTCCTAAGTCTCCCCGTCATGTGCAACAGGGTATGCTCAAAGTGAAGTCTTATTATCTCTTCTTCTCACCTCTCCAGGTGATCCTTCCCCTGGACAGATCATAGGGTGACAGTTCCATGGTTACCTTATCACCGGGCAAGATCTTGATGTAGTTCTGGCGAAGCTTCCCCGACAGGTGTGCAAGGACGATGTGTCCGCTGTCAAGCTTTACCTTAAATGTAGCATTAGGCAATGCTTCGTCTACGATTCCTTCAACTTCGATTACATCCTCTTTTGACATTAAACATCCTCCTCAAAAGTTGTCATGACAGGTCCGTCTTCTGTAATAAGTATTGTATTTTCATAATGAGCAGCAGGAAGTCCGTCACGTGTAACGATTGTCCAGCCGTCACTAAGTTGCTCAATGTATCTTTTCCCTAATGTGATCATCGGTTCGATGCAGATCGCCATTCCGGCCTTAAGCTTATAGCCGTGACCTGCCTTGCCATAGTTAAGGACTTCCGGGTCCTGATGGAGCGAAGTTCCGATGCCGTGTCCTGTAAGTTCCCTTACTACGCCGTATCCGAATCCTTCACAGTATTCCTGGACAGCGTGACCGATATCCCCTGTCCTCATTCCCGCTTTTGCATACTTGAGGCCTTCGAAGAAAGACTGCTTTGTTCTCTCAACAAGATCCTTCACTTCCTGCTTTACGTCGCCGACCAGGTAAGTCCTGCACGCATCGGAATGATAACCGTTAAGTATCGCACCGACGTCGACTGAGATGATGTCACCGTCCTTCAGGATCCTCTTGTGCGAAGGTATGCCGTGAACGACTTCTTCATTCACGGACGCGCAGATCGATCCGGGGAAAGGCGGATTGCCGTAGTTAAGGAATGAGGGAACGGCACCATGACCCGTAATTATATCGTGAACGATCTTGTCCACATCATATGTGCTCATTCCCGGCTTGATCGACTTCTCAAGAGTTTTAAAGACTTCCTGAAGGATCTTCCCTGATGCCTTCATCATCTCGAATTCTTCTGCTGTCAAAATCTCAACCATCGAAATAACCTTTCTAATACCGCTGTTTATACTCCGAGAGCATCGAGTCCGTCTTCGATCGACTTGATGCAGCTCTCTGAATCAACATTATTATCTCCTTCGATTATCAGTCCCTTTGCATTATAGAAATCGATAAGGGGCTTTGTATTCTCATAGTAAGTAATGAGCCTTGCAGCAACTGTCTCCTCGTTATCGTCAGCACGCTGGACGACATTGCCGCCGCAAAGATCACATACACCGTCAACCTTGGCAGGTTTGTACTTTACATTGTAGCTTGCACCGCACTTCTCACATACTCTTCTTGAAGTTACACGGTCCTTGATGATCTCATCATCAACAACGATGGAGATGACTGCATCGATCTTCTCACCCTTCTTTGCAAGCATCTCGTCAAGAGCTTCAGCCTGGGCGATCGTCCTGGGGAATCCGTCGAGGATATATCCCTTTTTGCAGTCGTCCTCGGCAAGTCTGCCCTCTACCATTCCGATAGTGATCGAATCGGGTACAAGCTGACCCTTATCGATATATGACTTAGCCTCAAGTCCCAGAGGCGTTCCGCTCTTGATGTTGCTCCTGAAGATATCTCCTGTTGAGATATGAGCCAGATCGTACTTCTCCTTGAGAACTACTGCTGATGTTCCCTTGCCTGAACCGGGTGCACCCAGAATTATCAAACGCATGCTTTACTCCTCCGTTTCTTACTGTTTAAAAGCTCTTGCCGTCTTTGTGGGCTTTGTTGACTTCTTCTTATCTTCCTCTTCCTTGATTCCGTTATCAAGGAGCGTGATCATCTCGATGATCACCGTTGCAAGGAATACAACTGCAATGCCCGCATACCAGAATCCCCTTACCTCGGGGATGATGGCAACGAGCATGGGTATTACGCACATCAATACGAGGAATACGGCTCCTGCATAGTTCATGTTGGAGAACATCTGCGTCAGGAACTGTGCCGTAGGCTTGCCGGGCTTAACGCCTGCGATGTATCCGCTGTTATTCCTCAGTTCGCCTGCGATCTCATTAGGATTGAACTGCATGATCGCAAATACGCTCGACAGTATGATGAGGAAGAACGCAAACAGGATGATGTATGCGGGACTCATCATGAAATTCATAAACCCTAAGGCAAACCTGTTCTCCGTTCCGGAATTGTAAAATGCGATTATGAGTGCGGGTGTGGTCAGGATCATCATCGCATAAACGATGGGAAGGATCCCTGCCTGGGTTATCTTGATGGGAAGAGAAGTATTCTGTCCCATATACTGCTTCATTCCAAAACTCCTCTTGTTGAAGAGGATCTTGATCCTTCTCTCGGCGCACATTACATATACGCAGAAGATCAGAGCTGCAATGCCAACGATGACAGCCAGGACCGTAAAAACGATCGCCCACACCAGACCGAGCTTCTCATTGGCCTGGATGTATATTGTCTTGAGAACATGAGGGATGTTGCGGCAGATCGCTGCGAAGATGACAACAGAGAACCCGTTGCCCAGTCCCTTTGAACTGATGAGTTCGCAGATCCATGATACGAGTGCGGCACCGATCGTAAAACCTAATACGGACATCACGAAAGCCACCCAGAAATTAAGGTTCGGTGTCAGAGCCTTAAGGGAACCGGTAACCATGAGTATCGAGAAAACGAATCCTGCGACCATCGCTGCCCATCTTGTGTACTTCGTCATCCTCCTCTGCACCGCCTCGTTCTGGTAAGACAGCTGGCGCAGGGCAGGAATGGCTGCAGAAAGGATCTGAACGATGATCATGCCGATGAGGTACGGATATACTGACAGGGATATAATCGAAGCGTTATATATTGCTTTGCCGGACAGGATACCCATAAGTGCGCCGATGTCTCCCCATCCCCTGACCTGCTGCGTGAAGGCTGCCACATCCATGCCGGGGCAGGGAATGAGAGCTGCCACTGCAAGAACAGTGATCATGAGAAAAGTGAAGATAAGCTTCTTCCTCAGCTCAGGTATGTGCAATGCTTTGATGAGACTCGACATTATATATCCTCCGTCCGATTGTTATTAAACCGTTGTAACTTATCCATTATAATAGCAATTCGCTTTTTTTTCATTATTTTTTTATTAATAAGCAGATAAAAGAAAGAGGCCGTTCCTTTGAGGAACAGCCTCTTGAATTGATCATTGATCTAAAGCTTACTTTCTTCTTCCCTTGAGAAGTGCAACATCATCAAGGAATCCCTTAGGGCTCCTTACCTCAAGTTCACTTTCGACCTGAACGATGAGGTCATTGGCAACACCCGTGAGGATGAGAACTGAAGTACCTGCGAACCAGACGTTCTGGAGGCCTGTCAGTATGCCGATGACTGTAGGGACGATACATACCAGTGTAAGGAAGAATGCATCTACCCAGTTAAGTCTGTGTGCTACTGCAGCGATAAAATCAGATGTAGGCTTACCTGCTCTGATACCGCTGATGGCACCACCGTTCTTGTTGATGTTGTTTGCGATCTCGATCGGGTGGAACTGGATCGCTGAATAGAAGAACGTGAACGCGATGATGAGGATAAAGTAGATCACATAGTAGTAAGCACTGCCTGTGAAGCTGTTGGCTATCCACTTAACAAAGCTGTTCTCGCTGTTCCTGAAGAAGAATGTGACGATCATAGAGGGCACTGCAAGGATACTCATTGCGAAGATTACAGGCATAACACCTGACTGGTTAACCTTCAAAGGAATGTAGTCCTTGTTACCGCCACGCTGTGATCTTCCGATTACTTTCTTTGAATACTGTACCGTAAGCCTTCTCTCAGCATTCTGTACATAGAGAACGAACACGATTATCGCGATAGAGATAAGTGTTACTCCGACGAACAGGAGGATACCGAGGATGATGCCTACTGCCTGGTTATCAAAACTTGTTGCAACGTCAACGCTCTTGCTGTAAAGAGTCTTGGCCATATCGGGAAGTCTTGTTACGATACCGGCGAAGATGATGAGTGATACACCATTTCCGATACCCTTATCGTTGATCTTCTCACCGAGCCAGACTACGATACACGTACCTGCAGTAAATGACAGGACTACGATGATCGCATTGAGCCATACAGGAAGAGTGGGAAGCATTGCAGATCTTGTTGAGTAGCAGAACAGACAAGCCTGTACGAGTGCGAGTCCGATAGCTGAGTATCTTGTAATCTTAGTGATCTTCTTCCTTCCTGCCTCACCTTCTTTGGACATGTCATCCAAAGCAGGGATTACAACTTGCAGCAACTGGATAATGATCGATGCATTGATGTAGGGTGAGATACCCATTGCAAAGATCGTTGCACGGTACAGACCGCCACCTGACACGAAGTCCATGATGGAACCCAGCTGACCCCAGTTCCTGACAAGTTCGGTAAACTTCTCACCGTCAAGACCGGGCATCGGCACGAGTCCGCCCAACATGAATATGCCAAGCATTACAAAGGTATAAAGCAATCTTTTACGTATGCTTTCAACGCGAAAAGCGTTTACTGCGGTATCAAAAATACCTCTCATACCTTATACCTCCTGTGCAGTTCCTCCGGCTTTCTCAATCTTCTCTTTAGCAGACTGAGTGAACTTCTTTGCCTTTACATCGAGCTTCTTTGTCAGATCTCCGTTGCCGAGGATCTTGATACCGTCGTTAACCTTGGGAAGAGTGATGATGCCGGCCTCAGCAAGTGACTGAGCTGTTACTTCTGCGCCATTCTCGAGCTTCTCAAGATCAGATACGTTTACTTCGATGTAAGCAGGTGCAAAACGCTTGTTGTTGAAACCACGCTTAGGCAAACGTCTGTAAAGAGGCATCTGGCCACCTTCGAATCCGGGACGGACTCCGCCGCCGGAACGAGCCTTCTGACCCTTGTGTCCACGACCTGATGTCTTACCGTTGCCGGTAGCAACACCACGGCCCTTGCGGAATGCTGTCTTATTTCCGCTTGAAGTCATTTCATTGAGCTTCATTAAACTGTACCTCCATCAAACTTCTTCAACAGAAACGTAGTTCACAGCTGCTTTGATCATGCCGCGAATCGCTTCGTTGTCAGGCTGCTCTACTGTCTGACCGATCTTCTTGAGACCGAGTGCTGCAACAGTAGCCTTAGGCTTCTTCTGAGCTTTGTTTGTACTCTTAACGAGTGTAATCTTCAAATTTGCCATTATTACACCCCCTTATCAGCCTATCTCTTCTACAGTCTTGCCGCGAAGTCTTGCAACCTCTTCAGCTGACTTAAGGCTCTTAAGACCTTCGATCGTAGCGTTAACCATGTTGTTAGGGTTATTTGAACCGATGGACTTTGTACGGATATCCTTGATACCTGCAAGCTCACATACTGAACGGACAGGACCACCTGCGATGACACCGGTACCAGATGCAGCGGGCTTCATAACGATCTTTGAAGCGCTGAAGAGACCGAGTGTCTCGTGAGGGATCGTTCCGTTAAGGATCGTAACCTCAACAATGTTCTTTTTTGCTTCCTCGATTCCCTTGCGGATAGCCTCGGGAACCTCAGCAGCCTTTCCGATACCCTTACCGATGTGACCATTACGGTCTCCAACGATAACCAGAGCAGCAAAACGCATATTCTTACCACCCTTAACGGTCTTGGAAACACGACCGATGTGAAGAACTCTCTCTTCAAACTCGCCGTCTCTCTCTCTGGAATAATTATTCTTAGAATCAAATGCCATTTAATTTACTCCTTCCGCTTAGAATGCGAGTCCGGCTTCTCTTGCCGCCTCAGCCAAAGCTGCTACTCTTCCGTGATACAGATATCCGCCACGGTCAAAGACAACTTCCTTGATCTCCTTAGCCTGTGCGCGCTCTGCGATGAGCTTGCCTACGAGCTTTGCTGTCTCGATGTTTCCACAATTGCTGACAGAAGACTTAACGTCCTTATCAAGTGAAGAAGCACTGGCAATTGTCTTACCTGTTACATCGTCTATAACCTGAGCATATATGTGAGCATTGCTTCTGTATACACAGAGACGGGGGCACTCGGTCGTTCCTGAAATCTTCTTTCTTACACGAACGTGCTTTCTCTTACGGATCTCGTTCTTGTCGATCTTGTTAATCATATGATATTTACCCCCTTACCTTACTTCTTAGCTCCGGTCTTACCTTCCTTGATGATAAGGTGCTCATCGGCATACTTGATACCCTTGCCCTTATAAACATCAGGAATTCTGAACGAACGGATCTTTGCTGCTGTCTCGCCAACGAGCTGCTTGTCAGCACCCTTGACGATAACCTTGTCCTGAGAAGGAACCTCAAGAGTGATACCCTTGGGCTCAACGATCTCGATGGGGTGTGAATAACCGAGGTTGAATACAACCTTGTTACCCTGCTTTGTAGCCTTGTAACCTACACCATTGATCTGGAGTTCCTTGGAGAAGCCCTCGGATACACCAACGACCATGTTGTTGATCAATGCTCTTGTGAGACCATGGAGAGCTCTGTGCTGCTTCTCATCTGAAGGTCTCTCAACCGTGATAACGCCTGCATCCAGCTTTACTGTCATGTCAGGATGTACATCGAGCTCCAATGTCTCTTTTGCACCCTTAACAGTAACGTGCTGTCCGTCGATCTTTACATCAACGCCTGCAGGAATCGTGATCGGTTTTCTACCAATTCTTGACATAAAAAATTTCCTCCTGCTCTTTAGATTGTGCGCCGTGCTGCGCCGGTATGTCCGCCGTGCGCATAGCGCTTTTCAGAGTGTATTTATAGACAGTAGTGACCGCCTATTATTACCATACGTATGCGAGAACTTCTCCGCCTACACCAAGCTTCCTTGCGTTCTTGTCTGTCATGACTCCCTTTGATGTGGAGATGATGGCGATACCAAGACCGCCCAGAACGTTGGGAAGATTATCCTTGTCAGCATAAGCACGGAGACCGGGCTTACTGATCCTCTTGATACCGGAGATAACGTGCTTCTTGCCGGAGTACTTCAGAGTAACATTGATCATACCCTGCTTGTTGTCCTCAACAACATCAAAGCCTGCGATGTAACCCTCGTCCAAAAGGATCTGAGCGATAGCCTTCTTAAGGTTGGATGCAGGAACCTCTACTGTGGGGTGACCTGCATTACCTGCATTACGGATTCTCGTAAGCATATCTGCAATTGCATCTGTAATCTGCATTATTATTTCCTCCTATCCTTATCGACTTACCAGCTTGCCTTCTTGACACCGGGGATCTCTCCCTTGTATGCCAGATCACGGAAGCAAAGACGGCAAACACCATACTTACGGATGTATGCGTGGGGTCTTCCGCAGATCTTGCAACGGTTGTGCTGCTGCGTAGAAAACTTAGGAGTCCTCTGTGATTTATTAATCATTGACTTCTTAGCCATTTAATTATTCCTCCATTATTTACGGAAAGGCATTCCGATTAACTTGAGAAGCTCATAAGCCTCTTCGTCTGTCTTAGCTGTTGTTACGATGATAATATCCATGCCGCGGATCTTGTCGATCTTATCGTACTCGATCTCAGGGAACATAAGCTGCTCCTTGATACCCATAGCATAGTTACCATGACCGTCGAAGGAATTAGGATTAATACCACGGAAGTCACGTACACGGGGAAGAGCGATGCTGATAAGCTTGTCGAGGAAATAGTACATATTCTCTCCACGGAGCGTTACCTTACAACCGATCTTCATACCGTCTCTGAGCTTGAAAGCAGCGACAGACTTTGTTGCAACTGTTGCAATAGGCTTCTGTCCTGCGATGATGCCCATATCACGCATTGCGTTATCAAGTGCCTTAGGGTTATCCTTAACCTCACCCAATCCCATGTTAAGAACGATCTTCTCGATCTTAGGGATCTGCATTACTGAATCGTACTTGAACTGTTCAGCCAAAGCCGGTGCGACTTCAGATGTGTATTTCTCTTTCAATCTGGACATCTACTTACTCCCCCTTAGCTTTCTTGACTGTGTTGAGAACTTCGCCGGACTTCTTTGCGATACGGTCCTTTGATCCGTCCTCGTTTACCTTGTAACCGATCCTTGTGGCTTCGCCTGTCTTAGGATCTACGAGCATTACGTTTGAAGCATCGATGGAGCCTTCTCTCTCGATGATTCCGGAAGGAGAAGTCTGTGTTCTTGCCTTCTGGTGTCTCTTAACGATGTTTACGCCTTCAACATAAACTCTGCCTCTCTCAGGATCTACCATGAGAACCTTACCTGTCTTGCCCTTGTCCTTGCCGGAAATAACAACGACCTGGTCATCTTTCTTAATGTGGATCTTCTTAGCCATTCGTCATACCTCCTTACAGAACTTCCGGAGCGAGGGATAAGATCTTCATATAGTCCTTATCTCTGAGCTCTCTCGCGATTGGGCCAAAGATACGAGTACCACGGGGGTTCTTGTCATCTTTGATTATTACTGCAGCGTTCTCATCAAACTTGATGTAAGAACCGTCTGCTCTTCTGACGCCTTTCTTTGTGCGTACAACAACTGCTCTGACAACATCGCCCTTCTTGACCATTCCGCCGGGAGCGGCTGTCTTTACAGAGCAAACGATAACATCGCCGATGTTAGCATATTTACGCCAGGATCCGCCGAGCACCTTAATGCAGGCAAGCTCCTTAGCGCCTGTGTTGTCGGCAGATCTAAGTCTGGATTCAACCTGAATCATCTGATATATCCTCCTTTAGCCTGCATTACTTGGCTTTCTCAACGATCTGTACAAGTCTCCATCTCTTGTCCTTGGACAGAGGTCTTGTCTCCATTACCTGAACCTTATCACCTGTGCGGCACTCGTTGTTCTCATCGTGTGCCTTAAGCTTGTAGGTTCTCTTCATGATCTTTCCGTAGAGGGGGTGCTTTACGTGCTCTGAAACAGAAACAACGATCGTCTTGTCCATCTTATCGGATGTAACAATACCCACTCTTGTCTTTCTGAGGTTTCTTTCTGCCATGTTGCTTTATCCCCCTTACTTTGCTGCCGTAAGCTCACGCTCACGGATAACTGTCATAACTCTTGCGATATCCTTCTTAACAAATGCGATCTGTGCAGGATTATCGAGCTGGTTTGTAGAGTGCTGGAAACGAAGCTTAAAAAGCTCTTCCTTGAGGGATGTGAGTTCTGCAGCGAGCTCTTCGTTTGACTTAGCGCGAATTTCTTCAACCTTCATTTACCACATCCTCCTTCTCTCTTACTACGAATTTTGTCTTGCAGGGAAGCTTGTGACCTGCGAGTCTCATTGCCTCTCTAGCCTGTTCTTCTGTAACGCCGGCGATCTCGAAAAGTACTCTTCCGGGCTTAACTACTGCACACCAGTACTCATTTGCAGCCTTACCTGAACCCATTCGGACCTGAGCAGGCTTCTTGGAAACAGGCTTATCAGGGAAGATCTTG
>DGUI01000052.1 GCA_002394605.1 Mageeibacillus sp. UBA4314 | reverse complement strand
GCCTTGTTTGCCTCTGCCATCTTATGGGTATCGTCACGCTTCTTGCAGGCACCGCCTGTGCCGTTGAGAGCGTCGAGGATCTCTCCTGCAAGTCTTTCCTTCATAGTCTTCTCGTTTCTCTCTCTGGAGTACTTTGTGATCCAGCGGAGACCGAGTGTCTGACGTCTGTCAGGTCTTACCTCCATAGGAACCTGGTAAGTAGCACCACCCAGACGGCGAGCCTTTACCTCGAGCTCAGGCATGATGTTCTCCATAGCCTGCTCAAAAACCTCAAGAGCGTCCTTACCTGTCTTTTCAGCTACGATGTCAAAAGCACCGTAAACGATTTTCTGAGCAACGCCCTTCTTACCGTCCAGCATAATGTTGTTGATGAGACGTGTAACGAGCTTTGAATTGTATACAGGATCCTGTAATACGTCACGCTTTGCGATATTACCTCTTCTTGGCATTGTTCGCTTCCCTCCTTCATATAGATTCATGAATTCATAGGTACTCGTACTGATCCGATTACTGCCTGGATATCTCCGGCAATGCTTCACCGGTCAGTATGTCAGCAGCCAATGCAGAGGATAATATATATCTATATCATCTCCGCATTCCTGCGGCAGTAGTTATCCTATATTATTGATGTGTCCGGCTGGTATTATACAGCGTGCCGGCAAGCTGTATCAAGCAGCTTACTTCTGCTTAGGTCTCTTAGCGCCGTACTTGGAGCGAGCCTGATTTCTGTTGGCAACACCCTGAGCATCGAGAGCGCCTCTGATGATGTGGTAACGTACACCAGGAAGGTCCTTAACACGTCCGCCTCTGATGAGAACAACAGAGTGCTCCTGAAGGTTATGTCCGATTCCCGGAATGTAAGCTGTTACTTCGTAGCCGTTTGTTAAACGTACACGGGCAACCTTACGGAGAGCCGAGTTAGGCTTCTTAGGCGTTGTTGTCTTAACAACTGTGCAAACACCACGCTTTTGAGGTGAGGACAGATCTGTCTCTCTCTTCTTGATGGTGTTAAGACCTGCCTGGAGAGCCGGTGAAGCAGACTTGTAAGACTTCGACTGTCTGCCGGACTTAACTAACTGATTAAATGTAGGCATCAATACATCTCCTTTCGTAATATTTGCACGCCTTCCGCCGATTTGCCGCACAAATACACGGCAAGATAAGCATCTTGCGAGCAATTAAGTATACAACGCGGGTTTTCAAAAGTAAATATTTATTTTGCCTGTTCCATTTTCGCGATAATAAGGGCATCTGAAAACACACGATCATAAAAATCCTTTGCCTTACAAACCAATCCGTGCTATAGTTTGAACTGTTTGATTTTAATTAAATAACTATATAAGGAGCGTGACTTTATGAAAGTTAAATTCACCGAGACAGTGTTGCGTGACGCACAGCAGTCACTCATCGCTACCCGTATGCCTTTCGAGGATTTTGAGGGCATATTGGAGAAGCTGGACAACGCAGGTTACTATTCTCTCGAGTGCTGGGGCGGCGCTACATTCGATTCCTGCCTCCGTTACCTCGACGAAGATCCCTGGGAGAGACTCCGCAAGATCAAGGCGGTCTGCAAGAAGACTCCCCTCCAGATGCTCATCCGTGGTCAGAACATCCTGGGCTACAAGCACTACCCAGATGATGTTGTAAGGCTCTTCTGCCGCAAGGCAGCTGAGAACGGCATGGATATCTTCAGGATCTTCGATGCCCTGAACGACTTCAGGAATATCGAGGTCTGCATCGATGAGGTCAAGAAGTGCGGCAAGCACGCTCAGGGATGCATCTGCTACACAACATCCCCCGTACACACGATCCCCAAGTATGTCGAGATGTGCAAGGAACTCGAGAGCATGGGTGTTGATTCCATCGCCATCAAGGATATGGCAGGCATCTGCTCTCCCAAGGAAGCATATGATCTCGTTAAGGCCATCAAGGCTGAGGTCAAGGTTCCTCTCTTCTTCCACACACACCACACAACAGGCATGGGCCCCATGACTCTCCTCAAGGCAGTCGAGGCAGGTTGCGACGGTATCGATACGGCAATCTCCACGATGGCAGGCGGCACATCACAGCCCGCAACGGAGACAATGGCTTACACACTCGCACAGTTCGGTTTTGAGTCTGACCTCAATATGGACAGCCTCAAGGAGATCGCTGATTTCTTCGTACCCGTAAGGAAGAAGTTCCTCGATAACGGAACACTCAATCCTACAGTCATGGGTATCAAGGCTGACATCCTCAAGTATCAGGTTCCCGGCGGAATGCTTTCCAACATGATCGCTAACCTCAAGGACATGAACGCTCTTGATAAGTTCGACGAGGCTTTGGCTGAGATTCCTTCAGTCCGTAAGGACATGGGTTATCCGCCGCTCGTTACACCTCTGTCCCAGATGGTAGGTAACCAGGCTGTATCCAACGTTCTCCTCGGTGAGAGATATAAGAACATCTCCAAGGAGATCAAGGCTTATCTCCGCGGTGAGTACGGAAGAGCTCCGGGTAAGATCAACCAGGAACTCATTGACAAGTGCTGGAAGGAAGATGAGCTGGTGAAAGGCCGCTATGCAGATTCCCTCGAGCCCCTTTTCGAGAAGACGAAGAAGGAACTCGGCAAGACAGCAAGGTCAGATGAGGATGTGCTCTCCTACATCGCTTTCCCTCAGGTAGCTGAGAAGTTCTTCGCAGCACGTGAGGAGAAGGAATCCAACACAGTTAATTACACAATCGAGAAAAAGGAGGACTGATCCAGGATGACTTTAGGGTCCATTATAGCTTTAGCAGCAGAAGAGACAGCCACAAGCGAGTCTTCGGCATCCATGGCTGTAAATGAGCTCGGACAGAAGGTCGCCCCTATAGGGGATGCACTTCTCTATGCTCTTTTTACTATCGCTATCGTTTTTGCTGCTCTCCTTATTATCTTTGTATGTATCAGGATCTTCTCCGCTATTCTGAATGCGTTCGATCACAAGAAAGATACATCAACAGAGGTCCCTGTTGCTGCAGCGGCAACAACGGCGCCGGCAGCTCCCAAGGCATCAGTACCCGAGGAGGAATTCTCATCAGGTTCATTGAAGCTCAAAGGCTGCGATGAGAAGACTGCCGCGATGATCATGGCAATCGTCAGCGACAACACGGGTATCCCGCTGTCAGAACTTGTTTTCAAATCCATAACGCTTGTTGAGAATAAATAAAGGAGAGTGTTCAAATGATCTATAACGTAACAATTAACGATAAAGTATATGAAGTCGAGGTGGAGAAAGGCAAAGCTAATCTCATCAAGACTACGGCAGTTGCGGCAGCACCCGCACCTGCAGCAGCCCCGGCAGCAGCTCCCGCGGCAGCACCTGCAGCAGCTCCGGCTCCCGCCGCAGCAGCACCTGCAGCAGTTGCAGCAAATGCAACACCCGTGAATGCACCTATGCCCGGCACCATCCTTAACGTCAAGGTTAACGTCGGCGACCAGGTCAAAGAAGGTGATGTTGTTGTTATCCTTGAAGCTATGAAGATGGAGAACGAGATCTGTGCCCCCAAATCAGGTACTGTAGCTCAGGTTCTCACAGCTAAGGGTTCCACTGTCAACACCGGCGACGCAATGATTTCTATTTCTTAAGTACGGAGGTTACCCAAAGTGATTGATGCTTTAATTAAAATCTGGGAATCATCCGGCCTTGCCAACATGGATATCCGTTCAGGTATCATGCTCATCGTCGCTTGTTTCCTTATCTATCTTGCAATAGGAAAGAAGTTTGAGCCTTTGCTCCTTCTGCCTATTGCTTTCGGTATGCTCTTGAGCAACCTGCCTCTCGCAGACCTCTACCATCCCGACATCTTTATTAACGACACAGGTCACATTGACTGGTCTTATTTCTCCACAATGGAGAGCGTAGGCCTTCTTGACCTCATCTACATCGGTGTTAAGACAAGTATCTTCCCCTGTCTGATCTTCATGGGTGTCGGTGCAATGACCGACTTCGGACCCCTTATCGCGCGTCCTTCATCACTCTTTATGGGTGCGGGTGCACAGTTCGGTATCTCTTTCGCGTTTGTCATCGCATCTGTTCTGGGATTTACGGCAAGCGAGGCTGCTTCCATCGCCATCATCGGTGGTGCTGACGGCCCTACGGCTATCTATCTCACAACACATCTGGCACCTCATCTTCTGCCGGCTATCGCCATTGCAGCATATTCTTATATGGCCCTGATCCCGGCTATCCAGCCTCCGATCATGAAGCTCCTTACAACAAAGAAACAGCGTGCTATCAAGATGGAACAGGTACGTTCAGTATCAAAGATCGAGAAGATCTGCTTCCCGATCATAGTTGTGGCTGTTTGTGCCCTCCTGATCCCTTCAGTGGCACCTCTGCTCGGTATGCTCATGTTAGGTAACCTGTTCAAAGAATCCGGTGTTACAGACCGTCTCTCTGACACTGCCTCCAACGCCCTCTGCAATATCGTTACGATCTGTCTCGGTACAACAGTAGGTGCAACGGCAAGAGGCGAGACATTCCTTACATGGGAGACATTGAAGATCGTTCTTCTCGGTATTATCGCATTCGCCTTCTCAACAGTCGGCGGACTCCTTATCGCTCAGATCATGTACTTCCTCTCAGGCGGCAAGATCAACCCTCTCATCGGTTCTGCAGGCGTATCCGCAGTTCCTATGGCAGCGCGTGTATCCAACACAGAAGGCAAGAAGGCAAATCCTTCCAACTTCCTTCTCATGCACGCTATGGGTCCTAACGTCGCAGGCGTTATCGGTTCCGCTGTCGCAGCCGGTGCACTGCTCAGCCTGTTCGGCGGCTGACGGATAAGGTAAGGCTGGACATAACTTACAGACTTACAAAGACTGCTCCGGGCGATCCGGGGCAGTTTTTTATGCCTCCCGGCAACTTCAGTCTGACTTAGTATGGAATAATATATTTATATAAAGCAGATCAGTCGTCGAGCTTGATCCTCGTCTTGTCCTTACCGTTGATCATCGCAGTGCACTTGCAGTCAGAGAATATGATGTTATCCTCAGATGCGGCGAACAGTTCATCGTAATCGGAATCGCCGTTGACATATATGGTGCAGCTCGTGATGCTTATCTTCGCGTCAGGAACGAAGCTTCCGATAAAGGCGGAGGACTTGCCTGAGAAATCACAGTTCAGCGTAGAGAGATTGACCTTGACCTGTGTAGTCTCTGAAGAGAGCGAACCGACGCACATAAGCTTGTCCGCTTCGCCTGAGACAAGAACATAACCGTTATTGATGCTCGAGGCACTCTTCCTGCCTGACAGCGTGCCGATGACAACGCCTTCCGTACCTGTCAGCCTGCACTCGAGCGACAGCTTATCGATATAGATATCGCAGTCACCTTCAATGGAACCGATAGCAACGCCCCTTGTTGCAGAATTGGTGATGTGGCATTCACAGTTCGTTACGATCGGCTGCGTCTCACCGTATACCGATCCAATGCCAACACCGTTCTGGCCGGACATGTTGATAAGATATCTTCCTTTGTTGATGTGGATCTCACCGCCATTGCCGGAACCGATACCGATACCCTGTGATGAATCGATATTGATCTCTATCGTGCCGTCCTGATCGAAAACAAGATCACCGTGATCCATCGTAAGCGCGTTGCCGATACCATATGCTTCAAGCTTGTTGACATTGATCTTGAGCGAACCGTCACCGGAGAACATGACTCTTGATGACGCAGGCACCCTGATGCCGCCGCCATCCATGACGCACTCGCCTTCAAATTCGATCATGACGTCGCAGCCTTCACCGATAAGGACGGCATTGCCTGTCTGCTTGCCTGACAGACCGACATTCTCGAGAACGAGGCTGCCCTGATATCCGTCCTCTGCAACGATGTAAAGATCCGTATCAAATCCGGGCGCACCGGCAATGGTGATGTCTCTGTAAGTCATTTCGGCATTGGGAAGCACGATCCTGCTGTAACCTTCCTCAACGAGTACGGGAAGCGATATTCGTCCTTCCCTTCCGGCCACATATACATTGCTCTTCGCATCATGTTCGATCAGGCGGTCTAATTCGAGAATCTGCTTCTTGACCTTAGGATCGATCTCCTTGATGATCTCAGCCGAAGGCTTCGCCACGAAGAAGCCCTGAACGAGATCCACACCGAGCTGGAGAACGACCTTATACTCTTCTATCGTCTCAACGCCCTCGGCGAGAGCCATGATGCCGTTCTCATGGGAAAATGTGATGATATCTTTCACAAAATGCTGCTTCTGAGGTGACTTATGTATATTCGTCAGGAGCATCCTGTCGATCTTTACATAATCAGGCATATAGTTAAGAAGGTTAGTGATATTCGAGTATCCTGTGCCATAATCGTCTATCGCGGTCTTAAGCCCGGCATCCTCATATCTCTTCTTGATCTTAGCCATCTCGGACTCTTTGAGTTCCGATTGCTCGGTGTACTCCACAACGATCCTGTCAGTGTTATTCGCGATCTTCTCAGCAACGACCTCGAAATCAGAATCCTTGAGGACATGGCCCGGAATACTGTTGATGAATAATTTAGATCCTTCTGCAAAGGATCCCTCGTTGGCTTCGAAGATATCCAGCACATTGTTGAATGTGGCTTTCTCAATGTCGTACAGACGATTGAAGAATTCAGCATACCTGAGCACGACAGGCGGTGCCATGTACGGCTTAACATCCGCTCTCATCAGAGCTTCATATGCGTAGATCTCGCCGGTGCTTGCTCTTATGATCGGCTGGAAATGGTATTTAAGGAGATTATTCTCGATAATCTCATGAACTATCTTAGCCTGCTCCTGTTCCTCCTTTGTCAGACCCTCGCCTTCTTCAATCTTGGCGATGTTACGCTTCCTGACATTCTTGTTATTGACCGCAATTCCTACCAGTCGTTCAAAATCATTCTTTGTAACCACTGTTCCTTTGGAGCTTCCGTAGGATATCTCCAGCTTATACCTGCTGTCCTGATCATTCAATTCCGACAGGAGCTTGTCAGAATCTTCCGTAAAGGTACTAACCTTGAGATCCCTGCCGTCGATCCTGGCGGCTACAAAAAATTCCCCGTTACCAAGCGCGAAAATACATTCGTTATCCGCCACTTTGCGCAGTACTCCCGCCATCTTGACGATAGCCGCATCACCTTCCTCGCGTCCGTAATCATTGTTGATCCCTGACAGGTTCTTGATGTCGACAGCTATAATTCCCAATTCTATCTCGGGATCGCCATTCTTAAACTTATTAAGCGCACTCTCGATATGATACTGAAATCCCTTGTAGTTATAAAAACCTGTGAGAGGATCACGGATCATGTTGGCCTCGAGCGCAGCGTTGGTAAGCTTAAGCTGCTCCTGTCTCCTGAAGTACTCAAGACCTCTCGTGACGCACCTGAGCCAGATCCTGTACTGCTCTGAATGTGATTCCGGTTCTTTGCTGGACAGAACGGAATAACCATATGTCATATCCTCAAAGTAGATGGGTGTAAAGAAGAATACCCTTGGCTTTTCCCTCTCCTCCGACAGATAAGGAACAAGGTCTTTCCTGTCAAAGAGTTCATCCATGCCGATCTTGTCCTGACCCGCATTCTCAGGCCCGCAGTATAGAACATGCACCATCTTAGGCGTAAACGGATCCTCGCTTCTCAGATCGCCCGTATTATAATCCTGCCAGTTATCATTCAAACAGAGGCTGAACCCCTCGAAAGGCCTGATCTGATAAGTATACGAGAACACTGTATTCATGAGTCCATAGAATGTTGACTGGGACAGGAGATCCTCATCCATGTGGTTGAACGGTGAGAACACGCTGTTGGAAGACAGATCCGTGTTCCATGAAGACCTGAGCTTGCTCACCATCGATGCGCTCTCGTTATCACAGCCGCAGCTCGTTCCGTAGAATATGTCAACAGGCTCGTCAAAGACCGGCAATTCAGCATTATCAACAAGTGCTAATATCGTCCTGGCTGCATGCCTGCCCAGGGCACCGGCGGGAAGCGTTACCGACGTTATCGGCTTAGGTGAATATCTTCCTTCACTATTGGAATCATAACCGATGACTGCAACATCCTCAGGAACCCTGAGACCATGTTCGGTCAGGGACTTCGCAAGTCCCACTGCCATCTGGTCGTTGGCACATGCCACCGCCTGTGGAAGAGCTCCGTTCATCTTGACGAGTTTGTCGCCGAGGTTCTCGCCGCTCGTATACCAGAAATCACCAAAGAATACCCTGTTGTCCCTGACCTTAAGGCCATGCTCTTCCATGCATTCCTTATAAGCCTTGAGCCTGTCCTTGGAGTATGGATGCCATGACTTTCCGGTAAGGAAAGCTATGTCAGTGTAACCGTGAACTTCTATGAGGTGTGAGATAAGGGCTTTTATTCCCTTGCGGTCGTCGGGCTTTATGCAGACATAACCGTTGATCTCCTTGTCAACCGTGATGACCGGAACCTTGACATGCTTCCTGATATTCTTCACGATCTTGTCGGCAAGACCCGGCGTCTGGAGCGTATCGAGCATCAGGATGAATCCGTCAAATCTCTCATGTGGAACGAGCTTGAATATCGAGGTCTCACCTATCTCACGGGCTGCCGTATTCTGATACTTCTCATACATGGCAAAGACGCAGACATCACAATCTTCCGCAAACATCAGCTTCAGAAATCCTTCGATGAAGGATGACTGATAATACTCATATGCTTGTCCTACAAGCAAAGCGAAAGTGCGTCTTCGTCCCATAGATACCCCTTTGTACAGTCGTACAGTCTAATTTTACTGCCTTTCGGGGGGATTTTCAATCTGAGCGCTTATTTTAAGACACAATTTATTAATAATTAATAAGCAAAGAAGAATACGAAGCCCAGCAGGTGGAGTACGGATGCGCCCAGGACAAACAGATGCCACACCATGTGAGAGAACTTGAACTTCTTGCCGAAATTGAACCAGAGCCCGACTGAATAAGCGATCGAACCTGAGATTATCAGCCAGAAGCAGAGCTTCGTCGTTGAGTTGTAGAATGCAAAGATGCGGGCTATGATCATCCAACCCATGATAACGTAGATGAGCTTGGAGAATACGTTGCCGGTCTTGCTCTGAGGATATGTGATGGCCGTGACTAACGTTCCCGCTACCGCGCATGCAGCCTCAAGAGCCCAGATAACGCTTCCGGATACGACGGGAAGGATAAGTGCGCATACGGGAGTGTAAGCGCCTAAGATCGTGTAATAGACCATGATCCTATTGAGCTTGTTCATGACTCTCTTCTGCGGTGTTCCGTGCTTCATGAAGTGGAATATCGTAGAGATGAGAAGTGACAGGAATAATGTGATGATGAACGCGGATACGCTCAATACAACAAGTTCCCTGGCAGGAACGGGCCTGTCGTTGTTCATCACCGGAGCACTCGTATATGCGTCAACGGCAGCAAACGGCAGGATGCACAGAAGGAACAGGGCCATGACTCCGGCAGTGATCGAATTGCCGACCTCTTCACCGAAAGTCTCCTGAGTCCTCTTGATACCCTTAGCTACGATCCTCTTGGAATTAGCAAACCAACCCATGTCCTTAAGACCCTCTTCAAGAGGATCGACTCCGGTCTTTGCCTTCAGTTCCTTGTCCTCCTTGGAGGCAACGAACGTCTTCCAGTGCTTCGCATTCTTAGCCATTATTATTACTCCGTTTGTTTTTACTATAGGAAATTCTACAAGTTAAGGGGGATCATTGCAATATGAAACTTACTCCACATCCTCCGGCCTGTCGTCCTCCCTGCCCATTATCTCTTCGCCGAGGGTGGCGATATTGATCTTGGGCTGTCTGATCGACGGCTTGTTCTGCGGATTATCTTCTTTAACTTGCTTTGGCGGTCCTAAGAGGATGACTTCTCCGTCATCTTCGCTATCCAGGGCCGGCTGAGGCGGCTCTTCTATTCGCTCGACGACCGGCTTCGGTGGTTCTGCCGGCTGTTCTGCCACAGGCTTCTCTTTCCTTACGGGAGCCGAGATTACCGTACCTAACACTTCAGGCTTAGTCTCTTCCTTCTCTTCACCGGACTTCTGTCTGTCGAACTTGGAGATAGACGGGGAAGACATCACGTCAGCAGGACTTAACTGCTCTGCAACATACGCGTCCCTGTAGAATCTGTACGCTTTGAATATGAATGGGATCAGCACTGCCAGCGGGAATATCCACAGGCTCATTGATGATGCCACCGAATCGCCCCACAGCTGCGACAGCGATGCGAACGGGGCATTGACCATCCCGTAGATCCCGTTTAGGATCATGGCAATGATCGAGTGGAATATGTCTGCGCGCGGACCTGATATAAGCTCCTGTGCAGGATAGAATATCACCGGAAGATACGCCAAAAGGCCATAGCATGCGAGCCCCACGGCTACCCAGTACTTGCGTCTCAGGCCGGTATATACGGGCACTGCTATCAGGAAGAATACGGCGTATATGGAACTGAAGATGCTTTCGAACAGACCGAATTCACGCGGGACAGTAACGCCGTACCTGAAGTACAGTGGCTCAAAGCACACAAAGATCAGTGCGCCGGCGATACATGCCAGAAAAACACACGTAAAGTAGTCTCTTCTCATTCCTCATCATCCCGTGCGAAAACCGCCTTCAGGACCTCTTCAGTGATAGGTGAGACAAACTTGAAGCAAAGCTTCTTCAGCTTGACGCCCGCTGCACCCATATGTGCTCTGAATACGACATGTCTTGAATTGATGACAAGGTGCTCTCTCATCGTGACATCCTTGCCGTTTGTTCCGTTCCAGGTCACGACCTTGATCGGAATACTCGTATAGTAGATCGTCATGGGGATCTGAGCCAGTTCGTTAAGTTCGGAAGAAGCCGTGATCTCGATCTCGTACACGCCGGGAACGTCACTTGTTACGCCTAGGATGAAGTCCTTGCCCGTACTCGTATCGACCTGCTCCAGGATGTCGATCTCAGGAGTCTCATCGATGTTATAGAAGTAGTTGGCTTCCATGTCGACATCATCCGCCTTGAACGGACAATCTACATTATTGATCTCGATCTTCTCACCCATGATGCGGTCCATCGCAGGTGTGTTCATCGCGAAATTAAGTATATTCCTTGCATTGCGCTGCAGCTCGGCTCTCGTTATGCCCCTGCCACTCTGAAGCTCCTCGAAGCAATCCGTATCATCAAGGAACTTGCGGTCAACGGACGAGCAGACCATGTACAGATCGTTCTGGGCTCTTGCCATCATGGCATGCTCTCTCAAGTTATGATGCATGTTCATTGACGGCACGCCGGATATATATGCCCACCAGTCCGTCATCGTGAGACCAGTATACTTCCACTGCTGTCTCAATACCATGGTATTAAGTCCGTAGTGAGCAGCACCATATGTTCCGTTGATCTTGTTATAGACCGTCATGATGCTCCTCGCATGCCCTTCCTTGACAGCGATCTCAAAGCCTCTCAGATAGATCTCACGCAGAGCTCTCTCTGATACGACAGAATCCATGTCACGCCTTCTCGTCTCACGGTTGTTGCAGCAGAAATGCTTGATCGTTGCAGTAACGCCATGCTGCTCGAGAGCCTTGATCTGTGCGCTTGCCATCTTGCCTGACAGCAACGGATCTTCAGAGAAATACTCGAAGTTCCTTCCGTTCAGCGGGTGTCTGTGTATGTTCATGCCGGGGCCTAAGATGGTATCAACATGGTTGTTCAGCATCTCGATACCGAACCATCCGAACAGGCTCTCAACGGCATCAGTATTGAAGCTTGATGCGATGCATGTTCCGTTGGGGATCGAGAAGGCCTTCTTGCCGCTGTCGATCCTCATGCCGGAAGGTCCGTCCGAACAGCAGCATGCAGGAACACCGAGATCATGGATCTCCTTGGCAACGCCCGCAAAACCGCCTGCCGTACCCGTCGTAACTTTGGGACAGCTCATGCCTTCGCCCCTGATGATGAGTGATAAGTCTTCGTCTGACAGCTGGGCGATAAAATCATCCATGGAAGCTTTGCCTGTCTTAACATCTGCAAGCTTGATCCCCTTGTCACCCGTCTGCTCTATCTCAGGAGGTACGAGGCTTAAGCACTCCGCAAGATAATCCTTCTTCAGGACGGGCACCTTCTCAAGTGTAAGTTTGCCCTTGCCGTCATGAGTAAACCTGTCGAACTCCTCAACAGGTGCTGCGACCGGTTCGAGTTCTTCGATATTGCGCGTCTCATCGAGCGTGAAGCTCAGCACGATATCTGAATCAAGACTGTCGCCTCCGACGTGGACATCATATACGCCGCGCTCGAGGATCCAGCCCGTTCCAACACCTGCCCTTCCGTCATCATCGAACGATGCGAAATACTTAAGCGGAGCTTCTATCTCAACGCTGCATGTTCCGCCGGGCATTATCTCATATGTCTTTGCAAAACCCACGAGCACCTTGGAAGGCTTGGCGAGCTTGCCCTGAGGGGGCGCTGCAAATACGAGGATCGTCTTCTTGCCGGGTATCTCGCCGAGATTTGTAACTCTGACCCTGACCGTCACCTTATCCTCGGAAACCGACATCTCCTGCCCGGAGATATCAAATCCCGTGTAAGACAGACCATATCCGAACGGATACATGACCTTGTCCCTGGCAAAAGTAGTGAAATACCTGTATCCGACATAGATGTCTTCAGTGTAGTAATCCTTAACGCTGTCCGACCCTCCGAAATAAGGCGTCGACGGATAATCATCAACCGTCTTGGCGATCGTGTCAGGGAGCAGTCCCGAAGGATTAACTTCACCTGTCAGGAGCCTTGCACAGGCAGTTCCGCCGATCATTCCGGCCTGCCAGATATACATTACTGCTGAGGGCTTATACTTAGTCACAAAGCTCATGTCGATGATATTGCCGGTGTTAAGGAGAACGACCGTCTTCCTGAATGCTGCACATACCTTGCCGAGCATCGCTTCTTCGCCGTCCTGAAGCTTCAGTGATCCCTTATCACAGGAATTGTCACGGTCCTCGCCGGCAGTCCTGGCGATGACGATAACGGCAACATCATTTCGCGAAGCCGCACTATTAACGATATCATCGGTAAGTGGCATCTCGTTCTGGGACCATCTCTCCCTGCCCCAGCCGAGACCGGGATCTACGGGATTAGCCTTCTCCCACTCATCGTAGATCTTCATGAGTTCTTCATCTACGATGACCTTGCCGGAATCTGTAAGTCCCTCTCTGATATTGACGACATGCTCTACATTGACCATACCGCCGGAACCTGTTCCGCTCTTGTAGTAATTGGTCTGCATCCTGCCGAACAGGGCAACCCTCGTATCCTGTTTGAGCGGAAGTGTATCTTCTCTGTTCTCGAGGAGGACAGCTCCCTCGCATGCGATATCGATCGCTGCCTTGGTGTATTTGTTCCAGTCGAGTATATAGTTAGGCATACGCACCTCCGCTAAGGTATTTGACACAGCCTGTCAAAGCTTCTTTATATTATATAATGAGGGACTGACAAATCACAACACATATTCCTTGGGATCAGCGGCGGTATATCTGATTATCTCTTCCATCCTCTCCGTCTCGATAAAAGACACGAGGCTGTACGCCGCACCTGTCTTGCCTGCTCTTGCAGTCCTGCCGATCCTGTGGAGATAGAGTTCGTTCTCCTTGGGTATGTCGTAGTTAAAAACAGCCTGGATATCATCAACATCGATGCCTCTGGCAACGACATCCGTGCCTACCAGACAATCGAACTTATTGCGTCGGTAATCGTCCATTACCTTGTTGCGCTTGCTCTGGCTTATGTCACCGTGAAGGACCTGAACGGATATGCCTGAAGCTGCTATCCTCCTTGCCACTTTGGACGCCTGATCCTTGGTATTGCAGAACACGATGATCTTGGTGTAATCCTCCCTGGCGACGATCCTTGAGATCACCGACAGTTTATCCTTCTCGGGACACCTCACGATGTACTCGTCGATATCCGGATGATCCTCTGCCTTGGGCATGACATCGATCTCTGCCGCACCCTCCATGAACTGCCACGTTATGTCCTGGATCTCCCTGGGCATCGTAGCCGAGAACAGGGCCATCTGCTTGTCACCGGGCGTCATCGAGATTATGCGCTTTACGTCCTTGATAAAACCCATCTTCAGCATCTCATCCGCCTCGTCGAGAACGAGTGTATAGATCTGGCTGATATCGATCATCCTTCTTGTCACGAGGTCTATCAGTCTGCCCGGCGTTGCTACGACGACCTGCGGCTTCTTGTCGAGCTTCTCCTTCTGCACGTTGATGCTCTGACCGCCGATCACGGCCACCACCCTGAAGCCCTTGATATTCTTGCCCAGGAGCCTTATCTCGGAGGCGATCTGGAGCGCGAGTTCCCTCGTCGGAGCCAGTATCAGTCCCTGGATGAACCTCGCATCCATGTTCAGATACTCAAGTATCGGGATCGCGAAAGCAAACGTCTTGCCCGTGCCCGTCGGCGCCTTTGCGATAACGCTCATGTTATCCATCAGGAGCGGTATCGTCTTCTGCTGTACTGTAGTGGGTCTTCTGACTCCCATCGCCTTGAGCGAATCCATTATCTCCGGCGATAATTCAAGATCATCGAAAGTAAGTTCCTTATCCATAAAAACCTCGTCTGTAAAACTCAACACAAACTATACCATAAATTGCTATAATTTATAATATCTAAAGCGATCGGAGAGTTATTATGGCAAAACGTGTTTTTCTCGTAGTGTTGGATTCCTTTGGAACCGGTATCGCGCCGGATGCGGTCTCTTTCGGGGATGAGGGCAGCAACACGCTTGCCGCCGTCCTGTCTGATTCTGACAGACCCTTTCCCAACATGAGCAGGATGGGCCTTTTTGACATAGACGGATTGTACGATGAGAGGATAAGGTCTTACCTTGATTCCAACCGCAGCAGACCTGCTCCTTCAGGTTCCTACGGCATCGTAAGGGAGGTGTCATCCGGTAAGGATTCGACGATCGGCCACTGGGAGATGGCAGGCATATTATCGGCAAAGCCGCAGCCTGTTTATCCCGAAGGATTCCCGGACAGGATACTTGATGAGATAAGGAGGGTGTCCGGCCGTGATGTCCTCTGCAACAAGCCATACAGCGGAACGGAAGTGATCAGGGACTATGGTGCGGAGCACATGAAGACAGGTGCCCTGATCGTATATACATCAGCAGACAGCGTGCTCCAGATCGCAGCACATGAGGAAGTCGTCCCGCTCGATGAACTCTATGGCATATGCCGCAGGATGAGAGAATACATGACCGGCGAAGATGCGGTCGGAAGGATAATCGCAAGGCCTTTTACGGGTTCTGTGGAAGAAGGTTTTACCAGGACAGACAACAGACACGATTTCTCAGCCCCGCCCCCGTCATCATCCATGATCGACATCCTTAAAGGGTACGGATTTGATACCATATCCATCGGCAAGATCAACGATCTTTTTGCAGGATCAGGCATCTCCAGATCGATCCCCACACATGGAAACACGGACGGCATCGGACGGCTGATATCGATCATGGACGAGGATTTTTGCGGCCTCTGTTTTGTGAATCTGGTTGATTTCGACATGAAGTACGGACACCGCAACGACGTGGCGGGATATGCGGCGGCGATGCACGAATGGGACGATGCCCTTGGGATCATCCTTGATAAGATGAACCCTGATGACCTGCTCATCATAACGGCAGACCACGGATGCGATCCTTCAACCGCATCGACCGATCATTCGCGTGAGACGATACCTCTCCTGATGTACGGAGAGGGCCATAATGTGCCCCGTAACCTGGGCGAGCTGGTGGGCTTTAATGCAATATCCGGATTTGTTTTCGGAGCGCTGATGAGAAGGGATCTTCCAAGGGTATATGATGCTCCGGACAACAGTCCAAGGGAAGGCGATGTCATGTCTTATGTGGACCTTACCAACCTCAAGACGACAGCCACGGCAGAAGACATAGAGAAGCTCGTTGATAAGGGAATAACCGAAGGCTGCGCCAGCTGCTGCATACAGCCCTGTTATGTAAGGCATGCCGTAAAGCACGCGGCAGGAAGGATCAACATCTGTACCGTGATCGGATTCCCCAACGGATACCACACAACGGCAGTCAAGCTCTATGAGGCTTTGGATGCCTGCGACAACGGAGCATCCGAGATCGACATGGTCATCAATATCAATGAAGTCAAGAACGGTGAATACGATTCAGTTGAGCGCGAGATCAGGCTCATCGCAGATGCCGTCCACGCCAAAGGCGCGATCCTCAAGGTCATCATCGAGACCTGTTATCTTACGGAGGATGAGAAGATCAGGATGTGCCGCATAGTGACATCTGCAGGCGCTGATTTTATCAAGACGAGTACGGGCTTTGGAACGGCCGGCGCCACACTTGAAGATGTTAAGCTCATGGCGGCAAACGTAGGTCCCGGAGTGCGTATCAAGGCTGCCGGCGGCATCAGGACCAGGGAAGATGCCATGGCATATATCAGAGCCGGAGCTTCGAGGATCGGCTCATCCGGGCTGGGCTGATATTGCCGGATAACTATCCTTTATACCCCCCTATGGCTTGATTTTCTTCGAAAATCCGTATTTTTATGTTCTTTTTTGCAACTTTGTCCTTTTAATCTCCCATATGATGTGATATAGTACACACATAACGAACAAACGAACGGTTTTAGAACGTTCGGGGAGGAGAGTACGAATTATGTCACCTGTTGAAGTTATGTGTTTTTGCTTTTTGACATTAGCCGTTATCAAGGCGGTTAAGGATTCATTTGAATATTGGGGCCGCGACGCTCAGGAGGATATTCCCCACAGAGGCGCGAACGTCTCAAAAGCGCGTGCCGCATCCGTAAGGAAGGCAAGGGTATCTGCGATCGGCAGAGAATATGTTCAGACAAGAAGGCGAAGTGCCTGATCCTCATATTTTGATCTCTCATGTTTGTACCGGCCGGGAATAAGACTGTCGCTGTTCCTCCATATTCCCACCACACACACTATCACAGAGATGGTCTTATGGCCGGCAAACTGCAGAGAAGCGCATGGATAAGGATCCGTGGATCGATAAGGGGCTGAAGATGCTGTATCTTCAGTCTCTTTTTGTGTGGCCACACGGCGGGAGTGGTGTGGAGCTGCGAGCCGCAAACGTGTCCCCACTGTCACGATCGTATTAGTCTCGGTTTACTCTCAACAAAAACGGAATTTACTCTCAAGTGACTTGAGAGTAAATCGCAAAATACTTGAGACTCTCAACAAAAAACCGTTTTACTCTCAACTTTGCTGAGAGTAGTGTTGAGAGTAAATCAACATCCACCCTGTCCCCACTGTCCCATGAGTCGCTAAAACACAATTCACAGAAAAACCAAAGTCGCCCCCGCCGGCGAAGGACAATGTTTCCGAGGATCTTTGGAGCCGAGTACAAATCAGGCAATGGGAAAGACCCATTGCCTGATATTAAGCGTGCGACTGTCCTCGGAAACGTTGTCCGAAGCGCCTTACATTGAAGCCTGGTTCTTACCGTTACGCTTGGACTTGTTCAGCTTGCGCTCAGCCGTTGCCAGGAACTCCTCGAGATTGGAGTCTTTGTCAAATGCAGCAACGCCTGCAGATATCGTGATCCTGCCGACCTCGTCACCGTCAAGTCTTACGGGTGTTCCTGCGACTGCCTCAACGATCCTCTTGGCAATTCCGAGAGCGTGGATCTTATCACAGCCGGGAAGGATGACAGCGAATTCGTCTCCGCCCGTCCTGAAGCATGTATCAGGCTTACGGCAGCTGGAGAGCATGATCGATGCGATAGTCCTGAGGAACAGGTCACCATTCTGCTGTCCGTATCTGTCATTGATGGATGTCATGTCGTCTACATCGATCACGACAAGCGCGAAATTGCCTTCCTCTTTACGGTCAGAGTAGAAGCTGGCCATCTTGTCGAGCTTCTCGTAGAAGTATCTGCGGTTATAAAGACCGCTAAGGTCATCGACTCTTGCAAGCCTGGAGAGTTTTACAAGTGACTGCTGGAGATCATTCTCGAGCTTCAGGTGATCCGTGATGTCACGGCTGATGCCCCATGTCCCGATGATCTCACCTTTATCATCATAAAGGGGGTATTTGGATGCCATGAAGTATCTGATAGTCTCATCATCAAGAACGAGCTCCTCGGTCATGTTAACGAGGGCCTCCCCTGATGCCATGATCGTCATCTCGGTATCCTTCGCAGACTGTGCGAATTCCTTGGGGAAGTAGTCGAAGTCTGACTTTCCGACCATGTCGGCAGCATTCTTGGCGCCGACCTGGCGTGCGTGACTTTCTGTTACCCAGATAAACTTGGAATCTTTGTCCTTGAAGTAGACTGTATCCTGTGAATACTTGCCGATCGTCTGGAGCAGTATGCTCTCGATATTCTTGCTGTCTATACTCATGAGGCCTCCCGTTTAAGATGTGGACATATCACGTTTTCTTAACAACACTATGCTACCCAAAACCGAAGATGTCAAATAAATTATCACAAATATGGTAGCGAGCAGCATCATTTTCGCGCTGGTCGCACTGCCTGCAGTTGCCAGTATCTTGGTGGGTATTATGTAGTTCAGCGAGAATTCATCCCATCCATAGCGCCACTGCAGGATGGCATCCGCTATGGTTATGGGAGTGCTTACAACGCCGACCGAAGTCAGGATGCTGAATACGATCGCAGCCGCCTTGCTCCTGAACAGTGTCGCAACGAACTGTATTAGGGTTACGATGGCCATCGTGGCAAGATACGAGAATACAAAATACCACAGCGTATCCAAGCCAAACCCCGGGTTAATACTGTCAGCCCAGAACAGATTTGAGATGAAGCTCAGGATCCATACCAGGATATGTATGCACAAGGTGAATAATCCCATGACAACGAGCTGTGCAACAGCGCTTATCCACCTGCGCCCGTTGATGAGCGGGTAGTTCTTGCTGAAATGAGTTGAATAGTCGTTGCCCAGGAACAGGGCGGCAACTATCGCGATGAGGAGCATGGGCATCTCCCCCTGGATCCCGCTCTGATATGTCTGTGAGACATTGAAGAAGTAACCTGTACCTATGCCTCCGAAGATCTTCTTCGATTTCTCGGCGAGCTCTTGTGCCTTCTCTTCATCAACGGGTTCCTCACCTTCCGGAAGAGTCCTTCCGAATACATCGTACCCGGCCCCGATGTCTTCTTCCGCTGCAACATCAGCGGGAACTTCCTCATCGAACAGGGCATATGTCAGGTTAAACCCGTTGAATCCCAGCAGTATGTAGTTCTGCAAGAGGATGATCAGTGCGAGTATTATCGGAATGATGATGATCGCCTTCATCTTGGAGAGCCTGAACAGTTCTGCTTTGATAAAACAACCCAGCATCAGACCACCTCCTTATCAGCGCCGCTGACAGTCCTGAGGAAATACTCCTCAAGGTCTGCAGTCTCAAATGCGAAAGAATACACCATGATCCCGGCATTACAAATCTTCATGTTCATGTCAGGGCCGACTTCGCCCTCTTCATACACATTGATCGTCCGGGGATCCGCTGCTTCCAGCTTGCTGTATCCGGCCGCCTTCAGGACCTCCATTGCCTTGGCAGAGTCAGCACACTTAATGACGAGTTTGCCCCTGCTCTTCAGCTCGAGTTCTTCCCTCGTTGATTCCTCTATTATCCTGCCGTTATCGATGATCGCGTAATCCGTCGCGAGCTTTGCAAGTTCCGCGAGGATGTGGCTGGAGATGATGATCGTTATGCCCTTCTCTTCGTTGAGCCTGGCAAGTGTATTACGCACCTCCGCGATGCCCTCCGGATCAAGTCCGTTGATGGGCTCGTCGAGGATCAGCACCTCGGGATCCCCGATCAGTGCCAATGCGATACCCAGACGCTGCTTCATTCCCAGCGAGAAAGCGCGTGCCTTCTTCTTGCCGGTGTTGTCCAGCGAGACGAGCTTGAGCTTCTCCCTGATGCTGCTGTCATCGTAGCATCCGTAAGCAAGAGCCTTAAGCTTCAGATTGTCGTAAGCCGACATGGACGGCATGATCGCCGGGATCTCGATAAGCGTCCCGATCTTCGCGAAAGCAGCCTTATTGCCGCCCTCAAAATCCACATAATCGTATGAACCGGATGTCGGTTTGGTCATTCCCGCGATCATCTTCATGATGGTCGTCTTGCCTGCACCGTTCTTGCCGATCAGTCCGTAAATGGAACCCCTTCTGACTTTGATGTTCACATCGGAAACGACGTCACGCCTACCGTATGTCTTCGTCAGGCCCTGCGTCTCAAGTAAGATATTGTTCATAAAGATCTGCTCCCTTAAGTGTTTTGCACTCCCCTATTTTACAGGCAAAAACACCCTAAATCAAATAAGGGTCTGTCACGGGTTCTCTTTCTTCTTTATCCTCATGATCTGGGGCGTGATCGTCATCTCGGTTATGACCGATCCTTCCTTCATGTCGAGCACGTCCGCCACTGCCCTGGCGATGTCCTCCGGGTCCAGCGCCGCGCCCTCATCCGGGCTCGCCTCGAAATCAGCATTCCGGTACAGCTCGGTCCTTGTCATGTCAGGCCTTATGTT
Source organism: Mageeibacillus sp. UBA4314 (assembly GCA_002394605.1). Classification (GTDB taxonomy): domain Bacteria; phylum Bacillota; class Clostridia; order Saccharofermentanales; family Saccharofermentanaceae; genus Saccharofermentans. The sequence continues at coordinate 47,228 of DGUI01000052.1, read as the reverse complement.
GACCACCTTGACGCCATGCTTACGCACTTCTGCCCATAAAGACCTGCCGAAACTGTCGATCCCGGCCTTTGTCGCTCCGTAAGCCGCACCGTGCGTGTTGACGTTAACCGCCGATACTGAAGAGATATTGATGATAAACCCCCTCTGCTCCCTGATCGAAGGCAGCAGGAGATTCGTAATGATGAGCGGTGACGTGAGATTCACGTCGCACATCTCCTTGATCTGCTGTGGTGTAAGATTGGAATGAAGCCCGTAATATGCGCATCCCGCTGCATTGACCAGGATCGCGGGCCTATGTGTCTTGGCTATCTTTCCGTATGCTTCCGTTATGCCCGCGATGTCGCGCAGATCAGCAACGGAACGGTCAGCCCTTATGACCGTGATGCCGCGCCCTTCGAGCATATCGGCTACGGCCTTGCCTATTCCGGATGTGCTGCCCGTCACAACGGCAGTAAGATCTCTATTCATTCTATAATCCTCACAAAAATCACCGAAAATGCCACAATAATTTAGGGATATAGTCTAATAATATCAAATATTTGTTGACAATGGAAAAAACAATTGCTAATATCCGTATTGATGACTAATACATTTTAGGAGGTAGTTATGGTAGTAGCAGCATTAATTCTTGGTATTGCATCATTAGCTCTCAGCTTCTGGGGCAAGTTCGCTATCATCGGTGTTGGTTGCGGTATCGCAGGTATTATTCTTTCCATCCTTGGTAAGAAGAAGCAGCCCGAGAAGGCAGGCATGGCTAAGGCAGCTCTCGTACTCTCGATCATCGGTACAGCTCTCAGCGCAGTACTCTTCATCGCTTGCGTAGCTTGCACAGCATGCGTAAACAAGGCTGGCAACGAGTTCGCTGATCAGCTCGCTTCTGAGCTTTCTAAGAGCTTAGCAGCTCAGAACTAATTAATGAATTAAGTTAATTAGATTTGATAAAGGCTTCTGTGTAATGCAGAAGCCTTTTTTCGACCGGATATATAACTTGATAAGGTAGTGACATATGCAGACATACATTAACATCTTCGGCAGGCAGATCCCTTCTTACGGTCTCATGATCGTAACAGGTCTTATCATCGCCAACATAATAGGTGCCGTCATCCAGAAGAAGAACAAGAGAGAATTTGAAGATCTTCTCCTTATTGAGGCATTCTGCCTTGCGGGCGGTTTTGCCGGCGCGAAGATCTTATACCTTATCGTTGAGTGGAAGAATATTGACTGGAGCCAGGCGTTCTCGAGCTTCGAAGCTTTCGCGCAGTTCCTCGGTTCCGGATTCGTATTCTACGGAGGCCTTATCGGCGGTCTCCTGACAATATTCATCGCCAATAAGATCCATAACCTGGACATCGGATTCTACTTCTATCACTATATCTTCCTCATCCCGCTCATCCACGGATTCGGAAGGATCGGGTGCTTCCTGGCAGGATGCTGCTACGGCATTCCCTACGACGGCCCGCTGGCAGTTATCTTCCCCGAAGGGTCGTTCGCAGTACATGGAGTCAAGCTCTTCCCCGTTCAGATCGTGGAAGCCGTATTCTTGATCCTGATCGCCATCATCGTTGCAGTCTTCACGTATGCTGTTAAGCTGAAGTACAACACCGAGCTGTACCTGATACTTTATGCTATCTTGAGATTCTTTCTGGAAGATTACAGATATGATCCTGAGAGAGGGTTTTATTTTGGGCTGTCCACATCCAAGTGGATCAGCATCTTCATGTTCACGGCTGCAGTCGTATCGATCATCATCCGTTCGAGGTTGAAGTCGAAGAGGCCGCCTGAACCTGCGGTCGCATCGGCCTGATAAAAGTAGGGACCGTATCGGATCCCGCCTCAAAAACACAAAAAAGAACCTGCAGATCCGCACTGGCTTTGCAGGTTCATTTCTATTCACATCAACTGTTTATCATTCTTCTTCGGGAAGCTCTCCGTCAATATTCTCGTTCAGCCATTTGATCGCCAGGATCTTGCCTTCGTCCGGCTTGGAGGGATCCTTGGCATTGCCGCCGGAGAATACTTCCCCGTCCTTTGTCCTGATCTCTCCGGAGAACGGATTCATGTCGCCTCCGACGATCGCGTTCCTGAAGAAAGTAAGCATCTTCTTCGTCTGGTAGGAGATGCCGGGAACCCTGATATCGACGACGCCCGTGGACAGACCGAACCAGTAATTCGCTGCCGTACGCCTGTCGATCATCTCGCTGACATTCCATGTGCCGGAGATGACGGACTGGACGATCTTCACGTAGTACTTACCCCAGTTGAAGTAAGGAGCTCCGATATAGATGTCCTTGATCTCACCGATCTTATAGACACCCGGACGGGCCATTCCTTCCCTGTCTCCCGTTATGGAATAATCGAAGTCGGCATACATCCTGATCCCTTCTGCGATGAACTCATCGCGGTATTCAGATGCCGTATTGCTGTCAACATACTTCAGGGATATCCTGCAGTCCGGATCGATCAGCGATACACCGATCGCGAAAGCATTGAGGTTGATAACGCTCATGATGCCTTCCTTCCTTGCAATGTATCCGATGCGCCTTACATCGCTGCTGTTGCTCTCCTTGAGCAGAGTATCGGCAGCTAAGATACCCATCAGGAATGATGCTTCATAGAGTTTGCCGTGATAACACCTGAGTGAAGAATATGTATTGCCGACAGAGCAGTTCAGGAACTTCACTTCAGGATTATGTACTGCCGCCTTGAGGATATCAGGGAGCATGTTGGGCGATACAGCAAATACGATCTCACACTTATCTGCGACCGCTTTATCGATAGCCTTATCAACACCGCCCTCATTCTGAGAATAGTAGCTGCATGTAAGCACATTGTCATCAGTCATCTCATCAATATAGAGCCTGCCGGCCTCGTGGCTGTCGATCCATCTGGAATTATCAACGTCAGCATCATAGATGAATCCGACCTTAAGCGGAGCCTGCAGAGTGTATTTCTTCGTTCTATTGAACATTCCCATAATGCCGGACGGCTTATCGGCTTCTTCCGGAGCATCGGTAAGGAATGCAACATCTTCCATCTTTGCACTCGACAGAAGTTCATCCTGGGCGAGTTTGATGTTCTTTGTTATCTGATCGTTGGAATCATAAGACAATGTCTTCATCGGAAAGATGGAGATATAGAGAAGGAACGCATCGCTGACAAGGAACTCGTCCGCATCTTTTACCACCGTCTTGAAACTCTTGCTAAACCTGAAATATGCAGACTTGAGGTCAAGGCACAGATCCTCAGGCCACTTGTGTTCAAGATCCTGACCCAACAATTCCGCAAGCTTCGGATATTCACCGGGCTCACTGAATACGATCAGAAAATTCTTTGTACACTTATAGAAATCAAGGTATTCGTAATAAGCAATAACTTCCTTGCTGTCACTCTTCTCCGGGATGATCCTGGTAACATCTGCCAGGATATACTCGGTCTTGCCGTATTTGGACACGGAGACACGCTTGTTGCCTTCCTGTACATAATACTGATTCATGTATTCATATACTTTTATGGCATCCCTGATCCCTTCCTTGGCATATGAATCATAAAGTGCCGACCACTTGGCGGCAAATTCTGTATTCTCTTCGAACAGGGGCATGAAGTTATTCGCGAAAGCGCTGTTCCTTCCGGCCTCCTTGTTGCCCTTGATGCGGCTCATCGGGAGCTCCATCAGGCCGAGATGTCTCTGAGCGAGTCCGCTCTTCACTTCTTCCAATGAATCCAATACCGGCAGATAAGGCGACTGTCCGTTCCTCACGGCTTCTCTGACAGCCTTCTCCCCCAGTTTCTTGGCGGCTTTATAGTCTTCTTTCATATGGGCTCCTTATTACAGGACGTTATACAATGTTGAAGATATCCGAGAATCCTGTTACGTCGAAGATTTCCTTAACCTCATCAGATGTATTGCAGATAGTAAGACTTCCCTGCTTGTTCATGATCTTCTGTGCAGCAAGGAAAACTCGAAGTCCCGCGCTGGAGATGTATTCGAGCTTCGCAAAATCGAAGACAAGTTCAGTGATGCCTTCAAGATTAGCATTAACTTCTTCCTCAAGCTTAGGAGCAGTTACTGTATCAAGCCTTCCCTCGAGCGCTACGGAAAGCTTGGAATCATTCATCTCTTTTGTAATGTTAAGCATGTCTTACTTCCTCCTGATCTGTGATCGCGATGATTAATTTTACCATAAAAACAATCCTTCTTGTTGACAAAAAGACGGTTTCTGTTATCATATGAGCAGATATTCATATGAACGATTACTCATATATAGGAGGCTGTTATGTTTTGGGATAAGATCGCATGGGTCTATGATGCTTTCGAGAAGGTATATAACAATAAGGTCATCAAGGGTACGGCAGACATATGTGCAGACCTTGTGGACGGCAGCGATAACGTGATGGAATGCGCCTGCGGGACCGGGCTCATCACCACGGCGGCAGCACCTAAGGCGAAGACTTACCTGGCTACGGACTTCTCCCCCAAGATGCTCAGGCGTGCACAGCGTAAACTAAGGGAATGTAACAATGTTACCTTTGCCTTTGCGGACATCACGAAGCTTGCGCAGGAGGATGGGACTTACGATAAGGTCATCGCGGGCAATGTCATCCACCTGCTCGAAGATCCTGATAAGGCGCTTGGCGAACTTTTACGCGTTGCGAAGCCGGGCGGGAAGGTCATAATCCCCACCTACATTAACCTGTACGATAACCGGGCAGGATTCCTGGCCGGAGTATTTAACAGGATGGGCGCGAACTTTAAGCGTCAGTTCGATCTGAATTCATACAAGAAGTTCTTTGCAGAACGCGGATTTGAAGATGTGGAATACAGGGTCGCAGAAGGAAGAATGCCCTGCGCCGTTGCAGTGATCACAAATAAGTGACAGGGCAATGGCATTGCAGGGCATTTCTTAAGATCTTTGCACTCCTGATAATAGGCTGGTGAATATCCCTATAAAATGGTCATGCATGAATGTTATAATAACGTCCATCGGGAGATTTACTGTTTTGGAACCATTTTTGATCGTTGTTATCATCATCCTTACGGCGGTTATCGTCATCATGGCGGTAAAGATCTTCAATATGCAAAGATCAATGGACAGTATCACTGAGGAACTTAAACAAAAGATCTCCATAGATACTAATTCCCTTATCACACTCAACACCGTTGACAAACATATTAGGAAACTTGCTTCCGAACTTAACAAAGAACTTCAACTCCTTCGCAAGGAAGAGATCAAATATATCCGCGGCAATGATGAGCTGCAGAAAGCAATAGTAAACATTTCACACGATCTGAGGACCCCTCTTACAGCGATATCCGGATATCTTGACCTTCTGGAACAGGAAGAAAAGAGCAATGAGGCTGAACAATATCTGGAAGTCATCAGGGATCGCATCGAAGTCTTAAAGTCACTTACGGAAGAACTGTTCAGGTATTCTGTAGTAACTTCAACAACAGACGGGATATGCCTTGAAGATGTGGTGATCAACAGCGAGATCGAGAGTGCCATTGCAGGTATGTACGGAGCTTTCGTAGAGAGAGGTATAACGCCTGAGATAGTAATTCCTGAAGAGAAAGTCATAAGAAAGCTGGACAGAAGATCCTTCCAGCGCATTTGCGCGAATATCCTGAGCAATGCTCTGAAGTATTCGGATGGAGATCTGACGGTTGAGCTTAAGACAAATGGTGAGATCCTCTTTGCTAACAAAACCGACAGATTGGATGCAACAGATGTCGGAAAGCTCTTTGACAGGTTCTTTACTGTCGAGAACGCACACTATTCGACAGGGCTCGGATTATCGATCGCAAAGCTCTTAACGGAGCGCAACGGCGGGACGATAGGAGCAGAGCTCAAAGATGGAAGGCTGATCATCAGAGTATGTTTCTGATCACTTCAGGTTACGATTCTTAAATACCGTGTAGCCCAATGCACAGAAGAAGAGCGATGCAATGCTCTCGCCTATGAGATATCTCTCCCAGAATATTACCGTTCCTTCTTCATACATGCTCTGCGCTGTCGGACATTCCAAAGGGTCCTCTGCGCGATAAGGAGCATTTATAGAGTCCAAAATCGTTACCATGATCCTGCTCGGATTATCAGGTTCAAGGTAATATTGGTTATTCATCACCAGTACAAACCATGTTCCTTTACTATTGACCTCAAAGAAACATTTCTCTCCCGGGTTTGCATGTTCGAGCAGATCATAATCTAATTCTATATCCGTCTCATTTGAGATCAGATTTCTCATACTTACCGTCTTATTAGTCGCTCTTGCAAAGACCGCTGCATCGCCTCCAAAATAAGAAGCAAAGGCAAACACGGTTACAAACAACACCATAGCGATCAGTTTTCTGTTAAGTGTCATGATAAACATGCAGCCCAAACAGGTCATGTAGAAGATTATGACCACTCCTTGTATCAGGCTCTTAACGAACAGCATGGTACTCCAATCATTGACGAAAATACGCGAGATGTAGCTCCAACCGAACCCTATCCAAAATGCCAGTGTCGTAACTAAGTACTGCAGTAATAAGAGAAAGATCCCAAAGATAAAAGATGTGATCAAAGATGAAAGATATATCTTGGCCTTGCTGTGTCCTGCCAGAAGCTTATTCTTGATATTTCCTCCGTCAAAATCGCAACCGGCAAGAAAAACTGTACAAAGCCCCGCTATAAGACTTAGTTTCCCAATATGTCCAAGTGTTTCTATGTAGAGATATGGAGGCCTTATCTCTTCCAACTGCTCATAAACAGACCGTTGGAGCATAGTATCAAAAGAAGACCAAAGAGTTATAAAGAAAACAAGCATTACACATATCATGAAAGGTCTGCTCCTGAATGACCTGGAGATGTCCCCGCGCAAAAGATTTATCATTTCGCATTGCCTCCTTCATCCTTATTGCCAAGCAGATTCAGGAAATAGCTCTCGAGCGTCTCATTCGTCTGATAGAGTCCTCTTATCTTTCCTCCCCGCTGTCTCAAGGCGGAAACTATACCATCCACATCTATATCACCGAAGACAATAGCTTTCCCTTCTTCCTCTATCTGATATTCCAGTCCCTGAGATTCGAGGATATTGGATAAAACTGAAGTATCATCTGTTTCTACCGTATAAGATCTGCGGCATTTCTTTGCAATCTCTTCCGCAGAGATCTCTTCAATAAGATGTCCGTCATCAATAAACCCGTAATGCGTTGCTATCTTGGAAAGCTCATCAAGTATGTGACTTGATATAACGAAGGTAATATCGCGTTCCTTATTAAGTTTAAGCACTGTCTCTCTCATCTCGATTATTCCTTCGGGATCAAGACCGTTTACGGGCTCGTCGAGGATCAGGATATCGGGGTTGCCTGCAAGTGCCATGGCAATACCTAACCTCTGCTTCATTCCGAGAGAGAAATTCTTAGTTCTCTTGTTCCCTGCATCAGATAATCCGACCAGTTCCAACAGTTCATCTATCCCGTTCCAATCAGGGATCCCCAAATAGCGGTATTGCTGTTTTAAGTTATCTTTGGCGGACATCTCGAGACATAGAGACGGACTCTCTATAACTGCACCCATCCTTTTCCTGGTCCCAGTTATCTTCCTATCCCTGTTCGATACACCAAAGATCTTATACTCACCTGAAGATGGGATCTGAATACCGCTGATAAGACGCATAAAAGTCGTCTTGCCGGCACCGTTCTTGCCGATAAGACCATATACCGAACCCTTGGGGACATGGATGCTCATGTCCTTAAGGACTTCATGTCTCATGTATTTTTTACAAAGATTTTCTGCTTCGATAACATACTCCATAGTTGCCTCCGAATATCTTTATGATAGCAATTATGGAGATCGAATTGGTTAAGGATAAGTTGAGATTTACTTCATCTTAAACCCGATACCCCATACCGATTCTATGTAGTCTTTGCCTGAGATATTCTTGAGCTTACCCCTTAAGTGACTGATATGGGTCTTCAAAGAACTCTCCGTACAGTCCTCATTTTCCGACGATACTTTATCTATAAGAGAAGACTTTGTAACCACCTCTGATGGCTTCTCGAGCAACATCTTAAGGATCTTGTACTCGGTAGGTGTAAGCTGCACCGCCTTGCCGCAGCACGTTACAGAATGGGCTGCATCATCAAGCAATATATCATCATAACTAAGCACTGATGGCGACGACTTTTCCTTAAGCCTCAATGCGATCCTCGCTACAAGTTCCCTCGTATCGAAAGGCTTAGTCACATAATCGCAAGCACCTTCCATCAGCATATTCACCCTGCTGTCGGCATCTATCTTGGCACTGACAATAATGACAGGGATTCCCTTCGTTCTCTCACTTATCTTCGGAAGGATGCTCTCGCCGGACAGACCCGGAAGCATAAGATCCAGAAGAACAAGATCGACATTGTAGTCGTTTAGCTTCAGTAAAGCATCAGTGCCTGAGAAAGCACGGACAACATCATATCCGGCTTTCTCAAGCACTGTCTGTTCCATATTACCTATATCAACGTCGTCGTCAACGACAAGGATCCTTGCTTTGTTCATTTTCGCAAGATCAGCTCTCTCTAATAACATTCCTTCTGATCTTGCCGCTGATGGTCTTGGGGAGCTCATCAACGAACTCTACGACTCTAGGGTACTTGTAAGGAGCGGTATTCTTCTTAACGTAATCCTGAACTTCCTTCTTCAGTTCGTCAGAAGGTGTTGCCTTACCGGGAACGAGGGCGATCGTAGCCTTGACCACCTGTCCTCTTACGCCTTCAGGGTCGGGTGTTGCCGTAACCGCACACTCGAGAACATAAGGAAGCTCCATGATGACGCTCTCGATCTCGAAAGGTCCGATACGGTAACCGGAACTCTTGATGACATCATCGACACGTCCGACATACCAGATGTATCCTTCCTCATCCATCCATGCCGTATCGCCTGTATGGTAGAAGTTGTCATGCCATGCCTCCGCTGTCTTCTCCTGATCACGGTAGTAACCGAGATAGAGACCGCAGGGGATCTTGTGGTCAGTCCTGACACAGATCTCACCGGTGACACCGGGCTTGCATTCCTTGCCGTCCTCATCGAGGATGTGGATATCGTAATAAGGATTGGGCTTACCCATGGAACCGAGCCTGATCGCAGATCCGACGAGGTTACCGATGGCAAGTGTTGTCTCTGTCTGGCCGAAGCCTTCCATGAGACGGATACCCGTTGCCTTCATGAACTGGTTGAATACCTCAGGGTTCAAAGCCTCACCTGCAACTGTCGCATACTTAAGCGAAGACAGATCGTACTTGGACAGGTCTTCCTTAACAAGGAATCTGTACATGGTCGGCGGAGCGCAGAATGTGGTGATATTGTACTTGGCAAACATAGGAAGGATCTGTTCCGCGTGGAACCTGTCGAAATCGAATGTGAACGTCGGTGCCTCACACATCCACTGTCCGTACAGTTTGCCCCAGAGAGCCTTACCCCAACCGGTATCGGAGATCGTGAAATGAAGTCCGTTGGGATCGACATTGTGCCAGAATTTCGCGGTGACATAGTGGCCTAATGCATATTTATAAGAGTGGCACGCGATCTTGGGATAGCCTGTAGTACCTGATGTGAAGAACATGACCATGGGGTCGTTGCCGCAGGGTGTGTCTTCTGTTCTCTCATATACATCGCTGAATGACTCAAATTCAGCATTGAAATCATGCCATCCGTTACGGCAGTCATTAACCATGATCTTCGTAATATCCATGTTGCAGCCTTCGATGGCCTTTGCAGCTTCCTCGGCAACATCTCCGTCGCCGGTGCATACGATAGCCTTGACTCCTGCCGCCTCAAAACGGTAACCGAAGTCGTGCTCCTTGAGAAGGTTTGTAGCCGGTATCGCAATAGCACCGATCTTGTGGAGAGCTAACATTGAGAACCAGAACTGATAATGGCGCTTGAGGACAAGCATTACTCTGTCACCCTTCTTGATCCCGAGACTCTCGAAATAGTTCGCTGTCTTATTTGAATACTTCTTCATCTCTTCGAAAGTGTATCTGTGGTCTGTCACGCCGTCCTTTGCTACCCATACCATAGCTACCCTGTCAGGCTCCTTGGCAGCAATTCCGTCAACGATGTCGAACGCAAAATTAAAGCTGTCACACTCTCTTGTAAACTCAACGTTCTTGAGCAATCCGTTCTCATCGAATTCATCAACGACATACTTCTTATAAACAGGATTACGGAGGTTGGCAAGATCCGTGTTGGTCTTGGCATTTGTAACGTATTCCGTCTTAAAAGGTACTTCCTTGCCCGTACCATATTCAGGATTTAATATGATGGCAAAGAACTCACAGTCTTCGCCGCCTAACGCATACTCGTTATGGGGGATGCTGCTGTTGAAGATGATCGTATCACCGGGGTATAAGATCTCGGAATGATCGCCGACCTGGACTTTCAGTGTTCCTCTTACCACAATGTTCATCTCCTGCCCTTCGTGACTTACAAGCTCATACGGAGGGTTAAGAGCTTCCTCGGAATAAGGGATGATGACTCTGAATGGTTCGCAAAGCTTATTCTTGAAGTTATTACCGAGTCTCAGATACTCAAAGCCTGCTCTTCTGGCGATCGGCACACCTTCACCCTTACGTGTGACTTCGAACTCGGTAAGTGAAGCGGACGAACCTTCCAGAAGGTCATTGATCCCGACGCCTGCAAGATTTGCCACCTTGTAAACGAAAGTAAAGCTGAAATCATCGATACCTTCCTCATACCTGACATACTGTGCCTCAGATACCTGAACCTTCTCTGACATCTCAGCTGTCGTGAGGCCTAAGTCAAGTCTGATACCCTTGATCCTGTCTGCGATCTCATTTATCTTCTGCTCGAGACCCATTGTCTGTGTTGATTTGTTAGCCATTTCTTTTTCCTCCTTAGCATTCTTTCAACCTTTAAGTGTAAGAGAGGAGTTTTCCAGGAAATAAAAAACGCCTCAATTCCCCATCGGGACATTGAGACGGATGATCCGCGGTACCACTCAACTTGCGAAGTTAACACTTCACCACTTATAGGTTCTAACAAACCTCTTGCCTTAACGCGGCGGCCTTCGGGCACAGTCTACTCAAGATCGCTCTTATTCGGTGTGCCAGCTCGGAAGCGATAGTCACATGGTGGCGTGTAATATCAACTCTCAGCAAACGTTGACTCTCTGTGATTACCCTGCCGCCGGACCTTCTTCGTCACAGCTTTTGGTGTATGTGAGTAAAATATACTTGTAAAACCCGTTTGTCAACAATAATTTTCAGAATTTGCCAAATACCGCAATTATCAGCCGTTAAACGTAATATTCTTCCTGTTTACATGATCCTTTATCGCGGCTGCGATGAGCCTGTGCCCCTCGACATTCGGGTGGATCCCGTCGGCACACAGGTATCTGGAATAATTCTTCTTCTCAAGAAAGACTGAAGATATGTCTATTATGGGTACTCCCGTCTCTATGGCGATCTTGAAGATCTCTATGTTGTACCGCTCATGCCAGTTGGTAATATACTGCTGGTCATTGCGCATCCACTTCATGATATTGTCCCCTGACAATCCCCGCGAAATATGCTTGAAGTATCTTGCGGAGTCTATCGGCGGAAGTGACAGGAGGACGGGCGTCTTGCCGCACGATCTTATCCCGTCTATTATCCCCGTGTAAGTCTTCCTGAAGTCCGCGATCGTGCACATCGGCAGATGCTTCCTGTCAGGATCTTCAGATATCTCTTTCCAGTTGAAATCACAGTCATTGCCTCCGAATTCGAGGATGACATACTCTCCGTCAGTCTCCCTGATAAGATCGAGATTATTCTCAAAGATGCTCTCACCCTTGGCGATCGTGCTTCCGAACCTTGCTTTGTTCTCCACCTTGATCCCGAAATATTCCTCACAGATCTTCTGGAAGGAATCATGAGATACACAGTAGTGCTCATCTTCGTAGATAACACCCTTGAGGACCGAATCACCAAAAGCAGCTATCTTCTCCATACGGCTCACTCAACAAAGAACGTTCTGCCTTCCCTGCGCGGAGGACAGGAAGGCGTCTTTCCGTCTGCATATCCCACTGCGCAGTGGCCTATGCCCTCATACTCGCCTTCGATCCCGAGGCCTTTAAGGAATTCCTGCCATTCGGGCATCTCAAACTCCTCCTTGGCACGGTGGATCCATATGCTTCCAAGTCCAAGGGAATACGCGGCGTTCATCATGTTGCCCATCGTAAGGGAACCGTCATAGATATAGGTAAAATTGTCCTTGGGAGCCAATACTATCATTATTGCGGGAGCCCCGTAGAAAGGATCGAATCCTTCCGGCCATCCGCCGATCCTGCGGTTGATGTCAGACAGGCTGTCCCTGACCTTCTTATTGGTAACGCAGATTATGACCGGCGACTGCTTCCCCATTCCGCTGGGTGCATAAAGACCCGCATCAACGATCTGTTCGAGATCTTCCTCTGCGGGCATGTCAGGCTTGAACTTCCTGATGCTCCTCCTCTGCTGCATGGCACTGATCACTTCGTTCATGACTATATCTCCGATCGGCAGATTAACGGCACTCTTGCCGTCCTTAAGATTATAACATCTTATGCGATCCTCACGGAGTAGGCACCGGCCCTCTGCCATTCTTCTGTCGCGCGCATCACAGTTATCTTTTCCATATAATGATTTTCTAACATATTGCACAAAATTTAACAATGTTAATAAGAATTCTTAACGATAATCGACAACCGATACTTGAAATAAACATACAAAAAAGTATAATAAGATAATAAATAGAATTCACAAAAAATTAACAACAGGGGTGACAAACATGTCTGGATTCATGGATGTATTTAAGGGCAAGTCAGATGGACGTCTGGGTACACCTGCAGTAGGTCTGTCAATGGCCGGATCGCAGTCCGCAGGAACTGGCGATAATACAGTTTCTCCCAAGAACGGTAATATTGCAAAGATCGGTTCTCCTGCCGCTAATTATGCAAGGGAGCGCGCTGCCGCTGCCAAGGCTCAGATCGAGGCACGTAAGGCAATGGAGGAATCACGTAAGTCTTCTCACGGTGACAGCAAAGCCGAAGAAGAGAAGCCTACGACGCTTCAGGCACCTCCTCCGGGACTTAAGGCTCCCATCAAGCGTCCGCCGTCAGCATCGATCAACCGCGCACAGGCAATGGCCGCACAGCAGGCTGCTGAGCGTCCGGGCAATATGTCTTCAGACAATTCAAAGCCCATGGGCGGCAAGTCAGCTACGGCTGCAGCTGCTGATAAGGCAAAGTTCGAACTGAATCAGGCTAAGTACCATGAGAGCCGTGCAGCCAAGGAGGCTGAGGTCGCACTCGCTAAGTCAGAGCAGGCTAAGCTCGCAGTAGTTAAGTCGGGTGAGGTACTCGAGCAGGCAGTTAAGTCACAGGAAGAAGCTTCCAAGCTGGCTAAGACTGCAGAAGAAGAATACAACACGGCCCTTGCAGCAGCAGATGCTGCCAAGGCAGAAGCTGAGAAGGCGCAGGAAGCTGCCAAGGCAGCTGCAGCTAAGGCCGAGGAGACACTTAAGGCGGCTGACAAGAAGAAGGCTGAGCTCGATGCAAGAATGGCAGCTGTCAAGGCTGAGGAAGATGCTAAGAAGGCTGCTGAGGAAGCAGACAAGGAAGCTAAGAATTTCGCAGTTACAGCTGAGGAGCTCGTGAAGAGTACATCTGAGAAGCTCGAAGAAGCCAAGCAGGTCACAAAGCAGGCTGAGGAAGCTTACGAAGCAGCTAACAAGAAGAAGATCGAAGAAGAAGCAAGAGCCGCTGCAGAGAAGGCTGAAGAAGATGCCAAGAAGGCAGCTGCTATCGCAAGAGAGAAGGCTGAAGAAGCTGCAAGGAAAGCTAAGGAAGCTATGGAAGCAGCTCGTAAGGCTGAAGAAGAAGCAAGAGCTGCTGCAGCAATGGCTGAGGAAGAAGCCAGGAGAGCCCAGGAACTCGCTTTGGAGAAGGCAAAGTTCGAGAGCCTTGAGCTGGAGAGCGTTGAAGTAGAGCAGGAGAAGGTCATCGGGGAATAATACTCATTATCTCCAGCACGACTTCCCTCATAACGTTCGCTCCGAATGATATGAATGATGAAGGCGCAGGTTTACGCAATACATTTGCAAGACCTGCGCTTTTTGCTGTCCGGACCGCACGGTCCATGTGATAGTTGCTCGTGATTATCACGCAGGGCTGTCCGTTGTCCCCGGACATGAGATCTGCAGCCCTTTGGAAGTTCTCCTCAGTGTTTGAAGCGCGGTCTTCCAGGATCATCTTATCTTCACTTACGCCGCGCTCCATGAGCAGCTCCTTCATGACGGCAGCCTCAGTCCTTCCCTGATCATCAGGGTTTCCGCCGGTAAGTATGAGTACTGATGAAGGATGCTCCACGATATACTCATGGGCAGTCCCGACTCTCAGGATCAGGTCATCAGACGGCATCCCGTCCTCAAGCGCCATGCCGAGAACGACCGCATTGCCGCCATCCCCCGCATTATCTATAAGACAGCCTGTGAGGACCTTGCATGTCATTAGAAGTATGATAACTATAAAAGCCGCCGAGACGGATCTTACGATCCATCCGGCAGCTCTTAATGCTTTTGTCCTGCCATTCACCAGGAACCCCGTCCTGATGTCTGTGGCCACGATAAATGCCACGGCGCATATGATGAGTTCCAGGACGAATACGCCAACATATCCGCTCTTAAGTACGACTGTTCTGATCCTGTGGATCAAGACTGCCGACAGATAGACCGTGAAGACCACGACAAGGGCGGTCAGTATGATGCCAACAGTCCGTCTTACGCGGCTTATCCTCATCTTATGTCAGAGCTTGTTGCGCTGTATCTTACCGCTGACCGTCTTGGGGAGTTCATCCTTGAATACGACGATCCTGGGGTACTTGTAAGGAGCCGTGTGCGCCTTAACGTAATTCTGGATCTCTTTCTTGAGTTCTTCAGTACCTTCCGTGCCCGGAACGAGAACGATGGAAGCCTTTACTACCTGTCCCCTGACCTCGTCGGGAGCAGCAGATACACCGCACTCCAGAACGTAAGGAAGTTCCATGATAACGCTCTCGATCTCGAAAGGTCCGATACGGTATCCCGAACTCTTGATAACGTCATCAACACGTCCGACATACCAGTAGAATCCGTCCTGATCCTTCCATGCAGTATCACCTGTGTGATACCAGCCGTCGTGCCATGCTTCCTTTGTCTTCTCTTCATCTTTGTAGTAACCGACTGCCAGACCGCAGGGAGAACCGTTCTTGAGGTTGATGCAGATCTCACCTGTCTCACCGACGGGAACGGGCTTGCCGTCCGGATCGAGTATGTCAACGTCGTAGATGGGAGCGGGCTTACCCATTGAACCGATCTTGTGGTCTGCGCCTCTCATGTTGCCGATGATCATCGTGCTCTCTGTCTGGCCGAAGCCTTCGAGGATCTGAAGTCCCGTTGCCTTCTCAAACTGGCGGTAAACCTCAGGGTTCAAAGCCTCGCCTGCAGTAGTCATGTGCTTAACGGATGAGAAATCATACTGGGATATATCCTGCTTGATCATCATACGCAGCATCGTCGGCGGAGCACAGAATGTCGTGATGTGGTATTTCGCGAACATCGGGAGGATGTCGGCAGCATCGAACCTGTCAAAGTCATATACGAATGTTGCAGCCTCTGCGAGCCACTGGCCGTAGAGCTTGCCCCACATTGCTTTCGCCCAGCCCGTATCGGAGATCGTGAAGTGGAGTCCGTCGGGGTCAACGCAGTGCCAGTACTTAGCCGTATGGAAATGACCCAGAGGATACTTGTAGTTGTGAACTGCGATCTTGGGATATCCTGATGTGCCTGACGTGAAGTACATGAGCATCGGATCATCACCGCAGGGTGAATCCTCAGTCCTCTTGAACCTTGTGCTGAACAGGGTGTACTCCTCATCGAAGTTCCTCCACCCTTCTCTCGTTCCGTTAACGATGATCTTATGGAGAAGGCAGGGATTCTTCTCTGCCGCGATGTCGACCTGATGAGCCGTATCGCCGTCTGCAGTACAGAGGATCGCAGATACGCCTGCTGACCTGAACCTGTAGTCAAAGTCGTGCTCGAGGAGCTGGTTCGTTGCAGGGATTGCAATGGCGCCAAGCTTGTTAAGACCGATCATGGCGAACCAGAACTGGTAGTGGCGCTTCAGGACGAGCATGACCCTGTCGCCCTTCTTGATGCCAAGTGACTTGAAGTAATTTGCACACCTGTTGGAGGCATCCTTGATATCCTTAAACGTGAACCTTCTCTCCGTCTTATCCTGTGAGATGTGGAGCATGGCGAGCTTCTCGGGCTCCCTTTCTGCAAGCGCATCAACGAGGTCGAACGCGAAATTGAACTTCTCCGTATTCTTGAAGCTCATCTTTATAGGAGTACCGTTCTCATTGAACTCCGCATCGATGAAGTTCTTATAGATCCTCTTCTTAGGCTCGATCTCCTGCTCTGCAACACCGATGATCTTTGCAGCAGACTTGCTGTCTATCGCAGGCTCACCTGCAGCATTCAGAACGAAAGCATAGAAGAGACAATCCTTGCCGTTCGTGGCGATCATTCCGTGAGGCATGTCACTGTTGAAATAGATCGTATCACCGGGGCCCAAGATCTCCTTGTGCTCGCCGACCTGGACGATCAAGTTGCCCTCGATAACGAGGTCACACTCCTGACCTTCGTGAGTCGTAAGTTCGATAGGCTTTGTCTGAGCCTCCTCACTGTATTCACTCTTCACGAACAGAGGCTCACAGATCCTGTTCTTGAATGCATATGCCATATTGAAATATGTCATGCCGTGAGCCCTTGCGATCTCCTGTCCCTTGCCTGCACGTGTCACCGTGAAAGTATCGAGTGTAGGAGATACACCTTCGATGATGTCTGTAACGTTAACTTTGAAGACGCCTGCACAGCGGTAGATGAACGCGAAGTTCAAGTCTTCTGCGCCTGATTCGCATCTCTCATATTCTTCAACGGAGACACCTGTCTTTTGGGCCATCTCCTCTGTGCTGATACCAAGGATCTCACGAAGGTCCTTGATACGTCCTGCCATCTGTCTGATCTTCAGATCCAAACCGTCGATTGTCTTTACCATAGCTTAAGTCTCCTTTTTTCCGGGACAAAAAAACTCGTCCCAAAGATTAAACCTTTGAGACGAGCGATAATATCTTATTCACCCGCGGTACCACTCAAATTGCGTTTCCGCCACTTATCGGGATCTATTAATCCCTATGCACTAACGTAACATTCACGGGAAGGGTCTACTAGGGTTATCCGTTCTTCCTTCCGGCTCGGAAGCTACATATACTCCATCACCTGCCGGGAACTCTCACCATCTGTCCCCTTCTCTGTGCGGCCGCTCTATGAAGCAAACTCTTCGTCAAAGCCTGTAACTAGCAGTTTAGCACGATTTTGGCTTTTTGCAAGGGGTTTTTGTATGTTAAAATACCTTAAGGATATGGGATGGGGGTGTTTTTATGTTATTCAACAGGGATAATCCGCACTGGTATTTCAGTGAAGCGCGTGAACTGAGCAGCGAAGAGCGCAGTGAGATCACAGACAAATACAACGAACTCACCAGGAAGATGCTCACTACGGATTTCCGTGACATCGACGAGCAGTTCTACGGCATCAAGCCTTCCGGAGACCTTACGGAGGAAGAGACAGCCTCTAAGAGGAAGAAGATGCTCATAGGAGCTGTAGCCGGCATTATCATCTTTGCGGGACTTATCATTGCACTTATCCTCAAGCAGCTCCTGATCTTCGGCTATGCTGCCTGCGCGATCTTCCTTGTCGTCGGGATATCTGTCATGGTCACCGGCAAGGGCGACAGGATCGAGTCAACGAGCAGGGCGGGTCTGAACAGGATCATAGGTCTTTTTATGGCACTTGCTTCACTTATGATCATCCTGCTCATCATCTTCAGGGGAAGGTTCTCCTCAGGTGAGTTCTTCATCCTCCTGTTCGTCATAGTATTCGGATTATCGGGGTTAGGTCTCCTTATCGTGACTGTCATCAAGGCATTCTCCGGCAAGCTGATATATAAGGATGAGATAACGGCAACATGTGCAGGGTACGTACGCTATGTATCAAGAGACCAGAGTTCAAACGGCTATAACCGTGTTCATACATTCATACACACTTCTCCCCTGTTCAAGTATTCTTACGAAGGAACACAGTATGAAGCTGTCTATGATGAATTTCCTGTCAAGGCGGATTCAGACATCGAACCCGGTCAGACCGTTGTCATCAGGATAGACCCAGGGCACCCGGAGAATATCAAGTCGCCTGTAACAACACATCCTGTTGCCATCGGATTCTCGATATTCATGGGACTCGCTTTCATCGGTGTTGCCGTAGGGTTGGGGATCTATACAGCCGGCGGCTATGCTGCAGGAACCAAAGTCGATACCAAGTGGAATCCGCTGGTAGAGAAGATCAACGGGAACAACCCTGACTTAGTTGACATCACAGATGACTACATGACCGAGAACTACATAGATAAGCAATTCCCGGGCAAGGAATGGTACTACGAGAGAGGTGTCGTCACCGGCAAGGAACAGGTAGAAGGCGGAACTGCAATAGAGCTTTCCGACGACTCGTTCATGAGGATCCTCTACACTGACAACACAGCCCCCGAACCCGGTACGGAACTGCTGATATTTTATGTAATAAACGAGGAGAATCTCCAATACGGGATCAGGTATAAGAATTCCGTCTCTACGGCAGATCCGAACAAATTTGAATATGTCGGCACGCACGGTGCTTATGTAATGACTCCTGCTGAACCCACGAAATGATGGTTTTTCAGGAGCTTCATTAATGATGCTTCTCAAATGATGCAAAGGTGTCCCTGGTGGATTCTGAAACGGGTTTAAGCGTTAGCCTTTGCTAACTCACCGTTATTTAGGATTTACTCTACAATTTTTGTAGAGTAACCCCCCTGTTTTTTGGTGACTCACCGATATATTCAATTTACTCTACTATTTTTGTAGAGTAAAACCCGTTTTTGCGGTGAGTAGGATCATTCAGAAAGTCGTGTCACTTTTTTGAAGGTTGCTTGTCACTTTTGATGACACGAAGGGTCAGACTAAGCTTTCAGAGAAGACCCAAAATATCCTCACAACGTCAACGGACTTCCGCAATTTGAACAGAACTTGCCTCCGTCTGCCTTGCTTCCGCAATTGGTGCAGAATTTCGCAGTAGGAGCCGCAGAAGCCGCTGAAGCCGCAGCGCCCATAGCCACTGCTCCCATAGTTGCTTTGTACTTATTCATCGCATCCTCGAGCATCTTATTCTTATCTTCCTGGCTCATCGCTTCGTAAGCCTTCAGCTTATCGCGGTCTTTTATGGCCTGCTGGCTGCGCTCATTGGGAGCGATGTTCACAAAAGCAAAAGAATTCAGAACGATATTCTTCTCCTTAAGCACATCAGCGATAGCGCGGATTATGGTGTCTTTATGTGACACAAGATCCCTATACGGGACCTTCTCCCCGGACAGGAGTGAGAACTGTTCCGGGAACTGTGCAGTGATAAGATCCTTCACGAACAAAACATCGTCCGGACCACCTGCGCGTTCTTCACATGTCACAGTTGCATTCCCTGCAACATTAAGGTGAATGATCATCTGGTATTCAGGATCGTTATATATTACCTCATTACCGAAAACAACATTAAAACTGCCCATATGGATCCTCGCCTTTAACGTATCTATTAAGATCATTATACGCTTCTAAACGTCAATAAAGAATGATAGACTCAAGGAGAACTAATACGTTAGGAGGATACCGTGGAAGGATCAGGAAGATCTAAGCTTCCGTTTTCCGGATTGTTTACCGGCTTCAATTCGCTGTCAGAGCGCAAGACCGGCATGGCAGTCCTCGTATTGTTCGTGATGGTAAGTACCGCTGTCGCGGTCTTCCATGAACCGTGGCTGGATGAGGCGCAGTCGTGGCTTATCGCACGTGATGCTTCCTATTCCGACATGCTCTTTAAGCTCCCTCACGTTGAAGGTCACGTCCCGCTCTGGTGGCTGATACTGAGCATCCCCACCAAACTCGGCGTTCCGTACGAGACCGGTCTTAAGGCGGTCAACATCATCATATCTGCTTCTGCCTGTGCAGTATTCTTATTCCGGTCACCTTTCCCTAACGCCTTCAAGGCTGTCATGCCGTTCACATATTTCTTCATGTACCAGTATGCAGTCATCGCCAGACCTTATATGCTCGTGACGCTCGCACTCTTCCTCGCTGCTGATTCATTTAAGACACGCGGTGAGCATCCCGTCAGGACACTATTGTCACTGATCCTTCTCTGCCTTGCCGATACTTTCGGGATCGCGATCACCGGAGGCATTGCGGCAGCATGGGTCATTGATCTCATCCGCAAGCGCGCCGTTTTCCGCTCATATAAGCAGGTATTATGCCTTGCGGCGCTCCTGGCAGCTGCAATACTTCTCATGCTCATGATATGGCCTACAGGCAATTCTGCGGGCATGGATGAGGTCAGCAGCAAGCCTGTCCTTAAGACATTCCTGATGGAGATCCTGATGCTGCCTTCCGAACTGTGCATAACCTCCATGACCGCGTATGGTCCTGATGCCATCACGGGACTTAGCTCAGGTCAGCTTCTGATCACATCTGTCATCAGCATCCTTTTGTGGGCTGCTCTGGCATATTTCTTTGTCAGGCGCGACATTCTTCCTGACATCTTCCTGCCGTTCCTTACGCTCATGATCTTCGGCGCCCTCTATATCTATCTGCACCATTTCGGGCTGTTCCTCATGACAGGTATATATGCGGCCTGGATATCGCTGTCAACCAGGAAAGATACCGGGACTGAAACATCCCGTAAAGATCTCATGAGATGGCTTGGCGGCGCATTCTGTTCGGTAGGCGTCGTGATAAGCATCATGTGGACATGCTTTGCTTCCGTGAACGACATAAACCACCCTTACTGGATATCGAGGGATCTGTATAACTGGATAGAAGAAAACTCACTTGAGGACAGGAAGTGGTTTGCCACGTGGGACCTTACCGCAGATGAGAGCGGAACTCATGCCGTGGAACAAAATACGGCAGTTACCAGGGAAGCTACCCCCGTTAATCCGTACCTCAATGATGCAAAGCCTCTCAACTTCAACAACGAAGGCGTGACATATGCCATATTCGCATCCAATCCGGACAGCACGAATGAAGCTGACATCGCTTCCTGGAAGAGCATGGGTGAACCGGATCTCATACTGTGCAGTGACATGTCAAGAGCTGCCATCATAATGCAAGAGATGGGATATGGTTCCCAATACGACATGGCATATATAAGAGAGTGCCGCACATCATGGAAGGACACCTTCACCAAGGGCGGTGTCATGGTGCTTATAAGGCGTGACAGCGGCATCAGCTACAGGGCGGAACTGTCAGACCTCCCGTCCATCATGGGCCAGGGCTGACATAACTTAAGTCTGATCAGGGTAATCATAGAATCCGCCCTTGTGAAAGTTCTCATTTCCCAGTGGCTTTGCAGTCAGTCTGAAGATAACACATCCGTCAGGGCATACGACAGTCTTCGTATACTTGCCATCTCCTCCGAGATTCTCCAGGTCTCCGCCGCTCCTGACGGCCTCCATCAGCGGATAGAGCATCATCATAGTCTTCGAACAGATCCCGTATCCGTCTTTATTAACGGGACAGCCATAAGTACATGTGTACCGGTCACCGATCTCTTCCCCGTTGCGGCAGTACCGCTCGGTCTTGTCGCCGTGGAGATAACCCGTGACTTCTATGGTGAATTCGTATTCTTCATCGTACCACTTATGCATATCCATATACCTCGCCGTTTTGTTGCAATGACTGCCTTTATTATATCATGCTATAATAACAGTAACAGATCAGGAGGTTTGGTCCATATATGTACTACAGGATCGGAGAGAGAATAGAAGAATTCGAGCCTACGACTTTCGAGAACATTGATTTCCAGTATATCGCCGTCATCAGTTCGGAGGAGTGGATCAACTCCAACAGGAAATTCGACATGGGCATCGAGTGGGACATAAATACTGATGATATCACTGATACGCGTGCTGAAGTCAATATCGATTCTCTCACGGGAACCTTCTCTGTTCCAAGCAGGAAGGATATATCAGGACATAATCATAATTTCGCGTTTGCACTTGATGAGAAAGGCGTCGTTTTTATCGACGACGAAGGCTTTGCTTCAAGGATCATAGACAAGATAGCCAAGACCAAGAAATACATCAATCCCTGCCTGGAGAGATTCCTCTATGATTTTCTCGAGAGCATCATCCACAGGGACTACAAGATCATCGAGCAGTACGATAAGAGACTTGATGAGATCGAGCAGGAGATATTAAGCGGGGGCGCTGCTGATCCGGTCAGGGAATTAAGTGACATCAGAAGTGAATTACGTGACCTGAAGATGCACTACGCACAGCTCCTGGATCTCAGTCAGGAGTTCGAAGAGAACGAGAATGAGTTCTTCCTTGATGATAATGTCAGATACTTTCACTTAGTATCCCAGAGAGTTCAGACGCTCCACGACATGACATCGTCGCTGGCAGATTACACTTCGCAGATCAGAGACTTGAATCAGACCCAGATCGACCTGAAGCAGAACAGGATAATGACGATCCTGACGGTAGTTACAAGTATCTTCATGCCGCTCACGCTCATTACCGGCTGGTACGGCATGAACTTCGTTCACATGCCTGAACTGGCATCCCCCGTGGCATACCCTATCGTCATCGGAGTGTGCGTATTGATATTTGTGGGATGCCTCATATTCTTCAAGGTTAAGAAGTGGCTGTAGAGATTTAAGTTAGCAAAGACTAACATTCTTCGCGAAAAGGTGTTATAATACATCACCGGAAGGTGATGATAATATGACATACGATGAGATCGGCAACAAAAACGGCAAGACAATGATGCTCCTCCCCGGAACATGCTGTAACTATCAGACGAACTTCTGCACTGTTCTTGATGAGCTGGCAGAGAAGTATCATCTGATCTGCGTGAACTACGACGGATTTGACGGAAGTGATGATATCTTTCCCGATATGATCACCGTGACGGAGAAGATCGAGGATTACATCAGATCAAACCATAACGGAAAAGTAGACGGAGCCATCGGTTCATCCCTCGGTTCGAGCTTCGTCGGACAGCTCGTAATGAGGCGCAACATACATATAGATCATGCGATCTTCGGCAGCCCTGATCTGGATCAGAGCGGAAGGTTTGCAGCCTGGCTCCAGTCCAAGCTCGTGGTCCCTCTCCTCACCAGTTTTACAGGCAGTGAGAAGAAGCAGATGAAGACCAAAGAGAAGCTCAAGAAGATGTTCCTGATGAGCGACGAAGTTGCAGATAAGTTCATGGAATGTTTCGCGCAGTTCAAGCCGGAATCCATCCGCAATGAGTACTATACAGACCTCCTCACGCACCTTGAGGATGACATAAGCGTGGAACATACAAAAGCTCACTTTATCTATGCAAATAAGATGGGTGAGAAATATCTCAAGCGATACAAGCGTTACTTCCACGATCCTGATATCAGGGAATTTGACATGCAGCATGAACAGTGGCTGTTCGGCGAGGCAGAATATTCCGTTCCTGTCCTCAAGGCGATAGATGAATTCATGGATATGCCCGTGTGAGCTCTTTTATGTTATAATTGTTCCCGTTTAAGAAACGGGAGGCATAAAAGCAATGGCAAGAGACACAAAATGGGCAGTCAGGGAAGCACTGGACAGCGGCATGATCAGTAAGATCTCAGTCGAGGAAGACAAAGAGAAGAAGATCATTTCAAACGAGAGGGGCTTAAGCGTCAAGATATTTATCGCATCCCTGATCGTTCTGGCAGTCGCCATAACCATCGTCGCACTTATCATCATATATGCGCATGTTGTCATCTACAGCCTTAAGATGGTGATCGCATATCTGTTCATCCTTATCTTCCCGATCTACGCAGTCTACAATATCTTTGCAACAGCAGGATCGATCAGGAAAGGCGATTATGAATTCCTGTCGGGCGAGGTCATCACAAAGACAGACAAGGGCTATAAGATAAAAGGACTTGAGGACCTTGACTTAAACTACCTTGCGAAATTCAAGCCCGCAGAAGAACCTAAAGCCGGCGATCAGGTGAAGATGTTCAGGATCAAAGATGAACTGCACATGTTTGAATGAGAATACCCCCGTAAGCTGTATATCACTTTTCAACTTACGGGGGTAGTTTCAATCTATGTGTATGTCGGTGATTACCACCTGGATGATACGCCCGTTTACGCTGCAAAAGCCTCACTCACAAAAGGAGACACAAAATGAACGAACTTTGCATGATAATCAAAGACATGGTAAAACCGAACTTCCTCAACATCAGGACGTCGATCCGCACCTATGACCGCGATGCGCTTTGCTGCGGCGCGCCCTGCTGGCGTTGGGCATATCACGCGCTCCATTCCGCCGACAAGTGGTTTATCAATCCCTGCGTCTACGAGGAGCCTCCGTTCCACGAGGAAGGGCTGGACAACCCCGACAAGCCGGCAACGGTGGTGCTGACCGACGAACAGCTGCTGGAATACCTCGACAAGGTCGAGCAGAAAACATACGCGTACCTCGACTCCCTCACCGACGAAATGCTCTACGAGTGCCCCGAGAACTGCGAACACACGAGAATGGAGCTGGTGCTCAGGCAGTTCAGGCACATTTCGTTTCATACAGGAATGCTCAACGGACAGACGGCGCTTGCAACGGGCGAGTTCCCGATGTGGGTCTCCCAGGCGGACAAGTATGTGGACGACGGGATCCTTTTCGGGCGGTATCGAAAGGGGCAGGTAACCAAGTGATATTTGAGTCCAAGAGAATTAAGTTTATAAAGCCGTCGATGGATCTGATACCTGACTATCTCGAAATGGTCAACGACATCGAGAATGTCGCGCGCTTCATCAGCTTAATGTCTCTATCTGCCCGTTCTCATCGAAGCTAAAGTGCCTAAAAAACGGCCAAAAACGACCCATTATAGCCACCCCTGGTACACATGTTGGGCTGCAAAAGCAGGGAGTATTTTAGCGTCAATCAAAGAAAAACCCCCGAAGATTTTCAACTTTAGGGGGTAATTTCATTAAAATTGGCGGAGCCGGTGGGATTCGAACTTGATAGTTTTTGTCTCATCCGCTCCAAATAGCCCGTTTTAGGCCATTTCAGAGCACAAAATCGAGGGTTTTATCCCGGTCAGTCCACTATTTCGGTTTTAGTTTCATCTCATAATGGGTCAGATAATGGGTCAATTATTCCTGGCCGTTTCTGTCTGAATCACCATTATCATCCGTAGGCTTATTCTTCTCCTGAAGCTTCAGCTGTTCTTCAAGTTCAAGCATATATCTGTCGTAGTCTGACATGAAAAGCTTATCCTGGATTACCCTGTATTTCTCAAACTCAGATTCGGCATGCAGTTTTGCAATCTCCGCAGTAACTTTACCGGCATCGTTAAGAAGACCGTACTCGAACATCTCAATAAAACGGTTGAGCCTTGTCTCCCAGTCAGCCATTGTAAGAGGTATATGACGAGCCGCCATATTCTCAGCATAATCAAGATATGCAGATACCATTCGGTTAAGCTGCCCCATCTCTTCTTGCGAAAGATAATTCTTTGCTATAACGACATCGCTTTTCTTGATCTTCCCGTCGGGAGCATCAGACCATGTTGTAAGTCCCATGTGTTCCTTTGTATGATCTGCCCTCTCGACGATCAGTTCTGCGGCCGTATGACCATGCACGGCATAGTGCATCTTATTCTGTACCGTCGCATAGAAGCGCTTTGTAGCGGCAGCAGTCTTATCGTAATCAACAGATGTTGCATAGATATCCGTTATCTTCTGATAGAAGAGTCTCTCACTGGCGCGTATCTCTCTGATACGCTCAAGCTGTTCATCAAAATACTTATCCGTCAGGAATGTTCCACGCTTGATCCTCTCAGAGTCCATTACCCAACCTTTGATCGTATAGTCCTTGGCGATCTGATTGATCCACTTGCGGAACTGAACAGCACGCTCGGAATTCACTTTAAATCCGACTGCGATGATCATCTCGAGAGAATAGTGATTTGCATTATATGATTTGCCATCTTGGGCAGTTATCCGAAATTTTCGGATAACTGAATTTTCCTGCAATTCGCTGTCTGCAAAAATCTTCTTCACATGATAATTGATCGTACGAACATCAACATCATAAAGCTGCGCCATAAGCTTCTGCGTGAGCCAGATATTCTCATCCTCATAACGCATCTCAATCCCGGTATCTTCTCCATCGGTCCCGGTTGATGCAATATAAGTAAGATACTCAGCTGCACTTGATCTTATTGATAATTCGTCTTTTTTCTTATCATTGTTGTTATCTTTCATAATATGTTATTACCTCACTTGCGCATCAAAGCTCCCTTGTCAATCATCTAATTGAAGCTATCTTTTTCGTATCAACAAAAGCACTTAATAGAGCCGGACCATGCCATGCTTCAGCAAATCGAATGTCTTGATACTTTCTTTGCTGGATTCCTTTTCTTCATCAATGCTTCTTTGACAGCAGATGTTGTGTTGGGAACATATTCATCACGAAGAACAATATCCCAACCGGCTCTGTTTAATTGTTTGTCTATCTTTTCACGAGCCAACTCTTCAGGTAGCATATTATTATCCTTTCCCGACTTTTATATCGTCGCATCTACTATCTCATCATTATTGTAGCGCAGGTGTATGTCCAATAATGGGACAGTTCCCCCTACCGTGACGCTTCACGATATCAAGCGTTAGACCAATAAATGCGTAAGGGTACACTCTTAATTATAATATAGGTACCCATTTTTGTAATTAACGGTTTCCTATAACCCACGGATGTTCAGATCTGTATATACCCACAGCAGTCAGATAAATGATTACGAATGCCAACCATAATGCAATGGCATTTATTCGGTAACATCCTCAACTCATCTCAATCTTACTCACAAAGGAAAACGATATGAACACTCAAAACATCAACTGGGATGAAGTCCCTGAAACACTATCTTTGGAGCAATTCCGCAAGCTCGTTCACGTCAGTAAAAGAGTCGCAAAAGAGCTTCTTGATACAGAAATTCCTTGCGTGATACAAGCGAAAACAACTCACAAATATACCCTTTTTAAGCGGGATCTTATCAATTATTTGGGGGCACATCCGGGGGCACAATTCCCAAACGGGGCTACAAGAATCAGACGTAGTAATACACGGCTTTCCCCTTCAACTATCCCGGTAGTATTTATGAAGCGGATGGCGTTTTATTTTACATCAGAATTTGCAGATTACCCTGAACTAATCAGAATAAGGGATGTATCGGAAATGATAGGTTACGGCAAGGAACAAATTGGTGAGTGAACCAATGAAGGAATGATCCGATACGTAACCATAAGTAATGTTAGATATGTATGTAAATCGAACCTCATACTCTTCTTATGCACAGAAGATTTTGACTCCGTCTTTCGCAAGTCTCAATGGCATAAAGACCATATTGAAATCTTCAGGGAGTGGAAGAAATCATAAGAATAATCTCTGTTATTTATACCGCTGTCGCATTAATTGTCTTTCGTTATGTTCAATAAATACGCCTCGCATCGTGCGAGGCATATTTTTAAAGTCAGAGAATACGAAATCAACCACTACCTTATTTACTACTGTTCGTTTCTGTTAGCTATGTCTTCAAGTGCACGATAATCAATCTTCCCCACTCCAGATAAAGGCAAATTGTCACGAACAAAATACTGTAGCGGAACATCTCTTGTAGGTAGATTTTTTAGGCACTCTTCCTTTAGTTCCTCAATCACCTTCTCCTGTGAAAGACCACAATCCGGTTTTAACACTATAAATGCAGTAACTATTTCACCTTGTCCTGCCTCTTTATCTGTAGCTCCAACAACGCAGCAGTTCTCTATACAAGAATGTTTTTCTATTATTCTCTCACTGTCAGATGGCCAAACATTGTGACCATCACTACGAACAATGATTCTTTTAACACGATCGCTAAAGAAGACTACGCCATCTTCATCTATATATCCTCGATCACCGGTGTGTATCCAACGAATACCATCTTCAATCTTAAAGACCCTTTCATTTTCTTCTTCGTTATCCCAATATCCATCTATCAATGTCGGTCCTGTAAGACATATTTCTCCTACCTCATTGTATCCAAGTTCAGTTCCGGTTTGCGGATCAATTATCTTAAGATTATTACCAACCAACGGAGTACCAACACTTCCTATCTTATTGCATTCATCGCATCGAGGAAATACAGCATTAGAACTCATCTCAGTGAGACCATATCCCTTAATTACACGACATTTTGAGTTATGAGCCTTTAAGAACTCATTAACTAATACTTCAGTTTCAGGATTCATTTTGTCTCCACCAACTATGACAGTTTTAAGATAACTTAAATCCATCTTCTGAATTTTCTCGCTATACATCAGGCGTTCAACATATGATGGAACTCCCATGATGTGATGAGGTTGATGTTTTTGGATGTATGAATCAAATTGCTCCGCTTCAAACTTGGGAATAATAGTTACTCTCATACCTAAGCAAAGAGGAAGGGAAAAGCCGCAAACAAGCCCATAGGCAATAAAAGGAGGCATAATTCCTAAGAACCTATCATTCTTAGCCCATCCCATATCTGCACAAACATTTTGATACACCATTGAAAGAAGGTTTTTATTTGTTAGGATAGCACCTTTCGGGATGCCAGTCGTTCCACTGGTATAGATTATCCCTGCAGGTAATCCGAGAGGATTTTCGTTCTTAGAGGATTCTGGATTATTGTTCGATTTGCCCAAGGAAATAAACTGATTCCAGTCCAAATACTTCTCGTTATGAGGAGCCTTCTTATCTGCAGGTATCCTGTTCTTTAACTGATATCCGAATTTAAGCAGTGTCGGAAGTGAGTCCTTAGGAGAAATGCAAATCGCCTTTTCAATCTTCCCGTCAGCTAATAATTCTTTAAGTTTCGGATATGCTATATCAATATAAAATACAATGCGTGAACTGGTGCTATTGATAAAATGTTCAATTCTTGATGCATTCGTACGTGGATCAATCATATTGGCAATGGCGCCAATCTTATTAAGTGCATAGAAAGCAAAATAGATTTCAGGGGTAGTTGGATTACAAAAACTTACAACATCACCGCACTTCACTCCAATAGCAAGAAATGCTGCCGCACAACGATCGATTTCTTGAATCAATTGTCTATAATTATATTTCTTCCCAAAATAATCGAGAGCTGTAGAATCAAGATTGTCAGTGTTATTTTTAGCCATATAATCATAAACACTGCAACTCGGAAGAGTAAAATCTCTCTTATCTTCGTCATAGTACTTGAGCCAGGGTTTATCTACAGAAGGATATCCTGTCTGTCTGTCTGTCTGTCTGTCTGTCTGTCTGTAGGAAGCATCGCCTTTTGTTCCTTTCATGTCAACTATTCTTTAATTATATAATAGAGCTTTGTCAGTGTCTTTGAAAAAATTACTAATTCCCAAACATTCTATATTTCAAAACTGCTCATATGTCTTTGCATATTGGATTAATTGTCACTTCCCATGGACTAAGGAAGATTCGCTTTCACGATCTGAGACACAGCTGTGCGAGCCTTCTGCTTGCAAATGGTGTTCCCTTGAAGAGTATCCAGGAGTGGCTTGGTCATAGTGACTTCTACACTACAGCCAATGTCTACAGTCATCTTGACTATTCCGCAAAGGTCTCATCATCGATTGCGCTTGAGAATGGTCTCTCCTTGCCTAACAGAGACTTCAGCACAAACTGGGTGGGTTCGAACTTGCCCGATTTTGAGGGTAAATGTACCCCCAAAAACAAGGAATGTACCCCCAAGATTACGGAACTTATAGGATGAATTACAAGAAAGCAGAAAATTCGTGAAAAATAAAAGCCCACAAACGCAGTGTTTACGGGCCTTCTGGCGGAGCCGGTGGGATTCGAACCCACGTGCCCTTGCGGACAAACGGTTTTCAAGACCGCCTCGTTATGACCACTTCGATACAGCTCCATGTCAAACGTACGCGTTGTATTTTACTGTATAAGAGGTTATTTTTCAACAACAAAATACAAATTGTTCCACGGAGAACAAAAACCGCCATCAGCAGATGGCGGTTCTGTCAGCTTTATTATCAATGATATCAACCGATAAGTCCGATGAGGCGGTCAAGATCTTCATTATTCTTATAATCGATAACGATCTTACCCTTGCCGGTATTCTGATCTGTGATCTTGATCTTAACACGGGAACCGAGGCTCTTCTTAAGTCTCGTCTCGACTTCCTTAATGCTCAGTTTGACCTGAGGATCAATCTCCTTCTTCTCCTTAGGCTCAGCATTGTTCTCCTTGGCCCAGATATACTTCTTAACATACTCCTCAGCCTGCCTTACACTCATGTCCTTAGTCATGATTACATCTGCTACGCGGCGCTGGTCTTCTTCATCCTTAAGTGCCAGGATCGCCTTGGCATGACCTGCAGTGAGCTCACCATTTCTGATAAAATCGATAAGCGATTCATTGATGTTCGTCAATCTTATTGTATTGGCGATAGTAGCTCTCGGCTTGCCCAATTTCTTGGCGAGCTGCTCCTGTGTCATCTTGTGTGTATTAAGGAGCGCCTGCATTGCCAGTGCCTCTTCAATGGGGTTGAGATCTTCTCTCTGGAGGTTCTCTATGAGCGCCTGCTCCATAGTCTCCTGATCTGTGAGATCCCTGACGATCGCAGGTATTACCTTGAGGCCTGCAAGACGCGAAGCTCTCCAACGCCTCTCACCTGCAACTATGCGGTATCCCTTATCCCTGCGCTGCACGATTATGGGCTGTATAACACCATTCTCTTTGATGGAAGCAGCGAGTTCATTCAGCCTCTCCTCGTCGAAATCCTTACGCGGCTGATCAGTATTAGGTGAGATATCGTTGATCTTGAGTTCGATCACAGAGTCGGTCTTATTCTCAGGAATACCATCCGTAGGAAGCAAAGCGCTTAAACCCTTGCCTAATCCTTTTGCTGTCTTCTTGACTGGTGTCTTAGCTGTATTTCTTGTTGTATTCTTTGCAGGTCTTGCCATGTTATTCTCCTCTCGTTATATAGATGTGTATCTATGTTATTTCAAGCGTTTGATTACTTCGTTTGCCAGTGCCTCATAGGCCTTGGAGCCCTTGGAATTCTTATCATAGTCATAGATGGACATACCATAACTGGGTGCCTCAGCGAGCCTGACATTTCTTGGTACAAGAGTCTTGAAGACCTTCTTGCCAAAGTACTCTTCAACGTCCTCCTTGACCTGTCTGGAGAGCTGCGTTCTCATATTGAACATGGTAAGGACTACACCGCCAATGCTGATGTCAGGATTGAGTTTCTTCTTGACGATATTGATCGTATCGATCAGCTGTGTGAGTCCCTCAAGAGCATAATACTCACCCTGGATTGGTACTATAACATCTTCACATGCTGTCAGTGCATTGATCGTCAGAAGCCCAAGTGAAGGAGGACAATCGATTATTACATAATCATAATTGTCTTTGATATCCTTCAAAGCGTTCTTGAGGATCTGCTCGCGTGACATTGCACTGACGAGTTCAACTTCTGCACCGGCTAGATTGATGTTAGTAGGGATCATGTCAACATTTAATGCTGTTGACTCTACAACCACTTCCTCAGCAGCTACATCATTAACCAGCATGTCATACGTTGTTGACTCCAACTCTCCCTTGTCGATACCAAGGCCACTTGTGGCGTTCCCCTGGGGATCGAGGTCGACAAGAAGGACTTTCTTACGTTTCTTGCCGATAAATGCAGCAAGATTGACTGCTGTCGTTGTCTTACCTACTCCTCCCTTTTGATTTACTATTGCAATTACCTTTGTCATAAGTTTCTCCTGTTTTCTTTATAGATACTATAATTTTACATCATTTCTATTAAATAATATATTTCATTAATATAACATTAATTGTTCCACGTGGAACAATTAATGAGTTCATTCAGATCATAACAAAGATTGTTCCACGTGGAACAGATGTAATTGAAAACGCCACGGCATTAAACCGTGGCGTCAAGCAATTAAAACTTATCAACAAATATCAGTTATCAATATTAGCAAGTTTAGCATTCTCCTGAATGAACAGCTTACGGGGTTCAACCTGATCGCCCATGAGCAATGAGAATGTCTCATCAGCTGCCTGAGCATCAGCAAGCGATACTTTGAGGAGCTTACGCGTTGCAGGATTCATTGTAGTATCCCAGAGCTGCTCAGAGCTCATCTCACCGAGACCCTTGAATCGCTGGATGGAAGGTTTGTCCCAACCCTTCTCTTCCTTGATCTTGTTAACTTCCTCGTCATCATAAGCATAATATGCTTCGTCTCCCTTATAAACCTTATACAGAGGCGGACAAGCAATATATACATATCCACCCTCCACAAGAGGTCTCATATAACGGAAGAAGAATGTCAGGAGAAGTGTTCTGATGTGAGAACCGTCGACATCGGCATCTGCCATGATGATGCACTTATGATATCTGAGCTTTGTCACATCAAAGTCATCACCAATACCAGCACCCAATGCCATTACAACAGGCTGGAGCTTCTCATTGGAATATACCTTATCGATCCTGGACTTCTCAACATTGAGCATCTTGCCCCAGAGAGGCAGGATCGCCTGATATTTACGTTCTCTTCCCTGCTTGGCAGATCCGCCTGCAGAGTCACCCTCGACTATGAAGATCTCACAGAACTCAGCTTCATTAGACTGGCAGTCAGACAGTTTGCCGGGAAGGGCATTACTCTCGAATACTGTCTTACGTCTCGTCATCTCTCTTGCCTTCTTGGCAGCATCACGTGCTCTTGAAGCTGAGAGACACTTATCAAGGATCATCTTGGAGATATCCGGATGCTCTTCAAGATAAGTGGCAAGCTTGTCGCTTATAGCCTTCTCGACCATGGGTCTGATCTCTGCATTACCGAGCTTACTCTTCGTCTGTCCTTCGAACTGGGGATCAGGGAGCTTAACTGAGATTATCGCTGACAGACCTTCTCTTGTATCCTCACCCTGGAGCTTGGCATCGTTATCCTTGAGAAATTTATACTTACGTGCATAGTCGTTGATGACACGAGTCATTGCAGTCCTGAAGCCGATAAGATGCGTACCGCCCTCAGGCGTGGCGATATTATTTGCATATGTGTATACACGCTCCTGATAAGATACGTTGTACTGGATCGCGATCTCTACAAAACAATCACCGGACTCTGATTTTGTAGCGAAATAGATAGGAGGAGTATTGATAACTTCCTTATCCTTGTTGAGATACTCGACAAATGAGATGATACCTCCGTCATAATGGAGATGCTTCTTTATAGGCTCCTCGCCACGGTCATCACACAGATCGATCGTGACTTCCTTATTAAGGAATGCCATCTCGCGGTAACGTGTGATCATTGAATCAAAATCAAATCTTGTCTCAGGGAAGATCGAACCGTCAGGAATGAAATTCGTCGTCGTTCCCGTATCATTTACGTCACATTCTCCGATAACATGAAGTGGTACTGTCGTAATTCCCTTCTCGAACTCGATCTCATGTATCTTACCTTCACGCTTGACCTGGACCTTCATATGATCGGCAAGTGCATTAACAACAGATGCACCTACGCCGTGAAGTCCGCCTGAGATACTGTATGCGCCGCCGCCGAACTTACCGCCTGCATGGAGCACGGTATGAACGACTTCTACCGTAGGGATACCCTGCTTGGGATGGATACCTACCGGGATTCCTGAACCATTGTCAACAACCGTTACGGATCCATCCTTCTCAAGAGTTACCGTAATGAGGTCGCATCTTCCTGCAAGTGCTTCGTCAACAGAATTTGCCACGATCTCATAGACGAGGTGGTGGAGACCTCTCTGAGTTGTATCACCAATATACATACCCGGTCTCTTACGTACAGCTTCAAGACCTTCAAGTACCTGGATATCATCTTCATCATAGGAACTGTCGTTATTGGTATCGAACTCATCCTGTCCTTCAGATGCTGCCAGTACATCAGACATCTTCTCTTCGCCAAAGTCCTCTGTCAGGGCTCTGGGGTTCTCAGCCAGGTTCCTGAGCTCATCAGGATCGCCTTCCTCTACAGGCTGGAAGTAAAGATCTACTTCACCTGTGCTGTTGATCTTGTTCTCGTCATTGTCAGCCATGTCAATTTACTCCTATTTATCAAAATTATTTTATTTTATACAAAAATGAGGCATTTTAACACTGTTAAATCTCAGCAAGCCTTTTGGCCAAAACCTGCGCAGATATTGATGTTACGAAGGTTCCTTCATCCGTAACAACGACTGATTTGGGTACTTCATCTGAAATATACTGAAGACGTCCTATCTCATCCTCCCGGTTGATGAATTCCGTAACGATCCTGCCGGAAGGGGGGACCTCTTCGAGATTGATCACGGATATGACTGATCTCTTAAGGACCATGATGTCGGCTCCAAGATGAATGTACATTATCAGA
Source organism: Mageeibacillus sp. UBA4314 (assembly GCA_002394605.1). Classification (GTDB taxonomy): domain Bacteria; phylum Bacillota; class Clostridia; order Saccharofermentanales; family Saccharofermentanaceae; genus Saccharofermentans. The sequence goes on along the minus strand of DGUI01000052.1, from coordinate 12,641 downwards.
TCTCCAAATTTTATAGGCTCTAATACCTCACACATGATTATATCATAATATGCTTATTATAATATATAGGAGAATTGATTAAGAAATCACTCTACCGAGCCTGATTTTATGTGAAAATACCTCACATCATCCGTATTATCAGTAAGGGATGCAATCTCATTTGCTATATAGTCCTTGTCAGTGCATGTAATGAAGATCTGTGTTCCACGTATTGCGGATATAAGGCTCACCCTGCGGTTCATGTCCAGCTCCGAGAAAACATCATCCAGGAGCAGCACCGGCGTGGACCTTACGAACCTGCGTATTATCTCAAGTTCTGAAAGCTTCAGGGACAGTGCTGCAGACCTTTGCTGGCCCTGTGATGAGTATATCCTGGTGAGATTATCATTCAGATATATCTCAATGTCGTCCTTCTTGATACCGACCGATGAGATCCCTTTCTCGATGTCATATTTACGGGCTGATCTGAACTTATTAAGTATGTGTTCAGACAATATGCCCTTCAGAGCCTCAAAATCGCCCCTGTTTAGTCCCCGTGATATAAACCCGTCAGTATTACTGTTATTCTTAAGAAACGCCTCTATGAGCTCAATACAGCCTGATATGGTCACATACCTGATCTTGAGCACTTCCTTGCCCCCCGAAATAGACTTGTGATACTCTCCGGCAATGTCATTCAGTAGGTTCACATACCTGTATCTGTTGATTATCAACTCGGCAGACTTGTCAGCCAGTGAGAAGTCCCAGTAATCAAGCTTCGTGTCCAGGTCAGACTTATCATTTCTGGCATTCTTCAGAGTCTCGTTCTTCTGTCCTATGAGCCTGTTCGTAACGCTGAGGATGTTATAGTAAGAAGGGGAGACCTTGCTCATCATCACATTAAGGAACTTGCGGCGCTCCGCCGGGGCTCCTTTTATGATATTCAAGTCTTCCGGCGCGAAAATAACAGTGTTACAAATTCCCAGATAATCGGCTATCTTTGGGATCTTCTCATTATTGCAGAATAATTCTCTCTTTGTGGTATCTCCCTTGATGTAAGTCCTGTCTATCAGCTCTATGTCAGTATCATCATCGTCAGTCATATTGAGGATTATCTCAAAACCCTCCTCACCGAACTTTATCAGGTTCTTATCCTTGTTGGTCTTATGTGATGTAACAGATGAAGCGGTGTATATCGACTCTATGAGATTGGTCTTACCTTCACCGTTGCTGCCGTAGACAATATTGACAGAAGGCCCGACATCAATATCGAGCCTTCCGTAATTCCTGAAATTATTTATCCTGAGCCTTTTTATGATCATAAAGACCGTATCATCTTCTGATAGGAAGGATGAGGTAGATATACTTCTCGCCTTCAACAGGCTTGATTATACAAGGTCCCTGTGATCCGTTGAATTCGATGCAGATTTTATCATCATCGATATTCTTCAGTGCATCGATCAGATACTTGGAATTAAAGTCGATGTCGATAAGATCACCGGTTACCGTAATATCGATATCTTCCTTATGTGTACCTGTCTCAGTGTTGGAAGATACTACGAGTGTTGTCTCATCAGGCATGGACAGGCTTACCGGACACCTTCTCTCATCAGCCATGATAAGAAGGGCAGCACGATCTATGGAATCTGCAAGCTTCTTACGGTCGATGGTCATAACTGTAACAGGGTTCTTGACTATGATAGATTCAAAATTAACAAAATCACCCTGGATGAGTCTTGAGATGAGTCTTACATCACCTATATCGAACAGGATCTGGTTGCTTGAATGATAAACGACTACTTCAGTATCATCGTCGTTAAGGATCTTGGACAACTCATTCATTGACTTGCCGGGGATGATGTAGTTCATGAGAGGAAAGTCATCTCCCATCTCCTCACGGTTCAGAGCCATCCTGAATCCGTCGATTGCAACAAGTGTCAGGTTCTTACCGTCAGAGATAAGATTGAGTCCCGTGAGCTTAGGTCTTGTAGCATCATTGGATACTGCAAAGCTCGTATGATTGATCATGTTCTTGAGGAGCTTCTGGCTTATCACGATCTTGTTATCCGTATCTACGGAAGGGATCTTGGGATAAGGCTCACCATCAAGACCCTTGATCTTGAAGTTAACTGATCCGCTCTCGATGGACAGCTGATACTTATCATCAACCTTGATATCGATATTCTCCTCAGGGAGCTTCCTGATGATATCGTTGAAGATCTTCGATTCTATTACTACTGATCCTTCTTCAAATACATCAGCGATCACCTCAGCTTCAATACCCGTCTCAAGATCATAACCTGTGAGCTTGATCTTATTCTCTCCGGTCTCGATAAGGATACCGTCCAGTATCTTAACGGTGGAGTTACGGTTGATAGCCTTCATAACTACTGAGATTGCTTCGCTTAGATCTGACTTTTTACAGAAGAACTTCATAATATGCTGATTCCTTTCGAATTGTTAACAAAATTTTCTTAAAAATTATACTACTTTTTATAATTAAAATAAAGGCGGAATACTGGCCAAAAACTGATTTATCCTTAGTTTTTTATCTATGATTTTGTATTAGTCTCTGTATTGATGTAGAAAATATTCAAAACCCGTGAAGAGGCAGTAAATACAAGAATGTAACAGTGTTAAATGTATGTTTATAACCAGATATTTTGATATTCAAAACTTGTCAGTTATAAACATGCAATAATTGTCTACAATCTGCCGACACTGACTTTTGAACTTATGAACATAAAAATGTTCATTATTCATTGATCCTCTTCTTGATGTCTTCAGCTTCCTTCTTGAGATCTTTGTTTTCATCAACATTATTGATGCTGTTGATGACAGTAGTGTGCTTACGGTTGCCAAAATAAGAGCCGATATTCTCAAGAGTGAGATCTAATATATCCCTCATCAGATACATGGCAACGCTCCTGGCATTTGCTATGCCGGCATTACGCTTCGTTGACTTCATGTTATCAACTGATACATCATAGTATCTTGATACGGCATTTATTATCATGTCAGGCGTCACATACTTCTTCTTGTTGGGAGATATGATAGAGGAGAGAAGGTTTTTTACTATCTCGATATCGATCACTCCGTTCGACAGTGAAACATAGGAAGATATGGTGTTATAAGCACCGTTAAGCTCCCTTATGTTAGTCGTGATATTCTCACATACATAATCAGTGATGTCTTCGCTCAGGGTAAGATCATCATTTGCAGCCTTGCTCAGGAAGATCGCTTTCCTTGTCTCAAAATCCGGCGGCTGGATATCCATGAGGATGCCGTTCTGGAATCTCGAGGTGAGACGTGCATCAAAATCTATCAGGTTGTTTGGAGCCTTATCACTGGATATGATGATCTGCTTGCCTGAATTGACAAGTGTCTCAAATGTGTTGAAGAATTCGTTTATTGTCTCCTTCTTACCGATAAGAAACTGTATGTCATCGATCATGAGCACATCAACATTCCTGTACTTATTGCGGAAGGAGTCATAATCATTGCTCATCCTGCACTGTACGAAAGCGCTCGTGAATTCCTCACAGGTCGTATATAAGACGATCTTATTCTTGAACTTATTCTGGATCGCATAACCTATGGCTTTCATAAGGTGAGTCTTGCCGAGTCCGGAATTGCCCCACAGATAGAAAGGATTGCGCTGCCTTGAACCGGGATTGTTAGCAACGGACACGGCTGACGCATGTGCAAACCTGTTGCAGTCTCCTACAATAAAATTCTCGAAAGTATACTCATCAGTCAGCTTCGATCCCGAATTCATGTTATTGCTGTTGGCAATGACCTTCTTGCTTGAGATAACAGAAGAGCGGAGTGAATTCTCATCTCCTGCCTTGATGAACTTGACAGTCACCGGTCCTTCATTAACATGGTCGACTGCTTCATTGATCACCGGTATGAGGTTCTCATTCTTGATGATATTGAGGGAAAAATCATCCCTTGCAGCAATGACAAGGACGCCATCATCAAAATGCACCTGCTTCGACTTAGACAGTATAGAATCATAAACGGTCTGCTCGATCCTCTTATCGAGAGCCATTATCTTCAATGACTTGTCCCACAAATCGGAATTCATGCCAAAACACCTCTGAAAAAGAAAAAATCGGGTATATGATAGCACAAAAAGAGTATATAATTTATATAACTTTTCGAGGACTTTTTTATGGAATACACCAATATTGACAACAAAAACGGCAAAAAAAAGAGAAATAAGGTCACGGTCATCCTACTCATCGTGGCCGGTCTGTTCTTTGTTACCGGTGTGATATTCCTGCTCATAGATCCGATAAGGAGCTGGAGAAGGATGCAGGTGACCGAGGATGCACTGACGAGCATCGAGTCACTCATCAGTGAGAATTCTGTCAATCATGAGACTACTCCGATGACGATCGTGGTGCCGAGGGATGGCAATGAAGTGGCAGGGGAGAGCTATGATTATTTCGTAGACGATGAGGAGCTTACGGAACTTGAGGAAGAGGTGGAGAAGAACGATGCCAAGCTTCCGAAGAATATCGAGCTTACATGCATAGGCGTGCTCAAGATAGATAAGATCGACCTGAGCCTTCCGTGCTGGAGCGTTGCAACAAGAGTCGCGCTCAGGTACGGGTTAGGTCATTATGAGTATTCCGTCATGCCCGGAGAGGAAGGCAATTCCACGATCCTCGGCCACAGGAACAGACATACTTCGACGATGTTTTACAGACTATCTGAAGTCAGGAAGGGAGACAAGGTGTCTTTTGTTAAGCAGGACGGCACAAAGCTTGATTACAAGGTGAAGGAAGTAAAGTTCTGCTCTCCCAAAAAGCTCGTCAACAACATCGTATCCGGTGCGTCCGACAGTGAGCAGCTCACGCTCGTATCATGCGCCACTGAACTTGGCAAGGGTTTCAGAAGGCTTGTTATTTGCGTCCCCGCGTAAGTTTACTGTTTATTTAATATATATTTATGTGCTATAATTTGTCCCGTTATAAAAGTCTATACGGAGGCAGATATATGGTTAAGGCAATTGTCGGTGCAAACTGGGGTGACGAAGGTAAGGGCAAGATCACGGATCTCCTCGCCGGTGAATCTGATATAGTCATCAGGTTCCAGGGTGGTGCCAATGCAGGTCACACGATCATCAATGAATATGGCAGATTTGCTCTGCATCTCATGCCTTCAGGTGTTTGCCACAAGAATATAGTTAACATCATCGGCAACGGTGTTGCCCTCAACATTCCCAAGTTCATCGAAGAGTATAACGATCTGAAGAGCAAGGGGATCGAACCCACTCTTTATGTATCAGACAGGGCTCAGATCGTTATGCCTTATCACATCCTGTTCGATCAGCTTGAGGAAGAGAGGCTCGGAGGCAAGGCATTCGGATCGACGAAGTCAGGTATCGCTCCTTTCTATTCAGACAAGTATGCGAAGATCGGTTTCCAGGTCTGTGAACTCTTCGAGAAGGAAGCACTTAGAGAGAAGCTTGAGAGAGTGCTCGAAGTGAAGAATATACTTATCGAGAATCTCTATCACAAGGAGAAGCTCGATGTCGATGAACTCTACAACACATTGCTCGGTTATGCCGAGATGATCAAGCCTTTCGTGAGGGATACTCAGAGCTTCCTGTACGATGCGGTCAAGTCAGGCAAGAAGATCCTTCTTGAAGGCCAGCTTGGTTCCATGAAGGATCCGGATCACGGCATCTACCCCATGGTTACATCTTCATCAACGCTGGCAGGATATGGTGCGATCGGTGCAGGTATCCCGCCCTATGAGATCAAGGATATTGTGACAGTAGTCAAGGCATATTCTTCTGCAGTAGGTGCAGGTGCATTTGTCAGCGAGATCCTGGATCCCGTTGAGGCAGAGGAGCTCCGTAAGAGAGGCGGCGACAAGGGAGAGTATGGTGCCACGACAGGAAGACCGAGAAGAGTAGGCTGGTTCGACGCAGTAGCTTCACGCTACGGCTGCCGCGTTCAGGGTGCAACAGAGGTTGCCTTTACTGTCATGGACTGCCTCGGTTACCTTGATGAGATCCCTGTCTGCGTTGCTTACGATATCGACGGTGAGATCACGAAGGATTTCCCCAATCCCACAAAGATCGACAGAGCTAAGCCGGTACTTACAAAGCTTCCCGGCTGGAAGTGCGACATCAGGGGCATCACTGATTTTGATAAGCTCCCCAAGGAAGCACAGGACTACGTTCTGTTTGTTGAGAAGGAGTTAGGAGTTCATATCTCGATCGTATCCACCGGACCGAAGAGAGAAGAGATCATCTACAGATAAGATCAGTTAAGTCAGCATCATTCACTGAATGGTGCTGATCATTTTTTGGAGGATACAGATAATGAGAGAGAGTATTCTTGTTATGGATTTCGGAGGTCAGTATAACCAGCTGATCGCCAGAAGGGTAAGAGAACTGTCGGTATACAGCGAAGTGATCTCTTCCGATACGCCTATCGATAAGATAAGGGAGATGAACCCGACCGGTATTATCCTTACCGGAGGCCCCGCATCCGTTTACGATGAAGACAGCCCGAAATGTGATCCCGAGCTCTTTGATCTCGGCATCCCGGTCCTCGGCATCTGCTATGGTGCACAGCTCATGAACTACCTTCTCGGCGGTACTGTCAAGAAGGCTGAGGTAAGGGAATATGGCCATACGGATGTTGAAGTCGACAGCAGTACGACTTTATTCAAAGGTGTATCGGATAGGACAGTTTGCTGGATGAGCCACACAGTGTATATCGCAGAAGCCGCCCCCGGATTCACCGTTACGGCAAAGACGTCTGTATGTCCTGTGGCAGCAGCCCAGAACGAAGACAAAAAACTCTACTGCGTTCAGTTCCATCCCGAGGTGTCACACACTGTGGAAGGCATGAAGATGCTGGAGAATTTCCTCAAGCGTGCCTGCGGATGCAAGTGTGACTGGAAGATGGATTCTTTCGTTGAGACATCCATAAGAGATATACGTGCAAGGGTCGGTTCCGGCCGAGTTCTCTGCGCTCTGTCAGGAGGCGTTGATTCTTCCGTAGCCGCAGTCCTCCTGTCGAAAGCAGTCGGCAAGCAGCTTACCTGCGTATTCGTCGATCACGGACTTCTCCGTAAGAATGAAGGTGATGAAGTCGAAGCAGTATTCGGCCAGGAAGGTCCTTACGATCTTAACTTCATCAGAGTAAATGCACAGCAACGATTCTACGACAAGCTGGCTGGCGTTGATGAGCCGGAGGCGAAGCGCAAGATCATCGGAGAGGAATTCATCCGTGTCTTCGAAGAAGAAGCCAAGAAGATCGGTGCAGTGGACTTCCTTGTACAGGGCACGATATATCCGGACGTCATCGAGTCCGGCCTCGGCAAGAGTGCGGTCATCAAGTCACACCACAATGTCGGAGGTCTTCCGGACTACGTTGATTTCAAGGAGATAATCGAACCTCTCCGACTTCTGTTCAAGGACGAAGTACGAAAGGCAGGACTGGAACTCGGCATTCCCGAGAACCTTGTATTCAGACAGCCGTTCCCCGGCCCCGGCCTGGCGATCCGTATCATAGGCGAAGTCACAGAGCAGAAGGTGAAGCTCGTCCAGGACGCAGATTACATCTTCCGCCAGGAAATGGCCAGAGCCGGATTCGATAAGGTGGCAAATCAGTTCTTCGCAGCCCTCACAAACATGCGTTCAGTCGGCTGCATGGGCGACGAGAGAACGTACGACTATGCATGCGTCATCCGCGCCGTGACTACCACGGACTTTATGACAGCCGAATTTGCAGAACTGCCCTGGAGTCTGATCGGCAGAGTATCCTCGCGCATAGTTAATGAAGTCAAGGGTATCAATCGAGTGCTTTATGACTGCACGGGAAAGCCGCCGGCGACGATAGAGCTTGAATAATCTATAAACCTTGGAAAGCCCCAATCTACGGGGCTTTCACTTTTTTATGTTCCCAAAATGTTCCCAAGATTTGGACTTGAGGTCAGTGGGAGAATAATTTGATTTCGTCTTTTATGTCGTTGCAGTATGTCTTAAGGTCGGATTCAAATCCTTCCTCAAAAGCATCGAGTGAATACTCGCTCTGACCTTCTCTGCTCTCATAATGTCTTATAAAGTCATTAATGAGATTAACGATCACACTGAAGGAACTTACCTCTACATAATATGTAATAGAGAAAGATCCGTCCGGCATCTGCATGTCGGTGTATGTCTTTGCGCCGAGCTTCTCCCAATACATAAACTCAGCGAGGAATTGTGCAAACAACTTCTTTGCTTCATCTGTCGGCGGATTCAGGAGTTCATTAACCTTGAATGTGAATCCGTTAGCAAGCACTCCCTGAGATATATGCTTTGTCCTTGTAGAAAGAGAGAACCCGGATTCTACTATCTTTCTCAGGAGTCTTACGACATCGGAAGTCGTCTTCGAATAAGAGCCCTTGTAAGAAGATACTGATTTCTTATAGAAACTGCTTATCTCTTCCTCTTTTTTAGCATAGTAATCATTAATATCAGTTACGAAGTGAGACTTCCATATTTCATAATCATGCACATCTTTCGGATCGTCCGATAAAGCATCCTTCTTGTCTTTCCATGCTGTCAGGAAGCTGATTAACGTTTCCAGATCCCTGTCGGAATCGTCGAAGACTATGGATGTCTTACCATCTTTCTTTTCAATCTTAAGACCATATTTCTCTTCCAATTCGAAAAGAACATACATTATGTCTGCAAAGGAAGATATCTCCACATCAGAGATTGCTTCAAGATCTATATTCAGGGCTTCAGCGATCTTTGCTCGGATATCCGCCTTAGGAGCCATAGCATCGCTCTCATACTTTCTCATCCTCGAATCGGCTGTAGCAGCAGAGAATCCGACCTTCATTCCCAGTTCTTTCTGGGACATATCGTGGAGCTGCCTGTATTTCCTGATCTTGTTACCTAATTTCATATCCGAAAGCACCTCGTTTGTGTAGAAATCATGTCCTCATTATACCACATCAGACCTAAATAGGAAGACCAGATTGATTAAAACAGACACAAAAATATGACTAAAAGCATTGACAGACAATTTTCGAGGGTGTATTATTCATCCAACCGATACAAAAATATGTCTGTTAACAGGACGGACAGGAAGGAGAAAACAATGAATAAAGAAAAAGAACCCCTTTTTATAGGAGTAGACACAGTAATGTTTGATCTCGGCGTATCCAGAGCAAAGGCGTACGACGTGATCAAAGAGCTTAATGAAGCACTTAAGAAAGAACACCCCAAGGCGATAGTCGTCGCGGGGAAGGTAAACCGCATTTGGTACGAAGAGGCCTGCTTGAGAGGGGATGGTTAAAGATGGCAGTATCAAAAGATAACGGTAACGGATATGACGGCAGGAAATGGAAAGTTTCCTGCTACTACACCGACTGGACCGGCGAACGCAAAAGACACGTTAAGAGAGGCTTCGATACAAGGAAAGAAGCCCTTGAGTATGAGCACATCTTCTTAGCCAAGAAATCCAAAGATATCAATATGAGCTTCGGCTCCTTTATCGATATCTATATGGAAGATGTAAAGCCCCAGCTTAAGAAAAGCACCCTTGCTAATAAGACGCAGCTCATAGAGATGCACATCAGACCTTACTTTCAAAATCTCAGCCTTGCGGAGATCACATCAACACATATCCTTCAGTGGCAAAATGAGCTTCTTAAAAAGCGCGATGCTGATGGTAAGGGATATGCCGATACGTATCTTAGGACGATCAACAACCAGCTTACCGCGATTTTCAATCACGCAGTCAAGTATTACGATCTTCCGAAGAATCCGTGTTATGCACATAGGAAACTGGGCAAATCGGAAGCACAGGAAATGCTCTTCTGGACGAAGGATGAATATCTGAAGTTTGCGGATATCATTAAGGACAAGCCGATGTCATATTACTGTTTCCAGATTCTGTTCTGGACGGGCATCCGTGAAGGTGAACTGCTCGCTCTTACAAGAGCGGATTTCGATCTCGAGAAGAGAACTCTCCGTATCAACAAAACTTATCAGGTCGTAAACGGTGAGGAGATGATCACATCTCCAAAGACTGAGAAGAGCAACCGTACAATCGAACTTTCGCAGTTTCTCTGTGATGAGATGCAGGATTACTTTGAGTCGATATATAGGATCACACCTGACAGCCGTCTATTTCCGGTCAGTAAACATTATCTCCATTCCGAAATGAATAGGGGATCGAAAGCGGCAGGTGTAAAGCGAATCAGGATACACGACTTGAGACACTCGAGTTGTGCACTCCTAATCGAACTCGGGTATTCCCCGATACAGATTGCAGAAAGACTCGGACACGAATGCAGCACTGTCACGGAGCGGTATTCACACCTTTATCCGTCGGTACAACGCAACATGGCAGACAAGTTAAATGACACATTTATCACATCACAGGAGGACTAACAGATGGGCAAGTATTACGGAAACGTTGAGGTTAAGACAAAGAAACCTAAGAAGAAAAAGAACGAACACAACAGGTACAGAAATGTGATTAAGTATTTTCGGGTGACACCGAAGGAAAGAGAATTGATCGAGGCAAGGCTTGCAGTAACCGGGATGAAGAGTTCAACGTTCTTCATCCAGAGCTGCCTATACCAAAAGATCCTTGTCAAAGGCAACATCCGTTCCTTCTCCGTTATTAAAGATACGGTTAAGGAATTAACCAAGAAGATCGATAAAAACCCGCACCTTGAAGAGCTCGATCCGATGGATGCCGAAAGGCTCTTAACGATACTTCAGATCATTGAAAGTTCATACGAAGGGAGGTGAGAAAAATGGCACAGAGAACATATGTTGAGCGTATCGATGAGCTCGCGAAGAAGATGGAACAGCTTGAGGCTCAAAAGAAGGCCTTGGAGCAGAAGCAGAAGGAAGAAGAACGCAAGAAACGCACAAAGCGACTGATCGAACTCGGCGGAATCATTGAGTCGGTTTTGGGAAGACCGACCGCTGATGAAGACAAGATTCGACTCCTGAATTTTCTTAAGAAGCAGGAAGCAAACGGCAAGTATTTCACAAAGGCGATGAACGATACAAAAGTCTCAGGTGACAACAATGCTGAAGGTTAAGGAGAACTTCCCCCTATCCCTTAACTTGTTAAGGGCGCACTTATATGTGGGCGGGGCCCACATTACAGTGCGCTCTCCGAGGGGTCTTATGCAGACGGCACCAAAGGGCTTTGCCCTCTTGGAAACCCACAAGGACGCTTCGCTCCTTGACCTAGACCAAGTTTCACTTGGATGGAGCCTTGCAGGCAGCGTTTTATCTCGCAGTGAAAGGAGAAACGGAAGATGGCAATATATCATTGCTCGATAAAAATCATCAGTCGTGCGGGTGGCAGATCCGCCGTAGCTTCTGCCGCTTACAGATCCGGCGAGAAGTTATATAACGACGAGACCGGCATTACGCACGACTTCACCCGCAAGGGCGGCGTTATCCTTTGCGAGATCATGCTTCCTCCCAATGCTCCTGAGCGTTATAAGAACCGCGAAGTTTTGTGGAACGAGGTGCAGCAGATCGAGAAAAGATCTGACGCTCAGTTCGCCCGTGAGATCGAAGTTGCCCTGCCTGCCGAGATGAGTCGCGAAGAACAGATCGAATGTGTCAGGAGTTTCATTCAGGACAACTTCGTAAGCGAAGGCATGATCGCTGATTGGGCGTTGCACGACAAAGGCGACGGTAATCCTCATGCACATATTATGTTGACGTTAAGAGGTTTCGATGAGCATGAGAAGTGGCTTAAGAAACAGAAGTCCGTTTTCGCAAACAGCAGGGACGATAAAGGCAGACCGGTTTATGATCCGTCACTGCCATCTTACGATCCGAGGAACAAGGAAGAGACTTCTCAGTATCGCATACCTCAGCTTGATGAAAACGGTGATCAGAAAACAAGAGTCAGAGAAGGTAAAGGAACTGAATATCTCTGGGAGAAGATATCGATCCCGGCAAACGATTGGAACGAACACTCGAAAGCGGAACTTTGGAGATCGTCTTGGGCGGAACACTGTAATAGATATCTCAAGCCGGAAGAACGGATTGATCACAGAAGTTATACAAGACAAGGAATAGATAAGGAACCGACGATTCACGAAGGCGTTGTCGCAAGACAGATGGAAGCGGAAGGAAAAGTTGCCGACAGATGTCAGATGAATAGAGAGATCAAGGAGCGGAACTCCATAAGGGAACAGATACGAAAGATCGCGGAAGAAATCACAAAACTTATAACAGAGAAAGCGAGGTCGATTTATGAACGATACAAAGAATTTAGAAGAAATCTTGGAGATCCTGAAGGTGCAGGAAAAGATGCAGGATATCCTGGAGCAGCAGCAGACAGAGATAGATTCTTTGAAAGAACAGCTGGAAGAATCACTGCAATTAAACGATCAGCTGACGAGACAGAACAGGAAATTGCAAGAACAGATAAACGCATTGAGCAATTAAAGGCAGCAATAAAAGCGAAGGAGGAATCAATAAGTGAACGATTCAGAAGACTTAAAGAAAGAAGATCTGCTTACCATGATGGAGCAGATGCAGGATCAGCTGGATCTGGAGAAGGAGGAGCGCTCCAAAGCACAAGAGAAGATATCGACTCTTTCCTCAGAGAACTCAAGACTCAGGAGAGAGCTTCAGAAGAAAAGCGAGACGA
>DGUI01000019.1 GCA_002394605.1 Mageeibacillus sp. UBA4314 | reverse complement strand
CGCAGCAGATCGCTCAAGGTAGCGTGCATTACATTGAGCACTTTACTGAATACGCAGATCTTGCCTTACAGTCAGTGAGACTGTCAACGCCATATGACACCCGGGACACCTTTGCATGCGGAACCTGCGGAGCATGCAGAACCTGCGGAGCATGCAAAGCCTGTGGAGCATGCAAAAAACAATCCTCCCCACTCCCCGCCGCAAATATGCTATGATAAACATATTCACACATAACTATCTTTTCGCGCACCGGACAGGAAGGAGATCGACTTAATGCCACATTCATCAGGCGGCGGATCACATGGCGGTGGATCGCACGGAGGCGGCGGTTCGTCACACAGTTCATCACACAGCAGTGGCGGCGGCAGTAGCGGCGGGGGAAGTGCTCTCACCTCGACCAGGGTGAGCACGAGGCGTTATCGCGGGTGCGCGACTTACTGCTACTACGAGGATAATAAGCCGCACTATATCTATTCAAGTTACGGCGCCAAGGATAAGACTCCGGCGTTTGAGATCGTTCAGAGGATCATCCTCTGGATATTCGTCGTCGGCTTTCTGCTCCTCTTGGGCGGTATGATGGTCTGGGCAGGTATTAAGCATCCAAAGAAGATCTCCCCTCCGCACCACAAAGAGATAATAATTGATGACCGGGCAGGTCTGATCAGCTTCTCCGAGAAGGATATGCTTATGAAGACTTTGGGTGAGTTCTTTGACAAGACGGGGATCGTGCCTGCTGTCGTAACGGTCAATAACGAGACCTGGGCGGACGATGAGCATGGCTATGATTTCTCCAAGGTTGCATATAACGAATATCTTGAACTGTTTAAGGATGAGAAGCACTGGCTGATCATGTATTCGGAACCTGCCAGCCCCGATCCGGATTTTAACGACTGGTACTGGGAAGGCATGCAGGGAGACGATACGGACAAGCTCCTTACGCCAGATAAGGCAGGGGCTTTTACCAATGATCTGCATGTGAAATTCCTTCAGAGGAAGAAGTACACGGTAGGTGAAGCGATCAACTCCGCTTTCGTGGAGATCAACGGGACCATCATGAATGTGCAGGTCAATCCCGTGGCGGTCGGATCTGCGGCAGTCATGCTCCTGTCTTCCATTCCCCTGACGATCTACTTCCTGGACATCCACCCGTTCAAGAAAGCGCTGCTGAAGAAGTCCTTCTATGTCAGGACCCTGGGCGACGCACCGCCTTTGGAAGCTCAGTGTGACTACTGCGGCGGCACCTACGTCATAGGCGCCCACCTCGCCTGCCCGTTCTGCTACGCACCGATCACGCCGCACGACTTAGCTGTCGACGCGAGCGGAAATGTCACAAAGATATTGAAGTGATGCCCTTTCCCTATTTCGAAATTCTTTCTCTTCTGCTAATATATGTTGAGTTTTCAACTTTAAGGAGGGATATAAATGGGTAACGATAAAGCTACGACCAGTCCTCTCGAACAAGGGAGGATCAAGAGCTTCCGCAAGGCAAGGAACATCGTTCTTGCCGTGATCATCGCACTTATCGTACTGATCTGCGGCTTAAGGTGTTTCTACTCCGTTGACGAGCAGCACAACGCGATCGTCACACAGTTCGGTTCGATCGTCAGGGTCGACCAGGCAGGATTCTATTTCAAGCTCCCGTGGCAGTCCGTACAGAAGGTTGACATGACCACGCACGGCACGGGAATAGGATATGTCGTCTCTGAGGAGGGACAGAACCTGACAGACAATGACAACGGCATCATGATCACATCGGATTTCAACCTGCTCAACATCGATTTCTATCTCGAGTACCGCGTATCCGATCCGATCGCATATGTCTACAATTCGGCTAATCCGGAACAGACCCTGTCCAACATCGCGCTCGCCAACATCCGTACGGTAGTGTCCAACTACACGGTCGATGAGGCAATGACGACGGGCAAGGGCCAGATCCAGGCCGACATCAAGGCCGCAATGGTCGAAGAGCTCGAGAGGACGAACATCGGACTTACAGTAGTCAACATTACGGTTCAGGATTCCGAGCCCCCGACGCCCGATATCATCGCTGCATTCAAGTCAGTCGAGACCGCCAAGCAGGGCGCCGACACGGCCATGAACCAGGCGCTCCAGTACAAGAACAGCGAGCTACCCGCAGCTGATGCCAAGGCCGACTCCATCATCCAACAGGCAGAAGCTGCCAAGGCTGCCAGGATCGCCGAGGCGCAGGGCCAGGTCGAGAGGTTCAACCAGATGTACCAGCAGTACACGAGTTTCCCTCTCGTGACCAAGCGCAGGCTCTTCTACGAGAAGCTCGAGAAAGTACTTCCCAACTGCAGGGTAATAATCACTGACGGCAAAACAGAGACCCTGTATCCGCTGGATTCTTTCGCAGTGTCAGGCGGAGCAGGCGCAGGAGCAGGCACGGGTGCCGGCAGCACGAACAACGGGGAGGGCATCTGATATGAAGAAAATGATAATAGGTACATTTGTAACAGTAGCCGTTATTCTTGTGGCGATCATACTGGTCTTCGCGTCCGTCTACACTGTCCAGACAAACCAGACTGCGATCGTCATCAGGCTCGGCAAGGCCCAGTACACCGAGGATTCCACCGGCCTCCACATCCACACTCCTTTCATCGAGGACACGGTGAAAGTGTACACCGGCGACATGCTCTACGACATTCCCGCCTCTGACGTAATCACGGCCGACAAGAAGTCCATGATCGCAGACAACTACGTCATCTGGTCCGTCGTAGACCCCATCAAGTACTACCAGACATTAGGCGCCGTCAAAGGCAGAGCCGAAGAGAGGATCGAGGCGGCAGTCTACAACGCCACCAAGAACACCATCTCTTCAATGAAGCAGGACGAGATCATCGCGGCAAGAGGCAACACGTTAACAAACCTCATCACGACCGCCTCCAACTCCGACATCTCCCAGTACGGCCTCACCATCGAACTGGCCGAGATCAAGGCACTCGACCTCCCTACCGACAACAAGGCCGCAGTGTACGAAAGGATGATCTCCGAGCGTAACAACATCGCCGCCGGCTACACGGCCCAGGGCAACGCCGATGCCCAGAGGATCAGGAACAACACTGACCGTCAGACATCGATCACCGTCGCCGACGCCGAAGCCCGCGCCGCCGTCCTCAAGGCCGAAGGCGAAGCCGAGTACATGAAGATCCTCTCCGACGCCTACAACGACCCGGACAAGGCCGACTTCTACAATTTCGTCAGAGGCCTCGACGCCCTCGAAGCCCTCGGCAAGAGCGAGTCCACCATCATCCTCGACAAGAATTCTGAGTATGCGCGAATACTCTACGGAATGGATAAGGTTGAGAAAACGGATAATAAAGATTGACCGGCTGTCCTTTGGATCGACCGGTTTGGGTGGCAGAGGAAACTCTGCCGCCTTTTGTTGTTAAGGGAGAGCTTTGGGGGTTGGATGCTATGAAGACTGCCTCAGCCGGAATGAGAACGATTCGTGCCTCGTGATTCGTGATTCGAGCTTGCGCTTTGAGCTTCGTGCTTCGCGCCGGCAAAGGTGTCCCTGGTGTCATATTTTGGTTGATTTAAGGTCGCATGACGATCCATTCTATAAATTGCTCTATGTAATGCAAATACATAGAGAGGTTTATAGAATATTCTATGTATCGTTCTATGTTATGAATTTACATAGAGTGATTTATAGAATGAGCTGATCACATGGCCTGGATTGAAGGTGTCCCGGGTGTCACCTGTTTCTTCTTCACTTCAGCATTGGCCAATATCTTAATGACCGTAAACCCAAGATGCCGTCTTTGTACATTTTGGGTTTACATTTTTTATCGAAAGTAAACCCAACTATGCAAAACAGCCGTTCCGGGTTTACTTTTATCTCGTTCATGTAAACCCAACTTGGGCATTATCGGCATTTCGGGTTTATTTTGGCTCTTCAGAATTTTTGTGGGATTATCATGTAATTCTTCGGAATAGATATGTATCGAACAAGTGTGAAGAAATAGTCATCGTCACGGTAACCATAACCAACACGCTTTGCTACTTTAATCTTGTTGTTGAGGCCTTCCAGTTTGCCTGTACTTATGTGATGAACTGAATGCGCTATCAGTCCTTCCAGACGCTTCTCTTTAAGCTCTGCAAAATGCTTGAGTGGCTCTATTCTGCTTGCCTTTGCTGCTTCAAACCAGGAGATCCAGCCTTCTCTGGCTTCGCCTGGATCGTCCAGATCGAACAATCTACATAGTTCCTCCTTCATTGCATAACACACGGCAATGTCATTGTGCTCCTTGAGGATTCTGTCTAAAGCTTCCTTTTTATCGTCGTTAAGATTGCTGTGGCTTGTAAGGATTGGCCATCTGGAGTTCTTGATATCACTGTATTTCTTACGTTCTTCCTTATACTCCTGCTTCCATTTCCTTCTTATATCCGGATCTGTTTCACCAACAAGAATCTCTTTTATATCCTGAGCGTTGTCCCTGTGCTTTCTTGCCTCGTTAAGCCTTACGACACCAAGCACTTCTTTACCGAACTGTGCCTGCATATGGTATCTGTCGTAGACGATATCTACACCCGGCATATATTCTTCCACCAGTTTGTTATAAGATGCGTTCATGTCCATGGCAAAGGCCTTTACGTCACTTAGGTTTTCCATGTCGTATTCCAGGAAGAACTTACGGAAGTCTTCGGTGGCACGCCCTTTGCCGACCCATATAACCTCGCCTGTATCCAGATCCATTACACAGGTTGCATACTTTTGTCCTTTGTGTATAGCAAACTCATCTACTGCGAGATATGTTGGCTTATATCCGATTGCTTTAAGATATTGCTTTCTGCTGGTGAGGGCTTCATCCATTACTCTCTTGTGAATAAGGTTCGCTGCCTTCCAGTTGATCCCGGTAAGCCTGACTACCGAACTTATACAGAGACCGTATTTAAGCAATGCTTGAACCCATATTGCTGCTCTGTCTGTTACTCTTGCATCTGGATCCTTGAAGCATATATCTTCGTTGAATACCCTGCTGCAGCTTCTACATTTGTATTTGTGGTACGTTACGGTTATATACTGCCTGATGTCAGTCCATATCGGCATGTCGATCAGGGTTGTTGTGTAGTTATCGTGGATATCTACGCTTCTCTCTCCACAATACTGACAACATACTTCTGTTGTCTCCTGGGTGCTTTGAAATTCCAGCCACAGTTCAGTATTATCCTTTTCAAATCTGAATCTTGAGCAACTATACTGTTGGCATTTAATATTAATCTGTGTATTATTTGTGTTAAGGAGCATATCTCTAATCCTTTCGGTTTTTGTTTAGCAACTCAACTTTAGGATTTATATGCTCCTTTTTCAATTACCTATTTCCCACAAGTTTTCCGAAGAACCTTTATTTTTAAGAATTTTTGTAAACCCAAGATGGCATAAAACGGCTTTTGGGGTTTACATAGCTTTAAACCACTCCCCAAGGAGTGGACAATTAAAATGTGCTTTTGGTTCGTTTTTTCTGCTAAGACCTGTATTGTTTACACTTCAAAACAGCAAATAGGAGTTTTCTTTCTTCAATTCAAAACTGTCTACCTTCATGCATTTCATATAGAAACCCCCAAAGTTTGTTCAACTTCAGGGGTTCACTTCACCTTTTCTTCAAACTCTGAATAAAACTCCAGAACTCTTATTTGTTAGTACATACGCCGTTGCTCTTGAACTTGTATGTCTTCTTACCGATCTTGAGGCTCTTGCCCTTGACCATCTTTCCGTTGGATCCGAAATAATACCACTTGCCGGACTTCTTAGCCCACTTCTTTACAGTAGCGACGCCCTTGGAATCAAGCTTGTAAGTATTGCCCTTAGAATCCTTCTTCCAACCGGATTTCAGCATTACGAAGTTCTTGTCGAACAGATAATACTTGCCGGAGATCTTCTTTGCATCCTTTACTGCACCAGATGATGTAAAGTAATACTTCTTTCCTGCATCATCAGTGTACCAGCCGGTCTTAATTGCACCTTCATCATCAAGCCAGTAGAGCTTGCTGCTGATCTTCGTGATACCGGTGGCCATAACGCCGTTCTTAGTATTGAAGTAATGCTTTACTCCATCAATGGTCTGCCAGCCAGTGAGCATTTTGCCGGAATCATCAAAGTAGTATGTAGATCCGTCGATAACTGCCAAACCCTTTGTGAAGTTTCCGTCAGAATCAACATAATACCATTCGCCGCCGGACTGCTTCCATTCGTATGTCACACCGGGCTTGACGATAGCAAACTGAATTGTAATTTCACCGGCGTACTTGCCCTTACCGGTTACGATAGCCTTTGCTGCACCGATCTCAACATTGTCCTCGTATGCGACATCATAATCAGTGCCTTCTACGAGCTTTGTGCTGCCGATCTTGACAGTAACTGCAGGAGTTATGGCGCTGCCTGTGTAGAGCTGATCTTCGATCGGAGTAATGTCATCTTTCGTGATGACCGTTGCGACGATCTCGAAAGTCTTTACTGCCTTGCCTTCGTAGTTACCCTTGCCCTGGACAGTTACGGTTGCTGTGCCGACATCAGTATTATCGCTGTACTCGATATCGTAATCCTTTCCTTCTGTGAGCACCTTTGTGCCATCCTTGACCGTTACCTCAGGATACAGCTTCTTGCCAGTGCAAACCTGATCATCGATCGCTGAGATATTAGTCTTGGACAGTGTAACGGGCACAATATTGAAAGTAGTAAATGCTGTTCCCGAATAGTTGCCCTTGAACTTGATCATGATCTCACTTGATCCGACCTTAACGTTGCTGTCGTCGTATGTGAGAGTATAGTCTTCATTCTTAATCAGCTTAGTATCACCGTCGTAGATAGTTACGTTAGGTGTAATGGCCTCGCCCGTGTACTCCTGATCCGAAACCTTCCTGATCGTGAGTTCGTTCTTCGACTTAGGCATAATATCGAAAGTCGTCGACTTCTCGCCTGAATTGTTGCCGATACCCTTGATCGTTACTGTAGCCTGACCTGCGTTTACATTGTCTGAATAAGTTACCGTGTAATCAGTATCCTTAGTGAGCGTTGCACCATTAAGCTTAACTGTTACAGCAGGCTTAATTGCAGAACCCGTAAATGTCTGATCAGGGATCGATTCGATCGATGCACCGATGATCGATCTTCCGGTGATAGTAAATGTTGTCTCAAGTTCCTCACAGTAATTGCCGACACCGGTTACTGTTACAGTTGCTGTTCCTGCATCGATATTGTCATCGTAATCAACTGTGTAATCGTCAACGGGAGTAAGCACCTTATTGCCGTCTCTTACGGTTATTGAAGGTCTTATTGCTTCGCCCTTGTAAGTTTTGCTTGATATCGTATCGATATTTGCAAGAGTGATAGGTCTTCTAACGATCCTGAATCCTGCATCAGCCGTTCCTGTATAGAAACCAAGACCTGTTACAGTTACTGTTGCATCGCCAATATTTACGTTGGATGAATAGTTAACGATATAATCAACACCTTCTTCGAGAGTCTTGCTGCCGTCTTTAACGACTACCGGCGGGAAGATCGAACTGCCGGTCCATACCTGATCATCAATCTTACTGATCTTGAAGTTGCTTGCATTTCTTACGATCTTGAAATTGGCTGTTGCAGTACCCTTGTATCTGCCCATACCGGTGACCGTTACTGTTGCAGTTCCGATTGAATCGTTGTTTGCGAAAGATACCGAATAGTCAGTATCCTTTGTAAGTGTTGTTTCTCCATACTTTACTGTGATAGCCGGAGTTACTGCTGTTCCCTCGAATTCCTGATCAGGGATTGCCTGGATCATGTCATCGGAGATCTCATCCTGGATCCTGGGAATGACAACGGGAGCATCAATCTCATGCGTGCACTCTTCATCAGAGAACATCTTGTTGCACTTGCTGCAGATGTAGTATGCTTCGTGTCCGTCAGCGTCGTAAGTGGGTTCTACTCTGGGTTCAAGAGTTGCTTCATGAGAGAATGTAGCATGTGAAGCGATGTAGGCATCAATATCTGCAATCTCATTCTCACAAGCAGCATCTTCAAAGCATTTGCCACAATCAGAACAACGGTAGTACTTGTCCATGCTTATGCAAGGATCATCACTTGTAACAGCAGAAGACAAATGAATTGTTTTATCTGTTGTGCCAGCTGTGTATGTTTTACCATTAATGACAACAACAGAATCCGAATTATCAGTAACCGACAAAACAATATCGTGTTGAGCTTTAGTTGATATATTACCGCTGAAAACTGTTACTTTAGTACCGGAATCAGCTTCACGAATTACAGGAGAAGCACTTGTTCCATAATAGTAATGCTTTTCCCCAGATGTATCAGTCGTGTAGAGCCCCACTCCATATAATGTAACATATTGCCCACCAACTGAGTCAAAAGACTCTAAACCATAGATGTCTATTGTTCCGTGGGTTGAACCAGATGTTCCCATTTTTAACTCGTTATCACCCAAACTGCATATTTTTCCGCCTTCAAAGGTGAGAGTACCAGCACTCATATAAGAGAATACAGAATCTGAAGTAAAACGACCTCCTTTTATTGTCATTCTGTTGTAAATATCACACAAATGGAATAGTTGTTTAGATGATGTAAAAGTACCATCATTGATGAGTATCACTCTCTCTTTATATCTATTTCCCAACATATCTTTGGGTTCTGCATTACCTGAAAAAACGAAAATACTGCCAGCAGCTTGAAAACTACCCCCATTAATAGTTATTGTGTTTCCAAATCTGGGAGAAATAGTACTAGTTTCACTATAGAATTCGCCCCCATTAATCGTCAGAGAACCCCCATCAAAAAAGAAATTATAATTCGAGTAATAGGTATCAAACATATTACTACCGATTGTCCCTTTTGTACAACGAACTACAGTTCCTTCATTTATGGTAAGATCACCCTGTGATGCAATGGCAGCTGTAGCATTTGCACTAGTAGATAGTACTGTAGAATCTTTAATGGACATTATGCCTTTATTTCTAAGCGTAGCACATTGAGTTTTTTGACCTGTACTCCTATAAAGCCCGCCGTTTATTGTCATAGTTGCACCAGTTTCATTAACTACTGCATCGGTAGCTCCCACAACGGTTCCATCATCCTCGATGGTAAGAACACCCTCATTGGTAATAGCTACACTGTCTGAATTAATAGAGTACCCGTCAAGATCAATTGTTATCTCTTTACTACTCGGGATCGTAATCGCCTGCTTTACATCACCCATCAATGTAATCGTCGCTCCATTCTCCGCCGCGTCTATAACAGCCTGAAGATCAAAGCCTGTCGTATCCGCGAATACCGCCGCTGATCCTAACT
This sequence comes from Mageeibacillus sp. UBA4314, assembly GCA_002394605.1. Taxonomy (GTDB): domain Bacteria; phylum Bacillota; class Clostridia; order Saccharofermentanales; family Saccharofermentanaceae; genus Saccharofermentans. The sequence continues at coordinate 13,089 of DGUI01000019.1, read as the reverse complement.
GGATGATCATGCAAAAAGTTACCAAAGACGATATAAGTTTCCTAGTGCTTTTCATGTTTATAGACCTCCCTATGAAATTGATAATATAAGTCTAATGCTTTGGATAATTCAATTGGTTTGCTACAAGCCAACACTTACAGATTTATTCCGTTATTAGCTAGTCCTACTTGAGCATTTAATTTATTGTTCACACTTATACTATTTGTTGCATTTATCGTTAATGGAAAGTGAATTGACTTACTACTGACTCTTGGTGCAAGCTTAACTTTCCTATTATCGTAGTGATTCTTCGAAGGTATTGTCTCAATCAAGTATTTCTCGTTGATCATCCAACGCATTATTGCGTCAAATTCTTTCTTACTTATACTCAACAATAAATAATCAACATATTCTGATCTCTCAACAGCACGTATGATTTCTTTCGATTGAATTATACTCTTTCGCTTTCCTACATAATGAGGCTTATTTATGTCAGGTAATAAAAGCCTATTGTTTTCTATCTTAAGGTTAGCGATTACCCCTTCGGAAATATATTTAATAATTGTGTTTTTACTTATATTCCATCTTTTGGACGCATCATCAAGACTAATATGATCCATATCAAGCCTCCTTCATAAGAATTATTAATCCACTGATAATCAATCAGTGGATTACCTGATTTCAGGATATCAGGTGCGTTTTTACAGAAGGTTCACACATTATTAATGCATATCGTATAACGACTGTTTATTTGGACTACTCCAGTCGCCCCCGACGCGCGAAGGATACCTTTGCGAGCGCACTTCCGCAGAAATTGTGCAGAGCACAATTTTGAGGACTGGAGCGAGCAAAGCGTATCCGTAGCGCCCCGCTTGTGGCAAATTTGAGTTATTCACATTATTAGTTTGACTATTTTTGACTTTGCGTTATACTTATCATCGTAAGTTAGCACTCAAACAGTCCGAGTGCTAACGCTAATAAAAACTAATACTAATAAACAAAGGAGGGTGACGCGATGCCATTGGATATGCGCAAGAAGCAGGTCTTGAATGCCATTGTTGACGACTACGTCTCGACTTACGAGCCGGTCGGATCCAAGGCGCTCATTGAGAGACATAATTTCACTGTCAGTTCCGCCACGCTCCGTAACGAGATGGCCGAGCTCGAGAAGATGGGATTTATCGAGAAGCCCCACACTTCTGCAGGAAGGATCCCCTCCGACCGCGGCTACCGTGAATATGTCAACTCACTGATGACGTACGACAACCTGACAAATGAGGAGCGTACTGACATCGAGAAGAGGATCTCCGGTTCAGTCAATGACATCACCGACCTGATCAGGACCGCGACGGACACTTTGTCCGAGCAGACGGGATTCGTGTCGCTGTACATGAGCCCGAGACTTCATAAGAGTTTCCTGAAGCAGCTGAAGATGCTCATGATCGAGCCGGGCAAGGCTTTGGTCGTAGTCATCCTTTCGGCGGGCGTTGTCAAGGATAAGGTCGTAAGGATCCCCAACTTCCTGACTGATGAGCAGATCATGAAGATCTCTCAGACTGTGGAGCAGAACCTGACGGGCAAGCCCCTGGATGAGATCACGCTCGTGACTGTCGCTTCGTCGATGAAGAATGCCGATATCCCTGATCCTATGCTCAACCAGATCATCTATGAAGCATATACGGCGATCAAGCAGGCGGACAGTCTTAATATTTACCTCGAGGGGGAGAACAAGATGCTGCAGCTGCCTGATTTCGGGGAGCTTACGAAAGCGAGGAATCTCCTCGACTCCCTGTCGAACGACGGAATGGTCGCAGGTTATGTGAATGAGCTGCACCCGCTCGAAGAGGCAAACAATGATTCCTTCATGATCAGGATCGGGCAGGAGATCACGCTCGACGGACTTCAGGACTGCTCGTTCATAACGACGACGTATAAGATCGGGGATGACATTTCGGGCAACATCGGTGTCATCGGACCGAAGAGGATGGAATACCAGAAGGTCATATCACAGATCAATTTCGTGAGGAAGACCTTGAACGACAAGATAAAAAAACTTACAGAATAAGGAGAGATAAGAATGACAGAAGAGAACAACGAAGAGATCATCTTCCCTCAGGACGAAGTTGACACCGGGGACACCGCTGAAGCGGAGGCCGAAGCGGCATCCGAGGCGGCACCTGAAGCCGAGGCACCCGAGACATCCGAGGCCGATCTCGAGGAGGATGATGAAGTAGAGAGCGAAGGCACTCCTGCTGACGACCAGGTCGCCGAGATGGAGAAAAAATACCTCTCCCTCTACGCCGAATACGAGAACTTCAGGAAGCGCACCGCACGCGAGAAAGAGAAGCTCTACCAGGACGCAGTCGCAGACGTCACAAGCCAGTGGCTGACGCTCTTAGACAATATCGGAAGGGCCGTCGATTCGACAAAGAATGCGGATGATACGACAGTTGACAGTGTCGTCGCAGGAATCGAACTCCTTCAGAAACAGGCAGACGATGTACTGGCGAAGATCGGTGTTACGATAATCGAAGCGGAGCGCGGAACAAAGTTCGATCCTAATCTCCATGAGGCGGTGATGCACATCGAAGATCCTGACCTCGGCGAGCAGGAGATCGCGCAGGTGTTCCAGAAAGGATACATCTACAAAGAACAGGTAATTAGACACTCAGTTGTCCAAGTAGCAAATTGATAAAAAACAAAAAGGAGAATACAAGATGGATTATTTACAGAAAGCAAGTCTGGTACCTACAGTTATCGAGAGTTCCTCCCGGGGCGAGAGAGCATACGATATCTTCTCAAGACTCCTCAAGGAGAGGATCGTCATCCTGTCCGAGGAAGTCAATCACGTAACTGCAAGCCTTATCACGGCTCAGCTCCTCTTTCTCGAGGCAGAGGATCCCGATAAGGATATCCAGTTCTACATCAACAGCCCCGGAGGATCCGTATCCGACGGACTTATGATCTACGACACGATGAGACTCATCAAGCCCGACGTACAGACGATCTGCATGGGCATGGCAGCTTCCATGGGTTCAGTGCTCCTGTCAGCAGGTACAAAGGGCAAGAGGTTCATCCTCCCCAACGCTGAAGTCATGATCCACCAGCCTTTGGGCGGCGCACAGGGTCAGGCAACGGAGATCCTCATCGCAGCAGATCACATCAGGGACACAAGAACAAGATTGAACCAGATCCTCGCAGATAACTGCGGCAAGCCGCTGGAGGAACTGATGAAGGATACAGACCGCGATAACTGGATGACAGCCGAGCAGGCAGTTGAGTACGGTATCGTCGACAAGATCCTGGAAAGCAAAAAGAAATAATGAACGGAGGACATATAAAATGGCAAAAGTAATAGGTATAGATTTAGGTACAACAAATTCATGCGTTGCAGTTATGGAGGGATCCGAGACAGTCGTAATCCCTAATCCCGAAGGCGACAGGACTACTCCTTCAGTAGTTGCTTTCGCGAAGGACGGCGAGAGACTCGTAGGTAAGGTCGCAAAGCGTCAGGCAGTCACAAACCCTGACAAGACCATCCAGTCTATCAAGCGCGAAATGGGTTCCAACTACAAGGTAAACATCGACGATAAGAGCTACACTCCCCAGGAGATCTCAGCCATGATCCTCGGCAAGCTCAAGAGCGATGCTGAGGCTTATCTCGGAACACCTGTCACACAGGCAGTCATCACGGTCCCTGCTTACTTCACTGACTCACAGCGTCAGGCAACAAAGGACGCAGGCAAGATCGCAGGTCTTGAGGTACTCCGTATCATCAACGAGCCTACGGCTGCTTCACTTGCATACGGCCTTGATAAGGAGAGCGATCAGAAGATCCTCGTTTTCGACCTTGGCGGCGGTACATTCGATGTATCCATCCTCGATATCGCTGACGGCGTATTTGAGGTTCTTGCTACAGCAGGTAACAACCGTCTCGGCGGTGACGACTTCGATAACAAGGTAGTTGATTATCTCGTTGATTCTTTCAAGAGTTCTGACGGAGTTGACCTGAGGAACGACAGGATGGCAATGCAGAGACTCCGTGAGGCAGCAGAGAATGCCAAGATCGAGCTCTCCGGCAAGACAACTGCAGAGATCAACCTGCCTTACATCACGGCTGATGCAACCGGTCCTAAGCACCTTAACGTTACACTCACAAGAGCTAAGTTCGATGAGATCACTGCTTCTCTCGTTCAGTCAACAATGGATCCTGTTAAGAGAGCAATGAGCGATGCGGGCGTCTCCCCTTCAGACATCGACAAGATCCTCCTGGTTGGCGGTTCAACACGTATCCCTGCAGTCCAGGATGCAGTTAAGAACTATTTCGGCAAGGAGCCGTTCAAGGGCATCAACCCTGACGAGTGCGTTGCTATCGGTGCTGCTATCCAGGCAGCAGTCCTTACAGGTGATGTAAAAGGTCTCCTGCTCCTCGATGTTACACCTCTGTCTCTCGGTATCGAGACGATGGGCGGCGTATTCACAAAGATGATCGAGCGTAACACAACGATCCCTACAAAGAAGAGCATGGTCTTCTCCACTGCCGCTGACGGACAGACACAGGTTGATGTACACGTTCTCCAGGGCGAGCGTGAGATGGCTGCATATAACAAGTCACTCGGCAACTTCATCCTCGACGGCATCGCACCCGCACCCCGCGGAGTTCCGCAGATCGAAGTTACTTTCGATATCGATGCTAACGGTATCGTAAACGTATCCGCTAAGGATAAGGGAACCGGCCGTGAGCAGAAGATCACGATCACAGCTTCCTCCAACATGAGCGAAGAGGATATCCAGAAGGCGATCAAGGAAGCTGAACTCCACGCTGCTGAAGATAAGGAACGTAAGGAGAAGATCGATACGAAGAACCAGGCTGAGTCAACAGTATACCAGGTCGAGAAGACGATGAAGGATGCAGGCGACAAGCTCTCAGCTGATGACAAGGCTCCCGTTGAGGAAGCACTCACAAAGCTCAAGGATGCGATCTCTGCAGACGATACGGACCGCATGAAGGCTGAGACAGAGAATGTCACACAGGCACTCTACAAGATGAGCGAGAAGCTCTACTCCGCAGCAGGCGGACAGCCCGGCGCAGGTCCTCAGGACTATGCAGGCTACGGTGATGCAGGTGCTGCAGGCGGTTCTCCCTTCACCGGCGGAGCACAGCCTGACGACGGCGACGACGGATTCAAGAACGCCGGCGGTGATTTCTGATCATAAAGACATATAAAAACGGCAGACTGCAAGACTTGTTGAAGGCTTGCAGTTTACCATTTTATGGAGGATAAGGTTTTGGCCGATAAGAGAGATTATTATGAGGTCTTAGGCGTTGGCAAGAACGCTACGGAAGACGAGCTCAAGAAAGCCTACCGCCAGCAGGCGAAGAAATACCACCCCGACTTAAACCCCGGAGATGCTGCGGCGGAAGCGAAATTCAAGGAGATCAACGAGGCATACGCCGTCCTGTCAGACGCTGACAAGCGCGCGAAATACGACCGCTTCGGTCACCAGGCAGTCGACGGTTCAGGCTTCGGCGGCGGTGGCGGCGGATACTATTCTGCACAGGACATCGACCTCGGCGACATATTCAGTTCGTTCTTCGGCGGCGGATTCGGTTTCGGCGGCGGAAGACAGAAGACGGGACCTCAGAAGGGCGCCAATCTCAAGTACGGGATGACGCTGTCCTTTATGGAAGCCGCTTTCGGCGTGGAGCGTGATATCACGATCACAAAGGAAGATCTCTGTCCCGAGTGTAAGGGTTCAGGTTCCCAGCCCGGAACAACCCCTGAGACATGTCCCACATGCCGCGGTCAGGGCCGTGTACAGCAGCAGACCCAGTCACTGTTCGGCATGACAATGGTAACCAAGACATGTCCCACATGTAACGGAAGGTGCACGGTCATCAAGTCGCCCTGTCAGTCATGCGGAGGCAAGGGCCGTAAGAAGACAAAGAAGACGCTTCACATCAAGGTTCCCGCAGGTGTTGATACAGGTGACCTCTTCCCCATCAGGGGCGAAGGTGAGCCCGGTATCAGAGGCGGCGGTTACGGCGACCTCTACGTAGAGTTCAGGGTAAGCAGGCACGAGGTATTCTCCAGGGACGGAATGAACACGTCATGTGACGTTCCGATCACCATGACACAGGCATGCCTCGGCGGCGAGATCGAGTTGCCAACGATCGACGGTAATGTAAAATATATGTTGAAGGAAGGCACACAGCCGGGCGATACCTACACCATCAGCGGCAAGGGCATCCCCAACAAGAACAAACCCAACATGCGCGGTAATCACACGGTAAGGTTTGTTGTGGAAGTGCCTACAAGACTTACAGATGCCCAGAAGGCAAAGCTTAAGGAATTTGAGGCGGGCTTATCGGAGAAGAACTACGCCAAGAGAAGCGGATTCTTTGCCAAGATAAGGAACGCATTTAAGTAAGCTATACAAAGGATAAGGGATATGGGAAAGACAGATAAGAAGCAGGCGCTGAAGCTCCGTAAGACGCATCCAATACTGTCGATAGTGTGTACGGTCTTTGTATCGTTATTAGCGATAGTATTCATGGTGTTCTTAGGTCTTGTGGCATACAGGTATCTCATACAGTCCAAGACGAACACCCAGACAGACAAGCTCAAGACAATGGTGAGGATCTACGATCAGACTGATGACAAGGAGGGTATCATCCCTACCCTTGCCGTCATATCTGATTCTTTCTACATCAAGGACAAGGACGGCAATATCATCTACTCTGCAGGTGACAACACCTGCGACGAATCGCAGCCTTCCGAGAGTTCTCTGTTCCCCGAAGAAGGAATAACTTTCTACGATGACAAGGCAATGGATCTTCTCGATGATGATCCTGCCTTTGGCTTTACCATCGACACGGGGGATCTGGATTCCAAGACCATCGGCGAGATCGTAAATGACAGGGAAGCGGTCCTCAAGGCTCCTTTCTGGATGTCATGCAAGACGGTTTCAGGTGACACGATATACAGCAAGGGCAACCTCGAATTCTCACTCCACGATACAGCCATCATACTTGCGATAGCACTTCTGGCAGCCATCGGTGTGATCGTAGTCATCATCGTCGTCATCGTAAGAGTCGTAGCCAATATCCGTGACAGAAGGAAGATGCATAAGCTCCTCTTCCTCGATTCGGTATCAGACGATAATAACTGGATGAGATATCTCATCACGACTGAAGAGATCATACATAAGAGACGCAATGCCGACAACCTGTATGCAGTAGTCAATCTGGTGTTCGTGAACTACAGGAATTTCGTTCTCTGCCACTCCATGGAGGAGGGCGAGATAATGCTCCGCAAAGTGTATGAGACCGTAAGGGCAAACGTCGGCAAGAAGGATGTCGTTGCTCACAGCACTTCACAGAACTTCCCCCTCTTCATCAAGTACAGGGACAAGGAAGAATTGAGGATGCAGCTCCAGGGCATCATCAGCAAGCTCGAGAAGGTCGATCCCGATCACAGGTTCAGCTTCCACGCAGGCGTCGCCTTCATCCCTGCAGGCAGGGCCGAGAAGCGCAGTCTTGACATAGATTCAGTCTATAATCACGCATGCGCAGCAACGATGACTCTTGAGGATACTGACGAGTCCGGTATCGTGTTCTTCGATGATGAACTTCTTAAGAAACAGCTCTGGATCGACAAGGTCCACGAGAAGCAGGCCAAGGCTGTGGAGAACGAGGAATTCATCGTCTACTACCAGCCAAAGTATAATCCCCGCACAAATGAACTTTGCGGCGCGGAGGCTCTCGTCAGATGGCAGTCTCCGGACTTCGGATTCGTATTTCCGGGCAGGTTCATCCCTGTCTTCGAGAAGAACGGTTTCATTACGGAGATCGACCATTACATGTTGGACCACGTGGCGCGAGACATCAGAAGATGGCTCGATCAGGGCCTTGATCCCGTTCCAGTGTCAGTCAACATTTCGCGTGCACACTTCATCGAGAACGACCTCCCCGAACAGATCAGGGACATCGTTGACCGCAACAACTGCCCTCACGGATCCATCGAGATCGAGCTCACCGAAAGCGCTTTCTTCGACGACAAGAACGCTCTTATCTCAGCCATCTCATGTCTCCAGGAATACGGCTTTGCGGTATCCATGGACGACTTCGGCTCAGGATATTCATCTCTTAATTCACTCAAGGATCTCCCCCTCAACGTATTGAAGCTCGATGCGGGATTCTTCCGCGGAAGCGACGATGAGGAGCGCGAGCATATCGTCGTGGCAGAAGCGATCAAGCTGGCTAAGAACCTCAACATGAAGATAGTCGCAGAGGGCGTCGAGGAGAAAGAGACAGTTGACTTCCTGGCCGGCGAAGGCTGCGACATGATACAGGGCTATTATTACGCCAAGCCCATGCCCGGCAGTGATTATGAGATGAGGATCGGCAAGAAGGCAACAGACCTCGTAGAGCTTGCTCCCGTAGAGGCTAATGAGCCTGAGACTGCTAAGGAAGAAACGACGGTAATCACTGATACAGAAACAGTTCCCGAGGAGGACACGAAGGATGATCAAGCAGGTATATAACCCCTTTCTCCCACTGAATGAATATATCCCTGACGGGGAACCCCACGTGTTCGGCGACAGGGTCTATCTCTACGGATCACACGACCTGGAGGGCGGCTACACATTCTGCATGCAGGATTATGTAGTCTATTCAGCGCCGGTGGATGATCTGTCCAACTGGAGATTTGAGGGAGTATCCTACAGAGCGGATCAGGACCCTGATTATCCCAACCCCAGATTCATGTATGCGCCCGACTGCGTAAGGGGCAACGACGGCAGATATTATCTCTTCTACTGCATGGGCGGCGACTACGGTTACGGCGGTTATTCAGGCGCCATCAAGGTGGCAGTGTCAGGCAGTCCCGCAGGCCCTTTTGAGTATCACGGGACTGTTCACTACAAGGACGGAACGGTCATGATGAAGTACGTGTGCTTTGACCCGGCTGTCATCAATGATGACGGAGTTATCAGGGTGTATTACGGCACACAGTATGCCTACGAGGAAGACCTGGGAATAGACGATCCCAAGGTCATGGAGATCGAGACGGGGATGTTTGGAAGGACCGAAGAAGAGATCAAATCATACTATCCCGACAGCATCAACGGTCCCATCATGCTGACACTCGAAGACGACATGCTGACAGTTAAGGAAGAACCTAAGCATATCATCCCCTACCGCGTCAAAGGCACCACTTTCGAAGGGCATCCGTTCTTCGAGGGATCATCGATCCGCAAGTTCAACGGGATGTATTATTTCATCTATTCCTCATGGCAGAATCACGAGCTGTGCTATGCCACGAGCAAGTTCCCTGACAGGGACTTTGTCTTCGGCGGCACCATCGTCTCTAACGGTGATGTCGGTTACAACGGAAGGCCGGAAGAAGAGCGTCTCAACATGACGGGAACGACTCACGGAAGCGTCGAGAACATCAACGGTGAATATTATGTCTTCTTCCACAGGCTGACGCATAAATCGGATTACAGCAGGCAGGCATGCGCGCAGAAGATCGTCATGAAGGAAGACGGTTCCATCGACCAGGTTGAGTACACCTCATGCGGCCTTAACGGCGGTCCCCTCGAGGGCGTCGGCTCCTACCCCGCAGTCATCTGCTGCAACCTCACCAACGGATATGTCCCTCACGGATGCAACACCGTTTACGGGTATTCTTTCCCCAATGTTACTAACAAGGGGGACGAGCGGTTCATCAGCGAGATCGACGAGGGAACGCTCATCGGATATAAATATTTCGACATGAAGAGCATAAGTGAGATCGGGGTTAACCTGAGATTCTTAAATGATGATAATGCCGTTGTCTTTGACGGTCCCATCAGGATCGACGAGCGCAGTGCCAGGGATTCTGAGCGCCTTGCTAACAGGGTAGTCAAAACCGCTGATACCAACTACATCGAGGTCTTCACTTCCATGGACGGCGATCCCGTCGGCAGGATCGATCTTCAGACATGTTATGAGTGGACAAGGTTCTCATGCTCAGTATCCATAAGGGACGGAGTATATCCGCTCTTCTTCAGGTTCCATGGTCCGGACAAAGTCCAGATCAGGGATATATTCATGAATAACCTGGAAGATCTCGGTTAATATGTGACATTCCTCCCCGCTTATCTTATAATTAAGAGAGTATGTTTAATATGTGGGGAAGTTATTAAATGTTCGGTAAGATTTTCCTTGTCCTTTATATCCTGGCTCAGATCGGTATAGCACTGATCACGGAGTATGTCGTAAGCAAACACGAATGGGTGAAAGATATCGGGCGGAAGACAAGGTTCATCAGGATCATCATCTATGTCATCCTGGCCGTCATACCGGTGCTCGGGGCTTATCTCCCCCATTCATCCTTTAAGTATCTTTGCATGGAGATCGGCAACGTATGGTTTGCGTTCTTCATGTTCTATGCGGCGTTCGTGCTCATATTCACGGGCATTGCCGAGCTGATCGCGAAGATCGCGAAGAGACCGGATCACAGGTTTGTCGGACACGCGCTGAACTTCGCTTTTCTCTTTGCTCTGATCATCGCATCCTACGGTCTGTATCACGGACAGGAGATCAAGCTCACGGAAGTCGATGTCAATGTTGAGTGTAAAGGCGAGGTGTCATCCAAGCCTGATCAGGTCAGGGTGGTCCTTCTCGGAGATCTCCATCTGAGCTGTAATTCCAGGCTCAAGATGACCGAGCAGATGGTCGACATGGTCAATGCGGCAAAGCCTGACATCATCCTCATCGCAGGCGATATCTTTACGAGTAATTATCAGGGATTGAAGAACCCTGAGGAGTACTCCAGGGTCTTGAGCAGGATGAAGGCACCTTATGGAGTGTATGCGGTTGCAGGCAATCACGATGTTGACGAGAACCTTTTCGGAGGGTTTGCCATATCACCCGTATCCGAGGCCTTCAGGGTCAGTGAGATGGACAAGTTCTTCGAGGACGCTGGATTTACGATGCTTTATGATGAGTCCGTCGATATCGGGGGCATCTTCACTCTCGCAGGAAGGATCGACGGCGAGAAAGCAGGCGACGGCACAAGCGACAGGATGGATGCCAAGACGCTCCTGGCAGATGTCGACAAGACAAGGCCTGTCGTAGTCCTGCAGCACGAACCCAAGGGTTTTGCAGAGCTGTCAGATGCCGGTGCGGATGTGGTCATGTGCGGCCATACCCACGACGGTCAGATCTTCCCCGGCAACCTCATAGTCCCCCTCTTCAACGAGAATGCATACGGAGTCAAGAAGCTCCACGGAATACAGACAATCGTCACCTCAGGAGTAGGCTACTACGGACCTCCGATAAGGGTCGGTACTGACGGAGAGGTCATGGTCGTCAATCTGACGTTCAGCTGATGACCTGATCACGGGGGTGTGCACGATATGAGCGATAAGGAACAGAAGAAACAGAAGATCAAGTGGAGTTATCTTGATATCCATAAAAGGGTCTATAAGACCATCTTTGGCAAAGGCATCAAGCCGTACGTTGTCATGATCCTCGTGTTCTTCGCGTTCTCTTTCGCGGGTATCATCAATTCTGCGGCGTCCGGCGAGATCGCATACATCGATTCAAGGTACGGGGCCGGCGCGGTCAATACAGAGGACGTGAACGCCGTTATGGACTATTCCATGACGCTCCCCGGGATCAGGGACCTGCCTGACAATGTCAAAGAAGATGTGGTGAAGCCCGAGGTCTTCAATATCGTCATCTCCCACAGTTGGCTCCTGAACCTTCTGGCCATGAACCACGAGTACGTGGTAAGGAACATGGGCGAAGTCTTTGCCTTCCTCGTGATCGTAATGGCCCTGGTGGAATTCACTTCATTCTTTATCAAGAAAACGCTTGCCATAGGCCAGTACAGGTTCATGATGGAGAACAGGTTCCAGAAGAACGTCAAGATCAGAAGGATCTTCGCGCCATTCAGGAACAAGAACCTCCTCCACATAATCAAGGTCATGTTCATCTATGACCTCGTCTCAACGCTGTGGTGGTTCACGATCATCGGCGGTATCTACAAATCATTCCAGTACTATTTCGTCCCCTACCTTCTGGCCGAGGATCCCACGATCGGCTGGCTTAAGGCACGCAAGATCTCAATGCAGATGACACGCGGCTATAAGTTCAAGATGTTCCTCACGCAGCTCACGTTCTTCTACACGAGCTTCATATCCGCCATTCCGTTTGCCGACCTCCTGGTCTGCACCCCGCTCAACACCTTCACCGACATCGAAATGTATTATCTCCTTCGCGAAAGAACCGATATCGACAGATCCGCGTTCGTGGAGAATGTCTTCGACGGGGATGCCTATGTTGACATCAGCAAGGAGTACAGGACGGACGAGACACCCTCCTACGTGCTCGGCGACTACGTTATCAAAGGTTCCGGATTTGATAAGGCCGATAAATACAAACTCACTGATTTTGTGGTCATGTTCTTCGTCTTCTGTTTCGTCGGATGGCTGTGGGAAGTGGCCTATCACATCGTCTCCGACCACGAGTTCGTCAACCGCGGATTCATGTACGGCCCCTGGCTCCCCATCTACGGTGTCGGCGGCGCAGGTATCATATTCATCCTCGGCCGGTACAAGAAGAACAAACTCAAGCTGTTCATCCTCACCATGCTGCTGTGCGGCATCATGGAATACCTGACCAGCTTCGTTCTGGAATTCTTCACGAACAAAGCATACTGGACATACTTCGACATGTCGTTCAACCTGAACGGCAGAGTCTGCCTTGCAGGCCTCCTGGCCTTCGCCATCGGCGGCTTCTTCGGGATATACATCTTAGGACCATTGATCAAGCGCAAGCTGGAAAAACTCGGCAAGAAGCGCACAAAGATACTGTGCATCGTGCTTACGTCGATATTTGCCATCGACCTCATCTGCTGTCTTACCATAGGGCCTAATCAGGGCAAAGGCGTAGGCGGCGATTATGATACCGTAGCTACGAGAGTTGCGATCGAGGAGAGTAGTCAGTAATTGGGGGCTTCACGGAAAGAGTGGTCGCAACAGTCTGAATAGTCAGACTAAGTGTCAGACTAATAGCTTCTAGCCCTACAGTCAGATAATATGAAATGACCTCACATT
>DGUI01000040.1:15007-16541 GCA_002394605.1 Mageeibacillus sp. UBA4314 | reverse complement strand
GAAGTATTTCGAAGAGCTGATCGACAAGATGAAGGCTGACAGAGGAGTTAAGCAGGACGTTGAGCTCACGGCTGATGACCTGAAGGAACTCGCTAATCAGTTTAAGGCAGAATACAAGAGCAAGATCGGTGATGACTTCCCGTCAGATCCCAAGGAACAGCTCATGGGCGCCATCAAGGCAGTATTCCGTTCATGGGACAACCCCCGTGCAAACGTTTACAGAAGAGACAACGATATCCCTTATTCATGGGGTACGGCTGTCAACGTACAGTCAATGGCTTTCGGTAACATGGGTGATGACTGCGGTACCGGCGTTGCATTCACACGTGACCCTGCTACGGGCGCTAAGGGTCTCTTCGGTGAGTTCCTTACAAATGCTCAGGGCGAAGACGTTGTTGCCGGCGTTCGTACACCTATGAAGATAGCTGAGATGGAACAGAAGTTCCCTGAGGCTTTCAAGCAGTTCACTGAAGTATGCTCCATCCTTGAGAATCACTACCGTGATATGCAGGATATGGAGTTCACAGTCGAGCACGGTAAACTCTACATGCTCCAGACAAGAAACGGTAAGAGAACAGCTCAGGCAGCTCTCAAGATCGCTTGTGACCTCGTTGATGAGGGCATGAGAACAAAGGAAGAAGCAGTTGCAATGATCGATCCGAGGAACCTCGACACATTGCTCCACCCTCAGTTCGATGCTACGGCTCTTAAGAGTGCTCAGCCCATCGCTCAGGCACTTGGTGCTTCCCCCGGAGCTGCATGCGGCCAGATCGTATTCACGGCTGACGATGCAAAGGCTTGGAAGGCAGCAGGCAAGAAGGTCGTTCTCGTACGTCTCGAGACATCACCTGAGGATATCGAAGGCATGAAGGCTTCACAGGGTATCCTTACAGTCCGCGGCGGTATGACTTCACACGCAGCCGTTGTTGCACGCGGTATGGGTACATGCTGTGTATCCGGATGCGGCGACATCGCAATGGACGAAGCTAACAAGAAGTTCACACTCGCAGGTAAGGAATACCACGAGGGTGACGAAATCTCCATCGACGGTTCAACAGGTAAGATCTACGACGGAATCATCCCTACTGTTGATGCTACGATCGCAGGCGAGTTCGGCCGTATCATGGCTTGGGCAGATGAATTCAGGAGACTCAAGGTAAGAACAAATGCAGATACTCCCCGTGATGCCAAGAAGGCACGCGAGCTCGGTGCTGAGGGTATCGGTCTCTGCCGTACGGAGCACATGTTCTTCGGCGAAGGAAGGATCGATGCTTTCCGTGAGATGATCTGCTCCGAGACAGTGGAAGAGAGAGAAGAAGCTCTCGAGAAGATCCTGCCCATGCAGCAGTCTGACTTCGAGGCACTCTACGAGGCACTCGAGGGTTACCCCGTAACCATCAGATTCTTAGATCCCCCGCTTCACGAATTCGTTCCTACAGAGGATGCAGATATCAAGAAGCTGGCTGATTCCAAGGGTAAGACAGTAGAAGAGATCAAGACAATGATCGATTCTCTCCACGAGTTCAACCCCATG
>DGUI01000040.1:0-14954 GCA_002394605.1 Mageeibacillus sp. UBA4314 | reverse complement strand
GAGTTCAACCCCATGATGGGTCACAGAGGATGCCGTCTTGCAGTTACATATCCTGAGATCGCTAAGATGCAGACTAAGGCTGTTATCCGTGCAGCTCTGAACGTTAAGAAGAATCATCCCGACTGGAATATCGATCCTGAGATCATGATCCCGCTGATCGGCGATGTTAAGGAGCTCAAGGTCGTTAAGGCTGTAGTTGTTGAGACTGCTGATGCAGAGATCGCAGCTGCAGGTTCTGACCTCAAGTACGAAGTAGGTACGATGATCGAGATCCCTAGGGCTGCTCTTACGGCTGATGAGATCGGTAAGGAAGCTGCATTCTTCTGCTTCGGTACCAACGACCTTACGCAGATGACTTTCGGATTCTCACGTGATGACTCCGGCAAGTTCCTCGAGGCTTACTACGAGTCCAAGATCTTCGAGTCTGATCCGTTCGCACGTCTCGACCAGAACGGCGTCGGCAAGCTCATGAAGATGGCAATAGAGCTTGGTAAGGGCGTTAACCCGAACCTCCACATCGGTATCTGCGGCGAGCACGGCGGTGACCCGACGTCAGTAGAGTTCTGCGATGCCATCGGTCTGGATTATGTATCCTGCTCACCTTTCAGAGTACCGATCGCAAGACTTGCAGCAGCACAGGCAGCTATCGCAAGGAAGTAATAATTGATCATAAGATCATAACTGATAGCCGGAGCGCATGCTCCGGCTATTTACATTGTATTTAATGCTATAATGAAATCACTTTATTATTAATGATTAATAACAGTCGGGAGCAGCCGGATGAAGACATTATACGTTGCTGACCTAGACGGAACGCTTCTCAGGCGTGATGAGAGGATATCCGGGTATACATGTGGTGTGATCAACTCGCTTACTGAGCGCGGGCTGGTATTCTCTTATGCGACGGCCAGATCCCTTGCCACAGCCGGCAAGGTCACGGAAGGTCTCACGGCAAAGATACCCTTGATAATCTATAATGGCGCTTTTATTGTTGATAATGCGACGGGGGACATCATTAAGGCAAATTACTTTGATACAGATGCTGACATGCTTTTGGACAGTTTGTTTGAGGCAGGTGTATTCCCGATCGTATACTCATATATCGATGGCCATGAGAAGTTCTCTTTTGTTCCTGATCTTTGCACGCAGGGGATGAAGACTTTTACGGAAAGCCGCAAGGGAGATCGAAGGGTCAATATCGTTAATGATCCGGAAGAACTTAAGCTTGGGGACAAGTTCTACATTACCTGTATTGATGAGCCTGAGAAGCTTGAGCCTTTGTATGAAGAATATAAGGATAAGTATCACTGTGTCTACCAGGTCGACATATATACGCACGATCAGTGGCTCGAGATCATGCCCAAGGAGGCATCGAAGGCTAATGCGATCCGTCAGCTGAAGGAAATGCTCGGGATAGGCAAAGTGATAGCTTTCGGTGACGGTAAGAATGACATAGACATGTTTGGGATAGCTGATGAGGGGTATGCAGTGGAAAATGCCGATGATGAACTGAAAGCGATCGCAACAGGCATCATCAGGTCAAATGACGCGGACGGCGTTGCACATTGGCTCGAAGACAATGCCTGTATGGATAAGGATATTACACTTCCAGATAGCTGCCCAGATAAGTAAAATCAGTAGGATCGCTGTCAAGCTGTCCGAGCAGAGCCAGTACATCTTCAGAATATACGGAACAGTCGATATCAAGGTAGAACATGAACTCAAAGTCACGTCCTGCGATAGGTCGTGATTCGATCTTTGTGAGATTGAGCCCCAATGATGAGAACTTCACAAGAGTATCCGACAGAGATCCGGGAGTGTGGCCCAAAGCCATCATAATGGACATCTTGGAAGCTCCGGGAAAGATCTCGAGGTTCTTTGAGATGCAGATGAACCTTGTGTAGTTATGGTCAGAGTTCATTATGTCGTCCCTGATAGTGCTAAGTCCGTACAGCTGGGCGCAGTCAGGCGAGGAGATGGCGGCTACGTCATTTCTGTCCGAATCCGCGACCATCTGTGCTGCAATGGCCGTGTTGGCTACGATAGTCACATTGATCTGCGGGTTGTCCTTGAGGAACCTGCTGCACTGGCCGATCGCCTGTTCATGGGAGTAGATCTCCCTGATATCTTCAAAACAGGTGCCGCTCTTAGTCAGGAGACGGTGGTTGATCTTAAGCTTTATGCTCCTTGCGATATGGAACTTATGAACGCGCATGAGATCATAGACAGCGATGACTGACCCGTAGGTGCTGTTCTCGATCGGAAGAACGCCATACTGTGCAGCGCCTTCTTCAACTGCCTTGAACACCCCTTCGAAAGTCTTGAAGAACATGATATCCGCTCCGGAGAACAGCTTATCTGCTGCTATCTGTGAATATGCCCCCTCAACCCCCTGACAGGCAACAAGTGCCGTTGAAGGGAATGTCCTGGGGGTATTATCAAGAGCGGCCCTGATATTACGGACAAGCTCAGAATCATTATCACCGTAATTAGTCATCTTGTATGACCTTGACAGGTTGAACATGGTCTTAAGGAGTATCCTGTCCAGACTGCCTGCGTTGACGAGCATCTCGCGCTCGTATTTACGGCATTTGAGAGCTATCTCGCTTGATGACATGCCGTCATCTGCAAGACGCGTCATCTCAAGCCTCTCGCCAAAAAGCCTTTTTATCTCGGCATCGATCTCTTCGATCCTCTTGTTCGGTTCCATGAAGCCACCTGCATAATAAGAGTGTGACAGGGTTATCCTCCTGTCACAAAGTATTTAAGACAATTAATCGAGCATTGTCAATATAAAGTATCAGGTATCAGTAAAAAATATTTTGTCATAATAAAACAAAAAGATGGAAAGTGAACAAAGAGTAATATAATAGTAGGCGGAGGAACGAATACATGGGTCTAAGATTTATTTTCGCGCTGTGGGCGGCGAAGCTGTCCATACCAGTACTTAAGATAACCGGGCATAATGCAACTGATTTCCCCGGACATCTGGCGATCAAGCTGTGTCCGGATTTCTTTGAGCGGATCGACAAGCCGAAGACGATAATAGCTGTTACGGGTACGAACGGCAAGACTACCTGTACGAATATGATATGTGACGCTTTTGAGGCGCAGGGCAAGAAGGTCCTGTGCAACAGATACGGTTCCAACATCGCGACCGGTCTGTCCACTTGCCTTTTGCATGCTTCCACGCTGACAGGCAAGGCAAAGCACGAGATAGCTGTTCTGGAGATCGATGAGCGTTCAGCTCCCAAGATATTCCCTTATGTCGTGCCGCAGTATCTGTGTGTTACGAACCTGTTCAGGGATTCGATCATGCGCAACGGTCATCCCGATTACATCGCAGGCATACTCAATATGGCGATCCCGCCGTCAACCAAGCTGATACTTAATGCTGACGACCTTATCTCAGGCAGGCTTGCGCTTGGTAATGACAGGGCATATTACGGTATCGAGAAGATGGATACTGATGTGATCGAGTGCGAGAACCTGCTAAATGACATGAGGATCTGTCCCATCTGCGGCAACAAGCTGGTATTTGACTACAGGAGATACCACCATATCGGCCGTGCACATTGTTCCTCCTGTGATTTCAAGTCACCTGACTACGATTATTCAGGTCACGATATCGATACTGAGAACAATACGATCATGATCAGGGACAAGGACGGTGACTTCAAGTATCACCTGTCCAATAACAGCATCTTCAATACTTACAATACATGCCTTGTAGTGGCTCTGTTCAGGGAACTCGGCATAAAGGGTGAAGAACTCGTCAAGATCATGGAGAGCGTTAAGATCCCTGATACGAGATACAATGTCCAGAAGGCAGGCTCGATCTCAGTTGTTACACAGCTCGCCAAGGATAAGAATGCTCTTGCGGTTTCCCGTGCCACAGATTATGTCAGGAAGTTCCCGGGACACAAGAAGATGTTCCTTCTCATCAGCTGTTACAAGGATGAGAGACACTGGTCAGAGAACACATGCTGGCTCTATGACTGTGACTTCGAGATGATGAACGATCCTCTCATGGATCAGCTCATCGTTACAGGCCCGAGAGCGCCGGACTTCTATATGAGACTCCTGTTCGCAGGGATCCCTGAGGAGAAGATATTCTACGAGCTCGACGAACACAAGGCTGCAAAGGAGTTCGACCTTAAGAAGGATGACACTGTCTACATCTTCTGCGGGATCGATGCATTCGATCTTGTCGACGAGTGCCGTCAGATCATACTGAAGCGTGCAGAGGAGGAGGGACTGTAACATGAAGATCGAAGTATTATACTCAGAGATCTGTTATCTCTATGCGGACCTCCAGAATATCGAATACCTTAAGCGATGCGATCCTTCCATCGAGATCGTTGAGACGGATCTTCACACCCGCCCGAGATTCCTGGACGGCGGCATCAGGCTGGTCTATATGGGAACGACCACGGAGAAAGGACAGGAACTCGTCATTGAGGCCCTGAAGCCGTACAGGGATGAGATCATGGATTCGATCAAGAACGGTCAGTTCATCCTCCTTACCGGCAATGCCTCAGAGATGTTCGGTTCGGTCATAAAGTGCGAGGACGGCAACGACATAGAGGGCCTTAAGATACTTCCCACATATGCTGTCAGGGATATGATGCACAGATATAATTCACTGTGGATCGGACAGTACGGTGATAAGGAGAAGGTGGATGTCGTCGGCTTCAAGAGCCAGTTTACGCAGTGCTATTTCGATGAGGGGGCAGGATATGACGAAGAGTACAGGCCCCTGTTCGTCGCTGAACGCGGCGAAGGTCTCCATATCGGCATAAAGGAAGAGGGGATCAGGTGGCACAATCTGTTCATGACTTATCTCCTTGGACCTCTTTTCATCGTAAACCCGCTGTTCACCAACCTCTTCCTTGAGATGATCGGAGCAGAGAACACTGAGCCTGCTTACCTAGATGCATCCATGAGATCTTTCCTCAAGCGGTGCAAAGAGTTCAGGGAGCCGGAGCGAGGCTTTACTTACTGATAAGATCATGACGGGCTGCTCGGGCTACGAGCAGCCCGTTTTTTGACGAGTAAGACTTCTGATCATAACCTCTTCCCTGTCCCTGGTGGCACATTATTGTTAGCCGATGCTTACTCGCAAGTAAATCTGGATTTTTACGCAAGTGACTTGCGTAAAAATTGACTTTTTGTTGCGAGTCGCAAGTAAATCGCGTTTTTTACGCAAGTCACTTGCGTAAAAAACGGCTTTTTGTTGCGAGTCGAGTTGTTGGCAGCGGAGGATTGCCCATTTTGATGACATTGTCACTTTTTCTGAGTTATTTGTCATCTAAAATGACACGACTTGGCGTTTTTAGTGACACGCCTGGTATGTACCGGCTTTTATTATCGTTAGCCGCGGCTAACACTATCATGCCACGAGGGACAGGGCAACGACAGTACTCGCGGTCTCTTATGTCCTTATCAACCGGTCGGATCCACTATTTTCAAAAAACACTTGCATTTTTCCACTCCGAATAGTATTTTGTTAGCAGTAACTAATTAGCGTATGCTAACAATATAAAAGAGGTGAGATGATGATGCCGATCATTGTTGCAGACCAGGGGGAAGAACTGATAGTGCGCAAGGTAGGGGGGAGCCCCGAAGTCAAGCTGCACCTGGAGGATCTGGGGATAGTTCCCGGAGGAATGGTGACGCTTATCAGTGCAAATGAGGGCAATGTGATCCTCAAGGTCAAGGAATCGAGGATCGCCCTCAACAGGGATATGGCCATGAAGATCATGGTATGACGCTGTTTATAAATTATTAGGAGGAACATATGAAGACATTACGTAATGTAAAAGTAGGCCAGACCTGTAAGGTCATACGTCTGCACGGTGAAGGTGCGATCAAAAGGCGCATCATGGACATGGGTATCACAAAGGGTGTTGAGATCTATGTCAGAAAGGTAGCGCCTTTGGGAGATCCGGTCGAGGTAACGGTCCGCGGATATGAGCTGTCGCTCCGCAAGGCGGATGCCGAGATGGTTGAAGTTGAATAATAAATGAGAGGAACATAAAGATGAACATTAAGATCGCATTGGCAGGTAACCCGAACAGCGGTAAGACAACACTCTTTAACGCTCTGACGGGTTCAAACCAGTTCGTCGGCAACTGGCCCGGCGTAACTGTGGAAAAGAAGGAAGGCAAGCTCAAGAAACACGACGGAGTAACGATCACTGACCTTCCCGGTATCTATTCTCTGTCACCTTACACACTTGAGGAAGTAGTGGCGCGTAATTATCTCATTGATGAGAAGCCGGATGCAATCCTCAACATCGTTGACGGTACAAATCTCGAGCGTAACCTCTACTTAACGACACAGCTGACGGAACTCGGCATACCGGTAGTCATGGCCGTAAACATGATGGATATCGTTGAGAAGAATGGTGATAAGATCGATCTTTCCATGCTCGAAAAGCAGATGGGAGTAAGAGCCGTTGCAATTTCCGCTCTCAAGGGAACGGGCATCATGCAGGCGGCAGAAGAAGCCATAAAGGCTGCAGAAGGTACGAAGACAGTTCCTCCTCACACATTCTCAGGTCCCGTTGAACACGCTCTTGCACATATCGAAGAGGCAGCTATCCATGACATGGATCAGGATAAGCAGAGATGGTATGCAATAAAGATCTTCGAGAGAGACGAGAAGATCATCGCAAAGCTTGGCATCCCCAAGGATAAGCTCGACCACATCGAGAAAGACATCGCTGCAGCTGAGAAGGAACTCGATGACGATGCAGAATCGATCATCACAAACGAGAGATATGTCTATATCGCATCCATCATCAAGAGCTGCTACAAAAAGAAGAACAAAGCATCGCTGTCAACATCAGACAAGATCGACAGGATCGTAACTAACAGGTTCTTAGCACTCCCCATCTTTGGCCTCATAATGTTCGCAGTGTACTATATTGCGATCTCGACCGTAGGTGCATGGGGAACAGACTGGGTCAATGACAATCTGTTTGGAGACGGCTGGTATCTGCTCGGTATCGGTCAGAGCAAATACGACGAACAGGTGGACGAATGGGCCGGTGAGTCAGTATTTACCGATGACGTAAAGGCGATCATCGATTCAGCTGTTGAGAAGGATATCGCAGGAGCAGAAGCTCTTCAGGGCGACTTCGAAGATGCTGATTTTGGTGCTTTTGAAGAAGATTACGGATTCTACGCAGATGAGTTTTCAGAGAATGGTCTTGATATTACCGGTGCTCTCGAAGCATCCGGAGCAATCGAGGAAGGTGAGTTTACATCCCCGGATCCTGCTGAAGTCGAAGGAGGTGTCTGGGTTCCCAGCATTCCTGACCTGGCAAGATCAGGCCTTGAGAAGGCAGGCGCAAATGAGTTCGTAACGGGACTCGTCTGTGACGGTATAATAGGCGGTGTCGGTGCGGTACTTGGATTCGTTCCGCAGATGCTCGTACTGTTCCTGCTCCTTGCATTCCTTGAGGCATGCGGATACATGGCGAGAGTTGCTTTCGTACTCGACAGGATATTCAGGAGATTCGGTCTGTCAGGAAAGTCATTCATCCCCATGCTCGTTGCATCAGGATGCGGCGTTCCGGGTATCATGGCATCACGTACGATCGAGAATCAGCGTGACCGCAGGATGACGATCATGACGACTACGTTCATCCCCTGCGGAGCAAAGCTCCCCATCATCGCACTTATAACTGCAGCTCTGTTCAGAGACTCTCTGTGGCGCGGTGCATGGGTTGGTCCTGCTGCATACTTCATAGGTGTTGCCGCAGTCATCATCTCAGGTATCATGCTCAAGAAGACTAAGATGTTCGCAGGCGATCCGGCACCTTTCGTAATGGAGCTTCCCGCATATCACTGGCCTACAGTAGGAAATCTCCTGAGATCAATGTGGGAGAGAGGATGGTCATTCATCAAGAAGGCCGGAACGATCATCCTTATCTCATCCATCGTTATCTGGCTTGGTTCCGTATTCGGTAATACAGCAGAAGGATTCGGATTTGATCCTGACATGGAACTTGAATCATCAGTTCTCGGTATCATCGGTAACGCGATCAAATGGATCTTCGCACCTATTGGTTTTGCTAACATAAAGGCTACAATCGCAACAGTAATGGGTCTTGTAGCAAAGGAAGAGGTCGTAGGCGTATTCGGTGTCTTGGACTTCGAGGGCCTTACTCCTCTTGCAGGATTCTCGTTCCTGATCTTCAACCTCCTCTGCGCACCTTGCTTTGCAGCCATCGGTGCCATCAAGAGAGAGATGAACAGCGCGAAATGGACATGGTTTGCGATCGGATACCAGTGTGTATTCGCATACGCTGTCTCATTGATCGTCTTCCAGTTAGGACTCCTGTTCTCCGGAGCAGTCAATGTTGCAGGTCTTATCGCAGCTATTGTTGTTCTTGCAGGATTGTGCTATCTTCTCTTCAGACCCGCTAAGAAATATACCGGTGCCGTAAAGGAGAAATAAGATGGTCGACTGGCTTTCTTCCAACATCGCGAATATCATCGTCATTGCCGTTGTCGCAGCTGCCATTGCAGGCGCAGTGATCGTGATCATCAAAGATAAGAAAGCCGGCAAGTCTTCCTGCGGCTGCAATTGTTCAAATTGCGCCCTGGCAGGCAAATGCCATTCAGTCCGGGATAACAAAAGGCAGGAAAGCAATTGACTGTCATTCCTTATTCCTAACCCCCATTGGCTGTCTCATTTATGTGGGACAGCCTTTGTTTATTTCTACCCAAATACCGAAAATATGGTACAATCTCTTGTGTATTTTTATTGATTAAAGGATGGAGTCCATGGCAGATACGATCAAATGTCCCAATTGTTCGGCAAACCTGTTCTTTGAACCGGCTTCAGGTAAGCTCGAATGCGCTTACTGCGGAGGCAGTTTTGATCCTTCTGTTTTTGAGAAGGTCGTAGATGAACTGACAGCAGAACCGAAGGAGAAGGTATCCGAGGCATCTGTGTCTGAGACACCTGAGCCTGAGACTGCAGTGGCAGAAGAGGCAAGGGAGACCGATGAGGACAATTTCGTTACGGAAGATGCTGAAGATACGCAGCAGTTCGTATGCAAGAGCTGCGGCGGTACTATCGTATCCTCGCTTAATACCAGTGCTTCATTCTGTCCTTTCTGCGGATCGCCGGCTCTCATCGGTGAGAGGCTGACAGGTGAGTTCAAGCCCAAGTTCCTTATCCCCTTCAAGTATTCCAAGGAGGATGCTGAGAATGCTTTCCTCAAGTGGTGCAAGGGCGGAAGATGGACTCCGGTCAAGTTCGTGTCCAAGTCCAACATCGAGAAGCTTACGGGTATATATGTTCCGTTCTGGCTCTTCGATATCGATTACCAGCTCGATGTGACATCAGAATGCCGTACGGATTCCGTCGTTCATTCAGGCAATAAGACGACCACGACCATGCGCTACTATAATGTTAACAACAAGGGCATGTACATGTGGAGGAAGATACCTTTCGACGGTGAGACAAGGCTTGATGATTCCCTGATGGAGGCAATAGAACCATTCAATTATGATCAGCTGATCCCTTACGACTACAACTATCTGCCCGGGTTCTTCGCAGATAAGTATGATCAGGATGTTGAAGCACTGAAGGATCGTGCGATCAAGAGGGTGAAGAACTATCAGAGTGTCAAGTTCAAGGAACTGACGAGGAAATATGACAAGGTAACGGTTAAGGAAGACAGGAGCAAGATCATGAACATGGCAGCTCACTATGCCCTGCTTCCGGTGTGGTTCATGAACTATAAGTATCTCGGAAGGAACTATGCTTTCGCGATGAACGGACAGACGGGCGAAGTAGCCGGAATAAGACCTGTCAGTATCGTTAAGCGTATTGTTTTCTTCATGATACTGCTCACAGTACTTGCCGCCATAGTAAGGTTAGGACTTGGTATGTATCTGCTGGAGGAAGTCGGATGAGCGAGAACGGCAAGACAAAAGTCAAGAAGTCCATGTGGGGAGAGTTCACGCTCCTGTCTACGGGCGTGCTCATAATCTTTATCGTTCTTTGCATACTTTCCGTGGGACTCTACCTGTTCCTGTCCATCCCCACACCCAAGAAGGTCGTGGTGGATGATCATGCGGGAATATTTACGACTGATGAAGAGGTAATGCTTACCGACTATGCTCAGAAGCTCAAGAAGGATAAGGATATCAATGTCATAATCGTTACGACGAGGAACAAGAACAAGGACATTGATTCCTATACAAGATATACTGACAGCGACGAGGACTGCAACAGGTTTGCAGCCGACTATTATGCACAGGAATGCCAGGCCATCAGGATCAGGGACAACTCGGGCATCTGCATCCTTGTAGACCTTACGATCGACAGGGCCGGGATGAGATACTTCAGGATGTTTACAAATGGCACTGCTTACTTTGCGGTAAGCAATGACGAGTGCGACTACATCTTCAGGAGATATAAGGCTCAGCTTTCCGAAGCGAAGTATTATGATTCCATTGCAGGCGTCCTTCAGGATCTGAGGAAATATGATTTCAACAGTTTTGGTTTTGTATCCCTCGTATGTCTGGGAGTTCCTTTCATCATAGCGCTGCTCATCACTCTTGCCGGATTGCGCAAGGGGAGGCTCGATGCCGCGCCAAAGTATAAGGAATATCTTGAAGGTGCTACAGATGTGGCTGCGCATGAGACTTTCCTGAGACAGAAAGTCGTTGTCACCTATGATTCTGATTCTTCCGGTGGCGGAGGCGGATTCTCCGGCGGCGGTGGAGGCGGATTCTCCGGTGGCGGCGGAGGTGGCTTCTCCGGTGGCGGCGGAGGTGGCGGAGGCCATTCCGGCGGCGGAGGAGGCAGATTCTGATATGAATCTCTTCAGCCTCATTGTTCCAGCCTATAACGAAGGTGATCATATCTACGATAATCTCCGGGAGATATCTGATACCCTGTCCGGGACAGGTATCGATTATGAGATCCTTGCCGTAAACGATGGCAGCCGTGATAACACGGGTGCTGAGATAGAGCGTGCCTCCAAGTTCATACGTGGCGTAAAGGATTGCGGTTACGATGTTAACAGAGGCAAAGGCGGTGCGATCCTTCACGGCATCAGGAACAGCAAGGGCGATGTTGTCGGATTCATTGATGCTGACCTGGAGCTTCCTGCCCGTCTGCTTCCTGATTTTCTCGATGTCATGCAGAAGGAAGGATGCAGGGTGGTCATAGGGTCCAAGATGCATAAGGATTCCAAAGTGGAATATCCTGCACTGCGTAAGTTCGTGTCATGGGGATACTATGTGATGCTGAAGATCCTTTTCGGGCTGAAGTGCAAGGACACACAGACGGGGATCAAGATCTATGAAGGTGATCTGCTGAGAACGATCGGGAGTGTCCAGAGGATCAGCAGTTATGCCTTTGACATCGAGCAGCTCGCACTGGCTCATTACAAGGGTGCCGATATCAGGGAGATGCCGGTGGAAGTCCACTATGTGAGGACCGGTTCGTTCTCGAGGATCAGGATAGGATCGATCTTCAAGATGTTCTTCGATACGATCAATATCTGGTGGAATCTAAGGGTCAGGAAGAAGTACGGTCTGTGACCTTCAGCGCCTTGATATGGCGGTTGTTGTAGAACATTATTAGGATATATACCGCACAGACGGTCCAGATTATAGGCTCGCACATGGCGATGCCGAGATAACCGAACAGCCTGACGAGGACGAAGGCTGTAAGAAGCTTAAGTCCCAATTCCATGATGCTTGCCACGATGGGAGTGATCTTCGATCCGAGTCCCTGCAGAGTGCACCTGACGATCAGCAGGATGGCGAGGACGTAGTAGAACGGAAGATCGAACTTCAGATAGAATGTGGCAGTATCGATAAGATCAGGATTGGTTGACCCTGATATGAGTTCCACGAAGAGTTCACCGAATACGTAGATCAGAAGGATCATGAATGTTGCGACTCCGAAGTCGAAGAACAGCACCTTGCGCAGGGCGGTCCTGATCCTGTCATACCTGCCGGCGCCATGGTTCTGCCCTGTAAAGGTAGCCATTGAATTTGCAAGTGTTCCGACAGTCATCATGCACAGCGAAGAGATCTTGCGCGCTGTTGTGTGAGCAGCGATCGTTATGTTGCCGAGCGAGTTGATGGCGCTCTGAAGGATCATCGTTCCGAAGTTGACCACGGCATACATCAGTGCAAAGGAGATTCCTGCAGATGTAAGCTCTAATATCATGTTCTTGTTGGGCTTTATGTCTTCCTTCCCGAAATGGAGCACCGGGACTTTCTTCCAGATATATATGAGCGATACGACGGCGGATAACGTTTGCGCCATGATCGTAGCTATCGCTGCTCCCGGAAGTCCCATCCCCAGAACAACGACGAAAAGGATGTCGATGAAGATATTGCTTACGACCGAGATAAGAAGGAAGAAGAACGGCGCGGTGGAGTTGCCGATCGCCCTCAGAAGTGCCGAGAAGATGTTATATGCGAACGAGAAGATGATGAATCCCAGCATTATGATCGCATATGAGTATCCGATCTCGAATACATCTGCAGGGGTTCCCAGTAATCTCATGATGGGTCTTAAGAGAAGAGTGCCGCTCAAGGTCATGGCGACACTCCATATCACCGACAGCAGAGCCGTGTTGGCGACGACCTGCCTGATCTTCTTCTCATCGTTCATGCCGAAATACTTGGACACGACTATTGCAAATCCGTTGCTCATTCCGAAAGTAAGCGACATAAAAAGATCGTATATGATGGATACGGTACCGATGGCTGTCAGCGCATCGTCGCCCAAAGCATTGCCGATTATCGTTATGTCCGTAAGGTTGTACGCCTGCTGGAGGAGGTTGCTGAGGAAAAGAGGGATGGCAAACAGGACGACTGTCTTCAGTTCGTCACCTTTGGTCAGATCCTTTGCTCCCTTAAATGCCATAAATACCCGTTCCCGCCCGTTTGTACAAAGTGTGGTCTGCATATTATATTCCAGGATGTTATTTTTGCAATATTTAAGGGTATTAAGGTTGAAATTTAGCTTCGATAATATTATATTTATCTCAGATATCTGAAAGGAAACGCTAATGAGCTTAAGTTACGATACTGATTTTCAGGTTTCTGAATACCGCCTCGCTAAGGAATTGATCAGCAGAGGCAGGGATATTCTTTGTGCCGATTCCATCCAGCCCATGAAGACTTCGATACAGCACGGAACGACTACCGTGTTCGCTCACTGCGTATCTGTTGCAAAGCACAGTCTCCTGATGGCTCATTTCCTGGAGAGAAGGTTCGGCATCAAGGTTGACAGGGACAGCCTTATAAGAGGCGCCCTGCTCCACGATTATTTCCTTTACGACTGGCACGATAAGGAAGTGCCCGGCAGGAAGATCCACGGATTTACGCATCCCGGCAAGGCACTGAAGAATGCACAGAGGGATTTTGAACTGAATTCAAGGGAGAAGGATATCATCAGGAAGCATATGTTCCCTCTGACGCTGATCCCCCCGAGATGCAGGGAGAGCCTCATCGTCTGCATTGCTGACAAGTGGTGTGCGGTCTGTGAGACTTTCAAGATCGATGTTTCCAATTACCTCGTTGAGAGGGTTAATGAAGAGTACCACATGGCCAGAACTCTCAGGGGGTCACAGCATGTGATCTCTGACAGACTGGTTCAGGATCATGTCTGAACTGACAACACTCTGCTACATAAATAATGAAGACAAAGTCCTCTTCATACACAAAAGTGAGGAGGATGATCCCAACTGCGGCAAGTATCTTGGCATAGGCGGTCATTTCGAGCAGGGTGAGACGCCAGATGAATGCTGCCTGCGCGAGATATATGAGGAGACCGGGATCACAAGGGGTGAGCTGTCTTCGTTCACTTACAGGGGGATAGTGACATTCGTCTCTGACAGGTATGGCGTGGAGTATATGCACGTGTTCTCGGCAGATTACACGGGGGAGCGTGAAGTTACTCCCGGCAGCTGCAGTGAAGGGGAACTTATGTGGATCCCCGTATCAGACATATACGGCCTGCCGGTCTGGGAGGGCGACAAGCTGATGTTCGACTGTCTTTATAAGGAAGATAAGGCAAGGTTCTTCTCGCTGAGGCTGCAGTATCAGGGAGACACTCTTATAAGCTCAAGTAAGGAAGTATATTAGAAGTCTTATAAGGAAGAATGTCATTGCCACCGATGCAAATCCCCACAAAAGTCCCGTTATGAGCCTTCTTCTGTTATTTGATTCATAATCCGTGAACCTCTGCACGGTACCGTCCAAAGCCATGGGTATCATCAGGAGCGCCGTCCACAGGGGGAAGTCGATCCAGAAAGTCATAAGTCCGATGATGTTGCCGATCATGATGCCTGTGCACCTTGCGCACAAAGGCAGCTGATAACCGCGGATAAAAAAGCTCCGCTCGGGCATCTGATGGCACCTTGCATATCTGCCGCAGAATTCCATCGACCTTATCCACAGGGATTCGCCAGTCACGCCTTAAACCTCTTGCCGCAGTTATTGCATATCCAGAAGTGTCTGGTCGTAGTTCTCTTACCGTCAGTACAAAGTCCGCACAACAATCCAATCCATCCGAAGATAATATATCCGCAACAGCCCTTGGAGACGGAGTAATCCTTCCCCTCAGTCTCGGTCTCGGAAATCAGGCTGCACGACGCGCTTCCGCATTTGGGACAAACCATAATAAACCTCCTTGCTGTTGATAGAACACATTATACCACCGGCGCTTAAAAACGGGCTTGATAACAGGGTTTTAAAATAAGATCGAAAAAGTTAAAAAAAGCCTAAAAAAGTGCTTGACTTTAATAAATAAGCAAGGTAATATATTCAAGCACTTCGCGAGAAAACAGCTCGCAAAAGGGCGCGGATCTTGAAAATTGAATAGAATGCAAAACTTGAAAATAACGAGCCTAATCGATTCTATTGAATTGAGTTTTTTAAATTAGTAATTTGAGCCAA
>DGUI01000044.1 GCA_002394605.1 Mageeibacillus sp. UBA4314 | reverse complement strand
ACTACGCTCTGTATCCTCACATGACAGTACGTGAGAACATGGCTTTCGCTCTTAAGCTCCGCAAGATGCCTAAGGCAGAGATCGACCGCCGTGTATCAGAAGCAGCTAAGATCCTCGAGATCGAGCATCTCCTCGAGAGGAAGCCTAAGGCTCTCTCCGGTGGTCAGAGACAGCGTGTTGCTCTTGGCCGTGCTATCGTCCGTGATCCTAAGGTATTCCTTATGGACGAGCCTCTCTCCAACTTGGATGCTAAGCTCCGTGTACAGATGCGTGTCGAGATCACAAAGCTCCACCACAGACTCAAGACAACATTCGTTTACGTTACACACGACCAGACAGAGGCTATGACAATGGGTACGCGTATCGTTGTTATGAAGGACGGATTCATCCAGCAGGTTGACTCTCCTACGGAACTTTACGATAACCCGATCAACACATTCGTTGCAGGATTCATCGGTATGCCTCCTATGAACTTCATCAACGCCGTTATCAATGTTGAGGGTACAGACGTATTCATCACATTCGAGAATGTTACTGTTAAGCTCCCTGAGCGTTATGCAGTTGAGGAAGTCATGGAGCGTGACGGTCAGGAAGTTATCTTCGGTGTACGTCCTGAGGCTATCACAGACGAAGCTACATTCGTTACAGATCACCCTGAGACAGCTTTCGAAGCAGACGTTGACGTCGTCGAGATGCTCGGTGCTGAGACATATCTCTATGTCACAGTTAACGGTTCACTCCCTCTCACATGTAGAGTTGACCCTACAACATCACAGTCACAGGTTGGCATGGTCTGCGACCTCGCTATCGATACTAACCGTATCCACATCTTCGATAAGGATACAGAGCAGAGCATCATTTCCTGATAGCAGGATCCTTACTTGTGTATCTACGGAGGTTGTCCCTGACGGGGCAACCTCTTTTTTTTGTGTTATAATCATCCCGGAGACTCTAATCAGATGAAGAACTTGAAGACAGCAGCAATCATACTGACCGCAGTAACCATGGTGAACATCGCTTTCACCGGCGTTAATGCTGCATCCGCTGCTGCGTTCAAGGCCAGGTGGGTCCAAAGGAACGGGAAGTGGTATCTCTACGACAAGAAGACCGGCGTCCTTCAGAAGGGCTGGAAGGAAGTGAAGGGGATACGCTATTATCTCGACAAGAAGACAGGTGCCATGAAGACCGGTTGGGCGCAGATAGGAAGCTATTGGTATTATTTCGATGATTCCGGCGCCATGCAGACCGGATGGCAGAAGATCAAGAAGAAGTGGTACTATCTCAAGTCTTCGGGGAAGATGGTTACAGGCTGGTATCAGACAGGTGGCAACTGGTATTACTTCAGCTCATCCGGCGCAAGGCAGAAGGGGTGGCTCAAGTCCGGAAAGAAGTGGTATTACCTTGATAAGAACGGAGTCATGGCAACCGGGCTTAAGTGGATAGGCAAGGATCTCTGTTACTTTAACAAGAGTACGGGTTCGTTGAGGTCAGGAGATAAGCCGGCAACTGATGATTCTCTGACCGTTCACATCAACATTCCCACGATCAGCCAGAACGACAGAGGTTATCCGCTCGGATGCGAGGGTGTGTCCCTGTATATGGCTTTAAGAGGCCTCGGGCATGCCAATAAATATGATATCGATCAGTTCATGGCGACGATGCCGAAGGGCGAGACGCCGTACGAAGGATACATGGGCGATCCGTCCAAGGGGCGCGGAGGAGTCAATGAAGGCAAGAGGACATCGATCTATCCGGAACCCCTGACTAAGTGGGCGGCAGGCTTTGCTTCTGCTTCCAATCTGACTGATGCCCCGGTGGAGACCTTGATAGAGGAGATCAAAGCAGGCCATGTCGTATTGCTGTATGCGACGAGCGGATGGAATGCGCCTTCATGGGAGGTCTATCCCTGGAGCATTACGGAGAAGGGTGAGGTTACGAATAACCACTGTGTATGTGTCGTTGGAGTTTATGAAGACGGTTCTATCCTTATCAATGACTGCGGCTACCATCTGGGAGAATACAAAGTATCAGCGAAGAAATTCAAGTCGATATATGAAGCCAGAGGCTTTGCCGTATCTGTTTATTAATAACTTTATTTGACTTTTTCATTATAAAATCACGCGTTTTCTTGCGTCTTTTGAGTTAAAATTATATTATCTTAAGGTACGATTATGTCAATCGGTCAGTTTTTTGAGGTGAATTATGGAAGAATTGAAGAAACTTATGCGTCAGGCGAAGGAAATCTTGCCTTACAGTGCCGGTGTTATCGATCTCTCCGGCAAGGTCATCGCAGCTACTGAAGATGATGTTGTTGACACGACGGATTCTTCTGTAAGAGCCGTGCTTACATCAGGCGATATGTTTGCGGGAACAGCTGACAAGATCTACTACAAGATCCTCATCGGCGAACAGGCAAAGTATGTCGTTTACGTGCAGAGCAATGATCCTGATTCCAAAGTCTCACTTCAGCTTCTTTCCGAATGGATCAAGACATCACTCAAGGATAAGGGAACGGATGCAGATAAGATCGTATTCATCCGCAATGTCCTTCTTGACAATGAGATCAGGGAAGAGATCCCGATGACTGCAAGGGAGTTCAAGATCGACTGCAAGATCCCCAGACTTGTCATGGTTGTCAGAACAACGGCTGACAAGGGATCTGATGCGCTTGAGATACTTCAGAACTTCTATACTGATGAAGAGGTTGCCAATGTCATCGCGATGGATGAGGCAACTTCGATCGTAATAGTTAATGCACAGGAAGCTTATGAGAGTGAAGATTCCCGTGACGTATTCATCGAGAATGTGTCACAGTCTCTGTTTACCTGCCTTAATTCGGAAGGATGCGAAGCCAATATCGCAGTAGGTTCTCTCGTAAGGACATTCCAGGAGATAAGCAAGTCATACAGCGATGCGATGACGGCTCTTAAGGTATCCAAGATCTTTGAGAGCGACAATCACATATCCAGATACGATAAGCTCGGATTGGGAAGACTGATCTATCAGCTCCCGAGGAGCCTTTGCGAGATGTTCATTGAGGAAGTATTCCCGGATGAGGCATATAAGCAGCTTGACGAAGAGACGAAGATGACGATCGAGACTTTCTTCGATAACGACCTTAACGGTTCAGAGACAAGCCGCGAACTGTTCGTTCACAGGAATACGCTCGTATACAGACTTGAGAAGGTAAAGCTCAAGACAGGACTTGATCTTAGATTGTTCGAGGATGCCGTCCTGTTCAAGATGGCGACCATGGTAAGGACGTATATTGATTATCTCGATGCCAGCAACGACAGGATGATAAGATAAGAGATGATCAGATACATTAATGTAAAGAAGACCTATAGATCCGGTGTTGAAGCTCTCAAAGGAGTAAGCTTTGAGATAGACACCGGAGAATTTGTTTTCGTTATCGGAAAGTCGGGCTCCGGCAAGTCGACCCTGCTCAAGTGCATAACGAAGGAAGAGGATCCCACTGAAGGCAAGGTCACGATAGACAATTTTGATATTACGCATATGTCGAGGGCTCTCATTCCGGTACTTCGTCGTAACATCGGCATGATCTACCAGGATTTCAGGCTCATCGAATCCAAGACCGTTGAAGAGAACATCGCTTTCGTCGGTGAGGTCGTCGGTATCCCGCATAAGAATCTGAAGCAGACCGTAAGGCTCGTGCTTAACATCGTAGGGCTTAAGGACAAGGCTGATACATATCCGCAGGAACTGTCCGGCGGTGAGCAGCAGAGAGTTGCGATTGCCAGGGCTATGGTCAACAATCCCAAGATCATAGTAGCAGACGAGCCTACGGGCAACCTTGATCCTGAGACGAGTGAGAGCATCATGGCGCTTCTCCTGGATATCAACAGAAGCGGCACGACAGTTGTCGTATGTACACACGACAGCAATATGGTCGACAGGATGAAGAAGCGCGTTATCGAAGTGGATGATGGCAGGATCATCAGGGATGATTATGCGAGCGGATATACACATGAAGAGGAATCAAGGCCTGAGCCGATAACACACAGGGAGCTTATTGAAGCAGGTATCGATATGCCTGCCGGACCCACATACGGGGATGACCCGTCTTTTGATTCCGACAGGGATTACAGTGATGATTATGACGATGACGGTGCAAGACAGATAAGCGATCCGGTTCTGACATTCGGTGAGACTAAAAGCATACCTGATGCAGATGACAGTTTTGTTTTCGGTGATGCTGATAAAGCTGACAGTTCGGAGGATGAGAGCAAGTGAGCGTAAGAGCCTTTTTTAATTCGATCAAAGAAGGATTTGTGGGTATCATCAGACACCCGCTTGTTACGGTCGCTTCTGTATCGACCATTCTTCTGATGCTTGTCGTGATGAGTGCATTCTTCATTTTTGCGACGAATGCGCGGAATATGATGCGCAAGCTCGGACAGAAGCCGCCTATTGAAGTGTACATGACACTTAACTGTGAACAGGAACAGCTTGATACACTGTCTGAAGTGCTGAGCCAGGACTCAAGGATCCTCAAATGGGAGATGAACTCCCCCGAACAGAATTACAATACATTTAAGGAGAACCTTGGTGATAAGGCGTCGCTTCTTGACGACGTTGATTACAAAGAGATACTGCCTTATACATTCAGCATACAGCTTAATGATCCCGGTGATGCGCAGGATGTCATCAACAATATCCAGCTCTATGGAGGGATCAATAAGATTGATCAGGAATCCAACGTCATGTCATTCCTGACAAAGGCAACCAATATAGTCAATGTGGCAACCCTGGCATCTTTTGTCGTGTTGTTCGTGATATCGCTCTTCATCATCTCGAACATGGTAAGGATATCGGTCTATTCACGTTCTTCCGAGATCGAGATTATGAAGTTCGTCGGTGCGACAAACAACTACATAAGGATGCCTTATGTTACTGAAGGAGCAATAGTAGGTCTTCTGAGTGCTCTGATCGCATGGGGGATAACGGTGATCGCATATAATGCCATTTATGATAAGATGATGGGTTCGATCGATCCTTCCAGTTTCTATGCGTTATTGTCAACTAAGAGCCTTATGTGGACACTGCTTGTCATGTCTGTTGTTTTCGGAGTCTTTATCGGTTCGGTAGGAAGCGGAATATCAGTCAGAAAGTATATCAAGGTGTGATCATGGTAAACAGGAAAGCGATAGTAAAAAAGATATTTGCAGCAGCATTGTCAGTGACTCTTGTATTCACGGGCACTATGTCTACTCTGTCACGTGCCGTAAGCTATGAGAATGAGTATCTAAGCAGCATAAACCTGCTCGGCAGGGTCACAAGGAATGACATCGAGAAAGCAAAGCGCGAGCGTGACTACGCGAGGAAACAGGCTCAGCGGGCAAAGACGCGCATAAGCGATCTTAACAAAAAGAAATCTTCACTGCAGGGTGATCTTAAGGATCTGAGCCTTCTGTCATATGAGCAGAAAGTCCAGTATGAGACGATATCAGGTCAGCTCCAGTCTGCACTCGATGCAAAGGCTGAAGCCCTCGACAGGTTCATCGCCGCACAGGAGAACCTGACAAAGAGGAAGACCCAGTTTGAGGAGAGGGTCAAGGCAATGTTCGAATTCCAGAACAAGTCCACTCTGGAACTGATGCTCGAATCAGACAGCATTGCAGGGTTCTTCACAAATCTCGAACTGATGTCTCTCATTGCCGATGCCGACAGCCAGGTGTTGGATGATCTTCAGATTGCACTTGATGATGCGCAGCTGACAGCAGATTCCGCGATGGATGAAGCAAGCGAGATGCAGGAGATCGCCGATGCCAAGCAGAAGGAACTCAATGAACTTGAGAGCCGTATCGGCGTTACTACCAAAGCCCTTGATAACGTCAGCACGCAGATCACTTCTGAGGAGAAGCTCCTCGATGAGCTTAACGGCGAGTCAGACAAGATCAGCCAGAAAGTAAAGGAACTCGAGAAAGAGTACTACAAGCAGAATTATACGCCCCCTTCAAACAACGGCGGAAATAATAACAGCGGCAACAGTGGAAGCAGCAGCGGCAGCAGCGGCAGAACGAGCGGCGGCGGATCAACAAAGACCGTATCGGGCGTGACTTTCTCCTGGCCTACTGCAAGTCATAAGGTAACAAGTTCATATGGCTACAGGATCCACCCCATCTCCCACGTTAAGAAGTTCCATAAAGGGATCGACATCGGTGGGGTTGGATATGGCGGAACGATAGCAGCCACGGCATCAGGCAGGGTCATCCTTGTCAGCCTTCCCGTTCCCGGACGCAATACCGGCGGATCAGGTTACGGTAATTACTGCATAATCGATCACGGCAACGGCATAACTTCTCTTTATGCTCACTGCCGCAACATATTCGTTAAGAAGGGCCAGACCGTATCAAGAGGCCAGAAGATCGCTGAATGCGGAAGCACCGGCGGTTCCACGGGTCCTCACCTCCATTTCGAGATAAGGGTCAATGGCAACACCAGGAATCCCAGGAACTATCTGCCCTGACCGTAACTGACATGTTTGATTCTTTTTACGATGTTTTGGCGGCCAGATACGATACGCTGCAGTCTGATATGGATTGCGGCAGGTGGGCTGATTTCCTTGAGGAGATCATTAATGATCTCTGTACGACCGGTTCCGGAACGAAGAGCATCATAGACCTTGGATGCGGTACCGGTTCAGTTGACGTACTCCTCTCTTCGAAAGGATTCGACGTTACCGGCGTTGATAATGCTGAAGCGATGCTCGAGATCGCTTCAGGCAAGGATGAAGAGGGGAAGATCACCTGGCTTCTGCACGACATAACCGATTTCGAGCCGGATGGGAAGGCGGACTGTTTCCTGTCGCTTCTCGATACCATGGACCATATCATGGATAAGGAGAAGATCACCGATATATTCAGGAGAGTGTCAGATCACCTCCTGCCGGGCGGAGTGTTCATATTTGATGTGATAACGGAGAAGCACCTGGCCAGGACTTTGGGTGAAAATGTATTCTACCAGGATTATGAGGATTTCCTTCTGCTGTGGATCAACCACTACGACAGCAGGGAGAAGGTGAATACAGCGGAACTCACCTTTTTTGAGGCGGATGAGGACGGAAAGTATGACAGATATGACGGGGATCTCGTAGAGAGGTTCTACCCGGAAGATGATCTGATCATCATGGCTTCTTCCATGGGACTTGTCCATAAGGCAACTTATGGGGAACTGAAGAGGGCTGCGCCTTCTGAAGATGAAGAGAGGATCTTTCTCGTTTTTGCAAAGGAATGATATGACGGACCCGTATTATGTAAAAGGTATTCCTGAAGATGTTGCTTCAGATCATTTTGTCAAAGCTTCCGCACTCGGAGGCTTTGTCAAGGCGTGCGCGGTCAGGTCAACGGGCATCGTAAGGGATGCGATGAGATACCACAACACGTCGCCTTCCGTTACGGCTGCGCTGGGAAGGTTCATGACCGGAAGCCTCCTGATATCCGAAAACATGAAGAATGAGACCGATACGCAGACAACCATCATAAAGTGCTCAGGCCCCATAGGGGGGATGACATGCGTTTGTGATTCTTCCTTCAACTGCAGGGCTTACCCCGTTAACAGCGTTATCGAAGGCGATGAACAGATCAATGTCAAAGGAGCCGTGGGGCAGGGGACCCTTACCGTGGTCAGGGATATCGGACTGCGAGAACCATATGGCGGACAGGTCGAACTCAAGACAGGCGGTATAGGTGAGGATTTCACGTATTATCTCATGGCTTCGGAACAGACTCCTTCCATCGTCGCGCTGGGTGTGCTCATCGAAGACGGCACTGTCAGGCATGCGGGAGGAATGATGGTACAGCTCATGCCGGGTTATGGTGATAAGGAGACAGATTATCTTGAGAAGAGGATCCACGGTTTCCCGGATTTTACATACTTCCTGGACGAGGGATTCACACCTGCCCAGATTCTGGATCTGTTCCTTGGAGACCCTGATATCAAGTATCTTGAGGGTGCGCCGGCAGCATTCAGATGCACATGCAGCAAAGAGAAGATGTCCTCGGGGCTCATCACGCTCGGGTCAGCTGAATTGCTGTCGATGGCAGAAGATAAGAAGGGGATAGATACCGAGTGCAGATTCTGCAACAGCAAATACCATTTTACCCCTGAAGAACTCAGTAAATTGGCGGTTGAAGCCCGATGATACGCCAATAAGGGTGTAAAATTCGACTTTTTTCCTTTTTTTCCTTGCCAATCTGACTGCACCGTAGTAGAATTGCCCTTGCGCGGTTTGCCCGGGCTGGGTTTTCCGCGAAGCTTAGATGATGGAGATTGCTTAGACTTCGGCTCTGCGTCCGCAGTTTACAGGGAACTTCATCGGAGCAAGTCGGGACAGCAAGATGATTCCCGGCGATCTCGGCGAAGGTGACGGCTTTCTATATAGCTTCTAATCTTCCCGGTGGTAGCCAAAGTGCTGCTTCTGAAGCAGTAACTGGATAGCCGGGTTTTTGAATGGGACAGTATGGAACGCCCGAGACGGTTGAGAATAAAATGCAGAATATTTTGGAGGAAAACAAATGGCAACACAGAAAATCAGAATCAAGTTCAGAGCTTATGAGCATGAACTTCTTGATCAGACAGTAGCAGGCGTTGTTGACACACTTCAGCGTACAGGTGCCAGCTACTCAGGTCCTATCCCGCTTCCCACAGAGAAGGAGATAGTAACGATCCTTCGTTCACCCCATAAGTACAAGGATTCACGTGAACAGTTCGAGCAGAGAACACACAAGAGGATCATTGATGTTTTCACACCGTCCGCTAAGACAATGGACGACTTGAAGAAGCTTGACGTGCCCGCAGGCGTTTCTGTAGAGATCGACGCGAAGCTCTAAGATGCCGAAGGCTTTATTCGGGCAGGAGAGGCCAAGACTGCTGCCCGAGGTCACGTTCGCAGAAGATGCGAACCAATAACCTGATAAGGAGGAATACAAGATGAAATTCATTATTGGCAAGAAGTCCGGAATGACTCAGCTGTTCGATGAGAACGGTAATGCGATCCCGGCAACCGTCATTGAAGTAGAGCCCATGTATGTGCTCCAGAACAAGACGGAAGAGACAGACGGCTACAACGCTGTCAAAGTTGCATCCGGAAGCATCCGCGAGAAGCTGGTCAACAAGCCGGATAAGGGTCAGTTTAAGAAGGCTGACGTAGAGGTAAAGAGATACATCCGTGAGTTTGAGGCGGATGAGGAATATGCTCTTGGACAGGAGATCAAGGTATCTGACATGTTCGCAGTAGGTGATCATGTTGATGTTTCCGGTGTATCCAAGGGTAAGGGATTCCAGGGCAACACAAAGCGTCATGGTCAGAAGGGTGGTCCTTCAGGTCATGGTTCCATGTACCACAGAAGAGTCGGTTCAATGGGCGCTAACTCAACACCTGCACGTGTTATGCCGGGTAAGAAGATGCCTGGTCACATGGGTGCTGTTAATTGCACTGTTCAGAATCTCAGCGTAGTAATGGTAGATGGCGACAGAGGAATCCTTGTCCTCAGAGGTGCGGTACCCGGCCCCAAGGGCGGTATGGTCACCGTTAAGACATCTGTTAAGGCTAAGTAAGGCGGGAGGACTAAATAATGGCTAAAATTGATATTTACAATCTCAGCGGTGCCGTTACAGGTTCTATCGAGCTTTCTGACGATATCTTCGCGATCACTCCCAATAAGAGTGCAATGGCTATCGTTATCAGGAATCAGCTCGCTAACCGCAGACAGGGCACACAGAGCACAAAGACAAGAAGCGAAGTAAGAGGCGGCGGTAAGCGTCCCTGGAGACAGAAGGGTACAGGTCGTGCCCGTCACGGTTCCGACAGATCAGCACAGTATGTTGGCGGCGGAATCATCTTTGGCCCCAAGCCGAGATCTTACAACTACACAGTTCCCAAGAAGATCAAGAGACTTGCTATGAAGTCTGCTCTCTCAACAAAGGTTGCTGAAGGCAAGCTCATCGTAGTAGAGGATATGAATCTTGATGCTGCAAAGACAAAAGTAATGGCTAAGGCTCTTACAGATCTTAAGGCAGATTCAGCTCTTATCGTTTTCGAGGACAAGAATGTTAACGCAGAGCTTTCAGCAAGGAATATCCCTGACACAAAGACAGCTCTTGTTAATACGATCAATGTATTCGACATTTTGAAGTATGACAGCCTTGTAGTAACAAAGGCTGCAGCAGAGAAGATTCAGGAGGTGTACGTATGAAGGCACCACAGGATGTAATTTTGACCCCTGTAATCACCGAGAAGTCTGCCGGCGTTATTGACGAAGGCAAGTACACTTTCAAGGTTGCTCCCAACGCAAACAAGACTGAGATCAAGAATGCAGTTGAGAAGCTTTTCGGTGTTAAGGTAACCGGCGTAAACATTGCAAACTACGACGGTAAGGTAAAGAGACAGCGTTATACACTCGGTAGAACAGCTTCCTTCAAGAAGGCGGTCGTAACGATCGACACAGAGGGCAAGGATGTTACATATCTTGGTAAGGGCGGCAAGACTGTAAAGGCTTCCGGCAAGTACAAGACATCTATCGATGAGTTCGGCTTTGGTCAGTAAGTCAGATAAGGAGTGAATAAAAATGGCAGTAAAAACATTTAATCCTACTTCTCCGGCAGTCAGACAGATGGCAGTAGCGGACTATTCCGTACTTACTAAGAAAGAGCCCGAGAAGAGCCTTCTTGTAACAAAGAAGAACAATGCAGGCCGTAATTCATATGGCCGTATCACAGTCCGTCACCAGGGTGGCGGAAACCGCCAGAAGATCCGTGTGATCGACTGGAAGAGAACAAAGGACAATATTCCTGCAACAGTTAAGAGCCTGGAATACGATCCTAACAGAACAGCATTTATCGCCCTCATCCAGTATGTTGACGGTACAAAGAGCTACATCCTTGCACCTAACGGCCTCAAGGTCGGCGACAAGGTTGAGTCCGGCGAGAACGCAGATATCATCAAGGGTAACGTACTTCCCATCTCTTCCATCCCCGTAGGTACTATCGTATCCTGCATCGAGCTCAAGCCCGGCAAGGGAGCGCAGATGGTAAGAACAGCAGGCGCAGGCGCTCAGCTCATGGCTAAGGAAGGTGCTTACGCTCAGGTACGTCTTCCTTCCGGTGAGGTCCGTATGGTATCAGTCAAGTGCCGCGCGATGATCGGTGAGATCGGAAACGCTGAGCACGAGAACGTTAAGCTCGGTAAGGCAGGTAAGTCACGTCACAAGGGTGTAAGACCTTCTGTCCGTGGTGTTGTCATGAACCCGAACGATCACCCTCATGG
>DGUI01000016.1 GCA_002394605.1 Mageeibacillus sp. UBA4314 | reverse complement strand
GCGACTGTCCCCGGAAATATTGTCCTAAGCGCCCTTACATCATCCCGTTC
Organism: Mageeibacillus sp. UBA4314; assembly: GCA_002394605.1. Taxonomy (GTDB): domain Bacteria; phylum Bacillota; class Clostridia; order Saccharofermentanales; family Saccharofermentanaceae; genus Saccharofermentans. The sequence continues at coordinate 8,940 of DGUI01000016.1, read as the reverse complement.
TTAACAAGTCTAACGACGCAAGTCTCGATAAACTTGCCGACTTCCCTTTCGTACATGGCGGTAGCCTTGTCGTAGGCTTCAAGATGGCCTGCGCTCTCGACCATGACCATACGCTTGGGGCAGCGCAGGGCATCAAATATCTCGACCTGCATGCCGGGGGGCGCGATGTTGTCCTCGCCGCACTGGAATATAAGGACGGGGACCTTTATCTTATATGCGATCGATACGATATCACATCGATCAATGTCTATCTTCAGATTCTTGAGAGCAAGCTGCCTGATCCTCTTGATGAATGGTGCGGGATCGCGCCTGAAGTGCTTGGAGGCACTGACGCGCATGAGGCCCGTCAGGCTGCTGCCGGGACAGTCTGCGATGACGCCACAGACGTTCTGGTCGATCGTCTTCTGGGCAGCTGCAAGGAGGCAGGTGAGTGCGCCAACGGATCTGCCCATGAGGTAGATCCTGGCACCGCCGCCGGCTCTGGCTTTCATGAACTTGATCCAGTAGTCGAGGTCGACGCTTTCGCGAAGGCCGTAGGTGCAGACTTTGCCGCCGCTCATGTGGTGCGCGCGCTGATGGATGATCAGGACGTGGCACTGGAATTTGGTCAGGAAGAGCTTGGCGTAGCATGCCATGTTCGCGGGGTGTTCGTTGTAGCCGTGAACGAGGATGACGCAGTTCCTTGTGGACCTGTCGGCTGACGGCCTGTAGTAGCCGCACAGGGGCGTGCCGTCAAATGACTTGATCCTTACATTGATGAACTCCATCCTGTTTGTGTAGAACCATGCGAGTCCCCTGCCGTAGATCGTGCTCTGGTCGATCTTCATCGGCGACCTGTCGACCTGCGGAATGGGCTTCCTCCTGTCGAAAGTCTTATGATACAGTTTATTCGACGTATTGATGAATATCAATATATATAGCCCCACGCCCAGGACGAGCACAACAGCCGCTATAATCAGCACAAATGTGAGCGTACTCATTGCAAGGGATATCAGCAAAATATCACCTCCGGCTCGTCGCCCCTGTTGCCGCTGCTTAAGAGTTCGCACCCGTCATCTGTGACCAGGACATCGTCCTCGATCCTGAAGCCGACGCCCCACTCAGGTATGTACACACCCGGCTCGACCGCCAGAGTGCAGCCCGCTTCGAGCGGGTTATCCCTGTAATCCTGCGGCAGGGCATTACTGAGGTCATGGACATCAAGGCCCAGGTAATGTGATGTGTTATGCCAGTAATACTTATGAGCTGCCACGGAGACCTCGTCATCCTCAGCGGCAAGTCCATTCTCCTTCAGGAATTCGAACGTCAGGTTATGCATGATCCTGTTGAGATTATTGAACGTCATGCCGGGCCTGATGTTCTCCCAGCATGCTTTCCGGAGGTCCCTGATAAGGTCGAGCAGAACGATCCTCTTGTCGTCTGTATCATCGCCGTATCCGACAAAGAAGACGCGCGATATGTCCGCGCAATACCCCTTGTACCTCGCACCGACATCGATCTGGACGAAACTTCCGTCCCTGACTGTCCCTTCGTCACCAGACTCAGGGATGTCATGATGCAGATAGAAGGCATTGTCCCCCGCCGACACGATCGTCCTGAAAGCAAAGAGTTCCGACCCCCTGACCTTCAGCTCATACTCCAGCTTCGTGTGGAGTTCGTACTCCGTGACACCGGGGACGATGTCGCACTTCATCGCAGCTATTGCCTCTTCCGTTATCCTTGCAGCCTCCCTGATAAGGTCAGCTTCAGTGTTGCTCTTTATGAGCCTCATCCTTGTAAGGATGTCCTTGATATCCACAAGATCCGAGTTGCCCCTGCTCGATGCCACCTGCTTCCTGAACTGCCTGACGGCCTTCATGATCGACGAACCGTCGATGGCGATGTTAAGGTCCGCATCCTTGATGAAGGCATATGAATCCTCATCAAACCTCTCGACATCCGTTATGTCCTCCACAGAGATCCCCGATACTGCGGAGAGGTCCTCAAAATCCGGCCTCTTCCCGTGCCACCTCTCCTGGTAGTCATCGTGTGCATAGGCATACAGCCTGGTCGTTAAGTTCCCGTTGTTCTTGCAAATGAGCAGTATCAGCCCGGGGATCTCCAGCCCCGTCAGATAATAGAAGTTCCTGTCAACGAGAAAAGGAAACTCGTCATCCTGGCTCATGCGCGCCTGCTCGCCGGAAAACAGAAAAGCCACCGTCCTGTCGGGCAGCCTGTCAATAAATCTCGATCTGTTGGAAGTAAATAGCTCTACCACTGCTTGACACCGTCAGAACGAACATTGTACTCGTCGAACAGTATCGTATTGTTGATATAATTGAGCGTCGCACCGGGGCTCCTCCTGATAAGTCCGGGGTTGCCGATAACGATGGAACCGTCCGGCACATCGAAATTCACATATGATCCGGGTGCGATAAGCACATTATTACCGATATTGATATTGCCGACTATGATGGCATTTGCTCCGATCCACACATAATTGCCGATCGTAGGCGAGCCCTTCCTCTTACCTCTGAACTGCGTACCGATAACAACGCCCGTTGATACATTGACGTTATGCCCGATCGTGCTCTTCGGGTGGATGATGACCCTGCCGAAATGAGCCAGATAGAATCCCTTGCCGATGTTCGTGTCATAAGGGATCTGGATGTGATACTTCCTCGACAGCCTGTCAAGCCACCAGTTGTGGATCGTGAAGAGGAACTGGTAGTACTTATGCCTCAAGCCGTCATACCTGGCGATCTGGTCATAGTAATAGCGCGTCCTTCTGAACGCACTTATATAACTGAACTCCGGGCTCGAACGGAGTTCATCAAGGTATGTCCTGTATATATTCTTAAATCTGCGGGCATTGCCCGTATATCTGAACAGATCCGAATAAACAATGTCTTTGAGCTCGTCGTTCATTCGTTACCTCCCGATTCACTGAATTCATTGTATAACTCTTGCCCGAATAACTCAATATGCCAAGATTAATATTTTAACAGTGTTAAATACCCTTATTGGACAACTTGTTGAATTTCTCCGCAAAAAACTGTCACTTTGGCATTTCGATTTGCCTTGTTATTGAGTATTTCAAATGCGACACTATGAATGAGCAATTATTTTTTACTATCGGCGGCACTGATATGAAGAATATCTTATCGATCTCTGACTCTTACGAGGGCACGCGTCTTGACGTGCGCCGTGCCGTCATGACCATAAAAGCTTACGGCCTGGATCCCTACATCGCCATCGGCGAGATCAGGCGGGGCGACGGCAGCATAGACACCTGCGACATCAAGGATACGTTGGATTACTGTTTCGGCGAATGTGCACCGGACGGCGTCTTTGTCGGCTTCATGTGCAACACGGAGCAGGTCGTGCAGGTCGCATCTGAGCTTAAGGCCAACCGCCCCAGGATAGTAGTATCAGACCCTTCGATCATCTCAGACAACGGTGAGATCTGGATGAGCGAGGATACTTATAACGTTATATCGACATCTATTTTCGATATGTCATCGCACATAGTCATCAACCACCTGGAAGCCGAGCTCCTTGCCGGATTTGAATGCAGGACCGTATCTGATTTTGAGCGTGCCGCCAAAAAGCTCAGGTACTGCTTCGACGCCGTCATCTACATCAAGGGCTGCGACTACACTTCAGGCAAGGGGCTGTACTGCGATGACACGGATCTTGTGTGGATCGACGAAGACCGTGTCCACGCCAACCCCGACTACTCAGTCGGCAGTGCACTGAACTGCGAGCTCGCCCTGGGTGTCCGCGGCGTCAAGGCAATGACGAACGCCTGGTATTTCGTTGTCAACGGCAGGAGAGTCTCCGACTCCATCCCCGTCCCGCAGGTCGCTCCGTCCCTCATCTCCCCCGCGAAGAGTCTCCGTGACATCGCCAGGAGCATGGAGGTCGAGCATCCTGAGACGCCCGTTACGGCCCAGCCCGCCAAGACGAGCATCATCGATCCCATCACAGAGGGCACCCGCGGTACAGTATCCGAGATCCGAGTGCCCGAGAAGCCCGCGCCCAAGAGTGTTGCCGACTCCCTGTCAGAATTGGCTGACATCAAGAAGCGGCTTGAGGCGCTCAGGAAGAGTATGTAAACCGGTTGTTCGGCCGGTTTGTGAGTGCGGGGTGTGCCAGGTGCGCGCCAAGTGCACGCATTCAAACCGGATTACATGTAAACGTACATGTTGACGCCCTTACATGTACGGCTATGAGCCGCCGTCCGCAGATAGTTGCCAACAAAAGTCATAAAGGTTATAATAAGTCAACCCTATTAAAAATGGAGGTATTTGTTTATGGCTTATCAGATTAGTGATGATTGCATCATGTGCGGTGCTTGCGCTGCTGAGTGTCCTGTTGGCGCTATCAGCGAGGGTGACGGCAAGTATGTAATCGACGCAGATTCTTGCATCAGCTGCGGCGCTTGTGCAGGCGCTTGCCCTGTAGGAGCTCCTCAGGAAGGCTGATCTAAGAACGATCAAGCAGATTACGGCGAGGTTGTCTCATTTTTGAGACAACCCCGCCTTTTTGTTGCCCCCGCTCCAATTCCTGTTTCTCACCTTGGTCGACCTGTGTTATTATGGTCTGGGAACCATAAGGAAATTTGATAGATTGCAGATAAGGAGACCAACAAGATGTACAATTCAATGCCATCAACCAAAACTGCCGCCTGTATCATGACAGCCGCAGTGCTTGCGGCATCAATGCTCATCACGGGATGCTCATGCTCCCCCAAGAGCAAGGACGGACAGGGATTAGGCGATCTTCTCAAGAGCTATGTCTCAAACAAAGTAGACGATATCGGCAAAGACAGCGGCAGCAAAGACACCAGGAGCACAGATCCGGAGGAAGCGGTAAGTGATCTGGCGGACAGCTGGATCGATCACAGGCCTTTCGAGGGGACTGCGAGGGATCAGGCTATCGACACCCTCTTTGCAGCTGCGGAGGCGGGTGATAAGGATATGCTGGCGAACTGTTTTGCCCGCGAGATCCGTGAGAGCAAGGATTTTGACAGGAAAGTCGACGATTTCCTGAAGGCATACCCCAAGGGGCTCGTAGCATGCAGGAATGATTTCAGGCCCGGCGGTGCAGGCGGATCTTACAAGGGCAGCAACGTGATCAAGAATGCGGGCACACACTGCACGACCTATCTTGACGGCGAATGGTACGACATATACCTCGGTTTCTGCTTTGAGAATACAGCCGAACCTGCGAAAGTTGGCCTCACGACCGTAACGGTCATGGACAAGGAAGCGCGTGCATATTATCTGGATGAAGTTAACCGGAATTATGGCGAGATCGAACCACCGGTTCTCTTGTGTGACATAAGGGACGACAGTGAGGTCGAGGTCAAGATCATCGATAATACACCCTACTTCTGGACACCCACTGATACGCCCAAGCTCACTGAGGAAGAGATGAGGACACTTCTCACATCCTGCCGCGACCTGGAGATTGCCAAAGACACCATCGGTCAGCCGAACGCTACATACAAGGCATTCAACTGCACGGGATACGATCATTTCTATGAACTCAAGACAGAGGACGGCAAACCCAGATATGCACACATCAACACCAAGACCGACATGGGTGATATAATAGACGCGTTTGCATGCTCAGAGGAGGACAGCAGCACGGATTATGACAATCCTCTCTGCCCGTATATCAAACCACAAGGGTAAGTATCATGGCGGTACTATGCAGTAATTGTTCAGGTAAGCTCATATTTAATCCGGCGTCGCAGAAGCTGGAGTGTGTATCATGCGGTTCCAAATTCAGTCCGGAGGATGTGGAAGATAAGATCGCAGAGCTTCACACCAAATACTACGACACGAGAGTCTACACATGCAGTCACTGCGGCGCGGAGGTTATAACCAGCGACACCGAGGCTTCTACTTTCTGCGTGTATTGCGGCAACCCGGCGATCGTCTTCAGCAGGATCTCAAAGGAACTCAAGCCGGATGGCCTCATCCCCTTCCACGTAACCCGCGAAGAGGCGGTAAAGAATGTAAAGAATCATCTGAAGAAGAATCCTTTCGTGCCTAAGGAAGTAAAGGCAAAGGTCACCCCGGACAACCTCCGCGGCATCTATGTCCCCTACTGGGTCATCAACGCAAGCTACACCGAGGCAGACATGATCAGTTCTGAGATCAGGCGGGGAAAACATACTTACAAGATCCTTAATTCCAGGGCAGGAGATGTTCAGTTCCAGAACATCCCGATCGACGGTTCCGTCACGCTGAACGATGACGTGAGCTGCAAGCTGGAGCCGTTCTTCTTTGAGGAGGCCAAGGCCTTCGATGAGGACTACCTTAACGGATTCTATTCCAACACGTCAGACCTCTCCTACACCGACCTGCGCAATTCCGCGGCGCACCGCTGCCACAAGCTCTTTATCGACGAGGTCTTGAAGACCATCCCTGGCGACAAGCCCAAGGTCGAAGACTCGATCTACTGGGTGGACATCCACGACAACCCGCTCTACATGATGATGCCCATCTGGTTCCTGACATTCAAGTACAAAGACAAACCCAACACGATACTCATCAACGGCCAGTCAGGCAAGGTAGTAGGAGCGATGCCGCCGGTCAAGAAGAAGATCGCAGGGCTCAGCATCCTCATCTTCCTTCTCGTCCTTCTGTTCACCGGCCTTCTGTTCCTGGCTCTGATCAACCACAATCTGATCGGATTCACAAAAGGCTTATCACAGGGCACGGGATTATTCGTATCACTCTTTGTGGCATTCTCGCTCGTGGGTCTGACAAGGGGGTTCCTCGGCATCCGGAAAGTCCGCAAGAACCTGAAGCTCACCCAGTCCGAAGAGATCTTCAAGTTTGTCAAGAAAAGGCAGGAATAACATGGACTCAAGAATTGTCATGATCATCGTTATCATCGTTGCAATGTGGATCCTCACCGGGGTCGGCTTCACCCTGTTCATCATCTCGAAAATATTAAACAAGTTCAACAACTTCGGTGACTTCACCTGCAACATCGACGAATACTCCAGAAACGGCATCCACTACACCAGGAGCCTCGACGAAGTCTCCAAGCACGAGAAGACCATCCTGTTTAATAATTATGGCGAGAACCCGTACGCCCACATCAAGCACCCCATCCACGAGCAGCTCCGCAAGAACAGGTCCGTAGATGATGTGGATGATTTCTTCGACTCGCTGGAAGATGGGTTCGATGATTGAGTTTTTACTTTGAATGGTTATGTGACACCCGGGGTGTACACCCCGGGTGTCGTTGTTCGGGGCGATTCTATGATTATTCTGACTAACTGTAGGGCTAGAGGCCATTAGCCCTACAGTTAGTCAGTACACTGCTCACCGAAAACAAAAATGAGATTTACTGAAATGTAGTGCAAAATTAATAAGGTCCGGGTTCAATTCAAATCCCGGACCTGTTGATGTCATATGAAATCCTATTAAACTTCCTACAAATACTACACTTCAATGATCATTTACTGATCTTTACGCTCTTCTTTACACTCCAAGCAGAGTATACTTTTTCTCCAGAAACAGTCTTGTAGCTTCGGATACGAACGTAATATGTCTTTTTCAACTTCAGCGAACTGATCACTTTGGAAACACTTGAAGCACCTTTTACAGTTGCTTTCTTGCTATTCTTTGCAAAAGTGCTAGAAGTGCTGTACTGAACCTGGAATCCTGTCCCTCCAGACATCTTCTTCCATTTAACCTTCATCTTCTTGCCAGAAGTATTTTTAACACTAGAAAGAGTTGGTCTTGCCGCATAAGTCTGTTTTTTGGAAGCCCCAAATCCACCAACACTTCCATCGGAAGCCACTCCACGAACTCTATATGAATATGTTTTACCATTTTTGGCAGTTTTATCCACAAAAGATGTGCTAGTAGTCTGTCCCAGTTTTTTCCAGCTACCAGAACCATATTTCCGGTATACCTGATATTTTGCAACTCCAGACACCTTTCCCCAACTAATCTTCACGCCTGATTCTGTATTAGATGTTTTGCTGATTTTAACCTTCGGAGGTATATAATTCATCGTGAGTTCATTGGGATCTGAAACTGTAAATATTCCATAATTACTTCCGTCAGGGTTTCCCAATCTTACAATAATATAATACTCGCCTGCATCCAACGCAGTATCTACGCTCTTCCGATAAGAACCGGTATTATTATCATATGGTATTGAATAACTCCAAACATCGGCTAATTTGACATTTGCATCTTTTGTAGAATAAATAGAAAAACCCCAACGTCTGTTATATGGTTCATCTATGGTAAACCTAAGAGTCCCTTGACCAGGCATTTGAACTTTATACACTTTTCCATAATACTTAGAACCACTAATAGTTATGTTATCTGTTTGTCCGACAGAAAATGTTACAGTCTCGCCGAGAGTATAATTCACTGCCTTTTGTGTAAATACTACAGCTTCCGCAGCATATGCTGTACTGCTGTACGATACGGCTAGTATCAAAGCAAAAACAAAAGACAGCAGTTTTTTTCTTACTAATCTCATATATCTACCTCCTAAAACGAATCAAATCCTCATGCGACGCCTTGATCTGACCAATACTGCTAATAAGATTTATTATATCATATTGGCTGAACAAAACATGGATATACATCGTTGATTCCGGTCATAATTTGATTTCCGCACCATATGAACCAAGAGTATCTTTGCTTCTTTACCAAATATATATCTAACTGATTTCGCGACACCTCTGCAATACCGCCGGATTTTATTCGGAATATCCCTTCATAACAAATCCGTTTTTTTCATACCAATGCTATGAAGATATGCCCATTTTGCTATGAAACCACTTGAGCATGACACCCGGGACATATTTGCAGTCGGCATGTCATTTGTAACCATCTGCTCCGGAGTCATTAGCAGACTGCACTCGCAGCAGATCGCTCAAGGTAGTGCGCATTACATTGAGCACTTTACTGA
>DGUI01000042.1 GCA_002394605.1 Mageeibacillus sp. UBA4314 | reverse complement strand
GTGACTACATCTTCTCGACGGTAAATTGAGAAATCCATAAGATAATTGCAACATTATCCCCCTCATGGTTGTATTAATGACAGTAACACCGTTAGAGGGGGATATCTATGTTTAGGAATAAAGGCGGCTTGATGTGCGGATTGCTTACCTGCTTGGTGCTTGCCGCATCCGTTATGGGATGCGGCAAAGCTGCAGTTACTGATGGGTTCAGCGATAAGATCGGGGAGAAGATAGGTGATCATATCTATTGCTTTGCATTTATCCTTGAGGATCCGGACAAGGACAGGATAATAGATGACCTTAAGACCGCAGATAAGAAGATGAATGAAGACATTTGCGTTGTGGGGTATAAATACATTAAGGAATATGACAAGTACAGGTTCTATGCCCGCCAGTATGTAAATGGCGCTGTCATTCCTGAGATCGTATATGATACCGACCTTGATGATCATGAACCTCACATAGTGCTCAAAAATGAAGTAACGCCCATTAAGGATCTGGATACTTCAGGCGTGATCTCTCCTGTGGACCTGATCCCTGCAGTCAGGGAAGAGGCCGCAAGGCATACCGAAGACCTCAACGACTATGATGAGAAAGGGATCTACGGAACATATTTACTTAGTTACGACAGGGTCAAAGGAATACTTATCTACGATTTTACTGTTAATGAGACAAGTCATGTAATGATAGATGCCAGATCGGGTGCTATCATTGAAGAAAGCTTCTGGGACGGAGCGATCATGGATTAAGGGGAGGATGGTTATGCATAAGAATGTGAATAAGATAATGTGCGGAATGCTGGCAGCTGCTGCCGCCTTAGGCATGATGACGGGATGCAGCAAGACGGACGGTACAACTTCAGCAGCGGCCGGAACTGCAACTGAAACTACTGCAACAACTGAAGTTTCTGAGGAAATAACGGAAGATGCTGAAGCCGGGGATACGGAGATCCCCGTTGTCGAACAGCTCAACCAGTCAGCATTCAGGAACAGGGGAGTCTATGCGACCACTTCTGCAGATGGCAAATACATTACTCTCTTCATCTGCTCCGGTGAGAAGAATACCGGAGGTTACGGCATAAGTGTCATTGGCTTTGTCAAGGACGGCGGAAAGCTCACGATCACTGTGGAAGAGACTTCTCCCGATCCGGGTGACACGGTCATACAGGCTTTGACTTATCCGTGCTGCAAGGTCAGGATAGAATCTGATGTTACGGAGATCTCCGTAAGGAATACCAAAGACGAAGAGTTCACTTATCAGGACAACAGGGACTTTCGGCCGGATGACGGTTATGTTGCCGTTTTGCGCGGCGGTAGTGGGGAGAGAACGTACGAGACCTATGTTTACAGGACTGACAGTGGATACATGTACGTAAATGTCACATCAACAACAGTATCCTGGGGAGCGGCACAGTGGACATCGTCACTTGACAGCAGTGACACCGTAGCAACGAAGGAAGAGGTCCTCGAGATCGCCAGGGGCCATTCTTCCGGAGAGTTTGTTACCTTTCCCGGCGATGGTTCGGGTCATCCGGTTGATGATTTCCTTAGCTCTGATCTGTAACGGGTGCTTTTATTATAATTATTTGATATAATTAGGCTTACATCAGAATCTGACCTTTGGAGAGACTGTTATGAGTAAGCGAATGATAGCGTTGATCGCCGGAATAGCGGTTGTTGTGATCGCAGCAGTAGTAGTTCTGGTGCTAGTGCTCAGGGGAGGCGAGAGTTTCCGCCTTCTGAAGATGTATGAATTCGAGGGAACAGGTTCCGTATTCAGGGAGAGCAAGGGAGACATAACTCCCTATCCTAACATGGTCCTCGAGTCAGGCGATAAGGTATCACTTGATACGGGACGCCTTACGATCCAGGCAGATGAAGATAAGTATATCCATCTTGATGAACATTCAACGATCCAGCTTGTAGCATCCGGGAACGGAACAGACAGCAAGACGAAGATAGAGCTCCTCAAGGGCGGCATCTCGAACGATATCAGGAACAAGCTGTCAGCAAATTCGAGTTATGAGATCAATACGCCGAACTCTACGATGTCAGTAAGAGGAACGGTATTCTACACATTCATATATGAGAAGGATGGAGTAAAGTACACGAGAGTATGTGTATTTGAAGGCGAAGTGGACACACATCTCGTCTACAAGGACGGGACGACGGAGCTTAAAGGTGTACCTGTAGGCAAGGGTAAGGAAGTCATCATCTATGAGGATGGAACTACAACGGATTATCTCTACGATGAACCGCAGGACATCGATTACAATACGATCCCCGAGAATGTATTAAGAGACTTGAGAGACCTTATCGACAAGGATGGCAAGACATTGTCCATCACGAGTCCTGAGATCACGAGGATACTTGAAGGACCTTACACGGTCACATTTACGTATAACGGAACAGAATTCGGAACACAGACGGTGAAGAAGGGTGAGAAGGCGGTAGTTCCGGCATTGGGACCTGCGCCTACGGGCAGCTGGGCTTTCGATTTCACGGAGCCGATCGAACGTGATACCACCATTGAGTGGGTAAGTTAAGAGGTGATGATCATGAAGAGCAGATTTTCCGGAAAGAAGATAATGAGCTTTATCCTGTGTGCAGTATTTACGGCTCATATCGGGTATGCTGTATATGCAGCTGATGAAGACCCGCAGGATCCAAGGAGGAAAGGCAGTGTCACTGTCTCAGGTTCATCAGTCTCTCTATCTCAGGGCGGCGGTTATTCCACAGCTTTTGAGATCACAAAATCCGGCAGCAGTTATCACGTCGTCTGTACTGCATATACATCTGATGACACCGATGTATACGTTGACAGTATCACTTCTTTGAGTGTTTATGGTGAAACTTCTGTAACCATTAATGCTGACATGGAGGCAAGTCTCTTTGTTTCCGAATATGCCGAGGCCCGTATAGCAGAGGGATATACTTACAATTGCAGCAGTCTCAGCGGCAATATGGGCATAGTCAGAGTGAATGGCACATTTGTACTGGATGATCTCAGAGTTGCTGATTATTCCACTTCCGACAATCTGGTGGCGATCGATAATTACGGTACTATCACAGCAGATACCATCGATCTGACAGGAGACTCCCGCTTAACAAATTATGATGGTTCAAAGCTCAAGGCGACAACATCCTTTACTAAAGGCGAAGAAGACCTGTCAGCCGAAGTCATTGCTGCAAAGACCACTACATATATCACTTCCGGCGGCGGAACCTTTAAGCTGACTCTTGAAGACCTCTCCAAGACGATAGAGGGGGATGTGTCAGGCCAGGCAGGTGACTTTATCTATGAGGACACCTCCGTATCATTAAGCAGCATGCCGGACTCTGCGAAAAAGGTCTATGTCGGACAGGATTACGATTTCTCACAGTATGCGAAGGTATCTCCGGACTCATACACGGGAACGCCCTACATCGAGTACAATGTGACAGAGCCTGCAGATTCTACGGATTATGCAGATACTAAGCACACTGCACCGGGAAGCTACCGTGCAAGGGCAGTGGCTCCTCAGGTACCCGGATTCAGAGCAAGCAGATCAGAACCCATCGATTACACGATCGAGTATCTTGGTATCGATAAGGTTGGTGATAAACCATACACTCTTAAGGGCATCAAGAACGAGTTTTATGTTGCTGACAAGCTGACTCTTGTTCCTGCTGACGGGTTCAAGGTATCTTCAGGCGACAGCTATAAGGATAAGATCGAATTTGGCAAGTCAGACCTCTTCGATGATACGGGCAATGCCAGGGATATCGAACTCTCATATAAGAGAACAAGTGACGATGCGGAGACTGACACTTACAGATGGAACAAGGACGATTATAAGGATCTCATCTTTGATGAGTACGATCCCGGCATCTTCGGAGAGATGGCAGACGGAGTTGAGACATCGATCGAGGACGGAGATGTCGTTGTTGCGGATTCACTGTCATTTGAGGTGTACGATGACAATCTCGATAAGGTCATCATAGACGGCAAGACTTATACCGGGTCAGACTTTGAGGAAGGATCCCTTGAGGTTACCCTGACAAGTGTTGTCGCAACCCCCAAGGATATCTCCGTATATGCCATTGACAAGGCCGGAAGGGAGTTGGAGTTAAGCTTCACGTTAAGACATACTCCTGTTGATCCCGATGAGGCGGTAGTCAAGGTTAAGGACACATATGTAGGCGACGACTACGA
>DGUI01000024.1 GCA_002394605.1 Mageeibacillus sp. UBA4314 | reverse complement strand
GTGAGGTCATTTCATATTATCTAACGTTCAGACTGGAGCCGGTTAGTCTGAGCACTTGTCTGAATGACAATCCTTTCCCAGTACACTTTGTGAGACTGGCAACGCCATATGACATCAGGGACACCTTTGATCCCGGCAAGGAGTCATGAGAGTCGATCATCTCATTCAAACTATTCTCATTCTACGCGCCACTCAAGCCGCTCCGCTTCTCGCCCCTCTTCACTTCGCCACCACTATCACAAACACTTTCTTGAACCTCTTATCAAGTCCGTACTTGGCGATGCCCTGCCCCTGCACCAGGTTCAGCCTAAAGCCGTGCATTTCGCACACCTTCCTGGCGATGGACAGACCGAGGCCGGATCCGCCGCCGGTGCTCCTCGACTTGTCGCCCATGACAAACGGTTCGAACAGGTGAGCTGCAAGCTCCTCTTCTATTATCTCCCCGTTGTCAGCAACAAAGATCCTTATGTCATCATACTCGTGACGGACGGTAACGCCTATCACAGTGCCTTCAGGGTTATGTGTCACCGCATTCACCAGCAGGTTTGTGATCACTCTTCCCATATGCATCTTATCCGCACTGATCATGACCTTTTCCTCGGGGATATCAACGACCAATTCATCACCCTTGTCTTCTATCTCCTGATAGACAGATGAGACGGTCTCTCTTGTCAGCTCGCAGATATCCGTATCCGCAAGTTCCAGTTCGAACCCTTCGCTCTCCAGCCTCACGTAATTAAAGAGCATCTGGATTATCTCGTTCATGCGTCCGGTCTTATCATAGATCGCATCGAGATACTCCTTCTGCTCATCGCCTTTGACGAGGCCGTCGGACAATGCTTTCGCATAGCCTGAGACAGTCGTCATGGGAGTCTTGAGGTCGTGCGCGATGTCTGAGATCATGAGGTATTTGCGGTGTTCTTCATCACGCCTCTCCTGCTCGCGGAGTTTCTCGAGTACAGCAAATTTTGTCGTAACCTGCCGGGCAAAAGCAAACGCGCCAAAGAAGATCGGCAGCGACAGGATAAAGACTATGGCGATTATTATCGCCGCCAGCATGACATACTGCCATGTCGTCAGATGAAGGAGCGGCTCGTCGGAGAATTCGCCTGCGTCAAGCCCGGTCAGGCGCCCCAGCAGAGCTATGAAGAACGAGCTTACCGGAACGATCTTATCGAAGAGCAGGGACAACAGATACAATATGAGTATCACTGCGATCAGCACCATGTTGCCGACCGAGAATATCTTCAGATCCGTCAGCGTCGGAAAGAGCTCGCGGAAGATTATGGGCAGGAGAAAGCGGTTTATTATATCCAGCAGGATGAACTCGCCCGCGCCGACTATGATCAGCACGAAAATGAACCTCCGGATGATGAACCGTCGTAGATCCCTCTCTTCCGTCATAATGGGTTCACGCTTTCTCCATCCGGTAGCCTAAGCCGCGGAGGGTCTTGATGTACCGGGACGGATCGCTGTCGAGCTTCGTCCTTAGTTTCGAGATGGAGACCATGATGTTGTTGTCAGCGACGACGTATTCGTCACCCCATCCGCACTCGTAGATCTGCTGCTTTGTGAAGACCTTGCCGGGGTGCGTCATGAACAGTTCCATGATCTTATATTCGACGGAGGTGAGCTCTATCGTCTCACTGCCCTTCTTAAGCGTGCATGACTCGGTGTCGAGTTCGAGATCGGACACCTTGAGATTCCTCCCGCCGGATACGCCCGCACCCAGGTCGTAGAACCGCCTAATGGCACTCCTGACCCTCGCTGTCACCTCCAGCGGATTGAAGGGCTTGCAGATATAATCGTCAGCGCCGAGGTCGAGGCCCAAGATCCGCTCGGCATCAGCGGTCTTGGCAGAGATGATCATGATCGGTATGTTGCTCTCCTTCCTGATCTCCTGCACGACACGAAGCCCGTCGAGCCCCGGCATCATGATATCCAGAAGACAGATGTCAGGCTTATCCTCCCTGATCTTCGCCAGAGTCTCCAAACCGTCTTCAGCCTCCACCACTTCGAACGACCCGTTCTCGAGATACAGCCTCAGAAGGTTCCTGATCTCCTTCTCATCGTCAGCAACAAGCACTTTGTAACCCATCTGATCCTCCCTTTAGAATGACAACTGACGGAACCCATGATCCCGTCAGTCATCCCGTTTTATTATATACCCTTATTCCGTCCGGATATAAACTTAATTTGCCTCACCGTATCTGATAGCCTCATAGAGTGATGCCTCAGTAGATGCCTTGTAGGGACCTACGAAGAAGATACCTACGATACCGCATGTGCAGAGTGTCAGAAGATCCCATGCGATGAATGACAGATCCACAACGAAAGCTCTCCACTTGTTGCCCTTCATGAGCCTCTTGCTCTCCGCGAAAGCCTCGTTCTTCGTCATCTGCGGATTCTCCGACAGGAGGTACGGGATCAGCTTGTACTCATAAGACTTGATGATGCCCGGGATAATGAACAGCAGTGACCACAGGAATGTGAACAGATCCCTAAGGAACATCGTCTTTGCAATATTCTTATAGTGCGAATCGAAAGCGAACATCACGTTTCCAAGTGACGCCGGCTCATCCAGGTTCTTCCTGAAGAACCTCTTGCATCCGAGTTCGATCGGGTTGAGCAGCAGCGCCTTTAACGTAAATCCAACTGCCAACAGTATCATGGACACTATGAAGAAGACCACTATCATCACGACCACGAAAGCGATAGATGCCTCCACGACCTGTTTCTCATCAACGCTCTTGAAGAAATCGTCAAGCTTCTCGAGATCCTCTTTATTGTTGATCGTAACTTCCTCGTCGTTCCAGATGATCCTAAGTCCGCCATCCCTGACATCTTCCCTTGCGTCCTCCATGTCTTCCTTGAAGTCTTCCACGTCTTCCTTGAAGTCGTCGATCTCATCCTCGAAATCCCTTATTCCTTCCTTGAGCTCATCCTTGAGATCGTCCATCCCGCTCTTGATACCGTGCTTCAGTCCCGAGTCATCAATGTCGATATGATAGCTGGGGATGCTTCCCCCGTGCAGCGTCGAGAAACCTCCGCCCCCGGCACTCATCCCCCTGGATAATCCGCCTCCAATAACAGCCAGTATCAAGGCCGCCAGAAGGCACTTCCAGTAATTCTTCTTGAAGCTCGCCTTGGCTCTTGCCTTAACTTCTTTCCTTTTCCACATCGTAAGTATCCCCCTTCCGTGTTTCTTGAACTTACAGTGCCATTGTACAGTTATATCCTTAACGGTAAATCTGGCAAACCTTAACGTTACCTTAATGTTGCTTAGGGTGTGATCCGCCATAATATATAATTAATCTCAGATTCGTGATATACTTAACCCATAAAATTATCCCCTTGGAGGACCATGTTATGAAGAAAGCACTTTCTGCCTTTATGGCATTGATCGTCGCTATTGCAATGGTACCGTTCTACGTTGCCGCGGAAGAGTCGACGGGAGGCTACCAGTATGTCGACTACAACGGCGGAGTAAGGATCTATAACTACACCGGAGACGCTTCCGTTCTCAGCATACCGGCCTACATAGACGGCAAGAAAGTCCTTAAGATCAATACGAGGGCTTTCGGTGCGGTAAGCACCACGCAGAACATCACCAGTGTCACGGTCCCGGATACGGTCGAGGAGATCGAAGGCGCCGCTTTCGCGGGGCGCGAGAATCTTACAGATATTTATTTCCCTGACTCCGTTACATTCCTCGGTTCGCAGATGCTGGCGCAATGCCCGTCCCTTACGGACGTCAGGCTCCCCAAGGGGCTCAAGGCCATCTACCAGGAGTTCTTCTTCCAGTGCTCATCGCTCACATACGTTGCGCTTCCCGAGAGTCTTACGAAGATCTATGGCATGGCATTTAGCGGCTGCACGTCGCTTAAGGAGATCGAGATCCCAGACAGCGTCAAGTACATCGAACCCAACTGCTTTGAGGACTGTACTTCACTCAAGACGGTCATCATGCCCGAGAGCCTGCAGATCCTCTCGCCCGGTACGTTCAAGAACTGCACCGGCCTCACGAAAGTAGTCCTCCACAAAGGCATCAAGACCGCCTACTTTGATGCTTTCGAGGGGTGCACATCGTTAACCGACATCTACTTCATCGGCACTGAGGAAGAGTTCGCAGCGATCGATCAGATGGTCGACACGAGTTACCTCGGCGACGTCACCATTCACTTCGTCGACGAGATCCCCTGCTTTCACGTGATGGAGACCATTCCCGCCAAGGCCGCGACCACGACCTCCACGGGCAACAACAAGTACTACCACTGCATCAACTGCGGCAGGTATTATAAGGACTTAGACGGCAACACCGAGACCACCGTCAAGGACGAGACTATCGCCAAAAAGTCCAAGAAGACCAACCCCCTCAAGGTCAAGGCAAAGACCGTGACCGTCAAGTATAAGACAGTCAAGAAGAAGGCCGTCAGCATCAAGAGATCTTCAGCCCTCACAGTCACCGGCGCCAAGGGCAAAGTGACCTACAAGAAGGTGAGCGGTCCCAAGAAGATCAGCGTGAGCAAGAGCGGCACGATCAAGCTCGCCAAAGGCACCGCCAAGGGCACGCACAAAGTCAAGATCAAGGTGACCGCAGCCGGCACGACGACATACAAGTCCGGCAGCAAGACCGTGACTGTGACGATAAAGGTTAAGTGATTAGATTAAGTAGGGACCGCCGCGAGGCTCTCTTTTTTTGAGACAAATAGTTCATTCAGACTAGGTGTCAGACTAATGGCTTCTAGCCCTACTGTCAGTCTGAATAGTCAGACCAAGTGTCAGACTAACGACTCTTAGCCCTACAGTCAGTCTGAATAGTCAGACCAAGTGTCAGACTAACGACTCTTAGCCCTACAGTCAGTCTGACTGGATCTTACACCCAACCAAAAAGGCCGCCCTCAGGCGGCCTTCCAATAAACTCAAATCACTTAATCTCAATCATGATCGATCGTCGAATCGATCTCCCTGAGGTTCGTCTGTACTCTTGCAATGCTCTCACCCAATGTCTGGTTAACCTGCTCGAGCAGGCTCTTAACATAAAGATGCGCGTTGCGGCGGAGCTCCTCTGCCTGGAGTTCAGCATTGGCGATGATGTTGGCAGCCTCTTCCCTGGCGCCTCTCGTGATCTCGTGATCGTTAACCTTCATGGCATACATCCTGTTAGCGTCATCGAGGATCTTCTTATTCTTCTCACGGGCAGTATTGATGATATCCTGTGCTCTTGCAACGATATCGTTAGACTGTGCAACCGAAGGCGGAAGCTGATTCCTCAAAGCCTCGAGTGAGTTGATCGTCTCAGCTCTCTCGATCGAACACTTGTCTGTGAAAGGAACGCTTGATGCGTCCTTGATCATGTCGATGAGAAAATCGATGTGCTTGATGGGATCATAACGTCCCTGGTTAGCGTTGTCCATAAGTTAGTTCCTGCCTTTCATTAGCTTCGCTTTTACTATATCAACTATCTCCGCGGGTACCATCTGTGAGATGTCTCCGCCATAATGTCCGACTTCCTTCACGATGCTCGAACTGATGAGCGACATATCGTCCCTGCACGGCAGGAGCAGACAATCGTACTTATCGTATAAGAGCCTGTTCGCCAGAGCCAGTTCTGCTTCGTAACGGAAATCAGATTCGGACCTGATCCCTCGTACTACTGCACAGCAATCGAGCTGCTTGTAGAGATCGACCAATAATCCCGATGAACTGATCACCTCTATATTATCATAATTTACAAGAGATAGCCTAACAAGTTCTTCTCTCTCCTCAGCCGTAAACAGGGTCGTCTTCGCAGAATTCTCCATGACGGCAACGACGAGTTTGTCACACACGCGGGCAGCGCGCCTGGCGATGTCCCTGTGACCTCTCGTGAACGGGTCAAAACTTCCGGGAAAAAGAAGTGTCTTCAACTCATGTTCCTCCGTTAGATCTCTTCATAAAAAATGTTATCACTGTGAGCCCGTAACTACAAGAACGAACCGCGTTAAGCCCCATCTTCTCCTCATCGAAAGGAAGGTCCGACGCGTGCTCAACGAGCAGCATTCCGTCCTCGCTGAGAAGGTCATTCGCACTTAAGATCTCACAGACCTTGATGCACGCCTCCTCGGCCATCCTGTACGGCGGGTCCATATAGATTATATCAAATTTCTCACCCTTTACTATAAGCTCGCTCAAAGCCTTGTCGTAGGGGGCTCTCATCACCTTGATAGAGTCGTCCCCGGACGCGTGGATCTTCTCCAGGTTGCGCCTGATGACGGAGATCTGTTCTCCTCCTTTATCGACGAGCACGGCACGTGCGGCGCCGCGGCTTACTGCCTCTATCCCGATCTGTCCGCAGCCGGCAAAAAGATCCAGGAAAGAACAGTCCGGGATCCTGTTCTGGAGTATGGAGAATAACGACTCCTTGACCTTGTCAG
The DNA here is from genome assembly GCA_002394605.1 of Mageeibacillus sp. UBA4314. Taxonomy (GTDB): domain Bacteria; phylum Bacillota; class Clostridia; order Saccharofermentanales; family Saccharofermentanaceae; genus Saccharofermentans. The sequence continues at coordinate 19,319 of DGUI01000024.1, read as the reverse complement.
TGGTGGGTCTGGTTGTATCGCCTTTCGGGGCGAAGAGGACGGCGCCTCTGTATTTTCCTGTTACAACGCGTGGCATTTATATACCTCCCATCCTTTCGCCGAACCTCAGTTCGAAGAGTTCTTTGACGCCCGATGATATGCGTTCCTTCTCGGCGGCATCAGCGCCGCCAAGGATCGCATCAACGGACTCGAGCGCCTCTTTGACGAGGGGCATGTCAGTGTAGAGATTTGCTGCACGCAGGGACGGGATGCCGTGCTGTCTCGTGCCGAAGAAATCACCCGGTCCGCGGAGCTTCAGGTCAGCTTCCGCGAGCTCGAATCCGTCCGTGGATTCACACATCATCTTCATGCGCTGAAGGGCGAGTTCTGACCTGCTCTCTGATGCAAGGATGCAGAATGCCGCCTTGTCGGATCTTCCCACGCGGCCGCGCAGCTGGTGAAGTGTAGACAGGCCGAACCTGTCGGCATCCATGATCACTATGAGGTTTGCGTTAGGATTATCAACTCCGACCTCGATGACTGTAGTCGACACGAGTATCCGAACTTCGCCCGCGGAGAACTTTTCCATTACCGAGAGCTTCTGCTTCTCCGGGAGTGCGCCGTACATTATCTCACAGCTGTAGTCTCTGGTGATGCCCTTGGCATCTAAGATCTTCTTCATCTCCTTGACGCTCAGGATGCTGCTCCCGCCTTCTGACATGCCGATCAGGTTGTCGTCGTAGATCTCGTCCTCGTCCTCATCGACTTTGGCGCAGACGATATATACCTGCTCACCTGCATGGAGCTTTGCCCTGATGGCGCCGTATATCGCCTCATCGTCTTTGGACGGTACAAAATGTGTCGATACTGGTTTGCGGCCTGCTGGCTTCTGCCTGATGATCGAGGTCTGCATGTCGGAATATATGACCATTGCCAGCGTTCTGGGGATCGGTGTCGCCGTCATGACTAGATTATGTATGGAATAAGTGTCCGATGACAGCAGCAGCTTCTCGCGCTGCCTGACGCCGAAGCGGTGCTGCTCGTCTGCGATGACGAGCGCGAGGTCCTTGAACCTCACGTCATCGGTGAGCAGCGCGTGGGTGCCGATCACCACTTTCGCGCTGCCGTTTTGGATGCTTTCTTTTACCTGCCTCTTGTCGGATGCTTTCGTCTTGCCGAGGAGGAGGGACACTGATATCCCGCTGCCTTCCAGCATGGCAGATGCCGTGTCGTAGTGCTGCTTTGCCAGAACTGAAGTAGGTGCCAGGAGGACAGACTGCTTGCCCATCAGTGCCGTCATGGCCATGGTCAGGACTGCAACGGCAGTCTTGCCCGAGCCTACGTCACCCTGGACGAGCCTGTTCATCGGAGTATCATCCATGAGGTCCTTCTGGATCTCGGACACAGCCTTCCGCTGGTCCTCCGTGAGGACAAATCCCAGGTTATCAAGGACCTTCTTCCAGCGTTCCTTAACCCCGCTGTCAATGACTGAGGGGATCACCTTGAGGGCCTTCTTCGTATCGGCATTCTCTTTCTGCATAGCCATGCCCGTTCCGAGCAGTATGAGTTCCTCATAAGCAAGGCGCAGCCTGCCTCGCTCCGTATCCTCCGGTGACGACGGGAAATGAACTAGCCTTAATGCCTCAGAAGGCGTCGGGAGGTTATGCTTCAGGGTAAGCTCAGCAGGGATCACATCAGGTATCTGGTCACTGCACAGATCCGTTGCCGTCCTGATCCACTTGGACAGGTCACGCGAATAGATCCCTGCCGTCTGATGGTAGACAGGCTTTATGAGCGATTCCGTATTGGCTTTGCCGATATGTTCGATATACGGGTTCACGAGTGTGGGACGCCCGTTATACATCTGTATCTTTCCGTGGACGAAGACTTCGTCGCCCCGTGCGAACTTGCCTGCGATGTAAGGCGAATTGAAGAACGTCACCCTGATCCTCGCCATCTGATCCTCAAGGAAGAATGACACGTTCTTCGTCCTGCTCCTGGGATTCATCTGCGGTGCAGTGGCAACGACAGCCTCGAATGAACAATCCTCACCATCCTCACACTGCGCGAAATGTTTCCCTATCCTCCAGTCTTCGTACCGCCTGGGAAGATAGTAGATCAGGTCAAATACCGTCCTTATCTCAAGCTGCTCCAGCTTCTCTGCCTTCTTGGGACCGATCCCGTAGAGTTCTGATACGGGAGATGACAATGTTACCTTAGCCATATCATACCCTCTTCCTGCAGCATTCATTGAGCGGACAATTACCGCAATCAGGATTCTGTGCCTTGCAGTATGTCCTGCCAAGCTCCACGGCAAGATGTCCGAAAGCTATCTTATCATCGTCTCGGATGACCTTATTCAAGTCTGTAAGGACCTTATCCGGGTCGGTGTTATCCGTAAGTCCCACGCGGTAACTGACGCGCTTACAATGTGTATCTACGACGATCGCCGGAATACCGTATATCTCACCGATAATGAGATTTGCGATCTTCCTGCCCACTCCCTTGCATGTCATCAGTACATCCGGATCATCGGGAACTGTATGACCCCAATAATTACAATATTTATCGGCAAAATCCAGCACTGCGGCTGTCTTGGACTTCGTAAGACCGCATGGCTTGATAATATCTGCCACATCACATGGATCTGCCGCGAGAAGATCATCCATTGTCTTATATCTCAGGAACAGTTCAGCTGATGTGATATTTACTCTCTTATCAGTGCACTGGGCAGACAGTATCCCTCTGACGGCCAGTCGCTCCGGTTCCTCATGATCCAACGTGCATGCAGCATCCGGGAAAGCCCTGCGAAGTGCATCCGTCATCATGTCAGCCCGTTGTTGTTTTGTAATCCTCGTCATATTATTCGATTATACCATTTAGTCTCAGCTTTAAGAAATCAGCAGATTATCGACGAAGTCGCTGCCTGAATCGTAGACCACTATACCTCCGGCGGACCAGTTCCTACTCACATATACACGCAGGAATAACTCCCGATCTCCCTCCGGCTTCATCTTATAGAAGTATTCTACTGAACCGTAATCTGTCTCATATACCGAGTTTGGTCTTCCCAGCTGTTCAACGATCTTTGAGGCGTCACCATTATTACTGACGATCAGATCATTGATCTCCTCACGCGTCAGCAGGGGCTCGTCAGTCTCGTCCCAGACATATGCTTCGTTATGTATTATCTTTACATAACGGGAGTCAAAGTCTTCTATCTCACATATAATATCCGAATCATCACGATGCTGCCCTGTCTGGTTATATGTTGCCCTTGCTCCGGCATTCTGCAGGCATATTCTGTTTATTCCGATATACTCTTCTGCCAGCGTGGCATGATCAACAAACGAGACATACAGATAGTACCATCTGCCGTCACCTTTGATCACATATTTCTTGAATTCACTTGTAATATAACCGCCGCCATCGAGTGGCTCTCCTTTGGCCGACGGACCGCCTGACGGCGCCTGTTCGATCTCAAGATCTGACAGGTCACCGGGATAATCTTCAAGGAAACGGTCGATCATCTGATCAAAATCTTTCCGGCCCCGGATCTTATCTGAGAAATGCTTTACAAGAAGTTCCCTGTCCCCCTTGTCAGCTGCTGACAGGACATCCTTGACCAGCCTCATGCCTTCCTTGCCATAACCTCCTTCGCCGTCACGCCACATATCAAGAACGGTCTCATAAGATGCATATTTTATCGCCTTGCAACCTTTGTAGATACCGATACCTGCAAGTATGATCAACGGAACGATAAGCACTATCATTCCCCTCTTAAGGTAGAAGGACGGCGCGTGCTTTCTCTTATCAGGGGCCTTAATGCGGCAGATAAGTGCGCAGATAAGAAGAACTACACCGGTTATAGCTGCCAGAGCAACATCTAAACAGACCGAGAAAATAAGAAATACTATAGTCATTCTTCTTTTGGTGGCATTCCAAACGCGAAATCAAACCTCGCGCCGCCAAGGTCCGTACTCTCCGTACAGACTATCGTCTGTCCGTGGGCAGACAGGATCTGTTTGCAAATATAGAGACCAAGTCCGAATCCCTCCACCTTACGCGATGCATCCGCCTTGTAGAAACTCTCGAAGATCCTCTTGCGCTTATTCTCTTCGATACCGGGACCTGAATCTTCAATGGTGATGTTTATTACCCGCTCCCTGGGCTTGCCGTCAGTCGTAACTTTGATCGTGCCGCCTTCAGGAGTGAACTTGATCGAATTGGATATGATATTGACCAGAACACGGCAGAGCTGTTCCGCATCACCATATGCGATATTGTAAGGACCGGGATCTAATGATGCGATGATCTTGATGTTCTTGTCGCGGAGCTGGCTTTCGAGGTTATCTATAATGTCCCTGATCATGTCAGTGGTGTTGAACGCCTCCACGAGTTCAGGGTTAAGGTGCGCCAGTGACGATGCCTCTGTCATGGAGACGACGAGCCTTCTGATCCTGTCGGTCTCCTGCTTGATGAGGTTTAAGTATTTGTCGCGGTTCTCGGGCGGGATCGTACCGTCGAGCATTGCCGTGACGAAGCCGTTGATAGAGGTCAGCGGCGTCCTTATGTCATGAGCGATACTTGAGATGAATATCTCGCGGTCCTTCTCCTGGTTCTCAAGGGATTCGATCATGTTATTGACGGTCGAGCCCATCTGCGAGAATTCGGAGGACAGGATGAAGCCGATGCCGTCATCTTCGTTCGTGTATTTCGGGTTGACACGCGCCTTGAGGTCGCCGTCTGACACCTTGGAGATGACATCGGAGATCTCTTTCACGGGTTCCAATGAGAGCCATACGAAAGCAACGTACAGCGCGATGGCGATGATCATGGCAATGATCGCCGGGAAGAGTATGATGCTCATGTATTCCGTGTTGACGTCGGATGTGCTCGCGACGCGCTTGACGATGCAGAAATAATCCGTATGTGGGATGTTGATGCACCTGACGGATAAGACGTACTGTCTCGTGCTGTCGTCAGCACAGCTCATGGTGCCGCTCCTGGCACTCGCGATGAGCTTCAATGCATCCGTGTCGGTAATGTAGTATTTGCCCTCGTCCCTGCGTTCTGCGGAGATCTGGTCGGCACCATCGCCGATAAGCTGGTTGCGGCACAGTATCATGCCATTGCCGTCAACGATGTAGATCGAACCGCTATGCTTATAAATCTCGGAATCAACGAACTTTATAAGGAGCTGTGAGATCTTAAAATCATCCGTGCCGTCATCGTCCATCGTGAAGGTAAAAGGCTTGCCTCCGGACAGGTTGACACAGTCCTCGACGATGTTCATCGTCATGATCTCAGTCTGGTCCTTATTGGATATTATGAGGTTATTGTGCATGTTCTCATAGGAAAGAAACAGCATTACCGCAAACACAACGATGGTTGTGAAGACGAGGAACGATATGATAAATATCGCGAAATTAGTCGATACTTTCTTCCCGGAGCCCATCACAAATGCTCCTTACTTTGTCTCGAACTTGTAGCCCTTGCTCCAGATGGTTCTGATCGCCCAGGACTGGTTGGAACCGGGCTTCTCGATCTTCTCTCTGATCCTCTTGATATGCACGTCAACAGTTCTGGATTCGCCGTAGAACTCATAGCCCCATACATTCTCAAGGAGCTGCTCTCTCGTAAATACGCGGTCGGGATTAGATGCCAGGAAGAACAGGAGTTCGAGCTCCTTTGGAGGCATGTAGATCTCCTCGCCGTCAACTGTTACAACGTATCTTGCCTTATCAACAACGAAGCCGGGATATGAGATGATCTCCTTGCCAGAATCTTCGCTTGCGGGCTTGTCTGAAGCTGCAGGCTTCTTGTCAGATCTTCTGAGGACTGCCTTGACACGTGCCAAGAGTTCCTTAGGTTCGAACGGCTTGGGTACATAATCGTCTGCACCGAGCTCTAATCCAATGATCTTATCAAGGGTGTCTGTCCTTGCCGTGAGCATGATGATCGGTACGTCAGAGATCTTCCTGATCTCGCGGCAGATATCATTTCCGTCCATGCCCGGAAGCATCAGATCGAGAACGATGATATCGGGATCGAACGTCTTGAAAGCGTCAACGGCCTTATCACCCTGCATGCACGCAGATACCTGATAGCCTTCCTTCTCGAAATACATCTTCTGTACTTCGATAATGCTCTGATCATCATCTACCAAAAGTACTCTTTTAGCTGCCATCTCACTCACTCCCCTTGCTTATCAAATTCATATTCTTATTCTATTGGGCTTATTCATCAGAAGAACCGATCTTCTGAACTTCATGGGTAAAAGAATCCGGGTCGGTAAAATCCTTATATACGGAAGCAAACCGCACGTAGGCGACCTTATCGATCTTGATCAGTCTGTTCATAACATACTCACCGATCTCAGTCGTCGTTATCTCCCTTGATGACTTGGACGAGATCATGTTCTCGACTTCATTGCAGATATCCGTTAAGACCCTGTTGGATACGGGGCGCTTGGAACAAGAGGCATTGAGACCTGCAAGGAGCTTGTCTCTGGAGAACTCCTGCCTTGTTCCGTCTTTCTTGATGACCTGAGGCTGAATACCCTCTATACGTTCCAGTGTCGAGAAACGTTCTCCGCACGAAGTACACTCACGGCGTCTTCTCACCGCATTGATACTGTCTGCGTTACGCGAATCGATAACCTTGCTGTCTTCACAGCCGCATTTGGGACATTTCACTTTGTGCTGACCTTACTGCGCCGTGATCTTATCAGGAATCCTGATCTCTTCCGCCGAACATGAACCAGGGCTTAGCTGATCTTGCAGGCTTCTCAGACTGCTCGGGAGCCACATTGACCTGAGGTCTTCCGCCCTGCTGTGCGGGCTGGGCTACAGGCTGAGCTACAGGCTGCTGATAAGGCGGTACCTGAGGATGCTGATATGCAGGAGCAGGGCTCGGAGCAGGTGCAGGACTGGGCTGCTGGTATGCAGGCTGGAATGATGTTGTCTGCGGTACCGGATCAGGGATCTGTACGGGATCTTCCACAGGGATCTGAGGAGCAGGAGCTGCCTTCACGCTATTGACTGAATCATCTCCAAAGAGGAATCCCGGTGCAGGTCTTGATATGGGCTGTTCCTGGATCTGCGGTCTTGCAGATACGGGTGAAGCCTGCTGCACGGGAGCAGATGCAGGTGCTGAAGGAGCGGGCTTAACATCAGAGATGAGGTTAGGATTGTTCCTGGACAGGACTGATGTGCTTGCTCTGTGGCCTGCAGATGCATTAACTGTATTATCAAAACCGGAAGCGATGATGGTGATCATGATCTCATCTTCGAGTGAAGAATCAACAACAGCACCAACGATGATATCTGCTTCGTCGGAAACTTCGTCTCTTACTACGGATGCAGCCTGGTCGATCTCCTGGAGTCTCATGTTGCGTCCGCCTGTGAAGTTAAGGATAACGCCTCTTGCACCCTCGATAGTCGTGTCGAGGAGAGGTGAATTGATAGCCTGCTTAACGGCTGCCTGTGCTCTTCCGTCACCGGATGCACGGCCGATACCCATGTGGCAGATGCCGGCCTTCGTCATGACTCTTCTGACGTCAGCAAGGTCGAGGTTGATAAGTCCGGGGATAGCAACGAGGTCGGAGATACCTGCAACACCAAACTTCAATACCTGGTCTGCCATATTGAAAGACTCCTCGATCGAAGTGCCTTCGTCAACAACTTCAAGGAGCTTATCGTTAGCAACGATGATAAGTGAATCTACATACTTGGCGAGCTCACGGATACCGCGCTCAGCATTGGCTGCTCTTCTTGAACCCTCAAATCCGAAAGGCCTCGTTACGACAGCAACCGTAAGGATGCCGAGTTCCTGAGCGATCTGTGCAACGACAGGAGCAGCACCTGTACCGGTACCGCCGCCCATGCCGGCCGTGATGAATAACATGTCTGTGTTGTTGATAGCCTCTGCTATCTCATCCTTGGACTCCTCAGCTGCCTTCTCACCGATACTGGGATCAGCACCGCATCCAAGACCTCTCGTAACCTTCTGGCCGATCTGGATCTTAACGCCGGCCTTGCTTCTTGCAAGAGCCTGGTTATCAGAGTTAACGCAGATAAAATCGATTCCCTGCACTCCGCTGTCAACCATCCTGTCAACCGCGTTGCAGCCACCGCCGCCAACACCGATTACCTTAATGGATGCAAAATTCTCTTCGTCCAATACGAAACCACGCTTATCAGACATGCTATCTTCCTCCGTTAAATAAATTCCCGTGCGCACATTTAATAAATATATATAGCAACATAACAGATTTTAACCCAAAAGAGAGGGTTGTTCAACCGATATGCAACCAATATATGTCAAAAATGTTAAAAATACATATTTTGATTGTACCATTAAAAAGGCAAATGCAAAGTTTTTTTTAATTATTGTGGCGCTTCGGACAATGTTTCCGGGGACAGTCGCGAGCATAACAACAGGCAATGGGTCGATCCCGTTGCCTGTTTTGCGCTCGACTCCAAAAGCGCTTCAGATACACTTTACTCGCTCCAGTCCTCAAAATTGTGCCCTGCACAATTTCTGTGGAAGTCCGCTCCCAAAGGTATCCTTCGCTATCGGAGAGCGTGACAGTGGGGACAGGGAAGAGTTTATGATTGGAAATCTTACTCACCGCAAAAACGGGTTTTACTCATCAAAAAAAGTAGAGTAAATCAAAAATAACGGTGAGTTAGTCGCGACTAACAATAATAAAAGCCGCTACATACCAGGCGTGTCACTAAAAACGCATAGTCGTGTCATTTTAAATGACAAAAAATACAGAAAAAGTGACAATGTCATCAAAATGGGCATGGTGCTCTGTCAAGATAACGGACAGTGGAAATCTTACTCACCGCAAAAACGGGTTTTACTCATCAAAAATAGTAGAGTAAATCGCATATAGCGGTGAGTCACCGCAAAATCGGGGGTAACTCTACAATTAAAGTAGAGTAAATCCAAAATAGCGGTGAGTTAGTGCCGGCTAACACAACAACAGCTGTTTTGGGTTTACTGGTGCTCGTCAAAAATTGAAGAGTAAATTCAAAACAATGGTGAGTTAGTCGCGGCTTACGTTCTGAAGGTAGAAAACGTAAACCCAAAAAGCCAAAAACAGCATCTTTGGTTTACAGGCATTAAGCTATGCCTTAATCGACTTCTCCATCAGCCGCGTCGCCGCCGGCTGCATCATCTTCGCCTGCCTCACCTGCTCCGGGATCGGGAGTATCATCACCGAGCCCGTCCTGAGTCAAGTTCTCTCTGATGTCGAACTGCCTGTATACAGGCTCTTCCAAAGTCATGTCGAGGGAGCCGGACTGGAAGCCCTTGTCGAAGACTTTCGCGTCGATCGCGTAGAGAAGCCATGCGGTCTGGGATGAGATCTTCTCGAGACTGTCGAACTTGACCTGCAGGAGGTTCCCGTTGGGGAGCTTGATCGTCAGGAATATATAGCCGCTCGGGAGAACGCGGACTTCTTCGGTGTTCTCGAAGATCGAATAAGTCCTGCTCTGGTTATTCTTGTCGGCGGACAGGAGCGAGCCCAGGACGATCAGCGATTTCTGGTAGTCGGACTCGTTGCCTATGACGATCTTGTTGCCGAGCATTGCGTGCGTGATGTTGAGTCCCGAGATAACGGGAGCGATCTTGCCCTCGTAGTCAAACGAAGACAGTTCTATGACAGTGCCCTCGTCATCCAATGCGGCGTATCCGTCGGGCGTCTTGACATAGCAGATCTTGCTGCGCTCCTCGATCTTGATATTGACCTTGGAAGGCAGCTCGAAAGACACTTTGCAGTCCTTCACGTACATGGAGCTGTTCTTTATGTCACGGGCTGCTTTCGTATAGTTTGCAAAGAAGATGTGATCGCCCGTGTTTATGCCTGACAGTTCGATCAGATCTTCGCTCTTGAGCACATGGTTGCCCTCGACATTTATCGTCAGTATCTTGAATGTATCAAGTGTAAATATCAATACTATACCCGTTATGAGCAGGACACCGAGAAAGGCAAGGATCACATATTTGGGCTTAAACAGGCTGCTCTGCGGTCTGTCATGATGCTTGTGATGCTCGTGATGCTCATGAACAAAGATATCTTCTTCAAGGTCTTCTTCCTGTTCCCTGTTCTCACGGGCCTTCTGCTCCAGCTCACGCTGACGGCGTTTCTTTTCTTCGCGCTCGCGCTCTGCATGTTCGCGCTCTTCCTTCTCTGCACGTTCCTTCTCTGCACGCTCTTTCTCTGCACGTTCCTTCTCTGCATGCTCTTTCTCTGCACGCTCTTTCTCTATACGCTCACGCTCTTCACGCTCACGTTCCTCGCGCTCGTGTCTCTCACGATCTTCACGTTCCTCACGTTCGCGTGCCTCGCGCTTCTCGCGTTTCTTCTGCTCTTTGCGGGCTTTTTTCTCGCGCTTCTTCTGTTCCTTCTGCGCCTTCTTCTCTCTCAGTTTCTCTTCTTTGGCCCTGACCTTGGCATCATCTTCACCTGCGCCATCATCCTCAGGCTCATCATATCCGAACAACTCATCGAGCTTACTATCGTCTACGGAAGCAGCAGGATCCTCAGCCTTGCCGCCGTGATCTTCCACGACAAACATGCCGCCGTTACCGGCAGCCCCATCGTCGGCTTGATCTTCCATGCCGAAGAGCTCGTTAAGTTCTTCATCATCCATAATATTTCTTGATCACTTCGTCTATTGATTCTGCAATTATAACAGAAGTATCAGGCATAGACATAGCTTTGCTGGCCTGCCTCATCTTATCCTGCCTGGAAGTATCGTTCAGGAGCTCCTTGATAACGGGCAGGAGCTTGCCCTCGGCGACGTCACTGTCGCTCATCACTTCACAGCCGCCCTTATCCTTTATGCTGTTCGCATTATATGTCTGGTGGTCATGAGCCGCATAAGGGTATGGAACAAGGACCGCACAGCATCCGATCGCACACACCTCTGCGCACGTTACGGCACCTGCACGGAGCACGCAGCAGTCTGCTGCAGCCATGTATGTGCCCGGATCATCGATGTAACTCCTCGCATCGAGGTTGGGATACTTGCCGGAGAGCTCTGTGAACTCCTCCTGGTGCTGTTTTCCGCAGCTCAAAACGAATTTAACATTGTTACACTCCCCGCTGTCTAAGGCTTTGCGGACAAATCCGGTCAGTGTGGCAGAACCTAACGATCCGCCCATGACAAAAACCATTTTCTCGTCCGAAGCGAGCCCTAAGGCCTTTCTGCAGGCCTCTTTTTCCTTCGAAAACATCATCTTGCGGACCGGATTTCCGGTGTAGACGACCTTCTGTGCCGTGGGAAAGTAGCTTTCGATGTCAGGGAAGCCCGTCATAACCAGTGCGGCTTTCCTGCCCAGTCTCCTGTTCGCCCTCCCGGGGAAAGCATTTGCCTCGTGGATCATGACCGGGATCTTGTGTCTCATTCCTTCGAGAAGCAGCGGGACAGAGGAATACCCTCCCGTGGTGATCACAGCCATAGGTTTGAACTCTGCTATCAGCTTTTTGCAGGTCCTGCGTCCCTTTGGCATCGTACGTACGGCTTTCATTAGCTGTCCTGACGGCTTCATCGGGAAAGGCTCCGCATCGACATGATAGAATTCATACCCTGCCTTTGGCACGAGCTCACCTTCGAGCTTGTCACGGCGCCCCGTAAAAATGCATTTACAGGTATCTCCCCGTGACGTATAGAACTCTGTCAATGAATCCGCAATAGTTAGAGCAGGATTGATATGTCCTGATGTGCCGCCGCCTGTGATGATAAAACGATACTCCATTACGCAGTCTTCTCCTCAAGCTTCTCTTTTTCTTCTCCAAGAGTTCCGTAACGGGAACAACCCAGTATAAATCCGAATGAGAGCAGCAGGAAGATCTGCGCCGATCCGCCGTAACTGATGAACGGGAGCGTGACGCCCGTGGACGGGATTATCTGCAGCTCAACGGCAATATTCATGAACGCCTCTACAAAGATATGCGCAGTACACCCCGCAGCAACGACGCGGTAATAGACTGATGTTGTATTCCATATGACCACCATGCACATGACGAGCATGATCATGTATAAGATAATGAGGAACATTCCGCCGACAAAGCCGGTCTCCTCGACATAGACAGAGAAGATGTAGTCGTTCTGCGCCTCGTCGATGTAGTTGTATTTCGAGCGGGACATACCCATTCCGACGCCCCACATTCCGCCTGAACCGAGCGCGTTATGGGCGTTGTCGATCTGTCTTGTATCGTCTGCCGTGAGTTCGGATTCCTCGTCATCTTCATCCTGCGTGAAGATCGCGATCCTCTTAAAGACGTGACTGAAGTTTCCGAGCACTTTCTGCTCGATCTTCGTGACCTGTTCCTCAGGCATCAGCATGTATGCAGGACCGCCGATTACGATGACGAAACCGAGTAGGATGAGGATGCCGACGATCCATGACCGGAGCCTTATCCCTGATGCCAGCGTGCTGATAAAGACGATCGCCGCAATGATCAGCGCGCACGAACCGTGAGGCTCAGCAAGGATAAGTGCATCGACCACGACCGCACACGATATCGGGATGACAAAATCGAGCATCGCTTCCCTAACGGGCTTCATCTTCTTAGGCTCACCGGACGCATTTGCTTTCTCCTTGAGGTTGACTACGAACTGCCGGTATGCCGCAAGGCTTACGACAAGCAGCACCTTGACTACCTCTGAAGGCTGGAACTGGAATCCTGCAATGATAAACCACCTTCTCGCGCCGTTATATGTCTGACCTGCAACGAGCGTTACCGCTGCAAGGCCTAAGGCCAGTCCATAAGTGACGAGTGCGAGCAGGATATGCTTGCGCATCAGGATCTTGAGCGGATCGACAAAATTAACGAACACCGCCATCGCAAGTCCGATCAGCGTGAACCTTATCTGCTTTTTTACATAGAACAGTGAATCCTGCTGTTCGGCATAGCCGATCGGGCTTGAGACCGAGTAGAGGATGATTATTCCGATACAGAGGATCACAAAGAGTATGATGAGGAGCGGGATGTTGGTAAGCTTCATCCTGCGCTTCTTAAGAATGGGCTCCTGTCCGTGCGAGGTAGGAGTCTCTATGAGCTGTTCGATCTTAGCCTTAGATTCGTATTCGCTCATCTGATGCCTCTTCTTGCCTCCTCTGCCTTAACAGCTTCCGTCGCAACCTCGAAATCGAGGATGTGATGTCTCACGCCCTTGATCTCGATATAATCCTCATGCCCTCTTCCGGCGATGAGCATTGTATCGCCTTCACGGAGCAGCGAAGTTGCATAAGAGATCGCTTCTCTCCTGTCCTTGATGACCTTGACCTTGCATTTGGCTTCGGTCATGACTGACAGGATGTCCCGTAGGATCGAATCAAGATCTTCATTTCGGGGTGTATCGGAAGTTACGACTACATAATCAGACATCGTTGATGAGATCCTGCCCATGTCGTAACGTCTCTGCTTAGGCCTGTCACCGCCGCAGCCGAATACCGTGATAAGACGCCCCGTCGTGAACTCCTTTATCGTATTGATGACCTTCTGGAGTGCGTCCCCGTTGTGGGCATAGTCGATAAGGATATGTGCGCCGAACTTATTCTCGACAGGCTGCAGTCTTCCGGGAACTGTAACTCCCGCCAGGGATTCGATAGACCTGTCAAGATCGAGGCCTGCAGCGATCGCTACGGTCAGCGCGCAAAGTGCATTATAGACATTAAAGCTGCCCGGGATCGGTACGAAGACTTCCTTTACATAGCAGTCGTAGACCAGATCGAAAGCATTCCCGCTTATCCCGTTCTTCACGACCGTCCTGATATTGTCAGCCCTGACATCGGCATTATCGTCAAGCACGCCGTATGTGAAGACCTTGCACCTTCCCTTCGCATATTCGATCGTTCTATATGATCGATCGCTGTCTATATTGATGACACCAATATCGCAGTCATCGAATATCATGAGCTTACTGTTGTAGTAATCCTCCATGTCGGGATGCTCCACACCGCCGACATGATCCTTGAACAGGTTCGTGAAACATCCGATCTTATAGTGCATGCCGTAATTACGGGCATATTTGAATCCGAGAGAGGACTCCTCCATGACACAACTGTCGTACCCGTTCTCACGGAGCATGTCAAGGAACTCATAGGTGATCGGCGCTTCAGGAGTCGTGTGATCTGTCTTCATCGTCTTCTCGCCCATCTTGTTATAGACGGTTCCCATGAGTCCGGACTTGATCCCGTTATCGAGCAGGATCTTATGCATCATGAACGAGGTCGTCGTCTTGCCCTTTGTTCCCGTGACTCCATAGAGGCAGATATCACGCTCAGGATGGGAATAGAGCACCATGGACAGCGTCGCAAGCCCGATCCTCGTATCGGGTATCTCAATTACTGCGCAATCCTTGCCTGATACGAGAGAAGCCAGTGCAGCATCATCATAGACTGTCTGTGACTTGTCGGTAACAACGGCAGACGCGCCTGCTTCGATAACCTGCGGGATATACGTATGCCCGTCCGTATGTGTTCCGACGAGCGCCACAAAGACATCACCCTTAGTAACGCGGCGCGAGTCCCAGACAATGTGTCCGGCAGACAATTCCATGTCGCCTGCGATCACTCTGTGTTCGGTTTCCGATACAAGATCCTTAAGCTTCATTTTCACCTCCGTGTACTACTCCGTCTTCACCCTGATCATCCGCTCCGGTGTCGTTGTTGTCCCGGTCGTCGGATACTTTCGGGGTCGGCCTGGGCGTCGGTGTAGGATTGCCGCCGGCAGGGATCTCGGATGCATCGCCGAGCTTGACCTTCACGGTCTCACCGGCCAACACCTTCTCTCCCGTCGCGTACTGCTGTTCAATGCAAACGCCCGTTACATCGCCATCAACCTCTATGTTCAGGCTCGCCTGCTTGCAGGCTTCAATACATTCTATCGCAGTCATGCCATACATGTTCGGCACTCTTGTGGTAAGCATCTGATCTTCCGTGACACCGTCGGGATACATGACTACTATGCCGGTTGAATAGAGCTTGTGCCTGTAGTCAGGATATGTCCTTGATATGATCGTATCGCTCGTCATGTCAGCCAGGCCGTAGATGGGCTTCTGACCATTGATGGAGATCGATGAAGCAGCATCTGATGCTGTCTTGCCCTCGACATACTGGACGTAGTATTTCCTGAGCATCTTGTTATATTCTTCCTCAGTAAACTTTCTGGGAACAGCCATGTAAGTCAGCGTCTTGGATACGATGTCAGCCGCAGTCTCTGCAGCCGCAGATGAGCCTACAGAGTGATCTTCAGGCTTGTTCAATACTACGAGGACAGCTATCTTCGGATCATATGAAGGAGCATAGCAGGAGAACGAGAGAACGTGCGCGCCCTTGAGCTCGCCGGTCTCAATGGTGGATGTTGAGGTCTTACCTGCAACGGAGTATCCGGGGACCTGACCTGCAGAACCCGTACCATCCGTGACAACGGCTTCGAGGAGCTTCCTGACCCTGCTGCACGTGTTGTCCGAGAACACCGTCCTGATGACTTCCGGCTCGATCTCGTCAACGATGTTTCCGTCACTGTCCGTTATGCTCTTAACGATGTGAGGCACCAGAAGGTCGCCGCCGTTGATGATCGCGCAGTAGGACATGATGAGCTGGATCGGTGTAACCGTCGAAGACTCGCCGTATGAGAGAACCGAGAGGTCGATGTCCTGCGGATTCTTGTGGAAGATACCCTTTCCCTCTGCGGGAAGATCGATGCCGGTCGTATTATAGAAACCGAGCATCCTTACATACTTATAGTACTTGCTGATGCCGATCCTGCGTGCGATCTGCGTGAATACGGGGTTGCACGAATTCTGGAATCCGACCTTCAGCGTCTCGTTGCCGTGGTGGTAGTGCTTTGATTTCTGCAGCCAGCATGAGATCGTATGATCCCTTGATACGGCGATCGGCGCATCGGAGAATATCTCATCTTCATACGTCAGGTTCTCCTCGAAAGCGATGCACGTCGTCAGCGCCTTGAACGTCGAACCCGGCTCATACGTATCCGATACGCATCTGTTACGCCAGCAGTTCGCGATCAGGTAATCGATCTGTTCGCTCCCCTTCATACCGTTCCACGCCTCTTCATTCATCGCATACGGCATCGCATAGGGCTCGTTGAGATTGTAGTCCGGGAGCGATACCATCGCATAGATGGCGCCCGTGTTCGGGTTCATTACTATGGCGCAGATACCGTCACGGGGACTGTATTTCTCGTAGGCACTCCTGCACGCTTCCTCAGCGATCCTCTGGATGCTTACGTCGATGTTCAATACGAGATTATATCCGTTTACCGCCTGCTCGTTCGTAGCAGCGGAATAAGGCAGGTTGCCGCCCGTCTTGGAGTCAACCTCAGAATACCTGTAGCCGTTCGTACCGGAGAGCGTAGCGTTGTAATATGCCTCAAGCCCGTAGATGCCCTTGACCGCAGAACCGTCGTTATGCGCGTACCCGATAACCTGGGATGCAAGGCTTCCGTAATTATAATACCTCTGCGGAACGGCAATGAACGAGACTCCGCCGATCTTATACTCCTTCAGGAAAGCCTCGAGCTCTTCCTTCTTCTCGGCGGAGATATTCTTTACGATGTCACATCCTCCGATCTTGACCCTGGGATCTGAACCGTCCTTCGGATCTTCCGGAATGATCGAATCCATCTTATCGAAAGTAACTCCCAGGATATTTATAAACCCGTTGATGATCGATGTCCTGTCAAGCTGCTTGGACACGACCATACGCGGAGTACAGACAACTGTGTAGTCATAGGAATTGGACGCTAAGGCGATCCCGTTTGCGTCGTAGATCTGGCCTCTGTCAGAAGCATAAGTTACAAGTCTCCACTGCTGTTTGGATGCCTGTTTTGCGTATTGGTCATAGCTTACGACTGTCGTCATATAGAGCTGCCATATCTCATAGATAGCGAGGAGCAATGCCATCACGAATACAGTAATAGGCATTAATTTCGACCATTTCGCGTTCATAGAAGGCCCCTCATTTGTTGCGGTAGTAATCGGCAAGACCCTTGATAGAACTGTCGAGCGCCTCTTCACTTATGCCGTACGCATCATAGGAGATGACTGTCTTAAGTGAATCGTTACGTGGAACCGGAAGATTGATGACCTGGTTCTGGTTGGGATCCTGCATGCCGAGGGCGATCGCCTTGGTCCTGATGTAATCCATGTCTGATACACCGTTTGCCGCTTCCTCAGCATCGAGAAGTTCATTCTTCAGACCCGCGATGCGGACCTTTGCATTTGCATTGTCACGGCTCATCTCAGCGAGCTGCGTCTGAGGGTACATCATGAGGATCAGGAGTGCCGAGATGAACACGATGAGGAGCAGTACGACCACCGTCTCGAACACGCGGCGTCCAGTAAGCTTACGTGCCTTCTTGTGCTGCTCATACGCAACAGCCTTCTTCAGTTCTTCCTGGAGATGTTCCCTGTATTCTGCCGTCTTCTTATCAACGTCTTCCCTTGTAGCGTAACGTTCCTTGCCCGTGAGCTCGGTAACACTATGCTCCGAGAGATCATGGAGCTTATCTTCCTTAATGACATGATTATTGTTAAGGATATATACATCCTTGCGCGTGTTGATCACTTCGTTAAGTGTCTTGTCCGTACGTTCCTTAACAGCCAACTTTCTATAAGCTCCCCTCTTATCTTTTTCTCTCGAAGATCCTCAGCTTGCAGCTGTGAGCTCTTCTGTTATTTTTGATCTCATCTTCAGATGATGTGACCGGCTTTTTTGTTATAACCTTGCCAAGCGGCTTCTTACCGCAGATGCAGACGGGAAAATCCTTGGGACATGTGCACGGGTTCTCCCATGTCTTGAACTTCTCCTTAACGATGCGGTCCTCCATCGAATGAAAGGTGATGATGGCAAACCTGCCGCCGTCATTCAAGATCTCCACACCGTCATCAAGCAGTCTCTCCAGTCCGTCGAGCTCTCCGTTGACTTCGATGCGAAGCGCCTGAAAGCATCTCCTGGCCGGGTGCTGGTCCTCTCCCCTGGACTTCGCCGGCATGTAAGATGCGATCTTCCCCGCCAGCTGCAAAGTGTCCCTGAAAGGCTCCTTCTGCCTGTCCCTCACGATACCTGCCGCGATCCTTCTGCTGTATCTCTCTTCGCCGTACTTATAGAAAACGTCCGCCAGATCCTCTTCGCTGTAAGTATTAACTATCTTCTCAGCCGTGAGCGATCTTGTGCGGTCCATCCTCATGTCCAGAGGTCCCATCGTCCTGTAAGAGAATCCTCTTTCGGGCGTGTCTATCTGGTGGCTCGATACGCCGAGGTCCGCAAGTATCCCGTCTGCTCCGTCAAGGTTCACCTGCTCCGCGACACTCTTGATGTCTGCGAAATCAGATCTGACCGTACGCCAGTTAATCCCGGTAAAAAGCTTTATCTTCTCCCCGCAGGCCGCCAGTGCGTCATCGTCCTTGTCAATGGAGATGAGCCTTCCCTTCTCTGTCAGCCTTGCAGCTATCCCGCTGCTGTGCCCGCCGCCGCCTGCCGTACAGTCAATGTAACAGCCGTCGGGCCTGATATTAAGACCTGCCATGCACTCGTCAAAGAGAACAGGAATATGCTCAAAGGCTTGAGACATAATACTGTGACTCCATTCCGGCCAGTTCCGACAGATCCGTCTTTCCTCCGTCGTAGAATGCCTTCGTGCATATCTCGAGCTTGTCGTCCTCATCGAAAATGCAGATCTCGTCTCCGGGCACTGCACCGATGTTCTCCCAAAGTTCATTCGAGACAGCTATCCTTCCCTGAGAATCCACCTTCGTATAAAGTGCCTCCCCAATGATAGCTCTCTTGATGATCCTTGCCTTAGGATCGACCGCATTCCAGGACTTCGTGTCCTCCTTGATACGCTCGAAACGCTCCTCGGTATAAACGCACAGATACCCCTTGTCGAGACTGTTCGTTACCACGACAGTATCTCCAAAGGTGTCTCTCTGCCTTGTAGGAACGAATAAACGTCCCTTGGCATCAATCTTCTTAATATCGCGCGCCATCTACCTTCCTCAGGATGTTTTATTGTGTAATGGGAGGAGATCATGTCCGTATTTGCTCGTTTATGCCTGTTTACGGCAGCATATTGGCAAATATTTCCAAAAATTTCCCCAAATCACCACACATTTGTATTTTATTCGTAACATTAAATTAACGCAAGTAGTTTTTTGAGGTTTTTTTATTAAATTTGTGGAAAAGGGTGATATCAGCGGATCTTGTCCATGTTTTTGTCAATGTTTTTGATTTACATGGACAATATCCCGGACACAGGTCGCCCATCGAGTAAGCGTCAAACCACCCGCCTT
>DGUI01000018.1:108294-120578 GCA_002394605.1 Mageeibacillus sp. UBA4314 | reverse complement strand
ACTCGAGTGAAGCGCCGCCGCCTGTGGAGATGTGGGATACCTTATCTGCGAAGCCGAGCTTCTCGATAGCTGCTGCAGAGTCACCGCCGCCGATGATGGATACTGCATCAGACTCAGCGATAGCTGCTGCAAGTGCCTTAGTACCTACTGCAAACTTCTCGAACTCGAAAACGCCTGCAGGACCATTCCAGATAACTGTCTTGGCATTCTTGATCTCTGCTGAGAACTTCTCGATAGTCTTAGGTCCGATATCGAGGCCTTCCCATCCGTCAGGGATCTCCATTGAAGGAACGATCTGGCTGTTAGCGTCTGCTGCGAAGTTGTCAGCAACTACAGTATCCTCAGGGAGGAGGAGCTTAACGCCCTTCTCCTGAGCCTTAGCGAGGAGCTCCTTAGCAAGCTCAACCTTATCAGCCTCGAAGAGAGAGTTACCGATCTTACCGCCCTGAGCAGCGATAAATGTATAAGCCATACCGCCGCCGATGATGATCGTGTCAGCCTTGTCCATGAGATTTGTGATGACACCGATCTTATCTGAAACCTTAGCACCGCCGAGGATGGCTACGAAAGGTCTTGCAGGGTTGGACAGTGCGCCGCCGATGAAGTCGATCTCCTTCTGGATCAGGTAACCTGATGCGGAAGGAAGGAAGTTAGCAAGGCCTGCCGTTGAAGCGTGAGCTCTGTGCGCAGTACCGAAAGCATCGTTAACGTAGAGATCAGCCATGGAAGCGAGCTCTGCTGCGAACTTAGGATCGTTCTTCGTCTCTTCCTTGTGGAATCTGACGTTCTCGAGCATAAGGATCTCGCCATCCTTCAAAGCTGCTGCCTTAGCCTTTGCATCCTCACCGATAACATCTGCTGCAAGTGTAACGGGCTTGCCGATGAGCTCAGCAAGTCTCTCTGCTGCAGGCTTCATTGAGAACTTAGCCTCAGGTCCGTTCTTCGGACGTCCGAGGTGAGATACGAGGATAACCTTCGCATTATTGTCTACGAGGTACTTGATCGTAGGGAGCGCACCTCTGATACGCTTGTCGTCTGTGATCTTTGTGCCTGTTTCCTTGTCCAGCGGTACATTGAAATCAACACGTACAATGACTCTCTTGCCGGAGACGTTCAGGTCTTCAACGTTCTTCTTCTCATAAATTGCCATGGGAATTCACTCTCCTGATAAATTTTTATCAGTGCCTCAAATTGCACTTAACGGCAACTATTATACAATTTTTACCGCGTATATTAAAGTGCAATTATCGGCTAAATAGAGTTAATTCTCAGCAATTACCGGAAGCTCGTCTTCTTCCCCGCCCAAAGGACCCATAACGCCGCCGTCTGCCACGATCATGGATGAAGCAGGCGCTTCCTTGTAATCCTTAGGCTCCAGAACAGGATCCACGTCAAACAGTGCCACATGACCTTCCTCAACGACTCCGTCAAGGAGCGCTTCAGCCAGACGGTCCTCGATAACGGACTGCACGGCACGGCGCAGAGGTCTTGCGCCAAACTGCGGGTCGTAGCCTTTCTCGACGAGGAAATCCTTGGCCTTGGGAGTCAGCTTGATACTGATGGCCTTGTCTGCCAGTCTCTTTGACACATTCGCGATCAGGTTGTCGACGATCTTCATGAGGGCATCGTGGCTGAGCATACGGAAGAAGATCAGTTCGTCCACACGGTTGATGAACTCAGGTGTGAAAGTCTTCTTGAGCTCGTCGATAACGATACCCTTGGCCTCATCATATGACTTGCCGCCATAGAGACCTTCGCGGCTTGCCTCATCATCGTCGTCCTTCTCGACCGTGCCAAAGCCGATGCGTCTGCCTGCTGCAGAAGTGAGCATCTTGGCACCGATATTGGATGTCATGATTATGATCGTGTTCTTGAAGTCGACAGTCCTGCCGTGGGAATCAGTAAGACGTCCGTCGTCGAGCACCTGGAGCATTGTGTTGAATACATCCATGTGAGCCTTCTCGATCTCATCAAAGAGGATGACCGAGTAAGGGTGTGATCTGACCTTGTCCGTCAGCTGTCCGCCGCCCTCATCGTATCCGACATATCCCGGAGGCGCACCGATCAGCTTGCTGACGTCGTTCTTCTCCATGTATTCGGACATGTCGACCCTGATGAGCGCATCTTCGGTGCCGAACATTACTTCTGCCAGAGCCTTGGCAAGTTCAGTCTTACCTACACCTGTCGTTCCAAGGAAGATAAATGATCCTGACGGCTTTGTAGGATCCTTGAGACCTAAGCGGCTCCTGCGGATCGCTTTCGCGACGGCCGTAACTGCCTCATCCTGACCGATGACTCTCTTCTTGAGTTCAGCCTCGAGGTTCTTGAGCCTCTCATTATCGGACTCCGTGAGTTTTGTTACCGGGATGCTCGTCATCTCGGAGAGGATCTGGGAGATGTCATCTTCAGTGATCTGACCGATGTATTCCTGAGAAGCATTATCACCGGACTTTGTATCAACAGCCTCCTTCAGTGCATCGAGTTTCTTCTTCAGGGCATCCTCCTTCTCCTTGACCTCCTGGGCCTTCTCGAAATCCTGTCTCTCGACTGCATCCTTCTTCTCCTGCTCGAGGTCTTCGATCTCCCTGGAGACATTATCCACTTCGCCCGTATCCGTAAGTCTCACTCTCGCCCTTGCAGCTGCCTCATCGATGAGGTCGATCGCCTTATCCGGAAGGAACTTCTCTGTGATATACCTTGACGAGAGCTTAACTGCTGATTCGATCGCCGAATCAGTTATCTCGATGTGATGATGTGCCTCGTACTTGGGCCTTAATCCCTTAAGGATCTCGATTGAGTCCTCTTCACTGGGCTCATCGATCTGGACCTTCATGAACCTTCTCTCGAGTGCCGGGTCCTTCTCGATGAACTTGCTGTATTCCTTGACAGTCGTAGCACCGATGATCTGCAGTTCGCCCTTTGTGAGCATGGGCTTCATCATGTTGGCCGCGTCAAGGCTGCCGCCTGATGTATCACCTGCTCCGACGATCGTATGGAGTTCATCGATGAAGAGGATTATGTTAGGATCCTCGACAGCTTCCTTGAGCATATTCTTGATGCGCTCCTCAAAATCACCCCTGTACTTGGAACCTGCGACCATTCCGCCGATCTCGACACTGTAGATGACCTTATTCTTAAGGATCGCGGGAACCTCGCCCTTGACTATCTTGTATGCAAGTCCCTCTGCGATCGCTGTCTTACCGACACCGGGATCACCTATGAGACAAGGGTTGTTCTTTGTTCTTCTGGCAAGTATCTGGATGACCCTTCCGATCTCCTGATCCCTGCCGATAACGGGATCGATCTTATTCTCCCTTGCAAGTGCGGTCAGATCCTTGCCGAATTCATCAAGGATCTTGTGCTTGCCGCCCTTCTTATTCCTTGCGCCTCTTCCCATGGGTCTCCTGGAAGAACCTTCCTCAGGGAAAGGCTCGGTATCATCGGCATCGTCCTCGATCATGTTCTCGACCATGCCGTTTTGCTTGCTCTGCTGCGAAACATTGCGGAAAAAGACCCTCAGCTTGGCGAGCATGTCGGAAGGATCTCCGCCGGCAGCGCGCACGATCGCATTGCCGCTCTCACTGTCTCCCCTCATCTGGAGGATTATGTAGAGGATATGTTCAGGCATGATGACTCCGCCGGTACCGATCCTCTGCGAGAAATCCTGTGACTGGATGATGACTTTCTTCGAGTCGATCCTAAGAGTCCTTACGGCATCGTCACAGATCGATTCCATGCTCCTGTCAGCCGCAACGGAATCCTCATCAAATCCCTCAACGCCAAGGAGCGCTGACAGAGCATCCATATCATCTACCGACTCCTCAAGGAGAGTCCTTGCAAATCCTGCATGGATCGCGATGCCTCCAAAGAGTTCCTTGGGAGTTACGATCCTCTGCCTCTTGATGTCAGCGATCTGTCTGCTGTTGGCAAGGATCTTTACCGTATCTTCAGTGAACTTCAATCCCATATATATGTCCTCCTCTTATTTCTTCTTCAGGATCTTTGCGATCCTCGCAGCCGTAAATCTCACATCTGCCTGGTAGTTCCCCTTGATGTTCTTAGGGAATACCTGCCACAGGAGCTGTGATGTTATCGTATTGATCTGCGGCCAGTCTATATCGATCTCACTCTTGTCTTCCTGACCGTGATACAGCCTTATCCAGCTGATGAGATCGAGTGCCTCCAAAGGATCTAATCCCTTGGAATAATAGAGTATCCCGTACGATCTGTAGAAGCTGTTCTCCAGTATGTCAGGTCTGTTCTTTCTTAAGTTGTCACGGCAGAGCTGCTCGATCTTAACGATGTCATTTATCAGCTTCTCGCCTGCCGCCAGAACTGATGCCTCATCGCTTCCCATGACCGGATTGCTTGCTACGATGTACACGTCACCCCTGATCGATTTATCGCCCTTGAGGAACGGGTAGATGTTCCAGTCGTGAGCCTTGACCTTGTCAGACAGGATGT
Organism: Mageeibacillus sp. UBA4314; assembly: GCA_002394605.1. GTDB lineage: Bacteria > Bacillota > Clostridia > Saccharofermentanales > Saccharofermentanaceae > Saccharofermentans. The sequence continues at coordinate 116,114 of DGUI01000018.1, read as the reverse complement.
CCAGTCCGTCACCTGTCCTGACGATGCCGGGAATAGCGATCGTGAACATATACTTGAATCCCAGTCCGGTACTGTAGAGACTGCTCCCGAGATAACCATACTTATTGCTGAAGGCTACATCGAGCTTCTTCTCGATCTCAACAGCAACCTTCTCACATTCCCTGTAAACGCTGTTCGTATACCCTGAAGCCTGTGCCTTGATCCTGATGTGATCACCGTTATTGAGGATCACTGCCAGGCTCCTGTCATCGTTAGTCAGGATGACCTTACCTTCCGGATCATCGAACAGCCCTTCGCTGCTGATGATCTGGCTGTCGATGAGATCATCAAATTCACTGTTCCCGATACCGTCGAGAGACAGCTGCGTAAGCCCCTGATCAGCAAGAGCATCTCTGACCTTCTGTGCAACTTCATCCTTCTCATCTATGCTCATCCTCTCTGGGAATTTGTATCCCTTGAGGTTACGCGTCATGACCGCCTTGGAGGAAAGCACCACCTCGAGGTAACGTCCGTCATTCTCATACCATCTCGAATTATTCATTGTCGCCTTCCCCCTTCCTGGAATTGAGTTCGTCCCTGAGTCTTGCAGCCAGCGCGAAATCTTCCTTCTCAACAGCCTTCTTCATGGCTTCCTGAAGCTGCTCATCGCTTAACGTTCCGAAGTCCGCCTTCTTGATCCTGTCGACCATGTCCTTCGACTTCTCTTCTTTCCTGTCCGGTACGGTCTCTGCCGGCACGGAGGTCTCCGTCTTGACGCCGTCATCATATTCGTAAGCGATCGTCTCACCGGGCTGCCTTCCCATATACTCCTCGCTTCCGTAGAGCCTCAGCATCCTGTTGTTGATCTCATTGCCAAAGGCATTGAAGCAGGAGATGCATCCGAGCTTTCCCGTATTCTCAAACTCCCTTAATGTCATTCCGCAATTACTGCACGTAACCTGATTATTCGCGAAATCGAGGTCTTCCATCGCACTCAATGCCTGCTTGATCCCGTCGAGCGCATTGAAGTTCATGTTAAAGAACGAGAACCCCATGTCAGCCGCACAGTCGTTGCAGAAATAGGAGCTGTTTATCCTTGTGAAATTGTTGTTCGGAATCTGCCTTCCGCATCTTGAACATCTCATTTGTTATACCTCTCTTTCAATATCAGGTTATGATAAGCGCGAGTATCGCGTTCTTAAGTATGTCTGCCCTTACTACGGATCTTATGTCCGGTTCCACCTTCGCCAGCGCCCTGTCAGATACCGCAGACATGATCAGGGTCCCTTCCTTGGCTGATATGGCGCCGCAGGACACTGCACTTGCCAGGAGGTTCTTCGCCTGCTGCTGTGTCATGTCATCACCGACTGAATCCATCATCTTGTGAAGATAATCCTCACTTGTCATGTATCTGGCTCTGGTGATCGTGATCTGTCCGCCCCCGCCTCTTCTGCTCTCAACGATATAACCGTTGCCGCTCGAGAACCTGGTCGACAGAACGTATGTGACCTGAGACGGAACGCAGTTGGCCTTCTCTGCCAGCTGGCTCCTGTTGATCGTGCAGGAACCGTTATTCTCATCCACGAGCTGTTTTATCATCTCTTCTATGACATCAACCAGTCGTGCCACCTTAAGGACCTCCTTCCCTTGCCGTACAGCCTTTGATTTTGACTTTGACTTTCTTTGATATTTGTATTGTACCGCAAAGAAAAACAAAGTCAAGAACATTTTTGACTTTGTTTGACATTAATAAAAAACGCTTGCATTTGGATGTGTATTAAATAAACGCACATGAAATCACATTTCATATGCGTTTATGACCATACAGACTGACAACGGTTACTTGTGATAGAGCTTCTTCGTCTGATAATTGGGCTCGCAGGTAACATTGATGTTGAGCTTCCTGAATACATTCATGTCGACGCTCGACAGGATCGTCGTGGAATGGGCATCAGAATTAGCGAGCTTGCTGAGCTGCTGCATCGCAAGTTCAGCGGTCGGGTTGGTCGCAGCAGACATCGCGAGTGCGATAAGGACCTCGTCCGTGTGCAGACGCGGGTTATGGTTGCCCATGTGATTGACCTTCAGATCCTGGATAGGTTCGATGACATTGGGCGAGATGAGCGGGATATCATGATTAAGTCCGGCAAGAGCCTTCAATGCATTCAGGAGACATGCGGATGCAGGTCCCAGAAGATCTGTCGTCTTGCCTGTAACTATCTGACCTGATGGAAGCTCCATCGCTACTGCAGGACCTTCTGTCTGGTCAGCTCTGACAAGCGCTGCGCCTACTACACGGCGGTCAGCAGTCTCGATCCCGCCCTTGTTCATGAGCAGCTCGATCTTCGCAACGTCGGAACCGTCGGACAATCCCTGACGAACGCCGACCTTTGCCTGATAATAGCGCCTTATGATCTCCATCCTGGATGCCTCACAGCAGGCATCGTCATCAACGATCGCAAAGCCTGCCATGTTAACGCCCATATCCGTCGGGCTCTTATAAGGTGATTCACCGTAGATCTTATCGAAGATCGCATTTACTACGGGGAATACTTCAACGTCACGGTTGTAGTTAACAGTTGTCTTGCCGTAAGCCTCAAGGTGGAACGGGTCGATCATGTTGACATCCGCAAGATCCGCAGTTGCTGCTTCATAAGCAACATTAACGGGATGCTGGAGAGGAATGCTCCAGATCGGGAAAGTCTCGAACTTGGCATATCCGGCCTTGATACCGCGCTTATTCTCATGATAGAGCTGCGACAGGCATGTTGCCATCTTACCGGATCCGGGGCCGGGTGCCGTAACGACTACGAGCTTACGTGAAGTCTCGATATATTCATTCTTGCCGTAACCGTCTTCACTGACAATAAGAGGTATGTCGATCGGGTAGCCTGCGATCGGGTAATGACGGTAGCTCTTGATGCCGAGCTGGTGAAGACGCGCTTCAAACTTCTCTGCCAGGCACTGCCCCTGGAACTGGGTAATACATACACTTCCCACATAAAGACCGAACTCCGTAAATGCATCGATGAGGCGGAGGACTTCCTGATCGTATGTGATGCCGATGTCGCCGCGTCTCTTACTCTTCTCGATGGCGTCGGCATTGATCGCGATAACGATCTCTGCATCGTCTGCAAGTTCCTTGAGCATCCTGATCTTACTGTCAGGCTGGAATCCCGGCAAAACGCGGGATGCATGGTAATCATCGAACAGCTTGCCGCCGAACTCCAGGTAGAGCTTACCGCCGAACTGGTCGATCCTCTCCCTGATGTGCTCACTTTGCATCGTTACATACTTATCATTATCAAAACCGATCTTAAACATATCTTCATACTCCTCCTATCGCAATATTGTAGCAAATAATCACGGTAGGAATTATTACAAATTAGACAGATGTCCTGTTCTTTTTCCTGATGTAATAAACGACGAGTGCAGCAGCTGTTGCGACCAGGATCGAATCGATAACGATGAATGGAACTAATGTAAACCTGTCTTCCTGCTGAACCTGTTCTGACGGCACAGTCTCCGTGGCAGCAGTCTCAGTTTCTGACGGTCTTGTCTGAGACTCCTCAGTTTGAGATATCTCAGCCGATGCTTCCGTTTCCGTTGTCTCAGACGTTTCCACTGTCTCTGAAGGTTCGGATGGCCCTGACGGTTCATCCTGAGCAGGGGCCTTGACATACTTGCCTGCCGCATCAACTATGGCAGACACAATGGAACTCTTCCATGTCATGGCCTTCCTGTCGAAGATCGCATATCCGCCCTCGCCACTCGTCTTGTAATCGCCGTTATCCCAATAGAAGCACTTTATCCCGCACTTCCCGGCAGCATCAGTAAAATACGAAGCATAGGATGCGATCTGATCCTCATTGTTCTTGAACTCGGCCCCAAACTCACCGATTATGACCGGGACATCGTTCTTCTCGCCAAACGACTTAAGCCTTGTCATGATCCCGTCTATCTCACTCCTGTCAGCATCGCCGAAATCATTATGCACCGGAGTCCATGTAACCGACTTGGAAGTACCCGTGAATCCCCACGGACTGTAGCAGTGGACTTCAGCGATCAGATGGCCGGATGCACTGTCTTTGGGGATCTTGAAGTTATCAAGGACTGCCTGGTCTATTGAAGACACGTACGTGTTCACGATAAGATTGCGCTGCGCGTTGTTGCCGCCCGTTGCCCTGACAGTATCGACAAAGAGCTGGGCGTAATCGTTGACCGGTTTATAAGAAGATGATGACGAAGGTGCATTCCATGTATTCTTCTTGTCGAGCATCTCGTTATAGCCCTCAAAAAGGAGCCTGCTGCCGTAGTCCCTGAACTCATTTGCGATTTCTGTCCACAGTCCTGCAAACTTCTTTTTCGTCTTCTTGTATGTCGAACCTTCCGCGAAGATCCAAGAGACCTTGTCTCCGCCTCCCTCGCCGGTATCATGGTGCACATTGAGGATGACATAGAGTCCGTCGTCATAAGCGTAATCAACGACTTCCTTTACCCTTGCCATCCACTTACTGTCGACCTTGCCTTTGCTGTTTATGTGCTGTGACCAGGTGACCGGGATCCTTACGGCATTGAAGCCCTGGTCGCGGACGCTGTCGATCATCGCTTTCGATGTGACAGGGTTCTGCCATGCCGTCTCGTAAGCCTTGTGATCGCCCGCGGATGCGTTGATCCATGTGCCGTAGGAATCCAGAGTGTTGCCGAGATTCCACCCGGCGCCTATCGAAGATACCGCTTCCTTCCCGCTCTCGAAAACCTCATCCGCCCGGGCCACAAGACCTGCTGCGGATGAACACGATATCACTGCCGCCAAAAACGTTGATAAAACTGCTTTGATATTTAACATTTGCAAGCCTCCTGATCCGTATATTATAATACAAACAATTTTCACATCATAAGGAGTTGTTATGGATAGCACCAGCATTATCATCCTGGCTACGATAGTAGCCTATCTGATCGTCGTGGTTGCGGTCGGATTCAAGTTCTCAAAATCAAAGAATTCCAGCGAATTCTATCTTGGCGGCCGTAAGCTCGGCCCCCTTGTCACAGCCATGAGCGCAGAAGCATCAGACATGAGTTCCTGGCTCCTAATGGGTCTTCCGGGACTGGCTTACCTGTCAGGTCTTTGCGATCCCTTCTGGACTGCCCTAGGCCTTGCCGTCGGAACATACCTGAACTGGCTGTTCATCGCCAAGAGGCTCCGTCTTTATTCAAGCCAGCTCGGCGAATTCACGATCCCCGGTTTCTTCTCAAAGAGATTCGGTGACGATAAGAACATCATCAAGTTCTTTGCAGCACTCGTCATATTCATCTTCTTCATTCCCTATACAGGATCCGGATTTGCTGCCTGCGGCAAGCTCTTCGGTTCACTCTTCGGAATGGATTATCACCTTGCAATGGTAATAAGCGCTGTCGTTATCATCCTGTACACAACGCTCGGCGGATTCTTAGCAGCTTCCACAACTGACTTTATCCAGAGCATCGTAATGAGTATCGCATTGGTTGTCGTTGTTGGATTCGGCATCGTTCAGGCAGGCGGTATCGGTGCTGTCATGGACAATGCTAATTCACTTGCAGGTTACTTTGCTCTCAATGCAACACACGCCGTTGACGGAACATCTTCCGCATACGGTGTGCTCACGACGATATCGACTCTCACATGGGGTCTCGGATATTTCGGTATGCCTCACATCCTCCTCAGGTTCATGGCCATCGAGGATCATAAGAAGCTCAAGCTCTCACGCCGCATCGCATCCATATGGGTCGTTATCGCGATGGGAGCTGCAGTATTCATCGGCATCATCGGCAATGCAATGACAAAGGCAGGCAAGCTCGATGCTCTCGTCACTGTCGATGCAGAAGGCAATGTCGCAAACAACAGTGAGACGATCATCGTTGCGATCGCCAAGATCATAAGCAGCAACGGCGCCTTCTTTGCGATCGTCGGCGGCATCATCCTCGCAGGCATCCTTGCCAGCACGATGTCGACTGCAGACTCACAGCTTCTCGCAGCTTCATCATCTATCTCCGAGGATATCCTGAAGAATACTTTCGGCATCAAGCTCTCTGATAAGGCAGGTATCGTTCTGGCAAGGATCACGCTCCTTGTTATCGGTATTGTCGGCGTTATCATCGCATGGAATCCCGACTCTTCAGTATTCAAGATCGTATCGTTTGCCTGGGCCGGTTTCGGTGCCGCATTCGCACCTGTAATGATCCTTGGAATGTTCTGGAAGAGGACGAACAAGTGGGGAGTATTGGCAGGCATGATCTCCGGCGGCGCCATGGTCTTCATCTGGAAGTTCGTGATAGGTCCCACATCTGATTACTTAGGCAAGATCTACGAGCTCGCACCCGCATTTGCAGTCGCATGCATCGTTGTCGTTGCAGTAAGCCTTATCACCGGCAAGCCTGCCAAGGAAGTTACGGATGAGTTTGACAAGTTCAAGGCTTCTATCAAGGCTTGATCAGGTCTGATCTTAGATAGTTTGCACTATGCCGTCTCGAATGAGACGGCATTTTGTTTAGTGCGGCACAGGAGAGATCTTCATCTCTCTTTGAAAATATCTATTTTATTTTATAAAAAACCCTAACTGTTTATCAAATATTCGTGTTACAATAGACGATGGGCGGGTTTATTCCGAACCATTTCGATCTCATATGAAGGAGGCTTGCAATGGATGTAAATTATTTGACGTCTGCCGAGAGAGAGACGATCATTTTCGAAGTGCTTATGATGCTCAGGAAGAGCATCCCCAACATCGTCCGTAAGACCGGCGTTCTGATCAATCAGGCACAGCCTGTCAGCATCGAAGAGAAGGGTAATGAGTTCAAGGTTACTGCTTATGTCAGAGCCGTTGATTATGCTGAGAAGTATATCTTCCTTGGTCCCTTCTATCTCAATGCAAGACGCAAGGGTGACGGATGGGAAGTTGATGAACCCAAGTTCGACAGTGCCATCGATGGCTGCTTCTACGATGTTGTAGGTATCAATGCAAGCCACCTTAAGATCTACAGCCACATGGCCGTATTGAATGAGAAGCCTCTTTACTTTTATGACTGCGCATCCGCGACGCTGACCGAAGCTACTGAGAGTACGGACGGAAATATCGTATTCAACATGAAAGATGGAACAAGTGATACTTTCGTATGGAATCTTACGACACAGAATGTCGATTTCATGAATAACCTCATAAGGATCCTCGATATAATGATCAGCTCTGCTGAACCGTTTGAGAGAGAGCCTGTTCAGGAAGAAGAACCTGTAAGAGGATTCGGACCGAGAGCCATGGCAGAGGAAGCACCCGCTCCTTCAAGACCTGCAGCGGTAAGACCGGCTGCAGCTTCTTCTGAACCTGCCGAGGTTCCTGCAAATCCGGCATTCAGACGTCTTAACGGCGGCGCTGCTCCTGCAAGACAGCCGTTCACGGCTCCGTCTGATGCAAGACCGTCAGCACCTCCCCCGTCATTGAATCATGAACAGGATGTCGCTGAGACACAGTCCGCATTCAGGACTGTCGGAAGCAAGACTCCTTCTGCCGATAAACCGGCAAGACATGAGTCTAAATTCCTGCATCCTCATCAGGAGAAGGCTGCACCCAGTTCCGTAGAAGAGGAATTCGATTCATTCCTTAAGGAAGACGGTTCATCACATCCTGTATTTAAGCCGATCTTCCAGGGTCAGGAGCCTGCGAAGGAAGCACCTAAGGCTGCACCTGCGCCTTCCGCGTCTTCATCACCTTTTAAGCCTATCGGCAGTGCACCGGAGCCTTCTGCTCCCGCAACTAACTCACCGTTCAAGCCTCTGGGCGGTTCATCTGAGCCTGCTCCTGCGGCTT
>DGUI01000018.1:0-108143 GCA_002394605.1 Mageeibacillus sp. UBA4314 | reverse complement strand
TCACCTTTTAAGCCTATCGGCAGTGCGCCCGCACCTTCCGCTCCTGCAGCAAACTCACCATTCAAGCCTCTGGGCGGATCATCTGAGCCTGCTCCTGCGGCTTCACCTTTTAAGCCTATCGGCAGCAAGCCCGAGCCTTCTGCTCCTGCAGCAAACTCACCATTCAAGCCTCTGGGCGGTTCGTCGGAACCCGCTCCTGCTGCTTCACCGTTCAAGCCCCTGGGCGGTTCATCAGAGCCCGCTCCTGCGGCTTCACCGTTCAAGCCCATCGGAAACAATGCTGCAACTGCTTCAAGAGCTGACAGGGTATCTGCAAGACCTCCCAAATCACAGCAGCCTGCAGGCAACCCCAATTTCCAGAGTCCGTTCTCTGCGCCTGCACAGAATGTTAAGACAACGGAGGACGGTACGGTGCTTAAGCCCATGACGGCTGAGTCACTTGCTCATATCGATGATCTCAAACCGGTAAGGAGCGTTGTATCCTCACCTGAGGAAGAGGTCGAGAAGTACCGCAGACTTCTCTCGATCGGCGCCATCACGGCTGACGAATTCGAACTTAAGAAGAGACAGCTTATCGGTGATTGATCTGATCGATCTGTTGATCCAACCCCCTGACAAGTTGATCAGGGGGTTATTTTTTGCGGTCGGATCATGCAATACATGTAAACATGCTTTTAGGAAGCATTACTGCTCAAATCAGCCCAAAATGTTCCCCGGATCTTACGGCGACCACTTGATCTGATCGATGGTGATCGTATCCCCTACTGCTACGGAATAAGCGAGATCTCCTCTTGTGCACTGCGGGAGGAATGTCGACATTCCCTGCCTGGAATGTGTCTTGCTGACATCTGTCTCGGTGACATTAAAGAAAGCATGGACTGACTCACCGGTCTGTCTGCCGACTTCATCGTCCCATGTGACATCAACATAATATGCAGAGCCGTCGATCATCACGATGTTCCATGCATGGGCGCCGCCTTTGGATGTGACGCCCGTCACGAAATATGTGGGTATCCCCAGCCTCTGCATGATGTACTGAAAAGCTCTTGCATAACCGCTGCATACCGAATGACCGTCAACAAGACAGCTGTATGCACTCTGGTGGTTGCTCGCTGACAGATCATATTCACAGATCTCGCACAGGCAGTCGTGAACATATACTTCCTGCTTGAGAGGACCTGATCCCTGGAGCAATCTAGCATAGGATATTATTGATTCAGCATTGGCATTGAACGCACTCTTGGTCGACAGGAGACTGTCCGCCAGATCGTTGTACTGCGGCTTGACCTCGACTACAAGTCCCGACTGCTCCTCGTACACATATGTAGCTCCCGAATCGAACCAGAAGAGTTCCGGGTGATCGTTATATACGGCCGTTACGACCTTCATTACATTGTCCTTGTAGACATCTGTGAACTTGCCTAACTTGATGGTGCGCTCTGCTTTGTAAACACCGTCATAGATGAAGAAATACGCCCTCTGCTCCTCTTCGTTCAGCATGTAAAGATACGGGTAGAGTTCTTCAGGGAAAGTGTACTGCATACGCAGTTCGTTGTATTCAGACTCGCCGGGACCGTCATCGAGCCTGCTGCCTATGTCAGAGATCGCGTTGCCTATGCCCTCGGCAAAACCATCGATATTAATGTCTTCGGAAAGACGCGACACATCCCTGCCGGTCCTGCTGATCAGATGACCTGCAAGAACGACGACGCTTGCAATTATCGCAAGGATACAGATAAAACGTCCGGCTTTGCTCATGCACTTGATTTTAACATATAAGGCGCGTCATTTGTTTATACAGTGGATTACTGTTATACTACAAATGCAATCAAGACTATAGGAGGGGTTTGTATGAAGAAAGCATTGATAGTCGCTTTGGGCACCGTTGCTGCCCTTGTCATGGCAGGATGCGTAAGAGTTGATTTCAATATCGAAGTCAACAAGGACGGAACGGGAAGCCTTGGCGGCGTATACGCATTGTCATCGGAGTATTTCTCTGAGGATGACCTGGCCAAGGGAGGAAAGGAAGTCAAGCACTATACTTTCGATGGTAAGGAATATATCGGTTATGATCTGTCCGAAGAATATGATGACTACGAAGAGATGTGCGAGAAGCTCAAGACGAAGAGCGAGAGCGGATCTTCCCTGTTCTCTGATGTATCCATCGAGAAGAAGTCAGGATTCTTATCAACAAAGTATATCTTTGATGCCGAGACATTGCCCGTTAATTCTGAATCGAGCGAACTTGGTTCAATGGACAAACTGATCGATGTCAACATTACGCTGAAGCTCCCCGGCAATGTTACAGAGGTCGAGGGCGGCAAGGTCAATGATGACGGACTTATCGAATTTGATTATTCATCTTCCGCAAGTTCCAAGATCCATGCTGAATCATCGGTCATCAATACTATGGCTATCGTCCTTATCATCTGCATCATCGCATTTGTCCTGATCGGTATCGGAGTAGTGGTAGTTATCATCATCGTCAAGTCGAAGAAGAAACCTGCCCCCGTAATTGCAAATACGGTTGAGGATGACATCGCTGCACTTACCAATTCAACACCTGCAGCGCCTTCAGATGATGAAGGTACGACAGGCGTCTGATCTTAACAGATAACATTATGTCCGGAAGAGGCTGCTCGTTTGAGGCAGCCTCTTATTGCCATTACAGCATCATTTGTGAAATAATAAGCGTTATGAGAAAACTGACAGTACTATTGATAACGATCTGTTTTATGACTGCTGCAGCATCCTGCAGCAGCAAAACATCATCTTCCGGCGCTTACGCCCCGCTGACTTCTGCAGAAGTTACCTCTTCTGTTCCTGATGCATCCCGTGACTATTTCCCGGCGTCTTCAGCAGATGATTTTACAACCGGGTTTATCGCCCCTGTCATCAAGGTCCATCTTGGCGAGATGGGTTGCGATCTTAAGATCAAGGAAGCAACCATAGATGTATTTAAGTTCATATCCGATCATCATATCTTCAAGTGCAGTTACGATGAGGTATCCCAAAACCTCCGGCAGGCTTTGAACGCCATGGACCCTGATGACATAAATACATTCAGGGAGAATATTGCCACGATCTCAAATATCATCGATGACGTTAAGCTTGGCAAGGAAGATGCCATCAACAGCTTTGACGATATCGAATCTGCGCAGACTGTCAAAGATTACATAGCCGATCCGGCTACTTATGAATCCTGGATGGCTCTTCTTACCGTATTAAACCAAGCCTGGATGTGATCACCGTCACATATAATCGTCAACGTCGAACCGCCTGTCCTTGTAGTAGAAATGGCGGTCTTCTTCCTTTATCTCCCTTATGACACGGCAGGGGTTGCCGGCTGCGATCGTGTTGTCAGGGATATCTTTGGTAACGACGCTCCCGGCTCCTATCACGGCATTGTCGCCAATGGTGACGCCCGGCAATATACATGTATTGCCACCGATCCAGACATTATCACCGATCGTAATGTCCATACCATACTCATAGCCGGAATTGCGTGAATCCGGATGTACCGGGTGACCGGCAGTATAGATCGCCACGTTGGGTGCGATCTGCACGTTTGTGCCTATCTTCACCTTAGCCACGTCGAGTATGATGAGATTATAGTTGGCAAAGAAGTTCTCCCCTATCTCGATATTCTTGCCGTAATCACAGTGAAAAGGCTGTTCGATGTGGATCAGATCTCCCGTCTTGCCAAGGATCTTCCTGAGCAGATCTGTACTCCTTCCCCACTCTTCAGGCGGCAGACTGTTATATTCAAATATGAGTTTCTTACATGCAAGCCTCTCCTCAGCAAGACCGTCCATCCAGGCCTTGTAAGGCAGGTTATTCAACATTCTCTCCTTCTGGTCCATATATGCCTCCATAAAACTGTCTGAAGTAATTATATCAGATGTCCACCGTCCTTATGATACACTTAAAAACGGGGGCTGTTCCGTCACCCGGACAGCCCCCGTACTGAACTTAGATATAGAGGCTTATTCCGTAAGATGGCCTTTCGCCCTGATCACATCGATGACCTGGTCAACATATTTCTCACATATCTCTTTGGTGCCTGCCTCGACCATTACACGGATAACGGGCTCAGTACCGCTCTCACGCACGAGGATGCGTCCGCTGTCACCAAGTGCATCGGCAACGGAAGCAACTGCAGCCTGAACATCAGGATCGTTCTGTGCTTCAGGCTTGCTCTTCACCCGGACATTTTTCAGCACCTGAGGGTAGAATACCACAGGAGCAGCCAGTTCGCTCATCGGCTTCTCCTTGGCGAGCATTACTTCCATGAGCTTCAATGATGTAAGGATGCCGTCACCTGTTGTGGCATACTTGGAGAAGATGATGTGTCCGGACTGCTCACCGCCGATACGGTTGCCTGTCTTGACCATGTTCTCGTAAACGTACTTATCGCCTACCTTGGTCTTCTCATACTCGATACCAATCGCATCAAGAGCCTTATAGAGACCGAAGTTACTCATTACTGTCGTAACGACCTTGTTGTTGATGAGTTTGCCCCTCTCCTTCATGTACTTGCCATAGATGTAGAGGATGTGGTCGCCCGTAACAACATTGCCCTGCTCATCAACGCAGAGACATCTGTCAGCATCACCATCGTAAGCAAAACCGATATCAAGCCTGTTCTCCTTTACGAACTGCTGAAGGTGCTCGATATGAGTGCTTCCGCAGTCAGTATTGATATTATATCCGTCAGGATCAGCGTTCATGACATAAGTCTTGGCTCCAAGCGCATCAAATACCGCCTTGGCAATGGACCATGCCGCACCGTTGGCGCAGTCAAGACCGACCTTGACATCCTTGAAGCTGTACTTGGACATGGAGATGAGATAACCGATATAGCGGTTACGTCCTGCAACATAATCGACTGTCCTTCCGATCTTATCACGCTCGGCCATGGGAACTTCGATCTTGCCGTCGATATAATCCTCTACAAGAAGGATCGTCTCCTCATCCATCTTCTCGCCATGGCTGTTAAGGAGCTTGATGCCGTTGTCGTAGAACGGATTGTGTGATGCGGAGATCATGATGCCGCAGTCAAAATCATCGACTCTGGCGATATAGGATACGGAAGGCGTTGTCGTAACGTGCATAATGTACGCATCAGCGCCGGAAGCCATAAGACCCGTGCAGAGCGCATACTCAAACATGTAAGATGATCTTCTCGTATCCTTTCCGATGACGACCTTCGCCTTCTTGTCGATCCTGGCACCGTAGTACCATCCTAAGAATCTTCCGATCTTGATAGCATGCTCATAATTGAGGTTCTTGTTAGCCTCACCGCGAAAACCATCTGTTCCGAAATACTTACCCATTACTATTACCTCTCATCCTTCTCAACGATCACTCCGTTGTTCTTATAAATGCTGTTCTCGGGAACAACACCCCTGACGCATGACGTGGGATAGATATTGCTGTGCCTGCCGATGACCGTACCGGGATTGCATACGCTGTTGCAGCCGACCTCAACATAGTCGCCGAGCATCGCACCGAACTTCTTGATGCCTGTCTCGATCTGCTCAGTTCCGTTGTGGACTACAACGAGCTTCTTATCTGACTTTACATTGGAAGTGATGGATCCTGCGCCCATGTGTGAATAGTATCCGAGGATACTGTCGCCTACGTAGTTGTAGTGAGGGGTCTGAACATGATCGAAGAGGATAACGTTCTTAAGCTCGCATGAGTTTCCGACTACGCAGTTTGCACCTACAAGGGCAGAACCTCTGATGAACGCACAGTGTCTTACCTCCGTCTCGGGACCGATGATGCAGGGTGCGCCGAGATATGCAGACGGGAAGACTTTTGCAGTCTTGTGCACCCAGACATTCTCGGATACTTCCTCATAATCATCACCCAGTGTGGGACCCAATGAAAGGATAAGATCCTTGATCCCCTTCAAGGCTTCCCAGGGATATGTAAAACCAGACAGATAGTCCTTTGCCAATGTGTGTTCCAGATCATAAAGATCAGTGATCTTGTACATAGATTAAAGTCTCTCTTTCTTCTCGATATCGAGGAAATACTTGTATGTATCGACAGTGATCTCGCCACATGCCTCCTCATCGCATGCGATGATGGCAGCATTGTGCATCTGAAGAGCAGAGCATGTCCACTTCTGGCTCACACCGCCTTCTACGACTGCTGCAAGAGCCCTTGCCTTGTTGTGGCCTGAGATGAGTACCAGGACCTCCTTGGAATCAGTAACCGTTCCGATGCCTACGGACAAAGCCTGTGCAGGTACCTTCTCAGGGTCACCGCCGAAGAATCTCGAGTTAACGATCCTTGTGTCAGTCGTGAGGTCTCTTAATCCTGTTCTTGAAGATAATGATGTGAAAGGCTCATTGAAAGCCAGGTGACCGTCAACGCCGATGCCGCCCATGAACAGGTCGATGCCGCCGTATGAAGCGATCTTCTCCTCATACCTTGCACACTCGCCTTCGGGATCATCTGTCATACCGTTAAGGATATTGATGTTCTCAGGCTTCATATCAACCAGATGATTAAAAAGGTTGTCGTGCATAAAATACCAGTAGCTCTGGTCATGCTCATGAGGGAGTCCCAAGTACTCGTCCATGTTGAATGTAACGACATTTGCAAATGATACCTCACCTGCCTTGTTCATCCTTACGAGTTCCTTATAAACGCCGATAGGTGATGAACCTGTGGGAAGTCCGAGTACGAAAGGCCTTGCCTCTTTGTGTGCATTGATCCTGGCAGCAATGTAATTTGCAGCCCACTTACACATCTTGTCATAATTATCCTGAATTACTACTCTCATTATTGTCTCCTTTAAAAAACAGGCAGCATAGAGCTGTCTTTATTCATTGGAGCTTGAGAGAGCCTCTGTTACAGTGTTGATTCTGCTTTTTATTCTCCCTCTGTCGGCCGCCCGTATGACCGTGACAGAATCCGCCGAGTATTTCGATAACTGTCAAACCTCGTCAACCGCATAGGTCCTGGCGCTAACAACCTGCCGTTCCTCCCAGTAAGGCCATGGCTGTTTTACGTGATGCCCCATACCGCTTAAGTAGTAAACATCGAGAGTATTCTATATATAAATAATAAATTAGTCAATTTTCTGGTTGTGGCAAACAATTGGTAATCAGCCCGGGGAAGCGGATCTCTCGCATCTTACGGTAAACCTCGCTTCACCGCCGTATGTACATGTATAAAGTGACAGATCCCACCCTCCCGAGATCATTCCGTCTATATCCGTACCGTCTATAACCTCGGTCAGCCTGACCTCATACTTTATGGTGTTTCCGCCCATATCCGTGAAGAATACCTCATCTCCCGGATTAAGATCCCTTAGCTTACGGAACCCCGTGCTGTAGTTATGGCCTGCGATAATAAGGTCGTCTGTTGCCGGGGAGCCATAATATCTGCAGACCGACTTGCGGAGATACTGATCGTTCCAGGTGTCGTAGACTGCCATTTCGAGGTTTATCTTAGGAATCGTTAAGTAACCGTCGTATATACTGCCGTCAACGGGCATGGTCACCATCTCGGACTGGAGGACCGGTGTCATCTCTTCTGGACTTTTTTCTCTCAACAGTGATACCTCAGTCTTGATCCTTGTGGCGAGCTCCACCGCAGCCTCCTCGTATTCGTTGCTCTCGTTCAAGTTGTAAAAAAAGAGTCCACCCGCCCCAAGGAGGAGCAGCAGACCCGTTATCAGAAGGATGTTACTGATTATCCTTCTCTTATTCTTCATATCTTTTCCTGCCTGATACACGCACGATGATTCCGGCAGATATCAGGAAAGCTCCGGTAAAAATCATCACAGGTATCGGCCAGTTAGTCTGTCCTGTCTGGATCAGCTTGCGGGTATTCGTGACAATAAAGCTCATTCCGTCAGAAGAATACGTAGCCTTGTATCCGTCAGGCACCGTGACTTCCGTCACTGTCCAATCCTTCGATGCATCAAGGCCTGTCCATGTGTACTTCCAGTCATTATCATCACTGAGCTTTACAGTATCATAATCACCATCTTCGTTGGACAGACGGATGGATACATAGCTCGGCCTGTCATTGCCGTCATCATTCCAGACCTTCTTAACATTCACGTCAACCGGCTCGAGGTAATCGAGCTTAGGCTCTGCTTCGCCGTCATAGACCCAGCTGTCAGTATCCGTGCTGAAATAAGGAAGGTAATACAGGAAAGGAACAAATGATGTAAAACCTTCCGGCAGATCTGTTGCAACGACCAGATACAGTCCGCTCTCAAGCCCGTCGAAAGTAACCACTCCGTTCTCATCAGACTTCACAGATGCCGTGCCCGATATGTTATTTTCTGCAGTAAGATCAGCAAGGTCATCGATCATCGACTGGGTTATCTTGCCGTCGAGATCTATGCCGGATGACTTGTAATCATCCGTAAGTTCGAACCTGATGCCGCCGCCAGCCGTGTACTTGCCTTCAGCTACCATATAGACCGTAACTTCAGCACCAACAGCCAGTGTGCCGTCTTCGTCTGATGCTTTGAGTGTCATTGTAAGGCTCGCATCCCTGTCAGGATCAAGACCTCCGCCTGCAGCAGTCAGAACGCGGGCGGGCATGAAGATAAGGACTGCCATAAGCAGAACCATTGCGGTAAGAAGCTTACTTCTGTTTGCCATGTCTTGTCCTTCTCCTCTCGACTATTACTGTAACCGCCACCACAATGATAAATGCGGGAACGGCTATGACCGTTGACGTTATCGCGGAATCGATCCTGATCGCTTCGCTCGATACCGCTATTCCGGCAGGCTTTTCAATACCATCATCCGTTCTTACGCCTCTGACGAGGAGACGGTGTGTATTGATGCCGTACGGAGTACATGTAACAAGTGTACAGTAATCCATGCCGTCCTTGATGTACAGATCATCGATCTCCTCAGGGAGGACGATCTTGATCTGATCCACCTGATATGTGAGCAGCCTGTCCATAACCGTAATGGTAAAGCTGTCACCCACTTCGATCTCATCCAAGTCCGTGAACAATCTCGAACTCGGAAGACCTCTGTGGCCTGACAGTACGCAATGTGTACTGCCGCCGCCGACAGGAAGGGATGAACCTTCCATGTGACCTACTCCGATCTGCAGGACTCCCTGATCAGTTCCGTGATAGATAGGGAGCTCTACATCGATCTTGGGGATATTGACGTATCCCATTATGCCGGTCCCCGTCAGATCCAATGTCTTCTTGTAACCGGTCACCTGCGAAGGATCATAGAAATTCTGGGTTATCTTTGCCAGCTTTCCGTTATAATCTTCCGCTTCTTTTATCATCTGAAGTTTGCGCTCGGCACTGGTATCTGAAGATACCTTGTTATAGTCGGTTATGATCCTGGCTACGTTACGTGAGTGGACATAATTGCTGAATGCGGGATACAGCAGCAATGCCACGCCCAGGATCAGTAAGACCGCTATAAGTATATTCAACCAATGCTTCTTCAAACTGTCCTCCTTCGAGGCAACTTAAGGATCATCTCTCTGTTGCTTCTGATCTCTTCTTGGCAAGAAGGAGTGCTACACCGGAGACTACGAGGATGGAACCTGCGATGTAGAAGATCGTTGTACCGATACCACCTGTCTGAGGGAGGTTGGACTTCTTTGGGTTCTCTACAGTGAACTCCTTGATGATAGTCTCTTCTCCGTCAACAAAGGGAGCTGCGGCAGCTGTGCCTGAACCGATCGCGATCTTCCAGTTAGGACCTGTTGTTGAATCAGGATCAGAAGAGATCGTGAACTTGATATCCTCATCAGACTTTATATATCCGTCAGGTTCCTGTGTCTCTGTGATCGTATATGTTCCGTCACCAAGACCCGAGAAAACGATATAACCGTCAGCATCTACCGTTGCAGTTACTGTTGAAGAAGCTACAGTCTCAACATCCTCTTCTGTTGAATACTTATACTTGTCACTGGAATCATACTTATCCATCGTTGTTGATGTGGGGGCTGTCTTTGTGTAAGTTCCGTCCTTGAGCTTATAGAATGTCTTGGCAGGATCTGTAAGTGTATTGTCCTTTGTATAGACTCCCTTTACTGTAACAACCTTGGTGCCGCCCAGACCACTGATCTCGAATGTAGCGCCGGGGAGCTTGTTGCCGCTCGTATCCGTCTTGATGACCTTAACACCTGTTGTGTAAGTGATGGTCTTGCTCTCAGGTGTCTTACCTACGGGATCTGTACCTGTAGGTTCGTTCTCGCCTGCAGGGATCACGTTAGGATTGTTGGAGTACTCAAGATATACAGTGTTAGGGTTGCCTGCACTTGTCCTGTCACAATTCTCGTTCAATGTGGCATTGTACTTGATGATAATGTTCTTGCCGCAGTTATCATTTGCATGATCTGCTGCATCGTGGTTTGAGATAAAGTTCTTGAATACGATCTTGATGTCTGTGCCGCCCTGTGCATTTGTGGAGGTCGTAACTGTATAGTTAGAAGCTGCGAGATTTGATCCGCCGAGTGTAACAGATACACTGGAATCATCAAAAGAAAGACCCTTGGACATCGTATCCTTTACTACGAAGAAATACTTTGTGTAACCTGTCATGTTTGGTACAGCCGTTCTCAATACGAAAGGTACTGTATCACCGATGGAAGCTGTGTTTGCATCAACACCTGCTGATGTTCCGTCGCCGATCTCCTTTGATATCGAAGGTACGACAGCCTTCGCTGCAAATGCAGTTGTAGTATGCGTTGTATCAACCTTGAGCATGAGCCTTGACACGGAAGAATTCACATTGCTGTTAGGATCAGCTACGTCGATCTCATCAGTAATGAGATAGTAGCCTGCTCCTGAAATGGAGATCTTTGCAGAGGTCTGTCCTGCTGCTGATACAACATCTCCTGCTTTGGTAGCTTTGTTAGCAAAAGCAACCTTTGCAAACTGATCTACGAGCGAATTGTCGTTTTCCAGTACGGCTGCTACATCGGAAGCTGTCGTACAGCTGCCATATGCTGTGCTGTTAGCTGTCTTGAGGGCTGCGAGGAGATTTGTGCCGTTGACGCCTGTTCCCCACTGGATTTCTGCCAGGGACTTGTCAGCCTGCAATTTGCCGCTGAACACCTGATAAGCCGTGTAAGTATGCTCTGACTTATCATCACCGGACCTGGTTATCGTGATGTCATAGGGATCTGCTGCAAAAGCCGTGATCCCGAGCATCATAACCATTGCTGCCGTAATGATAACAGAAATGATCTTTTTGAATGTTCTAGTCATTGTTTTGTTCCTTCCTTTTGTATGTTCTGCATTTATTAAACATGTTTTGTGGTAGCTCATATCATAGATCCACCTCCTTGCGCCGTCTTAGCATCAGCAGGATCAGAGCCGATCCGATCAATGATGTCCCGACGGCGATATATGGTACGATACCGCCACCTCCGGTATCCGGGAGTTTGAACTTGACGCTGTTGTTAAACTCAAATTTTTCTGCGTCACTCCATGATTGCTCATTCTCGCCGATCTTCTCGAAAGAGATGATATCGGCTATGAGATTCTCAACTTTAATGACAACCTTATACCTTGTAGGATCGTAATGAATATCATCATCACTTCCGGCTATCTCTTTGACGTAATATGTATAATTGCCATCCTCTTCAAAATGGATCTCCTGAAATATAACCTCACCGGAAGCATCATTGGTTGCCGTGTCGATCGGAGTTGTCATACAGGCTTCATCACTGTACAGTCCAAAATCAAACTCATCATCAACTAATCGTCTTCCGAGCAGTTCCTTATATGCAGCAAACTCAACCATCGCAGAATTTGCCTGGATCGTAAAGTCAAGTCCGTTATTAAGAGGGCACTTGTTATAGGCGTCTATAACAGATTTGTGAGGCAGGTTGAATACAGCACTGGGCACGATGGTGACAATGTCTTCAAGATTAACGCTTTCAGTTCCTGCAGAAGTGGTTCTGGTACAGCTTGTAACAACATTCGTGCTGTCGTATTCATAGTGGTAAGATATCTCGCTGTCTGTCTCCGGCACCCAGGATCCGTTAACGAGTTTATATGTTATCTCGTGCTCAGGTCTAAGTTCCAGCTGAACATCAAATATAGCGTGATCCACTTCACTGTAGAAGAACTGCTTTCTGCTGATGTCACAGTAGTTGCCATGTTCATCTCTCTTATATTTGGATGTCAGTTCGTACTGGGTACTTCCCGGCGGGATATCCTCATTCTGCCAGTAGTTCTCTGCTACAAATCCGGTAGGGTTACCGGGATATAATCCCTCCGTACCATCACCATAATCATCAAAGTGTCCATAGTAGATATTCGTTGGAACACTCTCATCGGTACTCTTATACAGATCACATTTATTTACATCGCAGACGTACGACTGATACTGAGTTACCTTCTTCTTGAGGACTCCGCCTTCACCGTACAATCTGGAATCAGTGTAGATCCCGTCATCGGCGATCTCGATATCTGCATGATCGAGCATACCTCTGGTATCTATATCAAAGTACACGATCCTGTCTGCCAGGATAATACCTATAGGCTGATCTGTCTCTCCACAGGCAAGGAACGTCTGTGTGTAAGATCCGTCACCATTATCAGTAAAACCTGTCTGCAGCATCCATCTTGACGCAGTATCCTCACTTACCGGATCACCATTGTGGTCTATGAAAGTGAATTTCTCGCCAAGATATGTATATCCTTTGATGTTGATGACATCACCTACTTTTATCTGCAAAGGATTTGAAGGTTCATGATATTGATACAGACCATAATCATTAATATCAAGATCATTCGTCTCAGGTATGTAATTGTCAACGCGGATATAGAATTCATCGATCACCGTACCACCGTTTTTCAATTGGAGTTTTGCAGTACCGCCATGCTCACCCTTGATGTCTCTCTTGATCCTGTAGTGGCCACCTTCCGGGTAAACACCTTCTGAACTTGGTACGATAGAGATACAGGAAGGGTCTCCAAAACCGCCATCGATAATGATCGTCAGATCCGGGTCGTCATACTCTCCTATGAGATTTAATATCTCACCGACAGTGATCAGATAAGGACGGTCTTCGCAGTTTGGTACATACCCGTCTTTATTAGGGAGACCAAAACCCGGAAGATACTCATGTACCTTATCCTTATCCCTCTCCCCAAGGTAAGTAACAACATAGATGGAGAATCCGTCAGTCTTAAATGCAGCCTCGCTCTGCGATAGCTTAGCATCTCTCACTTCCTCTACTCCACTGTCATTAACATGGAAGAGCTGATATTCAGTAGCTTCCTGCCGCTTATATTCCGGAATGGTAATGTTAACATCAACTGCCATCCCATCAGCAGGTTCAACTTCCTTGCCTTCGTTGTTCTTGAATGTAATATCTACTGCGACACTACCTTTGATCTCTTTACCATCTCCTACATCTATGGTGCTTTCAGCCTGTGCAATGATATCCTTGTCATCAACATCGGTAGCACTCATTACAACACCCTCAGGGAAAGCTCCATCGGGAGCATTTACGTGGACCTTGATCCCCGACCCGGTCTTGGCATCAAACTCATGAGTTGTCTTGATGTCCTGTTCCTCTGAGGGTTCTTCGATGACCGGCTCTGAAGGCTCCTCATCGGCAGGTTCCTCAACGGCCGCATCAAGGCTGTTCACCGGTACATATCCGAAGATATCCTTACTGTTGATATCATATTTTACTATTTCGACCTTGCCTTCGACATCACCTTCGGCAACACTTAAGGTATCCCCGTCAATGCTCATGATGATACCTGTAATATCACACTTGCCGTCACCGTCTTTATCAACGAGGATTATGTCGCCTTCTGCAGGCTTTTCGGTCATGTCAGTAATTAGAATTTCCTTCTCTGTAAGCTTGACCTGCCATGCCCAGCAACCTGATCCGTAAGGTATATCTGACTTGCTGACGCCTGCGTAGCTTAAGCAGAACGATACGAACATAACATTCCAGTCAGCGTCAGCATTGCCGTACCAGTCTCCAAACCTGGAGTATCCGTCCGCACCTTCTTCATATCCGAGTTGTGATGCTGCAACACTGATCAGATCATCTGAATGGTCGCCTGTCAGCTCGGGGATCGTCTTCTCCCAGTCCTTCTTTGTCTCATGGGAGGATATGTCTACATAGCAGCCCTCATTGTGGGTATGCTCTTCAAGTTCACATATCAGTCTTGTCTCATAGCACTCATCCGTGTGTTCATGCTCTTCGTCTTCGCAGATCAGGACTGTCTCGTAGCATTCATCACCGTGCTTATGTTCCGTGATCCCGCAGAGAGGTTCTTCGGAAAGTGCCGTGCCACTGGTGCGCATGAGCCAGAACACATTGCCGGAAACAGCTACGGACATGGCAAGAACAAGAGCCAGTGCTCTTCTTCTTCCGACTCTTATCACATTGAGCCATTTGATGTAACCTTCAATGTCTTTCTTCATCTTCTCATCCTATCGGCCATACTTTGAAGAGCACGCGCCCGACAATCTGATCATCGCCGACGCATCCAATCGCAGAACTCCTGCTGTCGATCGAGGAGGCCCTCCTGTCTCCCATCACGAAAACCTTTCCTTCCGGAACCTGATAAGGAAATTCGATATCACACTCACCAAGGCTCTTCTCGGTAACATAAGGTTCATCCAACGCCTGTCCGTTCACTGTGACATTGCCGCTCTGATCGATATCGACCTGATCGCCGGACAGTGCTATGACACGCTTGATCAACAGTTTGTTCTGCCAGGCAACGCAGCAGAGCTGACCGCCTTTATAACTGTTTGTGTTGAGGAGTACGAGAACATCCCCGTCTGTCAATGTAGGCTCCATGCTGTCGCCTGTTACCTGAATGACAGGGAATAAGAATGTCGAGAGAAGAACTGCCGCTGCAGCAACCACTGTAAGGATGCCCAGTGTCGTAAGAAGCTTGCGTCTTAATCTCGCACGCTGGCGCAGCCTTCTGCGCTCACCTGCGACTTCAGCAGGCAAAGGGCGCATCCCGGGATCACTGTTCTCCTCGTCAATCATGTTGTAGACGACGTCGACCAGTTCCTTGCGGCTAAGATTCTTTAAGTCTTCTTTCTCCAATTCCAATTACACCTCAACGCATACTTCTCCAAGTATGGATAGTGTAATTGTACAAATGAAATGTGTTAGAAATGTGACAAAAGGGAGTCAATCCGTTAAAAAATGGGCTTTTGCCGTCATTTGATGAAGAACAGCGTAAACTCCTCACCGGTATACGAATCACTTGTCCTGTAGATCTCATCGAAAGGCGAATTCTCGATCCTGTAACGCAGCACAAGGTATCTGCCCTTGTATTCAGGATGCTTCGGAATGTCAAATATGGCAGCATATATCGCATCCGTGTCGTCCATGCAATACAGGGAATCAGTAATATACTCTTTATAATTGATATCGTACAGTTTCTTATCCGTGTAGGGAACCATTGTCTGCGCATATATGCCCGCATCGACCAGTATCATATCCTCATCAGGCAGGTTCCGGTTGATATAATCTGCCATCTCTTCAGCAGAAGAATAATGTCCCGTCACATCCCATCTGACGGCTTCGAAAGTATCGAATACCGCTCCGCTCACCAGGAACGACAGAAAATATACTGTAAGCGCCGCCACATTGATCTTCTTATTGTCATCCTGCCTGATGCATATCACGAACAGGAGCAGGAATACCTGTATCAGCAGGAGTCTCTGAAGTATAACGCTCGAATATGAGATCTTATATATGACGATCATGAAGGCATATGCCATAACGAGGACTACTGTCTCTCTCCAGATCTTCCCCTTCATCAGGATGGTGATCACAATTGCCATTACCATGATGAGCACCATCGACAGGATGGTAATGTCAGTCTTGCCGTCACCTCCGGAGAAGTACCCAACACTCCTGCTGCTGTATATCGTCATGACGGCAGTGATACTGGAAATGGCGATCACCGCAAGCCCTGCAGTGGTCTGGATCACCTTGCTGTCAGCCTTCCTGACCTTACCGGTGATCACCCTGTACAATTCGTAGATATGGAACGTGACCGTAAGTCCTGCAACAAGACCCCATGCACATCCGTGCGTGAACACCATTAATGCTATGGGTATGCTGTACAGAAAAGGATGCTTATATCGGTCATCGTACATGACTGCGATGATCATCGTAAGCAACAGTATCAGACAGTAATTACGCGCGACCGACGAGTAGATGAATATAAAGGGAACAAACAAAACAATGACAGACTGGACGATGTAGTTCATCTTCGTCTTGAACAGCATAAGATAAGCACTTGCTGCAACCGTAATATAGCTTATGACATGCATCGTCCATACCGGAGCCCCGAGCTTGGCGAAAGGCATCAGCATGAAGTGCCACAGCAAGGGATGGCCTTCATAACTGCTGAACTCTATCATCTCGACAGGAGACATGTACTTCGCCATCAGCCAGGCATGGATCTCATCACGCCACGGTTCGTGGATAAGGATGAACCACAGGTTAAGAGCCAGGAACAGGATGAATACCACTGTCCTGACTATGAACTCCTTTTTTGAACTGCCGGATCTTTGTGTCGTCATATCGCAATAATATGGAAAATAACCATATAAGTCAATAAGACGCGCGTGTGCTATAATTACTTAATAAACAAAGAAGCGGAGATCTGATCTTGATCACTATCTACTACGGAACACTGCTTGCGATATCACTGATATTGCTCTGTATATATTTCGTTGTTTGGGATAAGCACTACAACGTACTCGTGACATTGATGTTCGTTCTCGTACCGATAGTCGATGTCGGTTATGTCCTGATGTCCGTTGCAAAGGACCTTGACGGTGCCCTGATAGCCAACTGCTTTGTGTATATCGGGGGAACGTATCTGTCATTGCTCATTATGCTGTGCATATTGAGCCTTTGTAAGATCCGGCTTCCGAAGGTCATTACCTTTGCCTTTCTTGTCCTGTCCACTGTAGTCTACAGCAGTGTCCTGACCGTAGGATGGAACGGTCTGTTCTATAGGAGCGTTGCTTTCGAGGCGGTAGACGGAGCAGGGTTCCTGACGAAGAAAGTATATGGCCCGATGCATACTGTGTTTGTGGCGATGCTCGTCATCTACTTCGTAATACCGATGATCGCCATAATCTACAGCCTGATCAGGAAGAATAATGTGTCCAACAAATCGTTGATACTGCTCTTCATAGGCGAGATCATCTGTCTGTTCGGTTATTTCGGCGGAAGGATATTAGACCTCAATGTGGATCTCATCCCTGCGACGTTCTCAATGGCACAGGTGATCGTTCTGATCATCGTCAGGAAGATCTACTTCTACGACATAACGGGTTCAGGCATCGATTCGATCGAGAAGAGAGGCAACATAGGATTCATATCATTTGATACCCATATGGATTACCTCGGCTGCAACGAACTGGCGATGGAGATCTTCCCCGAACTTAGAGATCTCCAGGTTGACAGACCGGTCCCCGCAGATTCCGGGATCAATAAGAACATCTGCAACAGGATCAAACAGTTCGAACTTAACAACGAGGATAATACATTCTACAAGGAAGTCGGTGACAGCATCTACAAGATAACCGTCAATCATCTCGTGAGCATGAAGAAGAAATGGGGATACCAGTTCATGATCACTGACGATACCGAGAACCAGAAATACATCTCGCTCCTGGACAACTTCAACAGCAGGCTTCAGCAGGAGGTGGACGAGAAGACAAGAGACATAGTCGCGATGCACGATAACCTCATCCTCAGCATGGCAACCATGGTTGAAAGCCGCGACAATTCTACCGGCGGTCATATCAGAAGGACTAGTGACATCATAAGGATACTGACTGACGTAATAAGCAAAGATAATTCTCTCGGACTGTCTGAGACCTTCATCCACAATCTGATCAAGGCAGCTCCAATGCATGACCTTGGCAAGATCGCAGTTGATGACCAGATACTGAGGAAGCCCGGCAAATACACTCCGGAGGAATTCGATATCATGAAGACCCATGCTGCGGAAGGCGGAAGGATCGTTCATGAGATACTGAAGAACACTGAAGACAGAGAGTTCGCTGTACTGGCTGAGAACGTGGCTCATTACCATCATGAGAGGTGGGACGGATCAGGTTATCCTGAGGGGCTTAAGGGAGATAAGATCCCCATCGAGGCAAGGATCATGGCTATCGCCGATGTCTACGATGCCCTCGTGAGCAAACGTGTGTATAAGGAGAGGATGAGCTTTGAGAAAGCTGATTCGATAATCATGGAAGGTATGGGCAAGCATTTCGATAAGGCACTTGAACCTTACTATGTAGCTGCAAGGCCCATGTTCGAGAAGTACTATACAGAGAATGATACCGAGGAATAAGGATCGTCAGACCGTCTTGTCCTTGTAGATACTCATATCCATCTCGCCCGTTGTCTTCGCGACTATCGACGATACCGCAACGTCACCCAGGCAATTACTCATCGTAAGGAACATCGACATGACAGGGGCTATTCCCATGATCAGGACGATCGCATCAGAAGGTACTCCGAGCTGAGTCATAAGGGCGGAAAGACATACAAGACTTGCGCACGGGATACCGGGCGTTCCCACCGACATCATGAAGATCGAGAATGCCAGAGCGATCAGCGAACCCGCAGGAACATCCACTCCATACACCTTGGCCAGAGCCAGGACAAAGATACCCATCTGCACGCACCCGCCATCCATGTTGAGAGTGGCGCCGAGAGGTATCGACAGACCATATACTTTACTGGATATTCCCAGCTTCTTCTCACATGCCTCCATGTTGATCGGGATCGAGGCATTGCTGGAACTCAGACTGAAGACCTGAAGCATGACAGGCGCATATTTGCGCAGAAAGAGCAGCGGATTGATCCTGGCGATCAGTATCATCATGAGGGAATACACTATCATCATGACAACAAGACCCAAAAGGAATGATCCGAACATTCCCGCTACGGATACCAGGGTATCCGTTCCTATGCTGAGAACGAGCGACAGGATCGAACAGAATACTACTACCGGCATGACCTTGATGATCATGTTCGTAATCTTCAGGAACAGTTCGTTAAGAGCTTCCATTACTGATCTTAAGATGTCTGAATACTTGCCGATCAGACCTGTTGCAATACCC
The DNA here is from genome assembly GCA_002394605.1 of Mageeibacillus sp. UBA4314. Lineage (GTDB taxonomy): Bacteria > Bacillota > Clostridia > Saccharofermentanales > Saccharofermentanaceae > Saccharofermentans. The sequence goes on along the minus strand of DGUI01000018.1, from coordinate 89,022 downwards.
ACGATCACAGCCAGGAAGATCAGCTGGAGCATGTTGGAATTGAGGAAAGGGCTTACTATATCATGCGGTACTATATCGACTATCATGTCGAGGAGGGATACGCCCGACTTCGCCTGCTGCGCGATCTGTTCTGCCTGCGCATTCATTGTCTGGACCGCTACAGAACCGCCCGGCTGTATCAGATAGAACATTCCAAATCCGACGCAGATCGCGATGACAGTCGTTACCGCATAAAGTCCCATCACCTTTCCGCCGATCTTGCCAAGTTCTGACAGATTCGTAAAACGGCCTACCGAGGTTGCGATCGAGAAGAACACTACCGGAGCCACTATCATCCGCAACGCGCTCATGAACATGGTCTTGACCGGCGTGAGCAGATACGTATCAAGTCCGGTATTGAAGGAAGACGGTGCAAGATTACTCAGAAGAAGACCTGCACCTACAGCAAGGATGAGAGCAGCGACCGTCATATAAAACAGTTTCTGCTTCGACTTGACGATGGTCATCTTTATGCTGTTGATGCCGTTCTTATGAACATATTTAAGATCATCCGTGAGGGACCTTAATATTATGTTGCGGATCTGATCCTGCTCGTCATGACCGACTTCATCGTTCATCACGACTGCTGCTGACGCCATGTTGTCTTCCAGCGCGTATTCCGTTCCGGGGGCAGACAGTTCTATCGTTATGTTGCCAAGAAACTTGCGCGTCTTGATCTCGATGAAGTCTTCCTCCTCACCGCTTCCGCAGGATGAATTGGATACCAGGCTTCCTAACGCCTCTTCCACGACAAGTACTGCCCTGGTAAGTTCCTTCCCCCTGATCCTGCAGGCATCAAGATATCCGCGGACACTGTTTGCCGCTTGGACGATACCTTCAGAACTTACCACGAACCTCTGTATCATATGACCGGCTGTCAGAAACTTGCGCCCAGCTTATCGAAAGTATCTATGACGACCACACACTCAGGCTTAACCCTCTGCATGATCTGCTTCATGACATATTCCGGTACTGCTACGCAGCCGCCGGTCTGGGGCTTGACCCTTCCGAAACAGTGAAGGAATATTGCCGATCCCCTGTCAGCGGTTCCGTCTTCATTGAAACTGATGTTGAGACAATACTGATACTCATATTCATAATCGACGATATGCTCACTGCTATCCTTATCAAGATCCGGCATCTCAGAAAGCTTTACCATCTCATTGTAGCGCATGCCTTCTCTCATATCACCGGACCAGTAGGTATCGTCATCGACCTTTGTGTAAGCAATGGCACACCCGGGGTCATCCGCGATGCCGAAAGCCTTATTGAACTTATACACACCGATCGGGGTCTGGCCACAGCCTTCCTTATGATCCGCATCAGCGCAGAGACCGTTCCTGCCCACAAAACCGGGAGTTGACAGGATCTGCTTCCAGTTGCCCTGAGCATCTCTCTCATGCATGGATATCGTTGCCGTTGTCTTTTCCAGATCCATTCCGGCCACAACGAAAAGCTGCGTAACGGAACTGTCCTGTGCCTGCGGCAATGCCTTGACCCAGTCCGGTGAATCTGCCTCAGGCTGGATCTGTGCATGGATCGTATCATTGGAAGAAGGAGCCGTGTCCTCATTTGCTTTGGGAGCAGAACACCCCGAAGATATCATTGTTGTTATAAGGCATATGGCGGTAACTGCTTCAGCCATCTTATTTCTGATCATAAAGTTCCTCCCAATATCAAGAAAGTTATGTTACAAGTATAGTAAAATATCAGCCGCGGTGCAAATGAGCAGATTGACTTTCGAAGTATGAGAATGTAGAATCTGTTCAACTGATCTAAGAAAGGGGCGTAGTACGCTGATGTATTGGATAACGGTTAACATTCAGCTCATGAACGGATTCTACAAGGACTCCGACAGGTGTACTATGCCCATTTGCGGGTAATAACAGAGAACTTTACAGGCCCGTTATAACGCATGGTACTCCTTTTATTCACTATCAGAATGAAGGAGTTTTTTTATGAATGATCAGATAACTGCAGCGCACAGACAATTGCGCAAACTTTACTCACTTAATTTCCTTGGAAATATCTCATTGGCAAGTGCTGCATGGGTCGCACTGCTCGTGTCACGCGGGTTCACCCTTGTCGAGGTCGGTATTGCCGAGACCGTGTTTCATATAACCGGTATCATCGCAGAGATCCCGTCGGGAATGTTTGCTGACGTTTGCGGCAGGAAAAAGAGCCTCATGCTCGGCGCAATGTGCAGCATAATTGCATCCATGGCATTAGGTTTTACATCCACTTTCGCAGGCGTCGTCGTGTCCATGGTCTTCTGTGCGCTCTCATATAACTTTGCCTCCGGCACCGACAGCGCCCTTGCCTATGACACTCTTAAAGAGTCGGGAATGACCGCGAAATACGACAGGTACATATCAACGCAGACGGTGATATACCGCGTCTCCAACGCCCTTGCCTCACTCGGTGCAGGATTGGCACTTATCATGGGGAATCGCAATGCGCAGATCCTCGGAATGTGCCTGTCCATGATCCAGCTGGCTGTAGCTCTCACGCTTAATGAGAACCGGGTCATACTCGCCAAAAAGAACCTGTCATACGGAACAAGGCTCAAGAACCTCATACGCGAAAGTATATCCTTTCTCAAGGGCAACCGCAAAGCCGTCGGGCTCATATTCGGCAACTCGCTGGTCGGGGCCGTTGACGTTCTCCTCCTGTTCTTCCTTCAGGCAAGATTTCAGGATGCGGGTGCCGGTGACCTGATGCTGGGACTGCTGCTGTTCATTACGTACACCGGCGGGATAATCGGCGCGTTTGCAGCATCGCGATACAGGAATAAAGACGGATTTAAGCGTCTATTCATCATCTGCTTTATCATCGTAGCTGCAGGGACCTGCGCCGCATTTACGGATGTATTGTGGATCATGACACTTGGCGGATTCTTCTCAGCCTTCGGAGATGACCTGCTTCAGATAAGAGCGGACGTCACATTGAACGGCATGATACCTGAAGCATCACGTGCCACGCTGATATCAGTCAACTCACTGTGCTTCTCGCTGATCATGATAGTGATGTCTCCCCTGGCAGGGATAGTGTTCTCCTGATATCACTTCAGGAGGCCGCCGTGGAAAAAGCACTCATACACTTTGGCGCCGCCACAGAATATCTCCTCATACCCCTGGAACCAGGAGATATCCCCTGTGACGCGCGCAGTGTATGTATATTCACCGTCCGTATAATTTGCAGGACCTCTGTACGGAAGATCAGGTGATGCTGCGCGCAGCGCCTCCTTGAGAAAATTACCGCTGAACCTCTGATCCAATACACGTCCGCAATAGTTCATGGCGTATCTTGCCGTGCCGTTTTTGAATACCGCCTCTTCCCCGGAGAATATCTCTCCTCCGACATATGTATCTATGTAGGTGTAATCACCCTTATCATATCTGTAATCATGGGCAGAAGGTCTTGATGCTCCTATCTCATTTGCAAAACCCGCATATGTATTGCGGTTGGCCTCAAGCCTGAAACTGATCAGCTCAGCAATGTCCGGATCTTCTATGTGTTCTTCGGCACTGACGCTGCAGTCGTTGTCCTTTACGAGATAATCAACAGTCACATTGAACAGATCGCTGATCCCGATCAAGTTTGATATATCCGGATAACCCTGGCCTGATTCCCATTTGGCAACGGCCTGGCGTGAGACATTGAGCCTTGCCGCGAGTTCGTCCTGCGTAAAGCCCTTGCTCTTTCTTATTACCTGAAGTTTTTCCGGGAATATCATCTTATGTCACCTCCGCTCTATTCTTAAGTTCATTATACTGTAGTTGATATTGTTTTACTGCCAACCTGAAGTGGATACATTGCTACGGTTGGTTGCATTCATCAACTTATGTGCAGTATAATAATAGTTGCAGCAGATCAATTAGTTATTCGCGTTCGGTTGCCATGATGCCTTCAGGCAGGGTTAATAATGATAAGAACCTTAGAATCTCATCATGAATGACATTACATCACAACAAATGTTGTGAGAGTTTTGCTGTTCGTGGAAGGAGATTCTTTTTTTATGACACACGATGGCTATCTTGAATACTATGAGGAGCTCTCAAACTGGGATTTCGGCGGGTTTGAGATCGAGACAGAGTCCTTGACGGACTGGGATCTTTATTCGCTGCTGCGGCAGTATGTCACGCCGGATTCGAGGGTGCTCGATCTTGGCACCGGAGGAGGCGAGAAGCTGCTTTCTTACTTTCCTGAATGCGCCATAATCCAGGGCACGGATTACTCACCTGCAATGATCAGGACGGCGCAGAAAAACCTTGAGAAGAGCGGACGGAAGAACATCACTTTCAAGGTGATGGACAATCTCAGGATGGATGTGCCTGATGATCATTTCGATGTGGTGGTCGCACGCCACACGGTAACAGATCCGGTGCAGATCAGGCGCTGCCTGAAGAAGGGCGGACACCTTCTGAAAAGAGGCGTTGACAAGTATGACTGCTGGGCACTGAAGATGCTTTGCGGGGGCGGTCAGGGTTATGATGATCCCGTTCCGGTAAGCATCAGGGATTATGAAGGTCTGCTGGCCGCAGGATTCACAGATGTGGAGTTAGTTCCGATACATGAACGTGAGTACTTCAGAAGCCTTGAAGAGTTCTGCAGGTTCATGCACACGGTTCCGGTCCTGGATCATGCGGATGACAGATTGCTTAAGCAGTATGCAAGAGAGAACACGTATGACGGCCGGATAAGGCTGATAAGAAGTTACTACGGGATCAGCGGTGTTGCATGAGGGTCAGGAGGTCAGGTATATCCTGTGTTAAAGTATCATAAATAACACCTATATCTATGCTTCCATAATCATGAACGATCCTGTTCCTCAATCCATAGATGTCAGACCACGGTATGTTGCTGTGGTCTGCTCTATACTGCCCGCTCAGTTTCTTAGCATTTTCAGATATCTGGATCAGCCTGAACATCATGGAATCCGGCAATACTTCATCAGACTTCAATTCTGCGTCGGTTATTCCCTCCGTATGAGCTGCAATGAAAGAGAGATCGTTTATTATCCTATCGGCAAAGTACTCATCATTCTTCATATTATCCATATATCTTGATCCCGTCCTTAAGCACTTCCGACAGCAGACTCTCATTGTTGACCAGCTGCTTTGTATCAAGAAGATCTACCTTCTTGCACAGTTCTTCACGCAACCTCTCAATGAGTCCATAATACTTCAGTCCGCTTATGGTGGAGGATATTAGAAGATCCACGTCACTATTCTCAAGTGCAGTTCCCTTCGCGTATGAACCAAACAAGTAGCAATACTCTATATCATATTCTTCAAACACATCTGCACAGATGTCCCGGATCTGATCGACCGAGAGTATCCCGTGCTCCTCATCTATCACATTCATCTTTCTGACAAGATCTAACAGGAACCGGTATTTGATCGTATTCGTCTTGTCATCATCATTCTCATAACTGACATATGACCGCAGAGATACACCCGCCTTCTCAGAGACTTCCTGTTGAGTCATTTTCTTCTTCAATCGTAATTCTTTGAGTTCAGTCATATTGCACCTCCTGCACACTACTATTATGCAATATTTGCATATCAGTTTCAAGCAATTGTGCAAATTTTGCACATCAATATTTGCAATTGTGCAACAAGTGGATGATCTCAGGTCTTATTGGTCACTTATACCCGCATTCGCTCTTGACGGGTCCTTCTATCCCTGACTCATAGTTCGCCCTGAATTCCATATTGATATCACGTATCTCTTTCCTGCCGTCGATATAGTCCTGATACATATCAGCAAGACCCGCCATGCAGCCGTCACAGGATCCGCTGATATTTCCGATGGACTCAGCAACGATCCTCTCACGTTCTTCACGGGTGGTATCCTTGATCAAGATGGAATTCATGGCGTATGATCCTCCTATTAGGAAAACTGGCACCCCCAGCAGGAATCGAACCCGCACCAACAGTACCGGAAACTGTCGTTCTATCCATTAAACTATGGAGGCATGTCTCAGCCTCACAATTATAACAGAGAAATGATGTAACTTCACAATAAAAACAGAGACTGCCGGCAAAATAAGACAGTCTCCGTTGAACTCTTATAACACTATCCGTCTTACAGCGGAATATTACCGTGCTTTCTGATGGGCCTTACGTGCTTGAGGTTCTTGATCCTTCTGCAGTCCATCATTGCATCATAGAGCTTCTCTCTTGTCTCCTTGGGCTTGATTACCTCATCGACATACTCGCGGTCGAGTGCAAACTTGTAGCCGACGACATTCTTGCGGTACTCTTCCTGCTTGTCCTTGATGAATGCGGCACGGTCCTCTTCGGGCATCGCCTTGATCTGCTTTGCGTAAAGGATCTCGACTGCACCTGCCTCGCCCATTACGGCGATCTGCGCGGAGGGCCATGCGAGGACGATGTCAGAACCTAAGTGCTTGCTGTTCATGGCAATGTATGCACCGCCAAAAGCCTTGCGGACGATAACATTGATCTTCGGAACCGTAGCTTCTGCAAATGCGTACAGGAGCTTGGCGCCGTGGCGGATGATGCCCTTGTATTCCTGGTCGGAACCGGGCATATAGCCGGGAACGTCCGTGAGTGATACAACGGGGATGTTGAATGCATCGCAGAAACGGATGAACCTTGCAGCCTTGTCGGATGCATCGCAGTCGAGCACGCCCGCAAAAGATGAAGGATCATTTGCCACAACGCCGACTGTCATGCCGTAGAGCTTTGCAAAGCCTACGATCATCTCCTTTGCGAAGAAGGGCTGTACCTCCATGAATGAGTCGTCGTCAAATACGTTTTCGATGAGCTTGTGCATATCGTAAGCCGCGTTGTCACCCTCAGGAAGATCAAAATCAAAAGGCATTGTCTTCTTGTATGCATCCTTATCCATCATGAGCATCTTCTGACGGTTGTTGGAAGGAAGGATGCTGATCAGGTAGCGGACAGCCTTGATGCAGGATTCCTCATCGTAGTATCCGAAGTGGGACACTCCGCTCTTCTCCATATGAGCCGTATAGCCGCCTAATGCCTCAGCCGTGATCTCCTCACCTGTAACCTGCTTGATGACCTTAGGTCCCGTGATATACATCTGACCGATGTTCTTGACCATGAATATGAAGTCTGTGATCCCCGGGGAATAGACGGCACCGCCGGCGCAGGGACCTGTGATGACGGAGATCTGCGGGATAACTCCCGATGCCCTTACATTGCGGTAGAAGATCTCACCATAACCTGCCAATGCATCAACGCCCTCCTGGATACGTGCTCCGCCGGAGTCGTTGATCATGATGAAGGGACACTTCTTCTTGAAAGCGAAGTCCTGGGCCTCAGCGATATTCTGACCCTGCTGCAGTCCTAATGAACCGCCCTTGAACGTGAAGTCCTGTGCTGCGACAACGACCTGCTTGCCTGCTACATTGCCTGTAGCGCAGATGACACCGTCACGTGTCTCCTCCTCCGTCAGTTCCTTATATTTACCCTCGTCGAAAAGCTTCTCAAGACGCTCGATGGCGTGCAGTTTACCCTTCGCGTGCTGCTTCTCATAAAGCTCATTCTTATCTGACATTGTGGTACTCCTCAAAAAATAATTTGATTATCAAAGTATTTATACCACAGATTTGCTCTCATTTAAAATACAAAGTATATGAATTACTTCCCCTATCGTTCGTTCATTCTGCACAGAAATCGGCTTATATGACAGTACAGGCGCCCCGACGGCGTCTATCTTAAGGCGTCCTGCGACACTGTTATCGCTCATCAGGACACTTATTGCCTGCATATCAAGAGGGGTGTCCGGGACGAAATTGAACTTGACCCCGGAATTCCTGATCGTTATCTTATCAAATCCTGCCGCAGGAGCCATATGCCTTATCAGCGACACGCCTGCCAGTATCATGATCTGCCTCGGCGGATCTCCGAACCTGTCCGTGACCTCATCGAGGAAATCGTCATATTCTTCGCGCGTTGCAATGCCCGCGATCTTGCGGTAGATGATCATCCTCTCCGATTCATGCTCGATATAGCTCCTCGGTATGTAACTGTCATAATCGACATCGATCGCTGCTTCAGACGGCGGAGGCGCCACTGACTCGTCACCTTCACTTCTAAGCTTTGTTATCTCCTCATCGAGCATCCTGCAGTACAGCTCGTATCCGACGGCATCCATCATACCGTGCTGTTCTGCTCCGAGGAGACTTCCCGCACCCCTTACCTCCAGGTCACGCATGGCGATCTTGACACCTGAACCGAGTTCGGTGAACTCGCGTATCGCTTCAAGACGCTTTGCCGCATCCTCCTTAAGTATCTTTGACGGTTCATATGTGATATATGCGTAAGACTGCCTGTCAGACCTTCCTACACGTCCCTTGATCTGATACAGCTGCGAGAGTCCGAACCTGTCGGAATTCTCTACGATCAGGGTATTTACATTCGGCATGTCAACGCCGTTCTCTATTATCGTCGTGCAAACAAGGATATCGTACTTGCCTGCCGCAAAATCCACCACTATCTGCTCTAATTCCTGCTCGTTCATCTTGCCGTGCGCATATATGACCCTTACGTCCGGCATGAGTTCAGACAGTTTCTTTGTGACAAGGTCTATATCCGAAGTGTTATTATACAGATAGAATACCTGTCCTCCCCTTCCGATCTCCCTCAGGCACGCCTGCGTGATGACATCCTCATCATACTCCATGACGAAAGTCTGCACCGGTCTTCTGTTAACGGGAGCCTCCTCGAGCATCGATATGTCCCTGATCCCCGTAAGCGACATATGAAGAGTCCTGGGGATAGGGGTAGCTGACAGTGACAGAACGTCTATATTCTTGCGCAGGACCTTGATCTTCTCTTTGTGGTTTACTCCAAACCTCTGCTCCTCATCAATTACCAGGAGACCCAGGTTCCTGGGCTTAACATCATCCGACAGCACCCTGTGGGTACCGATGATTATGTCTGCCCTGCCATCCTTGATCAGCTGGAGATTCTCCTTTATCTTCTTTGCCGGGACAAATCTCGACAGGAGTACGACATTCATCGGGAATCCTCCCAGACGCTGCCTGAAAGTCTCAAAATGCTGCTGGGCCAGCAGCGTCGTAGGCGCTATCAGCACAGCCTGCTTTCCGCTCATGACACACTTGAACATCGCCCTCATGGCGACCTCTGTCTTGCCGAATCCGACATCACCGCACAGGAGCCTGTCCATCGGCTTATTGCTCTCCATGTCACGCTTCACTTCATTTATTGCACGCACCTGGTCTTCAGTCTCAACATATGGAAAAGCTTCCTCGAAATTACGCTGTTCCTCCCCGTCCGGAAGGTGTGCAAAACCCTCGACAGAACTCCTTGACGCATACAGCTTAAGCAGGTCAAATGCTGTCTTTTTAACAGTGTTACGCGCTTTCGAGACCTTCTTTGCCCAGTCATCTCCACCGAGTTTTGAGAGCTTAGGTTCCTTGTCGCCGGGACCGACATATTTCTGGAGACAGTCCATGTTCTCCGGGGACACATAGAGTATCTCACCATTGGCATAACTGATCTTCAGGTAGTCCTTGGATGTCGCTCCGGTCTTGACATTCTCGATGCCCTCATAGCGGCCGATACCGTGTGCATCGTGGACGACGATATCACCCGGTTCACATTCACCTATAAAGGTCATCCTCGCGCCGCCCTTGCGCTTGGGCTTTGTTATGCGGTCAAGTCCGTAGACATCCTGTTCTCCGTACACTGATATGCCCAACGCAGGATAAGTAAAACCCGTAGTGATCGCCGGATGGCCGATCCTGGGAAAACAATCCATGTCGTGCATCTGCCCGAGGAACCTGTCGAGCCTTTGCCCCTCTCCGAGAAAGAAGAATACGTGTCTCTTATCCCTTGCAGAATCTCTCTTGATGATCCCGGCAAGATCGTCTAATCTGCCGTGGTAGCTCTCCTGGGCAAATCCGGATACGGAACATGACTTGCCGCCCGCAAATCCGCCGCCTGAAGCTCCTCCGAAACAGGACAGGGTAATGACATTCATCCTGTCGAGCAGCTTATACACATCGTTCTTCTCATAGACCGCGTCACGTGCCGTGGAAGGCGCCATGCCGATCTCAAAGAACTCCTGACACCTCAGCGCATACTCGGAAGCATATGTCTTGATCCTGCTGTCAGATTCATTGAACTCAGATATGAACAGCATCGTATCATCACCTAGGTAATCCAGGACCGTTACTGTCTTGGGGACCGCTACGGACAGCCATTTGGCAAACCCCGTTACCCTGACGCCGTTCCTGATGTTACCGGTATCCTTGCGTCCTGTCTCAGTGAGGAGCCTTGCAACCTTGAGCGCAGTCGTAGTATGGGACATACCGGACGTATCCTTATTGACCTGCTCCTCGATGGCACAAGCTGCTTCCTCCCGCAAAGATTCCGGTATCACGAATTCCTCAGCAGGGCAGATATTAGTCTCCGTGAGCGTGTCGAGCGATCTCTGGCTGTCCGGATCGAAAGTCTTTATCTGGTCGACCTCATCATCGAAGAAACTGATCCTGACCGGAAGCTCTGAATCAGGGGGGAATATATCGACTATATCGCCCCTCCAGGAGAACTCGCCCCTCGCAGATACCATCTGTGCCCGTTCGTAGCCGTTAGCCGCGAGCATGGTACATAGATCTGAAGGATCGAATTCATCTCCTAGCTTAAGTGATATGACAAGATCAGACATCATCTTGAGTGTGGGGACTTTGTTGATGAGAGCTCCTGCAGCCATTATGATGGCTCCGTAATTTCCGGAGGCGATCCTTGCCAGGCTCGCTGTCCTCTCCATCTCATCATCCCTTGAACTTGCAACGGCAGAAACGAGCGTGAGCATCGAAGGCGGAAGGATAACGACATCCCCTTCAACAAAGGGAGCTATCGACTTAGCAGCCATCCTCGCGCGTATTATGTCCGGAACGACGAGAACCGGCTTCCTTCCAAGGCGGTAAGATACGCATGCGGCGATAAACCCCTTCTGTTCCTCACACATCCCGTGTATGTTCAGATGGAGTCCGCTGTTGCTCTTCGCACCGCTATAGAGACTGTCAACTGCTTCCGTCAGCGCCGGATCGTCTTCGATGCGCTTCAGAAGGTTCTTCGTATCATCAATCATATTTACCTTTGATCAGATCAACGACTGCATCACATGCAAGTCCGAAAGAATCGAACACTTCCAGACGCTTCTCCTCCGGAACGTTGCTCAAGACGTAATTTATGAGATCCCAGTGTTCCGGTACGGGACCTGTTCCGATCCGTACTCTCGGGAAATCCTGCGTACCGAGATGTTCGATTACAGACTTCATGCCGTTGTGGGTGCCCGCCGAACCCTTCGTCCTGACGCGGATCTTACCGCACTCGATATCGATGTCATCGTACATGATTATTATCTTCGACGGCTCCACCTTGAAGAACTTCGCAGCGGCAGCAACGGAGATACCTGAATTGTTCATATATGTAAAAGGCTTGAGGAGAATGACATCTTCCCCTTCTATCCTGCCCTTGCCGTACTCACCGTCGAACTTGGATTTGCCTATGGTTATACCGTGCTTCTCTGCAAGAAGATCGATCGCAAGGAAACCTAAGTTATGCCACGTCTTGTAATACTTTGTTCCGGGATTGCCAAGACCGGTGATCAGCCACATGTCAGACCTCCGTACGCTTGTCGTCGAGTCTGATGTAGTTAGCGCCTCTCATCCTGCTCTTCTTCGCAACCCACTCGGCCTTATTGACCTGCTTGGATCTTCCGATACCGAGACCTAACGGAGGAACATCTTCCGTTATCGTGGAACCTGCCGCGATATAGCTGTCCTTACCGAGAACGACAGAAGATACGATATTGGAGTTACCGCCGATAAATACGTTGTCTTCGATCGTACATCCAACCTTGTCCTGACCGTCGAAGTTACATGTGATCGTTCCGCATCCGAAATTAACATTCTTGCCGACCTTGGAATCTCCGATATATGTAAGGTGTCTTGCTCTCGTATATTCGTCAACCTTGGAGTTCTTGACCTCAACGTAAGCACCGATCGTGACATGATCTCTGATGACGGTATCTGGCCTGATGTGTGAGAAAGGTCCGATACGGCAGTCAGAACCGATGACGCTGTGTGATGCGATCGATGAATCGATCGTCGTATCGTCTCCGACAGTCACATTGTCAAGTCTCGTATTCTCACCGATGATACAGTTCTCACCGATCGTCGTCTTGCCCATGAGAGTCGATCCGGGAAGGATAACGGTATCCCTTCCGATCGTTACCTCGTGGTGTACCCACGTGGAGTTCATATCGAGGAACTGAACGCCCTGCTGCATATGCTTGGCAATGATCCTCCTGTTCATGAGCTTCGTTGCCTCATAAAGCTGCTTGCGGTCATTGACTCCCCTCGTATCATCGAAAGCGCAGATCGACACACCGACCTTATGTCCGTCGCCGATCAGGATCCCGATGGTATCCGTGAGATAGTATTCCTTCTGCGCGTTCTCGGATCCGAGGCGGCCCAGAGCTGACAGGAGGAGCGGAGTGCTGAACACATAGATCGAAGAATTGATCTCCTTGATCTTCAATTCCTCCGGACTGCAGTCACGGTGTTCAACGATCTTGACGACATTGCCGTCAGCATCCCTGACGAGCCTTCCGTAGCCCGTGGGATCCTCTGCGATCGCTGATACGACAGTTGCCGCATACTTGCCTTCTGACGTGAACTCGATCGCTTCCTTGATCGTATCCGATGTGATCATCGGACAGTCACCGGGAAGTACGATAACATAACCGTCCCTTCCCTCGAGAAAAGGAGCAGCCTGCATTACCGCATGTCCCGTTCCGAGCCTCTGCTCCTGGAATGCATACGCAACCTGTTCACCTAATATGTCCCTGATCTCTTCCTGCTGGTCACCGACTATATATACCTGCTCTTCGCAGCCTGCTTCAAAAAGCGCATCTGATACCCACTTTACGATCGGTTTGCCTGCAACCTGAAAAACAACTTTGGAATGAGAAGACTTCATTCTCGTGCTATTCCCTGCTGCCATTACTACCGCGCATATTTCCATAATTCGATTGTCCCTTTCCTTCGCTAGTGATTCACCGCATAACATTATAACAAAAAAAGCGATATAATAAATATCAACTGTAGGCAAATTTGAGGAGTAAAAATGCGGGCTGACAGACTGCTTATCTTTTTGATCTTAACCGGCATGATCGCAGTTGTATCTGCTGCATCAGCCTGCAGCAAGGAACAGGCTGTATCTCCTGATACAGCCTCATCATCTGCATCAGTTGATGAGGGTACTTTAGAGCCCTCATTAACCCCGTCTCCGACATCTACTCCGACACCTTCACCGTCGCCTACTCCCGTTCCCGAATATGTGGAACCTGTCATGGAGAAAGTGACGTGGTATAACGGTTTTGTTGACCCCAGATCAGTACGTGCGACTGTCGTAATAAACCCTGATGACATCACTGCCCTCGTCAACAAATATTACACTCTTACTTCGGAATATGAACCCTCAGATCTTGTCGACGTTCCGCACTCCAAATACCAGCGTCTCAGACGTGAGGCAGGGGATGCTTACGAGGCACTTTACAACGCCTGCAAAGAGGCGACCGGACAGGGACTTTATCTCGTATCGGGATACAGGACTTACGGAACGCAGAAGATACTTTTCGTGAGGTCGGAAACGAAGAGAGGCGTCAGGTTTGCCGTCAAGCGCAACGCATATCAGGGAAGGTCTGAACACCAGCTTGGATTAGCGCTCGATCTGTGTCCGGAAGGCGAGTATGAGTACAAGGATAATTTCGGGACGACGACCGTCGGCAAGTGGGTTAACCAGAACTGTCACAAGTTTGGATTCATAAGGCGTTACCAGAAGGATTACATGTACGAGACCGGGTACGATAACGAAGCGTGGCACTACAGATATGTCGGCGTCGAACTTGCCACATATCTCTATGAGAACAACATGTCACTGGAAGCATACTACGGCAAGTGCCAGGTAATGCCGGGAGATGAATGATCACTTTCCGGTATACACATAAAACTTCTCGTACTTATCAAGCGTATAACCGTTAGAAGAGCAGAACACATCTGTATCGTAACGTATGGCGGCAACGCCGACTGCGCGTTCCTCATCCGACATCTCATCGAATTCTTTCCACTTCGAGGGAACGACGATGACATCGGGCGGATCCTTCTTCATTTCCTCCCAGAACTGCGCATAGAGATCGTCGTTATATGTCAGCGGGAACTGGTAGAAGAACTTCTGGCCTGAATACCTCTCCGAATAGATGTTGTACATTCCGTTTCCGCCAAGGACATACACATCGGTATCAGGTGAGGTATTGGCGGTAATGTAGTCTGTAACGGCATTCTTCCTCTGAAGTCTCACGGGATCGAGCGTAACGTTCCTGATGATGCATGCAGCAGCTGAGACAGCGATGCAGACTGCCAGGAGCATGACCACGGGGATCCTGCGCTTTTTGCTCTCAGAGGAAGTGATGCCCGACAATAAGTTCAGGGCCATCGTCAGCGGGATGATAAGACACGGCAGGCAGTTGAGGAAGTAGTTCTCGTATGCGCGCCCGCTTATGACGGATAACACAACGGATATGATCAGATACAGCATGTTGAGCGCATATAAAGGCAGATCACGGTTCTTATAGAGTGCAGCAAGAAGAGCGATCCAACCGGGCCAGAGGTACTTGGCAAGATGGAGGAACACACCGATCTTGTTATCAAGGCTCGCCTGCGTTCCGGTATAGAAAAGGTTGTAATTCCAGTAGTATTCATACATGGGTCCAATGGCATTGTTTGCCCCGTAGTAGACCAGGACCGGGATGAGGCACAGGATGATCCCCGCAAGGAAAAGAACGGCACAAATGAGGATGTCTTTCCAACGTTTTTTGGCGATCAGTCTTATTACCACAGCAGGCAGGAAAACGGCCCAGACCGAGATGAGATTACACCTCAAAAGGAATACGATTCCGAATGTCAGTCCAAGCAGGATAACGGACAGTTTGCTGTACTCGTCCTTCTTGAAGAACTTGACGAAGATCAACAGTGACAGGCAGATAAAAGGAAGTGACCAGAACTCGGTATAATTCCCGCCCCTGTAAAGATAGAACCCGGTAATGTAGAAGCATGAGAATACGGAGAGATAACGCGCCGCCATGTTCTCCGTGAAAAAACCGGCTATCCTCAATGCGATCACGATCGTGACAAAAGCAGCGATCAGCTCCAATACCCAGAGAAATGCAGTTCCTCCTGATATTCCGCAGAACTCTATGAAATACAGCCACGGTCCTTTATGGTCGAACAGATCCCTGTAAGGAACATAGCCCCTGTGCATCATTTTCGCGATGTAGATGAATACGCTCGAATCACCGTCCAGCATCCTTCCCGTATAAGGACAGACATCAAATGATGTAACGATGAGAAGTGAGACCAGAAGTGAGAATACGGCATCACAGATCTTACTGCGCGCCGGACTTGGCTTAAGTTCCTTCGCAAAGGGACTCAAAAATGCTGTCAAAAGAAAAACTGCCGTGCAGATCACGTAATCCATAAGTCCCTCATGCAAAAACTCAAAATGCGTATTTACAATATCACATATTACATCTATAATCTACACGTTCCAAGGCGGGGTGCGATTCCCCGACCGGCGGTGAGAGGATCAGATCCAAGGTCCTTAAGCCCGCAACTCCTGTCAAATAATAAAGCAAGGCAGGACTGACGCAGTGAGATCCTGCGGCCGACGGTAAAGTCCGGATGAAAGGAGTAATATCTATGTCTGAACTTAGAACACCCGAACAAGCAAGAAGGCGTAAGATCCGCCGTATCACCTCAGCAGCCATCCTTACTGCGATGGCGGTCGTTTTGATGTATCTGGAGGTGGCACTGCCGTTCATGCCTCCCTTCCTCAAATTCGATTTCTCTGAGATCCCCGTACTCATCGGATCCTTTGTCTTAGGACCGGTCTACGGCGTGGTCATCGAACTGCTCAAGAACCTCATACACCTCCCCGTGACCGCTACGTCAGGTATCGGTGAGATGAGTAATTTCCTGGCAGGAAGCATCTATGTATTCACTGCAGGAGCAATATACAGCAAGCTGCGCACCAGGAAGGGCGCCATCGTATCAATGCTCATCGGTACGGCAATGCTCGCGCTTATTGCGATCCCTCTTAACTACTTTGTGACACTGCCCCTGTATGCAAGCGTTCTTGGCTATACGACTGAAGCAGTAGTCGGCATGAGCACTGCAGTCAATTCACTTATCAAGGACAAGTGGACACTGGTCCTCTGGGGATTCGTACCGTTCAATCTCTTCAAGGGGATTGTCGTTGCTTTTATAACTTTCTGGATCTACAAGCCTATCTCGAAGCTGATCAACAAGACTTACGAGCAAACGAAGAAATGATCCCGATCGTTCTCACGCCCTCAGGCCACGTGGGATTTCCTATCGGGAATACATGAGTCATCTTGCGGTCTTCTGTTGATACGGCATCATAGAACACGGCATTGGGCAGGAGTTTACTCAACGCCACATTATCGTCCCTGAGGAAATCCTCATCACCGGTAATGATCGCCACGTCAATGTCCTGCAGTTTGTCTGCTTCAGCCTTAAGATCATAGATGTAAGGAGGCATCTTCGCATCCTTTTCCTCCCCTGCAAATAGAACGCCCGGGAACTCATCAGATCTTATCGTATAGCATCCGCAGATCGGCGACGCGGAAAGTGCATCATCAAACATGATTGCGCTCAATACCGCAAGCGCACCGCCCGCGGAATCGCCGGTGTAATGGAACTTCGTAAACCCGAAGTTCTCCGTCACATAAGATTTCGCAGCCTTGATATCATCGATTATCGTCCTCATCGTTCCATTCGGGAGGAGTGTATAGTTAATGCTCACAACAGGGATCCCGGCACTTGCCGCGAGCCTCATGCCGAAGTTCTTGTCAAGTTCCTTGTTTCCGTACACAAATGCACCGCCGTGGAAGAGAAAATATGCCGTATCGGACGTTCTGTCCTCTGACGGATAATAGACGTCAAGGAGATGAAACTCGGAACCGTCATCAATATATGCGATATCAGTCTCGCAGATCACACCGTCAGGACGGACCTCGTTCTCAAGTCTCGGTCTGTCAAATTCCCTGCACTGTGCACAGTATAATTCAGCCTCGCGTACTGCAGATCTGAATGATGCCATATGTATCACCCCCTCAACTTTCATAGTAACACAAAAAATGAGGTTCTTCACGGAATCCGTGGGACAGTGGGGAGATTCTCTTATTTTTTGCACAGCAGGAGGTTTCGTGCACGAGAAAGGAGAATTTTCGTGTTCTTCCGTGAAGAACAAAGAGCTGCCTCAATCGAGACAGCTCTCCTAAGATATCTGTATTATTCAGATCAAGCCTTGCCTGCAGCGCCGAAACCCTCGCAGAGTTCCTTAGCCTTAGCAACGATAGCCTCACAGCCGGGCTTGAGGAGCTTTCTGGGATCATATCCCTTGCCCTCGAGGTCCTTGCCTGCTTCGATGTACTTACGTGTAGCATCAGCAAATACGAGCTGGAGCTCTGTGTTGATGTTGATCTTGGATACGCCGAGCTCAACAGCCTTCTTTGTCTGCTCGAAAGGAATGCCTGAACCGCCGTGGAGAACCATGGGCTTGCCGCCGATAGCTTCCTTGATCTCAGCGAGACGCTCGAAGTTGAGGCCTGCCCAGTTCTCAGGATACTTACCGTGGATGTTACCGATACCTGCAGCGAGGAAATCTACGCCGAGGTCAGCAACTGCCTTACACTCTGCAGGATCAGCGAGCTCACCGTTAGATGTAACGCCGTCCTCTGTACCGCCGATTCCGCCGACTTCGCACTCTACTGACACACCCTTAGCGTGTGCAAGAGCGATGATCTCCTTGGACTTTGCGATGTTCTCATCGATGGGATAGTGTGAACCGTCGAACATTACGGAAGAGTAGCCTGCCTCGATGCAAGCCTTAGCCCCCTCGTATGTACCGTGGTCGAGGTGAAGAGCAACGGGAACTGTGATACCCATTGACTCGATAAGGTCGTTAACCATATCAACAACCATCTTGTAGCCGCCCATGTACTTGGCAGCACCCTCTGATGTCTGGATCATGACAGGTGTGTTTGTCTCCTGAACAGCCTTAAGGATGCACTGTGTCCATTCCAGGTTGTTCGTGTTGAAAGCAGGGATCGCATAGTGACCCTCGTGTGCTTTGTTGATCATTTCTGTAGCAGAAACTAATGCCATAATATTTTCCTCCTAGGGATATTTATTAACCGCTACTAATAATACAAGTTTTGACGCAAATTACAAGGGAAAATAATAAATTAGTTAGCTTGGACTAACATAGACCGTTCCCGGGAGTGCAGATACGGGCGTGATCCTAACCGCCGCGAACGGCAAAAAGAGGACTGCCTCAAAAGAGACAGTCCCCGGGTTGTCAAACTACTGATCAGATCATCAGATCTTGCCGTCTGAACCAAGAACGTACTTGATCTTGTGAGCAACCATCTCCTTAACAGCCTGACGTGCGGGCTTGAGGTACTGGCGCGGATCAAAGTGATCGGGATGCTCAACGAAATACTTACGGATATTAGCTGTCATTGCAAGACGGATATCAGAGTCGATATTGATCTTACATACTGCGAGCTTAGCTGCCTGGCGGAGCTGCTCCTCAGGGATACCTACAGCATCAGGCATATTACCGCCGTACTGGTTAACCATCTTAACGAACTCCTGAGGTACGGAAGAAGAACCGTGAAGAACGATAGGGAATCCGGGCAGTCTCTTGATGCACTCTTCGAGAACGTCGAATCTGAGCGGCGGAGGTACAAGGATGCCATCAGCATTACGTGTGCACTGTGCAGCTGTGAACTTGTAAGCACCGTGTGAAGTACCGATAGCGATAGCCAGGGAGTCACAACCTGTTCTGGATACGAACTCCTCTACCTCTTCAGGTCTTGTGTAAGCTTCCTTACCTGCCTCTACGACAACCTCATCCTCGATGCCTGCGAGTGTGCCGAGCTCAGCCTCAACAACAACTCCGTGATCGTGAGCGTACTCAACAACCTGCTTTGTGAGAGCGATATTGTCCTCGAATGACTTGGAGGATGCGTCGATCATAACGGATGTGAAGCCGCCGTCGATACATGACTTACAAAGCTCGAAAGTATCACCGTGGTCGAGGTGGAGCGCGATCGGGATCTGAGGATTCTCTTCTACGGCAGCCTCAACGAGCTTAACGAGATATGTGTGGTTAGCGTAAGCTCTTGCTCCCTTGGATACCTGAAGGATAACAGGGCTGTTCAGTTCGCCTGCAGCCTCCGTTATACCCTGAACGATCTCCATGTTGTTAACATTGAAAGCACCGATGGCATAACCGCCGTCATAAGCCTTCTTGAACATTTCAGTAGTAGTTACTAATGGCATGATGAAAACTCCTTTGTATTGAAATTACGAATTGCATCGCACATAAAAATGATAATTTGACAAACCTTCTAAGTCAATAAGACCATAAGCACAAAATTGAGTGAATATATACTATAATATGTCTGTAGCGAAGGAGGTTTGACGATGGACGACAGGAAGACGATCACACTTAGCATTGCCGGGCTTTCGAGGGATCTGCCTTTGTGCAGGATCGCTGACGGCGTATATATCGCCGCTTTTATCTGCTTTGGCGATGCCGAGCTGACTGAGGCGTGCGCCAGGGAAATGCTGAAGCTCATTCCTCCGGAAGAATACGACTATATCCTTACCGCCGAAGCCAAAGGTATCCCGCTCGGTCACGAGATGGCAAGACAATCAGGGATGAGGAAGCATTTCGTGGCGCGTAAGACGATCAAGAACTATATGCCCAACCCCATATCAGTCGACGACGAATCCATTACCACCAAGGGCCTTCAGAAGCTCTATCTCGGAAGCGACGACGTAGATCTGATCAAGGGGAAGAGGATCCTGGTAGTAGATGACGTCATCTCAACCGGCGGTTCTCTCCGCGCCATGGAAGCGCTGGTCGAACGCGCAGGAGGAACAGTTGCCGGCAAGGTTGCGACATTGGCAGAAGGAGCTGCGCGCTTCCGCGACGACATAAAGTTCCTCGCATGGATCCCGTTATTCGACAAGGACGGAAAGCCGCTGGAGTGAATACCGCGCATGTGACTGCGGTTGAGTCTGACTATTCAGACTAACGTTCAGACTGGAGACGATTAGTCTGAGCACTTGTCTGAATGACAATCCTTTCCCGGCACACTTAGTGCGACTGGCAACGCCGGATGACACCGGGGACACCTTTGATCCCGTCAAGGACAGGTCGTGAGATAAGTTCATTCTATAGATCACTCTATGTAAATTCATTACATAGAACGCTACATAGAATACTCTACAAACCACTCTATGTATTTCCATAACATAGAGCGATTTATAGAGTGGATAGTCCGGCGGCCTTAAATCAACCCAAACATGACACCCGGGACACCTTTGCATCAATCGACCATACCGCACCACTCAAACCTCTTCCCTCCCCACCAAATAACAAAAAAGGGGATTGCCTCTTCAAGAGACAGCCCCCTTACTTAAGCGGTCAGTTTACCGGATCATTTCCCGGCATCAGTCACAGGTGCTTCCGCAGCATCCGCAGATGTTTTATTAACATCACCTGTCGAGACATTCAGCGTCTGGACTCCTTCAAGACCATTTACCGTGATGTTCTTGTTGACCTTTGCATCGTAGGTATTAGCCTTCATGATCTCTCTGATGTCAACGCCCGTTGTCTCTTTCACCGATTCGATCGTCTTGGCAAGGACCGAGGGTACATATGAACCCATTGAGCTTACGCCGGTCTCACCATTGCCGGAATCGATGATCGTTACCTTGTCGATCGTTGTGAGAGGCTCTGCGATAGCGCTTGCCATCTCAGGAAGAGCTTTGACGATCATTTCGACCATTGCGGCCTGACCATACTTCTTCATGGCTTCAGCCTTCTTCTCGAGTGCTTCTGCTTCTGCCTTACCCTTAGCAGCGATGGCGGCTGCCTCTGCCTCACCGACTTTGCGGATACCTTCAGCTTCCTGCTGCTTCGCGTAGAGGTCTGCTTCTGCCTGCACCTTGCGTGCTTCGGCCTGCTTCTCGAGTTCGAACTTTGCAGCCTCGGCATTTCTCTGTCTCTCATAGAGTTCAGCATCTGCTGCCTGCTGCTTTGCAAACTTCTCTGCCTCGGCCTTCTTCTTGACTTCAGCATCGAGAGCCTGCTCTTTTACTTCAGCCTCTTTCCTCTTGAGGTCGACTTCCTTCTCCTGACGTGCGATGTCAGCATTGGTCTTTGTGACCTCGATCGTCTTACGCTGATTCTCCTTCTGGATCTCATAAGCTGCATCAGCTTCAGCCTGCTTGGAATCCTCGACTGTCTTCAGCTCTGCACGCCTGATGGCGAGTTCATTCTGCTTTACGGCGATCTCCGTGTCAGCTGCCACTTTCGCATCATTTGCTTCCTTCTGAGCCTGTGCCTGAGCGATGGCAACGTCCCTGTCAGCCTGAGCCTTTGCGATGCTCGCATCCTTCTGGATCTTAGCCATGTTATCCTGACCAAGGGCATTGATGAGATCCTTCTCATCTGTTACATGCTGAACATTGCATGAGATGATCTCGATGCCGAGACGCTTCATGTCTTCCTGAGCTTTCTGCTGGACTTCGTCACCGAATTTCTTCCTGTCGTTGCAGAGATCCTTCAGTGTGATCGTACCGATGATCTCTCTCATGTTACCCTGGAGAGAATCAACGAGTGAATCTGCGATCTGCTGCTCCTTCATGTTAAGGAAGTTCTTCATGGCGAGCTTGACGCCATCACCCTCACCCATTACTCTTACCTTGGCAACTGCATCGATGTTGACACCGATGAAGTCTGCCGTGGGTACGAAGCCATCTGTCTTGATGTCGATCGAGATCTGCTTGATGAGGAGTTCGTCTTTCCTCTCAAAGAACGGGATCTTAAGTCCTGCTCTTCCGATCAGGATCTTCGGGTTCTTACGAAGGCCTGAGATGATGTAAGCTTTGTCCGGCGGTGCCTTCACATAGCTCGAAATGATTACTATGAGCAGGAAGACTACCACAACTGCTGCAATAATGATCGGTACTGTTAAAAATTCAGGCATTTTCTTATCCTCCTATTCCTATAAGACCACACCGCTCCCACGGTATGGAATGCAATTGATCTTGCTAAGGATATTCTACAATACTGGTACCCCCGGTCAATAAAAATCGTATCCGCAAAAAACCGATTTGTACATTTGAATAATTCCCGATTTCCCGGCAGATCCGTTTTGTGATTTTTAGACAAATCGGGGCATTAGCACACTATATGATATAATCTTCACCATGAACTTATTACTAGACATAGACGGTACATTATGGAACACGACGGGCGTGATCGCTGACGCCTGGCGGAGCGGAGCTCAGGCGCTTGGCGTGGACGGTTCGGTCATCACGGCTGATAACCTCAAAAAAGAGTTCGGCAAGACAATGGACGTGATATTTAGCGACCTCTACCCTGACATAACTGACAAGGAACTGCTTGCCAGGATCGATCAGGAATTTACAGTGCGTGAGGAACAGGCATTGTCCGCTCTTACCGCAGATGAAGTCCGGGACATCTTATATCCGGATGTAGTGTCCGTGATCGAAGACCTGTCCAATTCACATAGTCTGTTTATCGTCAGCAACTGCCAGCAGGGTTACATAGAACAGTTTATGGATAAGAGCGGCACAGAACAGTACATCACCGACCACCTTTGCTATGGCGATACCGGCAGGGGCAAGGGCGATAACATCATTACCCTGATGGACAGAAATAAGATCTCCCCTGATAACACCTTTTATGTCGGTGATACCAAGGGAGATCATGAAGCCAGCTGCTATGCAGGGATACGCATGATCCACTGCCGTTACGGGTTTGGCCGGGTTGATGGTGCCTTTGCACACATTGATTCTTTCGCGGAGCTGAAGGAGCTGGTCCTTACTCTTCAAACTCCTCCGTCTTGTAGATAAACTTTACGGAGCCATCCATATCATCAGCGATACCTGCGAAATTGGTGTACTCTTTGGAGACTTCAGTGACGACGCGGATCCTTGACAGGACTGTTCCGAGATCGCCTCCGAGGAGGTCTGTGATCTTGCTGATACCTTCCTTGTCGAATTCCTTCAGGCCGTCAGACAACTGCATTGATCCGTCGCGGAGTTTCTTGACGCCGTCGACGAGCTTAGGAAGATCCTTCTTCATCGTAAGTATGCCGTTATAGAGTGTATCCATTCCGTCACTTACCTTTTTTGTTCCCTTCTTAAGTTCGGATGCACCTGAACTTAATGTCTTGGCTCCTGTTGTTGCCTTGCCAACTGCGGCAGTATAGTCCTTAAGACCGCTGTAGAACTCACCGTAGCTGTCGAGATCAGTCTTCAGTTTGATAACCTTTTTTGCACCTTCAGATGCAGCGGCTATCTGTTTTTGGATCTCATCGCTTGCCATCGTATCGTTGATCGCTTTCTTCACCTGCGCATCAGTATTCTTTTTGATGGTGGACTTGATGTCACTGCTCTTCATCGTCTCATCGATCTTGGAATCGATAAGAGCCTTAACATCAGAAGAACCCATCTGCTTTTCCACTTCGGCACTGATCTTCTTTTGGATCGAGGAAGACTCCATCTGTTCATCAGTCTTCTCCTTGACAGTGGCCTTCACTTCGTCACTTGCCATCTGTTCCCCGATCGCCTTGCCGATCGCTTTCACTGTGTCATCGGAGATCTTGCCTGCTGCTACGGCCGCATCGTAAGTGGCCTTATCAAGACCTGTAGCCTTGTAGATGACTTTCTCAGCAACAGCCTCCCTGACACTTTCCTCAACTGCAGACTTGACCTGGCTTAGGACTGCTGATGTAACCTTCTTTGTGACCTCAGACTGAACAGCTTCAGTAACCTGCGATGTAACTTCCTTCCTTACAGCTGCCGTAACCTGGCTTGCAATATAGTCACGCTTCTCTTCCACTGCTGCGGTAACGGCTTCGAGAGCCTTCTTATATACTTTCTTCTCATCGAGTGAACTGATTATCTTGTTGAGGACATCATCGTAGTTGCTGATAGTCATCTTCGGCACTTTAAGACCTGATGCCGTAAGCTGGTCCTGAGCAGTTGCAAGGAGTGACTCAAACACTTTCTTTGCACCGTCATTCAGATCAGAAGAATGTGAATCCAGAGTGGAGAGACCTGTATAGAGCTGTGTTGTTCCCTTGGACAGCTTGTCTGCTCCGTCATCAAGGGCACCTGCTCCATCGTTAAGCTTCTTTGCCCCTTCAGCAAGCTTATCCACACCGGATACGAGATCCTTTGACTTTGTAAGCAGAGTACAAAGTCCGTCATAGAGTTTGGAAGACCCGTCGGTGAGTTCCTTCATGGCATCAGTCAGTTTATCGAGTGCCTCATCTATGTCCATGTCATCTTCGGAAGTGATCTTATCAGGATCGAGCTTGCTAATAAGATCCGTGGAAGCGATAGTCATTGACATGCCCATTCCGAAATCCTTGCAGTCAGCACTGAATTCAACATATTCGGGAATGTCAAACTTATCAGTTGTGATGCCGAGGTCTTCCTTAAGTCCGGGGAAAGCAAATCCGACAACTGCCGTCCTGCTTCCGTCATTGACGATCTTGCCGTTGGATACGGAGATGTTGCTGAACTTCTCATTGTCGAGAAGCACTCCGGTCAGCATCGTGAACGGAACGTATATCTTCTCCTGCTTGCCGTCGATGTCCTTCATAACATATGCATTGTTCGTGTAGTCAAAACGTATCGTGACACGTCCGCTCTTGCCTGGAAGCTCATCGGGCGATATGGGAGATCCATCAAGATAATAGGAGACCTTCATGTCAACGGGGATCTCTTTCGAGATGCTGCCCTGGTAATAGACATCGTCTGTGGTCGTATCCCAGACACGTGTGTTGTCTCCGCCAAGTGTAAAGCTCTCCCCGTCCTTGAGGACCTCGATATCCGTAAGTCCGGTCACATCCTTGATGCCCGTCTTGCCCGCCGTGTTGCGGATCCAGTCGCTTACGATCACCTTTTGGACCGTACCGTCCTTGCCGGAGATCACATATACCGTCTCTTCCTTGAACGCTTCATCAGTATCAGGAGCGCTGCCCGTATCATCCATATATCTGATCAGATCATCAGAAGTATCGCCTGCTGTTACCAATGCAGGCTGCTGTTCTTCTGACTGGTTGAATGCCATGGCAGTCGCACCGCCTATCCCCATGGACAGCATGCTCACTCCAAGTGCCAAAGCTACAGTCTTATTAGTCATTGCATTCATGATATTTGCTCCTTTCCTATCTCAGAAGGCCTGTTTTTGTTATCCTTGCTCATTCCGAAAGTTGTGCGCCTGATCAGTCCGTCAAAAGCCATGAGCATCGACGGGAGGACGAAGATGACCATCAGCATGCTGATCAATGCACCCCTTGCCAGAAGGACACACATCGAACTGATCATGTCCACATTCGAATAGACCGCGACACCTATCGTTGCTGCAAACAACCCCGTGCCTGATACGATGATCGAAGGTATCGATGTCCTTAATGCCGTCAGTACCGCATCGCGACGTTCCAAACCCAGCATGCGCTCCTCTTTGTATCTCGTGGTCATGAGTATCGCATAATCCACCGTGGCACCGAGCTGGATCGTAGTTATGAATATGGGGCCGATGAACGGCATGCTCTGTCCCGTATAATGCGGGATGCCGAGGTTGATGAATATCGCAAGCTCTATTACCGATATCAGGATAAACGGCAATGAGAAGCTCCTCGTAACGATCGCTATGATCAGGAATACCAGCACTACGGAAACGATCGTTACTACACGGAAATCAACATCGGTAGTATCTATGAGATCCTTTGTGCAGGGACCCTCGCCGATGAGGAGACCGTTCGGATCGTATTTCTTCAGGATAGCATTCAGTTCGGTTATCTGCGCATTGAGCTCGTCCGTGGCGATGCCGTACTTTGCATTGATCAGCATCAGCTCGCGCTTGTCGCTCTTCAGGATGTCGGTTATCTTATCAGGAAGGATATCCTGCGGAACATCCGAACCGACCAGTGATTCCAGTGACAGCACGTAGTTGACTCCGTCAACCTGCTCCATCTCGCTGACCATCTTCCTGGTAACTGCAGGATCGAGTGTTGCATCAGTCAGCACCATATGCTGCGTAGCCATGTCGAAATCCTGCTTCAGCTTATTGTTCGCAACGACATTCGGCATATCCTGCGGGATCGACTCTGAGATGACGTAATACACTTCGTTATTTGCTTCTCTATACCCGTAGTAAGCAGGTACCAGCAAGACAGCAAACAGGATCAGGAATACCGGGAAGATCTTTATGATCATCCGGGATATTCCACCGCCTGAAGGAATGAGCGATCTGTGCCTGCTCTTCTGCAGAGGCTTATCAAGTACGAGGATCATGGACGGAAGAACCGTTATGCATCCGATGACACCGATGATGACACCCTTGGCCATGACTATGCCGAGGTCGCGTCCCATCGTAAAGCTCATGAAGCAGAGTGCGATAAAACCGGCTACCGTTGTAACAGAACTTCCGATGACGCTCGACAGGGTCTTGCAGATCGCTACGGCCATGGCCTCATCCCTGTCACTGATCTTCTCCCTCTGCTCGTTATAACTGTGCCACAGGAATATGGAGTAGTCCATCGTAACGGCAAGCTGCAGCACTGCCGACAGCGCTTTGGTTATGTAGGATGTCTCACCCAGGAAGATGTTCGAACCCAGGTTCAGGACGATCATCATGCCGATCGAGACGATAAAGACAACAGGTGCCAGGAAACTGTCCAAAAGGAGCATCATTGCCAGGAGTGCCAGTACGACAGCTATGCCGACATATATCGGTTCCTCTTTCTCGCACAGATCCTTAAGGTCTGTTACCAGTGCTGACATTCCGGACACAAAGCACTGCTTGTCAGCTATCTTCCTGATCGATGCGATCGCCTGCATCGTATCGTCTGACGAAGTGGAGGAATCAAAGAAGACCGCCATTATAGTCGAATGGTCAGTATTAAATGCGTCGTAGACCTTCTTAGGCAGCATCTCCTTAGGGACTGAGATATCAAGGATGGAATCATACCAGATCACGGATTCCACATGCTCGACCTTCTCGACTTCCGCCTTCAGATCAGCTACCTGAAGCGGCGTCATGTTCTCAACGATAATGAATGAGAATGCACCTTTACCGAATTCATTCAACAGTTCATCCTGCCCGATAACGGTCTCCATATCTTTTGGCAGATAATCAAGCATGTCATAATTGACTCTTGTGTTGATATACCCGAAGACTGACGGTATCAGGAGGAGGAGTGTGATGATCAGTATCAAGACCTTATGCTTAACCACTGCTCTCGAAAAACTCATCTTAACTATCCTTTCCCGTTTAAATCTTTTGTTCTTAACTCAATACAAAGATACAACCGCGGACCGTTCAGGAAAATGGACAAAAATAAGACACGTGTCTAAAATTTAGACACGTGTGCGAAATTGTCTAACAAAACAGGCTTATTTCTCCATGGCTCTCTCGATCATTTCTTCAGGCATATTCCTGTACATCTGGCAGAAACGGCTGATGTGTTCCTCCATGTTCGTCTCCATCCTGCGGTCCAGCCAGTAGATCATCAGCCCGAAACATTCGCATCGGAAGAACCTGGCAATGATCTCCCTGTCAACTTCTGAGATATCGACATCCCGAATGAGTCCCTGAAGATATTTATTCACGACATAATCGCATATCATCCAGAGGTATTTCTCAAAGACATCGCGGCTTATGGAGTTATAGATGTGCAGAACTGCTGCCCGCTGCTCCTCAACGAACGAAGCCGCCGCATGTAATGCAGTCTCCAGTGAATCGATTGTGTCATACCTGCTGATCAACATATCCGCCTCTTCCTTGACCATCTCTTCGATCAGTGAGGGGATCCCCTGAAAGTGGTAGTAGAAAGAATTACGGTTAATACCGCACCTCTCTACGATCATCTTTACAGTGATCTCCGACAGAGGCATTTCCGTAAGAAGCTCCATAAAAGTCTTCTTGATCGCTTCCTTCATAAAACTGGGCATATTGTATTCCTTCTATGATCGATCTTTATATGATGATTATACCATTATCATATTGACAAACCTCCCCCGATAAAGCATAATCTGTTTTGTTAGCCTCGGCTAACAAAACCAACGGAATGGAGATATTACTACTTGCCTGAGGAATTGATAGTCCGGCTTTGTTCACCCACTCTGGCCGGGATTAAGATAGCGAGTATGTTCAATTGTAAGTGTCACTCACCTTCGGAATTGAAGAAGCCCATGACTCTTGGCAAATTCAGCATTCGGACACTGCGTGAAATGATAACGGGCAGCATGATGGACCTTATCATACGGCTCATCCACATTGATAAACCCGGCCGGATACGATCCTGCATCCTTCCGGTCACGGTTCCCTGATCTGCGGAATACCTTATCTATTAGCCACATATCAAAAGAACGGTTCAGATCAAATATCTTCCCTAGACTTGTAAACGACCCCATGAACATGTTGCTTACAAAACCCTGAAGATCTTCAATCGGGGGCTGATCCGGCAAGACGGGGTAAAGTGCAAATATAAGAAGCCCGCCATAGATCGCCATGGCGTGTCCGTTCTTCTTCCCTCCATAATCCGGGAGGTCCTTAAGATAGTTGTTATAGTTTTCTACCGTGTCTGCCCATATCTGGTCCGCTTCCTGTCCGTATCTGTCAGAAAGCCATTCCCTTACAGTCTTGCAATATGGCAGATCATTCACGGGAATGTGATCTGTTATCTCTTCTTTGTTTGATCCGGTCAGTCTGATCATCTCCCCTCTGTAATGTTAGCACTTGCTAACACCAAGATAATTATATCGACTCTGCCGCCGGTTTCAAGTGTTTTTCTAATCGTTCAGACCGATCTGCCCATCTTATAAGCTTCATCCAGTGCCTTATGCCCTTCGATCTCTCCACGCTCATTGACACCGCCTGCGAAGACCTTCCCCTTGAACCTGGCATTCTCGAAACAGTCGACCCAGCCATTAACTCCGCTTACAGCCTTCTCATCCGTATATTCCTCATCTTCAGCAGCTGTTGATAACAGATAAACCTCCCTGAACCTGTATTCTCTCGGATACAATGAATTTGCACGGTCTATCATGGTCTTCATCTGCCCGCTCATCTCATAGTAATAGATCGGAGTAGACCATACTACTACATCAGCGGCAAGGATCTTTTCCGTTATCTCGTTAGCATCATCTGCAATAACACATCTGCCCAGCTTCTGGCATGCAAAACAGCCGGTACAAAAAGTTATCTTCTTACCTTTGAGCGAGACGGTCTCCACTTCATTTCCGGCATCCTCTGCGCCTTGTGCAAAACTCTGAGCCAGGATATCTGAATTGCTTCCCGTTCTCAGGCTTGTTTCTATTATCAAGACCTTCTTTGCCATATGTCCTCCTAACAAATACTGAGCGTGACCGTAACGTCACCATTGCCAAGCATTTCTTCTAATTCATTCTCTTTCATATTGATCTTTCCGAGTCTCGTATATGACCAGGAATTGGATCCATAGAACAATACTATGCTGTCGCCGGAATAAAGAACAATGTCTCCCGGAGCCGTCGTTGTCTGCTTATCATCTCTTGCGATATTCCGGCCGATCGGACCTACCTGCTCGAATCCGCCATACATGGACATCTCTATGGTCAATCCGGATGAAGCCAGGTTCTTCAGTTCCTTTACGGAATCATTATCTTCCCATGCAACATCGACTTCTCTGTCTCCGATCTTCATTGTCAGCGACCGCATATCGCTCACCTCCGTGCTTGCTGCCGTTGCCGGCGTTTTGCTGATGCCGATGTCAGTATCAGCAGCGGTTTTGCCGCATGCCGCAGTCACCAGCATCACAGATGCCGCCATAAGGAATACAAATGCCTTGTATGGCTTCATATGTACTTCCTCATGAACTCTTCGATATGATCGAAAGGTATCACGTCAAGGTTGTCATACAGATCCGTATGAACAGCCCCCGGAATGATCATCAGTTCCTTGTTATCAGTGTACTTGCTGTCCTTCACCATATTTGCATATGCATCCTTCGAGAAATAACAGGAATGTGCTTTTTCCCCGTGGATGATCAATACTGCGCTCCTGATCTCATTCGAGTATTTAAGGATGGGCTGATTCATGAATGACTGACATCCGGTCACGTTCCAGCCCTCATTGGAGTTAAGTGACCTCGGGTGATATGCCCTGCCCTTATAGTATTCGCTGTAATCCTTCACAAAGAAAGGAGCATCATCAGGAACAGGAAGGGGCAGACATCCTCCGGCGCGCTTATAAGCACCATTCTTCAGATCTTCCAGGCGCTGTGAAGCCATCGCCTTCTTCTTCTCATACCTCTGCTCTTCCGAGTCTTCCGAATCGAAATAACCGTTTGCATTTACCCTTGTCATGTCATACATGGTCGAAGCAACCGTTACTTTGATGCGGGGATCTAATGCAGCCGTGTTAA
Source organism: Mageeibacillus sp. UBA4314 (assembly GCA_002394605.1). Taxonomy (GTDB): domain Bacteria; phylum Bacillota; class Clostridia; order Saccharofermentanales; family Saccharofermentanaceae; genus Saccharofermentans. The sequence continues at coordinate 58,341 of DGUI01000018.1, read as the reverse complement.
CAGCCATTCCTCCCCAGCCGCAGATCCCGATGATTCCTATATGCTCAGGATCGACCCTGTCATCCATGCTCAGGAGATCAACTGCAGCCATGAAGTCTTCGGTATTGATGTCAGGAGATGCCATGTATCTCGGCTCACCGCCGCTCTCACCGGTATAAGAAGGATCAAATGCCAATGTAACAAATCCCCTCTCTGCCATGGTCTGGGCGTAGAGTCCTGAGCACTGTTCCTTAACGGCACCGAAAGGACCGCTTACCGCGATGGCAGGAAGCTTCCCTTCCGCATCCTTCGGAACATACATATCAGCCGCCAGCGTGATGCCATAACGGTTCACAAATGTTACCTTGCTGTGCTCCACCTTACTGCTCATAGGAAATGTCTTGTCCCACTCTGTTGTAAGTCTCAGTTCTTCTTTCCTGATCATTGCCATATACCTCCTTGGCTCTTTTACTTATGATCTTTCAGCTTTACGGATCAGATGATCCATCCTGTCCACCTTCCTCTGACTCTCATGCATTTCTTCTATCAGACCGCACCGGCACTTCTTAAGATACCGGATCAGTTCTTCTTTCTCCCCGGATCCGTAGAGGATCTTCGCTCTTTTTTGCTGTTCATCGCTGCAGCCGATGTCTGATAAGTTGTCGATCATCACTTCAAGATCCATGATCATATCTCCGTTCAAATGCGTTGTTACCATCCGTTGAGGTCAGTATAAGGGATTGCCAAATAATGCGCTAATGAATAAAATGAATATCGTGATATGCCATATTGGAATATCATAGAAAGAGGTATGTTATGGAGATCAAGAACCTTCGTTACTTTCTTGCCGTTGCCAGAGAAGAGAATATGTCCCATGCGGCAGAGATCCTGCACGTGACACAGCCGACCCTGTCCAAAGCGCTCAGGGCTCTTGAAGATGAGCTTGGCAAAAAGCTCTTTACCCGTCACAGTTTCTCCATCAAGCTGACCGATGAAGGCATGCTTCTCCGCGACCGAGCCGAAGACCTGATCGCGATGGCAGATAAGATCGAGCAGGAATTCATCTCTCTTGATGACGTCACCGGCGGCGATATCTATTTCGGGCTTGGAGAGTCATATCAGATAGCCCTGCTTGCACGCGAGATCAAAAAGCTTAAGGACAGATATCCCTCCTTTACTTACCACATAACAAGCGGGGATACGGAGCAGGTAACGGAGAAGCTCGACAAGGGCATACTTGATTTCGGGGTGATATGCGAACTCCCAAACAAAGAGAAGTACGAATACCTTCCCTTCCCCTCTTCGGACCGCTGGGGAGCTGTCATGCTGAAGAGCCATCCTCTCGCAAAGAAAAAGAGCATAAAGGTCTCTGACCTGATCGGCCAGCCTCTCTTCTGCTCTGAACAAAGCTGGAATATCGAGATACCTGAATGGGCAGGCGAGAGTTTCCCAAAGCTGCATCTGGAGGGTTCTTTCCGCCTCTCATATAATGCCTCGATGTTTGCAAAGGAAGGTCTGGGGATTCTTCTTACTTTCGAGCACCTGATCGATTGTTCTGAAGAAAGCGACCTGGTGTTCCGCCCGCTGTCTCCGAAGCAGGAGACAAAGCTGTATCTGATCTGGAACAGATATCAGACCTTCACACCCATCGCCGGTAAGTTCCTTGCACAGGTCAAGGGATCTTTCTAAAGGACATGCCGGGAGCAATTACGCAATAGGGAAACATGCTTCCGTCACATAATCAGCAGGATCCTTAGCCTGCACAGGACCTACATGATAGATGTTGAACATAGGTCCGTTCATCTTGTAGCCGTTCGCCGTGATCCATGAAGCTACGGATGCATATGCTTCACCCATCTGATCGTAGCTGCCCTTAATGATACAGCTTGCAACCTTTACTTCAGGAAGCGTCTTGAATTCCACGTGTTCCGTATCGCTGTAAGAACCACTAACGGTCATCCATGCAACGATCTCAACGTTTTCCTCCTTGAACTCGGGATCAAGAAACTCTGCCACTGCAAGGCAGGGATCTGCCGGCACAAGGTTCTTGCATTCGCTCATCATTGTGCCCCACAGCAATCCCTCATCTTCATAATGGGGAACCACCATCCTCACCGTAGCTGCGTACCTCTCAGGTATTGTTTTTACTGTTACATCAAAACTCATGTTCTGCTCCTTTCTCAGCCTTGATCTGGCTGTTTCCAGAAGCATCAGTTTGTACTCCGTATCCCGGGAAAGCTTTGTAAGTTCCTTCTGCCTCTCTGACAGAAATGCATCCATCTTATCTTTATCATCATAACTGTCAAGGATCTTGATGATGTCTGCAAGTGCAAAGCCCATATCCTTGAGTGATGTGATCCTTCCGATGGCATAAAGCTGTTCCTCACGATAATACCGGTACCCCGTAAGATCATCGGTCTCTGCCGGTTTCAAAAGTCCGATATCATCATAGTGGCGCAACATCCTGATGCTTACTCTGGATAGTTTTGAAAATTCACCGATCTTTAGCATTTTTGTCTACCTCCATGGTTGGTATCTTGTTGAGCTCACTACAATGATAATCTCTCACATAATGTGAGAGTCAATAGGCTTTTTTGATCTTGCACCAGATTGGCTTAACCGCAGCAGTATTCCTGGAGTGCGTGCTTTTTGTATAGCAGCTTTCCCATTCATCATGAAGAAAACAGTAGGTTTTCAAGGAGTCGGCATGTGCGTTTTATACCTCGTTTATACCTTTTGCGAGAGGTCCATTCGCGTTAAATAATTCACTATTGGTCCAATGACAGGGAAAGGATATTTTGGGGGTGAACAACTTTTTGACAAAATGTGCGTATAATCAAAAAAATAGCTGAGATTATGTTGCGCATAATCAAAATGAATGATATTATGTGCGCATAATCAAAGATTAGGTAATTGCCAAATGTGCGTATAATCATATTGATATGATAATAATGCAACTGAGACCTTCAAGGAGAAATATAATGATCTTAAAAAGAAAAATCTATAGCAAGTTGCTGAATTGGAAACGTGAATGTCCGGGAACAAAAGCGATAATGGTGGAAGGTGCCAGACGTATTGGCAAATCCACAATCGTAGAGGAATTTGCCAAGCAGGAATATGAATCATATATCCTTATTGATTTTGCAAAAAAGGATAAGGTTGTAGAAGAATACTTTAATCAATACCTAAATAAGCTGGATGATTTATTCATGTTACTTAGCACGTATTATGGTGTTAAGCTTGTTCCGAGAAAGTCAGTGCTGATTTTTGATGAAGTGCAGATGTTTCCTCAGGCCAGAGCTGCAATAAAGTATCTCGTTGCAGATGGCAGATATGATTATATAGAAACCGGATCGTTGATATCAATCAAGGAAAATGTAAAGGATATCGTAATTCCTTCCGAGGAGAGAAGTATCACGATGTATCCTCTTGATTTTGAGGAATTTGCCTGGGCACTTGGAGAAGATCAGTTAATAGGTTATATAAGGAGCTGCTTTGAAAAGAGAGAACCACTGGAAAGAGGAATGCATAATAAGGCAATGATGCTATTTAAGCAGTATATGCTGGTAGGAGGTATGCCCAAACCGGTTATTCTTTACATTGAAAATGAGAAAAACTTTAGTCTGGCAGATGCTGAAAAGCGAGATATCTTGAAACTGTATCGTAATGATATCATGAAGATTAAAGCACAGTACCGTAGTAAGGTTTTGGCGATTTTTGATCAAATTCCAGGTTTGTTGTCACAACATGAGAAACGTGTGGTGTTTAAAGATATACAAGAAGGTAGTTATGCGGATCAATACAGCGATACATTCTTCTGGTTGTCTGATTCTATGATCTCAAACGAATGCTTCCTGTGCAATGATCCCAATGTAGGTCTTTCAATAAACGAGGAACGTACTTATGTTAAATGCTATCTTGGTGATACCGGACTCTTGCTTAGCCATGCTTTTGATGAGAATGAGTTACTCGAGAGTGAGGTATACGCGCAGATACTTAATGACAAGCTATCTGTTAATGAAGGAATGTTATATGAGAACGTAATTGCACAGATGCTTGTAGCAAATGGACACAAACTATATTTTTATACTCATTACTCTATAGAAAAACATCGTAATGATATAGAAATAGATTTCATTATATCCAATAACAGTAAGCTAAAATATAAGATGTACCCGATTGAAGTTAAGTCAGGGAAAAAATATACTACAACTTCATTGAATAGATTTATGGAAAAATACAAATCAAGAATAGGAGAGAGCTATATTATTCATCCGAAAAATTTGAATATAAAAGATAATATAGTGTGCATACCAGCGTATATGACATTTTGTCTATAAAAAAGAATGTTATTATCTATACGCTCTGTATATGAATTAATGGGAGGTATGAGTTATGATAAATGTACTGTTCGTCTGTCACGGCAATATAGATGTTGTCAGCGTAGATAAGCTTTGTAGTAGCACGATAAACCACGATACGGTCTGAGATTTACTACAGTTTTACTACAAATGACGCCCGATATGATTAACCGCGGTCCCGGAGAATACTCCGGGATCGTTTTTATTTGGGAAACGAGAAAATGCGGTTAAATCCATAGTCAACCATTGATTTTAATCGCAAATATCGTATTTAAAGATTTCACCCCTTGAGTGATTATTTTTAAATGCTATTTTAAGATTTTGTTGACCTCGGCAAAATCTTAAAGTAGAATTATCTTGAAGCAAAAGCCTCGGAGGTATCCACATGGTAATAAGAGAACACTATCTAAAGCAGATCAGACCATTTTACGATAGTGATCTGATCAAGATTATTACTGGAATAAGAAGATGTGGAAAGTCTGTTATCCTGGAACAGGTTCAGGATGAGATAAAAGCTGCTGGTAAACCATGCCTCTTTCTTGACTTTGATCTTAAACCGACAAGAAACCTGATTCCTGATGCTGATGCACTTATCGACTATGTCGGTAAGTGTATAAAAAAAGAAAAATTGTATGTGTTCCTTGACGAGATACAGAATGTTAAAGAATGGAATGAGGCTTGTCGTACTTTGCGACTGAAAAATTGCTCGGTTTTTATATCTGGCAGCAATTCCAAACTTCTATCCAAGGAATTCACCAAAGAATTATCTGGACGATATATATCATTCCGGGTAAGACCATTCGTATATAAGGAAATCCTGGAATATGCAGAGCAGAATAATAAAGAATACAGCATATCCGATTATCTTGTCTGGGGCGGCTTCCCTGCAGCTCTAGCGCAGGATGATGTCGCGGCAAAAAGACGCTATCTCACCGATCTGAACGATACGATCGTATATAACGACCTTGAAAACCGTTATAAGATACGCAAAAAGGAAGAGTTTGAAAGAATCGTAGATTATATCTTGATATCCAACGCACGTGTATTCAGCGCCAAGTCTATATCGGATTACATGAAAGGTAAAAACATATCCGTTTCTGTTCCAACCGTTATTAAGTATCTTGGATATCTTAAGGAAGCATATGTTATAGCGTATGTTGCTATTTACTCCCCTAAAGCTAAAGCTAAACTGAATTATTATTACAAGCTTTATGATGAAGATGTTTCTATGAATAGTATCCGGGTTTCCGGGACCAGATATGACCTTACACACAATCTCGAAAATATCGTCCTTAACGAACTGCTGTTCATGGGGTATGAAGTGACTGTATATGATAATAAAGGCAGAGAGATTGATTTCAGGGCAGAAAAAGACGGCAAGACCTATCTGATCCAAGTCGCATATTCTGTGGCTGAGGATAAGGCTTATGAAAGAGAATTCTCTGCTTTCTCAAACATTGATAACTCAATGAAGAAGATCATCATAACAAGTGATGATATAGACTATTCTACCAGTACGGTATATCACTATAAACTTAAAGATTTCTTAATGATGGATGAGTTATAAGCTGAGAATTGAAAGGAAAATTATAAGTATGATTAAAGTTTTGTTCGTATGTCACGGCAATATCTGCCGTTTTTGCGATAGGTACTGAAATCAGGTGATTGCGGGTATTTATACTCAGGATTAACCAAAAATTAACCAAGTTTGCCTGTTGTCAAACAAAAAATACTAAGGTTCGATACGATACATCTTTTTTATATTATGAAGCGGTTGGATTTGAAATCTGACCGTTTTTTCATTGATGAATATAGGCACTTCTATTATTATATAATAAAAGATTACTTATATTTAGGGGTTTTAATATGGCAAATATTACAAAGCAGAAGCGAGAACAAATGCTCGCATTTCTTGAAAAGTTGAAAAAAGACCATTCGGATGATGATTCCATTCGAGCTTTTAATGAGATTGAGAATCACTTAAAAGATAAGAAATTCGGCTTAGTTTTTGAAGAGCATACTGAAGCTGTAGATGATATGTTGAAAGAATATATCCCTGTTTTTTGCGCGGATGATTCAAAAAGGTTATGTAAAGACAAAGACCGAGCTTGGAATTTTATTATTGAGGGTGATAATCTACAAGCTCTATATCTTCTCGAGAAAACACATAGGGGCAAGATATCATGCATATATATCGACCCGCCTTATAATACGGGGGCACGTGATTGGAAGTATAATAACGATTATGTTGATGGAAATGATGTATATAGACATAGCAAATGGCTTTCGATGATGAAAACACGCCTGTTAATGGCAAAAAGGCTTCTAAATCAAGATGATTCTGTATTAATATGTACCATTGATGAAAAGGAATATCTTCATCTGGGATGCCTGTTAGAAGAATTGTTCCCTGAGGCTAATATGCAGATGATTAGTAGTGTTATAAACCCAAGTGGCGTAGCACGCGAAGGTGATTTCTATAGAACAGATGAATACATTTTTATTTTGCGTTTCGGAAAATCTGTTCCTAAAAAACTTCCCCTGAGTGAAGAGTGGTTAACTGCCAAGAGTTCTGGAAAAGATTCTGCTCGTTGGAGGCCTATAAGACGACAAGGATCACATGATACGAGGGCAGATGCTCCGAATCAGTTTTATCCTATTTATTTGAGTGAAGATGGTTCCCATGTGATAGGAACAGGTGATTCGTTGCCTGTTGAATTACATGCTGATGATATCCTTCAACAACAGGGATGCATAACTATTTGGCCATTAAAGCCAAACGGAGACGAAGGATGCTGGCAGATAAGCCAAGATAGCATCAAAACGTTATTGGATAAAGGGTATATTAAGGTGACTTATTCCAAAAAATGGGGATACGTTGCGCAGTATTTAGCTGAGGGTGAACGTCAAAAGGTCGAAAGTGGACTGTTTAAAGTTCTTGGCAAGGATAAGTATGGCACCGTGATTTTAAGCGATGCTCAGGATGAAGGCGCGCCTTTCATTCCCGGCACGCAATGGAGAATATCCAGTCATAGTGCCAGAGAACAAGGCGCTTCTTTGTTAAAAAGAGTGTTTGATACGAAAATTTTCTCATTTCCTAAATCATTGTATGCAGTTCATGATGTAATTAGATTCTTCGTAGAGGATAAACCAGATGCCGTTATTCTTGATTTCTTTGCAGGTTCAGGAACTACGATGCACGCAGTTAATTTATTAAATGCAGAATTAGGTGGAAATCGACATACTATACTTGTTACTAATAACGAGATAAGTGAAGAAGAACAAAAAGAGTTTGAAAAGAGAAATGTCCATAAAGGCGATGCTGAATGGGAAGCCAAGGGAATTGCGCAAGCTGTAACATGGCCGAGAATTAAGTGTTTTATAGAAGGTACGGATGTAAATGGCAAGCCTATTAAGGGTACATATTTAGGTAGTGATATACCGATGTCAGATGGGTTCATTGAAAATGTAAAGTATTTTAAATGTGATTGGACTCCTCGAAAACCTGATGATTACTTATTGAGCAATGCTTTGTGTTTACACATCAAGGAAATGATAGAGCTGCAAAACGCTATTGAAATAGATGGTGAAAAGAATGTAATCTTGCTTAATAAAGATGATGTTAGGAAAAATATCCTCGACCCTGTTTTGTATGAGAAAGTTGAAAACATTTGGCTTAATCAGAATATAATTCTAAACGCTGATGAGATGAAAATGCTTAAGAACAAAGGATTCAAGTATATTCCGAGAGAATTCTTTGGGCAAGAATTAAAGGAGGTGGCTGAATAATGTTTAACGGCACTCTTTTCAAGTTTCAAGTTTTACATGAAGAAAGTTTATTAAGTAAATGCGCTGACCATCACGAAATGGTTTTATATGCACCTACAGGTTCAGGCAAAACCGTCATGGTTTGTAAGTTTATTGATGATTATTTGGATGAAAATCCTAATACTGTTTTTCTTTGGTTGTGTCCTGGTGCAGGCGGATTGCATAAACAGTCTCAGGATAGTTTTGAGGAATTGACCTCGGGTATTCCTTATGGAGATGTGTATTCGTTTATTAGTGAACCAGACCCCAAAGGACAAGTATACTTTATTAACTGGGATAAGATTAATAGTAAATCTAATGTTGTTTTAAAAGAGGGTGAGCATAAGGACTTCATGTCCAAAATATATGCTTGCCATAACTCTAATATCAATATCTTCATGCTTATTGATGAAGAACACAAATATCGTGATACGGCTAATCAATATATAGCAAATATTAATCCAGTTCATGTTTTAAGAATTTCTGCGACACCTGTTACTGTCGCAGATCATGTTGAAACAATTACCGATGATGATGTAATTAGCGCTGGATTGATTGCCATGGGTATTTCGGTTAATGAGGGTGTTACTCAGGCTATACAGGAAAATAATAACTTAGATGATGATTTGATGCTTCTTGAAATGGCTGATAACAAACGCAAAGCCATCAAGGCAGAATATGAGAAGTTTGGAATTGATGTCAATCCGCTTGTGGTTATACAGTTCCCCAATGGATATCCTGAATGGATAGACCGAGTAAAGCAAGCTCTTTCTGATATGGGATATCCTGAATCATCAGGCTTTGTTGCATCGTGGTTTTCTGGAGACCATCCAGATAATCCCGAAGAAATAACTAAGCTCAACGGAGAATATAGATTCTTGCTCTTCAAGCAGGCTATTGCTACTGGATGGGATTGCCCTCGTGCAAAGATTCTCGTTAAGCTCCGTGAAGGAGGTACTGAAAGATTCAATATTCAGACTGTTGGAAGAATTCGCAGAATGCCTGAAAGAAAGCATTATGACAATGATTTGCTGGATTGCTGTTACCTTTACACTCTTGATAGCGAGTTCTCAGAAGGATTAACTTCCAGCGTTACTGACAGCTTCTATACATATCAATATAAGAAAAAGATGTCGGCTCCCGATATTACGCTTACGAGAGAATTGCTTGATGGTAATGACAGAATCTCTGTTAATCCCGAAGCGGTTGTTAAGGTAGTCCGTGACCAGATGCTTACAGAATGCGATTTGAATGGCGACGGTAGACTTGATAAGCGCGAAATGGAGGTAAGTAAAGGGTATGTGTTTGGTACTAAGCTTAAGACATCCGCTATTGAAGGTGTTGCAAGAACTACCCATGATATGACTAAGCTTAATTCAATCTTTGGTGGCGAGCATCAGATTAATAACCATGATGATGGTTTTATCATCAGAGATGCTAAGCGTAAGATTGCAAGAGCTATCGGTATCGACGAGAACATATCAAATAATGCGTTGAGAATTCTTTTCGGCCCGATGGATATGCAGATGTCATTGTTCTCGGAAGAAGAGAAAGAGTTTGAAAGACAGAATAAGCTCTTAGATGATATGTCTCTCAGAGAGTATAATGCCTTCCTTGTTAATAATAGAGATAAGCTTGTTGAGTTGTTCAGTCAGATCGACGAAAGCAAGATTTCTGATGTTAAAGAAACGGATGTTCTGGAAAAAGAATGGCATATTCCTGCATATCAGTATTACAAACAGCATAAGAAGATAGCTGCTACAAAGATTCTTGGAACTAATGTTTTTGAAGGATATGGAAATAATATTCTGATTTCTCCTAACAGAACATGCACGGAGATAGCTTTTGAAAAATGGTGCGATGATAACAGTCAGTCCGTGGAGTATGTTTATAAGAACGGCGACAAGGGTGATGAATACTTTGGTATTGTCTATCGCAAAGCGTTCAGGAGAAGCCATTTCTATCCTGACTATATCATTCAAACAAAGGATGGTAGCGTTTGGGTTATAGAGGCAAAAGGTGGTATGACTGCTGATGGTAGTTCGAACAATATTGATGGATATGCCGGTAAGAAGTTTGATGCGTTGAAGGAGTATGCTAAGAAATATAGTAATATCAAATGGGGTTTTGTTCGTGCTGTCGGTTCTCAGATTTATATGTCGAATACTGAGTGGGATGAAAACGTATTGAATAGTAACGTATGGAAGCCAATAGAGAATTTTATCTCTATTGATCCTGACAGAAGTTGATTTATTTTTCTTAGTAATAAAGTATGCATCAGTAATATGCACCCTCTTTACTTCAAATAGTAATGAGGCTGCATATTATTTTTGCTTCTTATCCTCTGCTGGTGAAATGAAATCAAGTTTATTAAGCCTCTTTATTGATTCAATTATGTCATAACTCTTAAGCATTGTATCGTTTATGGGATTCTCTTTTTCAGACGATAGTGCAGGTTTAGTAATGGATTGCTTGTTGCTCTCAATAATATCTGTATAAAAAGATGCTTCTAAACAATGCGTTATATCGTCTATGTTTATCTCGGTTTTCAATTTATCTTCAATTACCTTTACGACGCATTCTAAGACAACATGGTCTATTTTATCTTGTGGGACTTGCTTAGTATTATTGTAGTTTTTGTTTTGATAAGCTTTTAATTCATCATGAAGCTTTTCTTGTTGAATATCATAAAGCCTTAATGGGTGCTTTTTCCATTCGTCGAAGCTGGGAATTTGTTCATCAGGAAACATATTGCGGAGTTCGTAACAGTATTCTTTATACGACGCTTTCTGTATTTCGTCTGAATCCGATTCATTGAAGTATTGTTTGTGTAATGTTTCATAGGTCTTATTATGCTCACCTACGACCTCATAAGCCTCAAACAACTCGTTGTATGCTTCTTTGAGATTCTTATTGGCTTTATCTCTATTTCCAGATTGCTCTAGTAAATAATCCTTCATGACATAGACTTTGAATTTGTGTTTTTGATAATCATCAAGTTCATCCCATGTCTTTGAAGGGTATTCTTTCTTTAGACGTTCTCTTATAGTCCTTCTAATATTTCTGATATTATCCCTATTTCTTCTTATGCAATAAAAGTTAAACAGTTCATCATAAATATCTTTAGACATATAAATCTCCTTTTGAGGCTACCGCCCCTTTTTCTATATCACCGCCCCTTCTTTAATTATATGCACAAAGCTTTATATATCAAGCATTATCGTGTTTTATCAATCGCTTTTCTCTTAAATGAGTTTTCTTTGAATACGCCCCATAACTTGGGGTAAGATACCTTCATCAGTTGCAACTGGGATAGAAATCATAAACGGAGGTAACCATCATGAAAAATGAAGGTGCAAAAATCATCATTCTTAAACTGAATGAATCTCGCAAGAAAAAAGCAGATTCAATTCGACCAAGCAAATCTGAAATGGAATTGCGCATCAAAAATGGTATAGAAACCATCAAGAATCAATATAGCTATGATAAGTGTCTGGCTTTATATGAGGCATCTGATGAAGATCGTGATTCATTGTACGAGTTGCTAAATGGAATTGGAGTAAATGGATTAACGGTCTGTAATCTCGACGCTAAAGCATGTGAATACAGATGCAAAAAGTATGATGCATACGATTTCATGTGTGATGTTGAGGCTCTTTGTAGTGAGCTATCCAGAGAATTCGGTGAGATTGGTGAGTTTATTATTTACGGACATATTGAGAATGGAGGTAAAGAGAAATGAAAGGTTTGAATCAGTTTATAAAGTTTGATTGGGATGCTTTTGCAGAAGGCAAAACATTCTTTGTTACTGGCATTAGTGAGTATGTAGATTTTGATACAAAAGCTCATCTTGGAACGAAAGTTGATTGCGTTATAGCAACCGATAATACAGTTTATAAGTTTAAGGATGGCGAAGAATTTACTAATCGCTTTGAAAAGATTTCTTTTAAGGTTTCTAAGGATGTAAATATTCCTATTGAAACAAGGGTTGTACCTAAGGGTAATATTATCGCTTCTGTATTTGGCGAATATCGAAATCAATTGAGTGTGCGTTGCGATGATATTGTTGCTGTTATTCCCAAGGAGAAGTGATGATGAGTGGTTGGCGTAGAGATGCATCTTTACGATACTGCTCGCCCACTCCGAAGATTATACTCTTCGGAGTGGTGCTCCTTCTCTTCGCAGGAATTACAAAGGCTATTGAACTTCTTGCCTCAAGTATTGTCTGTTCGTTTGGGTGGGATTATGAAATTAATTTTTCAGGAATTACTACGTTTTTTGCAGTTTTATCGGGATTGGTGTTTTTGATGTCAATTATTGAAAAAACTTGTCGAAGCGCAAGACGCGACATTAAATATGTTATTCGCAGAACGTTGTGCGATTCCAGCTATGGAAATCCTCTTCATTTGAAGGATGGAGAAATCGAACCTTCTGTTGAAGTAAGCAAAACGGAAAAAGGCTTTAAGATTAGAATTGATTGTATATCTGCGAATTTTGATGATGTGAGTAGTTTGGAAACATTTATATCTTGTTGTCTAAGAAATAAGTATGCTGATTATGCGGTTGTTGCAAAAGATGAAGACTTATCCGGTAGATACGTAAATTACTACATTGAAAATGTGGTAATAAGTTACTACCAGCAAAGTGTATATTCATCTTTAGCTGATATTCCTGTTCATCTAACTAAGAGATACATAAGAAACGATGTATATATCGATTATTCTCGTGTTTTGAATAGTTCGGCTATTGTGGCAGGGCGTAGCCGTTCAGGAAAGACAACTGCGATTATCTCAGTGTTCTTGTTACCGATTTTGAAATTAGGACGAGATGATTTTGGTTCTAGGGTTATTATCGTAGATCCTAAATCAGCTGAGCTAAGTCTTTGTCCTCATGTTCTCTCCCCTGCTCCAGATGGAAGCGTTGAGCATATTTTGAATGCAATCAGGGAATTTAATCTGGTAAGAGTAGAAAGGCAAAGAAAGATTAATGAATTCTGCAAGTCACAAGGTAAGGCTGTAAAGTGGTTTGAAGTGGGCATGAAGCCTTCCGTACTCTTCCTAGACGAATTTGTCAGTATCAGTGATATGTTTCCAAAGAAAGCGTCGAAAGACAGGCCTGATTACAGTCTTGCGGATTTTCAAGGTCTGTTGCGACAAATAGCTACGCAAGGAGCTTCGGCTGGATGTTTTTTGATTATTTCGGTCGCAGAAGCATCAGTTGGCACAGGAGGTCTAGAAAGTGCAGTTAACAATGCTTGTGGAATCAGGATGCTTTTTAAGCCATCTATGGATGAAGCAAGATATTTGTGGAGTAGTGAAGCTTTGAGTGTAATGAGAGAGCGTCAATACTCTGCTGGAGACGCCTGGTTTAGTGCTGACGATGGCATAAATAACAAAATTAGTTTTATTAAATTCCCGCGCCTTGAGTTTGGAGAGTACGGAGCCTTATCCAAGTTGTTATCGTTGTATTATGACGACACCGACAAGCATGGCGTGGAGCGCGAAGCTACGAGTACAGAAGCAAGGAGCTCCGAAGCAACGAGTTGCGAAGCCGCGACGCGCGAAGCAAGCGGAGCGAGCGTAGCAAACGAGTGCGTAGGAGCGGATTGCGAAGGTGCGAGTGCGTAGCGCGTAACGCTGTGCTGTGTCGGTGTCTTATAACCGCAAAGCCTTATAAATCGCGGGGGTAGGGCTTGTTATTACCCCCGCACAATTTAAAAAGTGTGTCAGTTCAACAAAATTAATGCTAGAGAAATGAAAGGGGGTGGCACAATGCCTAAGGGCAAACAAGCGAAGAAATTTCGCAACTTCATGTATTCTCAGAAAGTGTCATATCTGCCTGACAATATGAGCGTTGAAGAAATATATACGCGCATAAAAGATGTATTAAAACCAAAACGAATTGCTTGCATATTGCATGATAAAGACTTGAAGGAAGACGGTCTCACGGCTGCAGAAGACCATATTCATATAATGTTACAGTTCGAAAATGCACGTTCCGTTAATCAGGTGGCGAAAGAGATTGGTGATACTCCTCAGTATTTAGAAATCTGGAAAGGTTCTGTTGAAAATGGTTTTTCTTATCTCATTCATGCTACTGATAATGCTAGACATAAACATCAATATTCATGCGATGAAGTCAAAGCAAATTTTGACTACTCTTCTACAATTGCAAGAATAACTAAGAAGGTATCTAGAGCTAATGCTGTTTCTAATGCTAACAAGATAAACGGAATTCTTGATCTGGTTGCAACGGGAGAGATGACTTATGCAGAGGCGAAGAACCAGCTTACCGGTTCTGAGTATGCAAAGGTCGGAGAAAAGTTGAAAAAGGCTCATGAATTACATCTTGAAAGAAGTGCAGAAAAACTGCACGAACAGATGATAAATGATAATTCGATGGTTGAAGCACATTGGTTGTTCGGTAGTTCAGAAGTCGGAAAGAGCCGATTAGCAGAGATTCTGGCTATTAAAACAGGCTTGCCATACTTTAAGACCACTGCTACAAGAGATCCTCTACAATTCTACGCGGCAGAACCGATAATTATCCTTGATGAGCTGAGACCAGAGATAATTCCTTACTCAGAGCTTCTTGCACTTCTCGACCCGTTCTCAAGAGGTAAAGTAACTGTTTCATCAAGGTATTTCAATAAGCCATTATCTTTTAAGACAATATATATAACCACTCCGTACAGTCCTGTGGATTTTTTCAGGAATTATAAGCTTAGTCGCGGTATTGATAGGGGTGAACAACTCTACAGACGATTATCTTCTGTGATGTTATTGGATATGGATTGGATACATAACTTGAAATGTGATTTTCCTTTTAATGGCTATTATGAGGTTGATAAGAAGCCAAATAAATATAGCAGAAAGAACCAAGACTCATACATCTTAAAAGATGTTTTCGACAGTATTGAATAATAGGGATAGAACTAATTCGAAGGATGAAAGGAGTGATTCAAATGAAGGATATACCCATTTGGGAGAAATATACATTAACCGTACGCGAAGCTTCTGAGTACTTCCATATTGGAGAGAAAAGGCTTCGTCAGATTATTGAAGAGAATAACAGTGCTGATTTCTTAATCCTCAATGGTAACCGAGTCATGATAAAGCGTAAGCATTTCGAGAGATTTATTGATGAATCTTCAATTATCTAAAAGATGATTGCACTTCCTATATGGGATAAAGGAATAGTTAACCTGTATTCAGTCCGTTATGATATATTTACTATGTATCGTATCGGACTGTTTTTTCGAAAGGAGTTCGATAAATAATGAATAAAAGGAGAGATAACAGAGGAAGAATATTACACAATGGGGAATCTCAGATGCCCGATGGTCGCTATCGTTTTAGATATAACGACATATTTGGCAAACCGAGAGTAGTCTACAGTATCAGACTTGATAGACATGACCCTGTACCAGCTGGGAAAAAGAAAACTCTATCTCTTAGAGAATTGGAAACCCAGATTAAAGCTGACTTGTTTGATCATATTGTTTCTCATGGTGGAAACCTTACCGTTTTGGAGCTGGTTGAAAAATATATCTCCACCAAAATAAACGTAAGACAAACAACAACAAAGGGTTATGGAACAGTTATCAATATCTTGAAGAAAGACCCTTTTGGGAAGAAAAGGATTGATACCGTAAGAATCTCTGATGCTAAATGCTGGTTAATAAAGCTCCAGCAGAAAGACGGAAGAGGCTATAGCTCGATTCATAGCATAAGAGGTGTTCTCAGACCTGCTTTTCAAATGGCAGTTGATGATGACCTTATAAGAAAGAATCCTTTTGGATTTCAGCTTGTAGAGGTTATCGTAAATGATAGTCTGAGAAGAGAAGCTTTAACCCGTGAAGATGAGCGTAAGTTTCTTAAGTTTGTCAAAGAGGATTCCCATTTTAGCCAGTATTACGAAGGAATATATATCCTTTTTAAGACTGGAATGCGCATCTCAGAGTTCTGCGGTTTGACGGTCAGTGATATCAACTTCGAAGAACACTCGATTAACATCGACCATCAGCTTATGAAAAATGGTTCGAAAGGATATTATATCCAGCAGACCAAAACTGAAAGCGGAACAAGGGTTATACCTATGACGCCTGATGTTGAAGCTTGTTTTAAGAAGATTATTGAAAACAGGAAACCGCCGAAAAAAGAACCGATTATCGAAGGAAAGACAGGCTTTCTTTACTTTGATAAAAATGGCAGTGTGATGTACTCGCTTCATTGGGAACATTACTTTAAGCATATTAGAATCAAGTATAACAATATCTACAGGGTTCAGATGCCTCTTGTTACACCTCATGTATGCAGACATACCTACTGTTCGAATATGGCAAAATCAGGCTGTAACCCAAAGACACTGCAATACCTCATGGGACATTCTGAGATAGGCGTAACGCTCAACACTTATACACATGTAAAGTATGAGGATGCAAAAGCGGAAATTACTAAGTTGAAGATTGTGTAAATAACCCTCAAGCCTTGAAAATGCTTATGGTTAAAGTCTTTGTTTTTAACCAAGAAATTAACCACTTTTGATGCCAAGATAAGGCTCAAAATGCCACGAAAAGCCAAAATGGCAGGTTGGAAAGAGTAATCGCGAAACTCTTGAAAACAAACGCTTTTCGGAGCATAACAGGGTAAATCGTAACCATGATAAAAGTACTTTTCGTGTGCCACGGCAACATTTGCCGCTCGCCCCTCGGGGAATTCATGATGAAGGATCTGGTGCGCCGTGAGGGGCTTTCAGATCAGTTCGAGATAGCTTCCGCAGCTACGTCAACCGAGGAGATAGGCAACCCTGTTTATCCCCCTGCAAGGCGCATTCTGGAGGCTCACGGCCTGTCATGTTCAGGTAAGACGGCAAGGCAGATAACAAGGAGGGACCTTGCTTACTACGATTACATCATCCTGATGGATCACAATAACCTGCGCAACATGAAGTGGATGTTCCCGAATGAGTCTCTTGATAACGTCAGCTTGCTCCTTGACCGCGACGTTGCTGATCCGTGGTACACCGGTGATTTTGAAGCAACCTGGTCTGACCTCGAAGAGGGCCTTCCCAGGCTGCTGTCAAGGATAAGGAAGGAGCGTGGAATATGAGCGTACCTTCCCTTAATGAGCTGAGGAAAGACATTGACGTGCTTGTTTTCGACCTGGACGGAACGATCCTGGATTCACTCTATGTCTGGCATCAGGTGGACATCGATTTCCTGGGGGCCAGAGGATTCGAGGTAACTCCTGAATATACTGAAGCGGTCACCAGGCTCTGCATAAGGGATGCTGCTGATCACACCAAGAATCTTTTTGACCTGGATGAGACTCCCGAGCAGATCATGCAGGAATGGAACGACCGGGTATCTGAATACTACCACAAACATATTCCTCTCAAGCCAGGTGTTTTTGAGTATCTGAGCAAGGCAAAGGACCTCGGATTCTCACTTGCGGCAGCAACTGCGCTGTCATCTGATCACGCGCTGCCGTGCCTCGGAAGATGCGGGGTGCTCGGGATGTTTAACAATGTTACAACACTAGATGACATAGGCTCCCGCGCGGATAAGAGCGATCCGGCGATCTACATCAGGGCAATGGAGAGAGCTGGAGGATCAGACCCTTCCAGGGCTCTGATATACGAGGACGTTCCCCTGTGCATCAAGGGTGCCGGATCCGGCGGGTTCAGAACATGCGCCGTCTATGATCCGATCGGTATCGGACAGAGCACATGGGATGATATGTGCCTGATGAGCGACTACTCGATCAGAGGCTTTGACGGGATCTGCTGATCTGCTTCTCTTTAATTATAATTATTAAAAACTTTGTTATTTATCATTAACACAATTGCAAAAAATAACTGTCATAATGTAGAAGGAGGATCATGAATGGCCAGACTTGACAGACGTGACAGAGTTTTCTTTAAGAGCAACGGCGGCTCTTTTCTTGGGTTGTCGATCGCTTTTGCGGTGTTTATCGTTCTGCTCGCACTCTGCTGCACGAGCCTGTCTGATGCTACGAGATTCGGGCTCTGCCTGAACATGGGCCTACTGTCATTCCTTATTAATATCATTTTCGACAGGTATGGATTTTATGTGTCGTTCGTGCTGAGCTTTACGCAGCTCCTGATCCATTCATATGAATTCCTTGTGCTGAAGAAGGACAGCAGTGTCGATCTTGCCGTGATCACACTCCTCATAATTATCATCAATATCATCCACGGCCTGTATCTGTCACACGTCCTGCGCAACATTTACGCCAGGAAGAGAGCTGAATCAGCTGAGAGGACGAAGACGATCACGAAGCAGATGGAGGATGACATCTTTGCGAGGACGAAGCTCATCGTAAGCCACGACCCCGAGAAGCAGAAGCCTTCAGGTGTCAGCAAATCACCTGCTGTCGATACGCTTACGACGCTCCCCGGCAGAAGGATGATCACCGACAGGCTCAACCACATCATTGAGGAGGACCTTGCGGCAATGCAGGGTGCCCAGTTCCCTGACAAGGCCTGCACGCATATGACGATCATCTACACTTCTCTCGACGAAGAGAGTCTTGGTAAGCTCCATATCGGCCATAAATCGATGGATCTTTTTATCCAGAATATGGCTCATAAGCTGCGTGAGGCCGCAGAGCCTGAGGATATGGTAGCCAGGATATACGGAACCGAGTTCGTGATACTGGCAAAGAGAGTAATATCTCCGGAAGTCTTTGCGGAATATAAGAAGAAACTCACTGAAGCCATGTCTGCTGCTTTCAGGGCTGCTGAAGAGCAGATGGAAGTTAATTTCGAGTTTGGCGTATCGATGTATCCGGATGACGGAACTACTGCTGAAGCGCTCATCACATGTGCGGAAGAGGCGATGACGGGCCGCGTCACATATGGCGGTTCTGTTCTCCGCAGATCATTTTTCAGCGACATGGATTCAGAATCCATCATCACCATGTTCGAATCCGCGATCAGGAACGGAGATTTCCACATGGTATATCAACCCCGCTACAAGGCAACAGGTGAGCTTACCGGATATGAAGCATTCATGAGGTGGACTCATGACGGCAAGACGATCCGTCCGCCTGATTTCATAAGAGCGGCTACAAAGTGCGGTTATATCAGGAGGATCGGTAATTACAGTCTTGATCATTCTCTGAAGGTCCTTGCAAGGATCAATGAAGCAGATCCGTCTCTCAAGATGAATATCAATATAGCAACGGAACAGCTCAAGGAGACAGGCTTTGTCATGGAATTTTCCAATGCGCTTTCCAACAGCAACGCGAAGATCGAGAATATCATTCTCGATATCAACGAAGAGAGTCTGTACACTGATCATCCGGAGATCAAGGCTTCGATAGAGAAGCTGTCCTCAATGGGTGTCAACATGGCGCTTGATAATTTCGGTAAGGGCTATTCTTCGTTCAACGCGATCCCCCTGATGCCGATCAGGATGCTCAAGCTCGATGGGGATTTTACCAGAAATCTCACAAACGATATCAATGTTCGCATCCTGGTATCCGCTGCCATCAATCTCATGCACGACATAGACATCAAAGTATGCGCTACCGGCATGGGCAACAAGGAGCAGTTGGACCTTCTCAAGGAATATGGCTGCGATTACTTCCAGGGATCGATCCTGGGATTGCCCGTCGATGAAGACAAGATCGTGTCAGGATCATAAGGACTCCGGATCTTCTTATCATCTGCCCAAAGCATTCTTGATATCATAAGACTCCAGGAAATCCTCGCCTTTCTGGACCTCCGTCATGGATAGTCCCGGATACCCTGTCTGGCGCATCACCTCATATATAACGATCGCCGCTGCATTGGACAGATTAAGGCTCCTGCACTCGGCTGCCATCGGTATCCTGAAGCATCTGTCCATATGTGCCCTGAGGATATCGTAGGGAACTCCCGTACTCTCTTTGCCGAAGATAAGGTAGATGTCTTCACCGCTCTCATATACCTCCGCGAAATCGATATCCGAAGGCGGAACTTTGCCATAACGCGTCATAAAGAAAAAGGCGCCTTTGTTACGCTTCGCGAAGTCTTCATATGAATCATAGAGAGTATAATCAGCCCATGTTATATGGTTGGTCGTGGCACGTTTGAACTTGGGATTATCAAGATCAAATCCGGTGGGACCGATAATATGAAGAGCGCACCCGGCTGCTACACAGGTGCGCATTATATTCCCGCAATTCTGAGGTATCTCCGGTTCAAAAAGAACTACATTTACCATCTTAGATCATGCCCAGGGATTAGATGACTCAGGTTGTCTGATGCCGCCGAGGAGCATCTGATCCCACAGATACCACTTGCCGTCCTTGGCAAGCCTCAGCTGTACATTACGGAGTGAATCAGCGCCGCCTGACTTCAGGAAGAGCTTTGCATATCCCTCCTGCTCATAAGAATAAGGATTATCCTCAACTACGATCGTGTAAGGAGCATCAACTGTATAATCGTTCTCCGGTGTTGCACCCTTGAAGAAGGATCTCGGAACATAATCAGAATCCATGAACCTGTCCCTGATAAACTGCTTCTCCATCTCGCTTAAAGGCCTTGGACCTCTAAGGACATTGAGCATCGCAAGCGACTGTTCCTTATCCTTGGGATACACGCTCAAAGCGATAACAGTGAGAGCAGCAACATCAAATTCACTTGTCTGTGATGCCTGGGGAAGAGATGTGAACTCCTCGACTGTCTGAGGGATCCTATCGAATACGACTTCTACTGTACGGTTAGCCATGACCTGACTCCTTTCGGGATGAGAGATTCTCAGTTAATACTATCACATGGAAGCGAGATATTCTATCGCCTCGATGTATCCGTCAAAGCCCTTGCCCATGATGGTCCTGGAGGCAGCATATGATACATATGACACCTGTCTGAATGCCTCTCTTGTACTTACATCAGAGATGTGCACTTCGACCATCGGGATGCTCACGGATTTGAACGCATCGAGCAGCGCTACGGATGTGTGGGTGTAAGCACCGGGATTGATGACGATGCCGTCAACTTTGTCAAAATAAGCCTGCTGGATGTAGTCGACCAATGTGCCTTCATGATTGCTCTGTTTGCATTCGACATCGATACCTTTGGCATTGCAGTGATCCGTGATCTTCTTCACAAGATCATCATATGTGGAATTGCCGTAGATGCCGGGTTCCCTTATGCCGAGCATGTTGAGATTGGGACCGTTAAGTACCAGTATCTTCATACGGTCAGACCTCCTTCATTAAGCTTGGCAACGGCTGCACCAAAGAAATCATTTCTGTCTTCAAACCTGTCAAGCTCCACCCTGATATCAGCTAATGCCTCATATCTGTCCTTGCGCTGGGCATAGAGTGTCTCAACACCCTTGGATGCTGACAGAGGGCGGTCATCGTGAGCTAACATGGACAGCGGTCTGTCAAGGTAGATAACATTGGAATTGCACTTCAGATAGAAGTCGTTGCGTTCTTTTGTAACTATGCCTCCACCGCATGAGATGATGAGCCCGCTCCTTATGAGGTACTCTTTTGCAACTTCAGATTCGTTATTCCTGAACTCCTCCTCACCCTTCTGAGTTATCGTCTCTGCAGGTGTCTCACCGAACTTCTTCGTGTATGCCTGATCGAGATCGATCATCTCTCTGCCTGTCCTGGCAGCAAGCATATTTGCCAGAAGTGACTTACCGCATCCGGGCATGCCGATGACAGTGATATTCCTCATCTGTGATTCGAGCTTCTTAACGACACGTCCGATGATCTCCTCAGCTTTTGCATCTATCTTCTCGGCTCCCTCGATATCACCTACGAAGAACCTGCTGGACTTATATGCCTGAGCAACGAGCATCGCCAGGCCGCCTGCAGTCTTCAGGCCGCGCTTTCCGGCCTCCTGAAGGATCTTCGTTCTGGAGGGATTGTAGACAACATCACAGACTGCTTCGAGGTTATCAAACCTGTCGAGATCTATGACGATCCCGTCCACCTTCGGATACATTCCGACGGGTGTGCAGTTAACGATGATCTGTGCATCACTGCAGATGTCATATACGTTCGTATAATTGATCTCAGTGTTGAGATCACAATTCCTTACCGATCCCGCATTCATCGTCTGAAGACCATAATTAACGGCACTTGCCGCACCACCGGTTCCAAGGACTAGACATGACTTGCCGGAAGGATCGATCCCCTGTGCCCTGAGCATGTACATGAAGCCGTAGTAATCAGTATTGTAACCATATGTCTTCCCGTCCTTGCCGAAGACAACTGTATTGACGCTTCCCGTCTCAGTGGCTGCCTTATCAGTTACATCGCACATCGCGAAAGCATTCCTCTTATAAGGGATCGTAACGTTGAATCCGCCATAGACTCCTGACTTGAACAGTTCTTCAAGTTCATCCTCCTCACGCTCGATTATCGTGTATGAGTATGCATCAGTCAGGAGACTGTGTATCTGCGGAGAATATGAGTGTGCAAGAGTCCTGCCGAGCAGACCGAAGCAGGGCTTCTCCTGATGAGCCTTGGATACCTTGAAGATCGTCTCATAGATCTCTTCGATATACCCGCTGCTCTCAAATCCCGCATTAGCTTTAAGTGCCTCCAGCTTGACTCTCTCCCGTCCGGGGTCGTAAACTTCCTTGCCCCGCTCACGCTTGCTGACACCGATCTTCCTGCTTACTGCCATTCTCTTCTCTATGAGATCAAGCAATTCAAGATCTATCTTGTCGATCTCCCCGCGCAATTCATTGATGTCAAAACTCATTTCTCTTCCTCACTGTCTTTCTTAAGGATCATATCGTACAGTGCTATGGCAGCTGCACATTCCACGACCGGTACTGCTCTAGGAGCGATGCACGGATCATGCCTTCCCTCGATCCTGATGGTCGTATCCTTCTTCGCGGCAATATCTATCGTCTGCTGTTCCCTTGATATCGAAGGAGTGGGCTTTATGGCTGTAGAGAATACGATGGGGACATCAGGCCCTACGGATATTCCGCCTAATATTCCGCCACACTTGTTTGACTTAAGTGAGACCTTGCCGTCATCACCTATACAGAACGGATCGTTGTTCTCGGAACCTCTAAGATAAGATGATTCAAAACCGTATCCGAATTCAACACCCTTTACTGCAGGTATCGCATATACGATCTGTGCGATCTTGCCTTCGATCCCGTCGAAGAGAGGACCTCCGATCCCGCCGGGCATGCCGTAGATGACCGTCTCGATGACGCCGCCGACTGAATCATTGTCTTTCCTTGCTTCCTCGATCGTATCGATCATGAGCTTTGCAGCTTCCTTATCTATTGCAGGGAACTCCTTCAGAGCCACTGCCTTGATGTCTTCTTTGGTAAAACCCTCATAGTAGCCTACATCACTTATCTCACCTGTCTGAAGGATGTGGGCATAGATCTCGATGCCTCTCTTCTCGAGTTCCTTCTTGGCGATCGAACCTGCGATGCATAAAGGCGCCGTCATCCTTCCTGAGAAGATCCCTCCTCCTGATCTTGATGCTTCCTCACCGTAGATCAGTCCGGCCGTATAATCCGCATGAGAGGGACGCGGCTTGTTCATGATGGAAGAATAATCCTTGGGATTCGTATTGGTATTCAGGATATAACCGTGAACAGATCTTCTGTTGAGTTCAAAATGGACCTCATCCTTCTCAGATCTTTGTGTCGACCATTTATTCTTACCGGGTGCCCTGCGGCTCATGATCTTTGCCGTGTACTCTTCATCGATACTGATGTCCGACGGAAGGCCGTCGATATATGCACCGATCTTCTCGCTGTGTGATTCACCATAGATCCTGATCTTCAGGACATCACCGTTATACAGGCTCTGCATCCTGGAAGGTGCCATCTTCGTGCGGATGACATCGATGAACGTGGGGAATGATTTGGTCATGCAGTTGATATCATCGACCTCGATGTCACATCCCAATCCTGCAGCTAACAGAACGGCTGTCATTGCCATCCTGTGGTCGTTATATGAAGAAAGCTTGAGCGGTATCGCGCTTCCTTCCCTCGCTTCTCCGCCCCTGATTATCAGAGTACTGTTATCGTCCTCTGAAGCTGTTACAAAACCTGCTGCCCTGAGCAATTCCATCAGCGCAGCAAGACGGTCGGATTCCTTTACCTTGAGGCGGTTAACGTTGTAGAAGACCGTCCTCCTGCTGTAGAAAGCCGCGATCACGGCCATATACGGAACGATGTCGGGAATGTCCCTGCAGTCGAACGTGATCATGTCCTTGAGGACTATCTTGTCCGGCCTTGATGTGATGATATCAGAACCGTCAAACCTGACATCAAGTCCCATCTCTTCGAAATACTCCAGTATCGCACAATCACCCTGGGCTGATGCGCGGTCCAGTCCCTTGACCCTCATGCTGCCGTTCTTCAGCAGGAAGCCCAGACACATCAGAAACGAACCATTGGACCAGTCACCTTCGACCACAAGATCATCAGACGGGATGGTTACTTCGCGGTAGCAGAAATCTTCTTCACGCATCCTGAAGATGTTGTCATCCTTCTCGATCCTGACACCGTACTTGAACAGCGCCTCGATCGTAAGCCCGATATAGTGAATGGATGACATTATTCCGGTTACTTCTATCGTGCTCGTCGTCTCAAAGAGAGGGACTGCAAGAAGGAGTCCTGATATGTACTGTGATGATACCGTTCCGTCGATAACGAACTTGCCGGGAGTCATGTGTCCCGTGATGTGGATCGTCCTGTCGAAGATGTTTTTTGTTATATGTACGCCGTGAGGCTCCAGGCAAGCCTGAAGGTCATCAAGCGGTCTGTCGAAGAGCCTTCCCTCCGTCTCGAAGACGATCTCCCTGTCAGATGCGTTCATGACCGAGAGAAATGCAGATGCGACCGGGATCATGAACCTCAATGTCGATCCGCTCTCATGGCAAGGCATGATTATCACTTCAGGGCTGTTCTTGTAGTTGAGCAGGTTTGTAAGGCATTCCTTGGTCGCCCTGATGTCAACGCTGTCGTCCGGATCGGGCACGAGGATATCAAAGCTCGCCTCGCCCTTGAGACCGAATACGGAACAGAATGTTCTTACGATGAGTTCTCTGTGCTCTATCGATTTTGAAGCAGGTGCTTCTACTACGAGGTTAAGCTTCCTGTTGCTGCAAGATATGATCAAAACGGGTTACCTCCGACTCAAAAAAATACGTAATCCTTCGGGATCCATGGGGCAGATCTCCGCTTCACCGATGTTCCTTACAACGATCAGTGATATGGTATTGCCCCTCTTCTTCTTATCATTCATGACGCCTGCTACTGCCTCATCAGGTGTAATGCCGTCACCTGAAGGAAGTCCGTAAGCTTCAATAAGCGATATCATCCTGTCATGTGTTGCCTTATCCGTCATGCCTGCCGCAAGGCACGCATCGGCAATGATGCCCATGCCCATGGCAACGCACACGCCGTGATCTTTTGTGAAATTACTGTCTCTCTCGATCACATGTCCGATCGTATGACCGAAGTTCAGGATCTGTCTTCTGCCTGTATCAAATTCATCTTCCGTGATGACTTCAACCTTGTCGGCGACACATGCCTTTACTATGTCTGTAAGTGTCTGTGTATCGTTCTGGAGATTCCCCTTGTCCTCATATATTTCGAGCACCTTCAGAAGTTCCTTATCCATGATGAAAGCATACTTCAGGACTTCACCGAGGCCTTCCGTAAACTTGTCCGGAGATAAGGTCTTAAGACAGTCCGTATCTTCGATGACCATGGAGGGCTGGTGGAACGAACCGACCTGATTCTTACCCTCGGGAAGGTCTATGCCGGTCTTGCCTCCGACGGATGCATCGACCTGTGCCAGGAGTGAGGTCGGGATCTGAACTACATCTATGCCCCTCAGGAACGTGGCGGCAGCAAAACCTGCCATATCTCCTGTGACACCGCCGCCTAACGCCACGACGGCATCGGTCCTGGTAAATCCGGCCTTAGCCATCACACCCCACATCCGGGCTATCGTGTCGATGTTCTTGCTCTTCTCACCCGCTTCGAAAACAACTTCCTCCACTTCGAACCCTTCACCCTCAAGGCTGCCCTTAACGGTATCCAGGTAGAGCGGAGCCACATTCGTCTCGCTCACGATAAGTATCTTTGTTGCCTTGGGAACTGCTTCCCTGACGAGCTGCCCCACCTTCGCTATGAGTCCTTTTCCGATCACGACATCGTATTCCCTAGATGCCCTGACATGTATCCTGATATCAGTCATGTGGTGTTATCTTTTCCTTCCGTCTTGTTCCTTCATCTAAGAGCCTCCGGAGCGTGTCGCAGTCAGATGAATCTATCGCTTCCCTGTA
The DNA here is from genome assembly GCA_002394605.1 of Mageeibacillus sp. UBA4314. Lineage (GTDB taxonomy): Bacteria > Bacillota > Clostridia > Saccharofermentanales > Saccharofermentanaceae > Saccharofermentans. The sequence continues at coordinate 31,885 of DGUI01000018.1, read as the reverse complement.
TCTCTCCAGTTCTCCGATGAGGATGTCTATCTCTTTGGTCAGGTTATCGCGGTTCTCTATGAAGAGCTCGGACCACATCTCGGGATTGCAGTAAGCGATCCTTGTCATGTCACGGAAGCTCCCGCCGGTAAAACCGAAGCTCTCGAGAGACAGCTGATTCCTGACATAGCTGCTTGCCATTACATGACCTAACTGGGATGTGTATGCGATCATCCTGTCATGCGTTGCCGCATCAGTAACCTTGTATTCGCCGAATCCGATGGGAGCCAGAAGGGTCTTGGACCTTGAGATTATCATTCCCATCCTTGGCGTGATCTCGTCCTCTCTTGTCAAGGTCGGAACAAGTATCATCGATGCTCCGTCGAACATATCAGCTTTGGAATACTCATAGCCGGAATACTGGCTTCCTGCCATCGGATGAGCACCGATAAAACAGAAAGACTCATCTTCATCTGCCAGCTTAAACCCTTCACTGCATATGCCCCGCTTATTGCCGCAGGCATCGGTTACGATCGTATTTGTCTTGAAATACTGCCTGTTGTCTTCGATATACCTGACCGCTGCCTCCGGGTAGAGGGTAACGATGATAAGATCACATTCACCTATGGTGTTCTCATCCAGGACACCATCCACAACGCCTTCTGCCATCGCCCTGTCGAGCGTGGCCTTCGTTCTGTTTGCTGCATAGACCTTATAGCCCGGAGCCTTAGCCTTGTACGCCTTGGCAAATGATCCTCCTATAAGTCCCAGACCGACTATTCCGACCGTGGCGGGCTCAGCCATATCCGATCTGTCAATGTCAAACATCTTCTTGATCATGTTACGATAGTACTCTCCATTTTGGCAACGTAACCTATATTATAATAAAAATTAAAGAATACTGCGAACCTTATTTACAGCTTCCACAACTTCTGCGAACTGATCAGGCTTCAGAGACTGCGCTCCGTCGCTCATTGCCTCGTTCGGATTGGGGTGTACTTCTATCTCCAGACCGTCGCATCCGGCTGCCGTGGCAGACATTGCCATCGGTCTTATGAGGGACGCCCTTCCCGTTGCATGCGAGGGGTCAGCCACGACCGGAAGATGCGTCAGTTCCTTGAGCATCGGGATCGCAGACAGGTCGAAAGTATTGCGTGTGTAAGTCTCATAAGTCCTGATCCCGCGCTCGCAGAGTATGACATTCGGATTGCCCTCGCTCATGATGTATTCGGCACTCATCAAGAGCTCCTTCATCGTAGCGGACATGCCCCTCTTGAGCAGGACCGGCTTATCCGTCCTTCCGAGAGCCTTGAGCAGCTCGAAATTCTGCATGTTCCTTGCCCCGACCTGTATGCAGTCGATGTCCTCGAACAGCGGGAGGTGGTGGATCGCCATTATCTCGGTTACGATGGGAAGCCCGGTCTCTTCTTTCGCTTTGAGGAGGAGCTTTAATCCCTCTTCCTTAAGTCCCTGGAAATCATAAGGTGACGTCCTCGGCTTGAACGCGCCGCCCCTTAATATCTGCGCCCCTGCAGCCTTAACGGCCCTGGCAGTCGTGATGATCTGCTCCTCAGATTCAACAGAGCACGGTCCTGCCATGATCACGAAATGTCCTCCGCCGAGCTTAACTCCCCCGATATCGACTACCGTATCTTCCGGATGGAACTTCCTGTTAGCCGCCTTATAAGGTTCGGAGATCCGCTTAACGGCCTCTACGATGCTCATGCTCTCCAGGATGTCGATGTCGATCTTCGTCGTATCACCGACAAGTCCCAGGATCGTGCAGTACTCACCGTGGATGGGCGTTACCTTCACTCCCTTCCTCTCGAGCCACGAGACGAGCATCTCTACTTCTGCGGGTGTTGCTGTGTTCTTAAGCTGTGCGATCATGTTCTGTCCTCCTTGATCAAAAAACCGCACGGTCTTCTGCGATCCGTGCGGCTTCATTTGTAACTTGTTCTATGTCTTGATTCTCACGCACACAAATCGCTTCGGTCACTGTCACCAAAGTAAAAATAAAAGTATGCGTATGTAAAGACTGTTGAGTGCATTGTCAACTCCTGTTGATAAACTGCGATTATTTAATCACGCCCATCTATGTTTGTCAATACAATGAACAATTGTTGTACAGTGTTTTTCCGTAATAATAGTATTACGGTATGCACTTGGTAATCTGTGATCCAGAATCCCACTCAGGTCTGATCAAGAGGTGCGTGGCACGTTACCTCGAGGAATGCTGTGCGGACTTCAACATACAGACTTATCACTCAACTTCTGAACTTCTGAGCAATTCTGAGGACATCCTTTATTCCGACCTGATAATAGTTGGAGACGGGATCGCCGGAGTGCGCGGCTTCAAAGTGGTGACTGAACTCCGCAGCATAAGTCCGCAAGCCCGGATCGCTGTCGTGACTGACAGTGCCGAACTTGCATTTACCGGATACCGCCATAACATCTTCCGGTGCGTCAGAAGGAGCCGGATGCGGACCGACTTCGAAGAATGCCTGAACGCCCTCCTGTTCTCCCGCGGGCTTTATGACATCTGCGACAGGGTAAGATCAGGCAATGCGGTCAAGCGCATCAGGATAAGCAAGATCGTCTACTACGAAAGCAGGAACCGCAAGATCTTCATCATCGCCGAAAGTGGCGTCACCTACCTCAGGGAGCCGTATAAAACGGCCCTCGACCGTATCGAGTCCTTCCTGGCCGGGTTTGATTTTATCAGGATCCACCAGAGTTTCCTCGTGAACATGCTATATATCGACAGATTCTACTACGACCATGTCGAGATCAGGGGAGGCATTACTCTCCCCGTATCACATCTGCGCGCCAGGTCGTCGAGGGAGATATATGAGAAGCATCTTAAGGAATTGAGGTGAGGGGGGTATTACATGTAATCACGTTCCGGTGCTCGGCGTAGCGGGCGACGGGTGCAGGGTGCCGGCCGCCGGCAAAGGTGTCCCGGGTGTCATCCCGTAAAGGTTTCATAGCAAAATGGGCAATTCTTCATAACATTGCTATGAAAAAAGTCGATTTTGTTATGTTTCATAACAAATACGCATATTCTTCATAACATTGCTATGAAAACACATCGATTTTGCTATGAAAAAGATTTTGGACATGCTGCCGGGTGCACTGTCGAACCTGTCCCGGGTGTCACCCAATACGTTAGTCCTCGCTAACTCACCAATATATTCAATTTTTGACGAGTAAGACCCGTTTTTTCGACGAGTAAGATCTGCTCAAGAGAATAAAAATCGACCGGATCCTTAAAACCGGGATTCGGTCGATATGTTCTACGGTCTTTTCCGGATCAAAGGTGTCCTCGGTGTCACACGGCCGCCCCTAAAACCCCGCAACTCACGCGCTAGCCTTAACGGTATTCCAGATCTCAGTGTACTTCTCCTCGATCTTCTCGGATGTGTAATACACCTCGAGAGTAGCAAAAACATCAGATGTGGGATAGTAATAGATGTTGCCTGATACCTCAGGGTCGAGCATATCCTTGGCAGCTGTGTTAGGTGTTGAGTAACCTACATATTCACAGTTTTCGAAAGCGATCTGCGGATCGTACATGAAGTTGATGAAATCCATGGCGCCCTCGTAGTTCTGGCAGTTCGTGGGAACGCACATCATGTCGACGCTCCAGTTGGAACCTGCGGGAAGGACGAACTTAAGATCGATGTTGTCGTTGCCGCCCAGCTCCTCGATCCTGTCGAGCATTACGATGTGGTCGCCTGACCATGCGATGGAAGCTGAGAGCTCGCCGGATGCCATCTTATCCTTGAGGTTATCAACGCCGTAAGCGGGAGATACGTTTGCCTTCTGTTTGATAAGCAGATCGAGCGCTTCCTTGAGCTGTGCCTCGTCCATTGTATTGATGGAATAACCGAGGTAGTTGAGAGCAGTACCGATAGACTCTCTCATGGAATCGTACATGCCGATCTTACCCTTGTTTGCCTCATCGAAGATAACGCTCCAGATCTCCTTTGCATCCGTTGTTCCCTCAGGAATGGTGATCTTGTTTGCATCGTAAACAAGTCCTACCGTGCAGTACAGATAAGGAACGGCGTACTCGAGCACCTTGTCAGACAGAGCCTTGTCCTCAGCATACTGGAGATCCTTGAACATGGGATCCATGTACTTTGTAACTGAAGGGAGCTTGGTCCAGTCGATGGGCTGGATCCTCTCTTCCTGGATGAGCCTGCATACCATGTACTCTGAAGGTACGATAACGTCGTAGTCGTTAGACAGGTTGGGATACATTGTCTCGTTTGTCTCGAATGTCCTGTAGACGACGTTGTACTGAGGGTATGCCTGCTGGAACTTGTCGATCGTTTCCTCCGCGATGTACTCACCCCAGTTGTACACGATGAGCTGCTGCCTCTTGTCACATGCAGCAGTGGACAGCAGAGCTGCCGTGAGCATTCCCATAGCCACAACTGATGATGTGATCCTCTTAAGATTCTTCATAATTTATCCTCCTACTTTTTCTGTTTTTTCAGTGATGAAAGATTAGACAATATCATGAGCCCGAGCACGACAACAAAGAGTATTGTCGTGAGCGCGTTCATCTTCGGGTTGACACCGAGCTTTGCCATCGAGTAGATGGTCATGGGCAGTGTCTGTATGGAGCTGTCCACGTTGAAGTTACTGATGAGGTAGTCATCAACGGACAGGGTGAATGTCAGCATCAGCGAAGACAGGATGCCGGGCATTATCTCAGGTATTATCACGAGCCTGAAAGTCTGTGCCCTCGTTGCTCCGAGATCCATCGCAGCTTCAACGAGGCTTCTGTCCATCTGCCGCACTTTCGGGCTGATAGACAGTATCGCAAACGGAACGCACAAGGCGATGTGGGCCAGGATAAGCGTGAGCTCGCTCTTCTGCACTCCGAGGAATGCGAACAGGAGCATGAACGATATGCCCGTAACGAGGTCTGGCATGATGTTGGGGACATATGTAAGCCCCATGACAAGTCCCTGCATCCTCTTGGACAGGTATGTGATGCCGAGGCTGGCAAACACGCCGAAAGCGGTAGATGCCACAGATGCGATAGCCGCAACCTTGATCGTCGTAAGGAGCGAGTCAAGGATCGTCCTTCCGTCAGAACCGGAGAAGAGATTGCTGTAATTCTTCAGTGAGAAGCCGCCCCAGATAAATGACTTGGGGATCGAGTTGAATGAATAGAAGATCAGCACTGCGATCGGCAGATAGATGAACAGCACGACGAGCGCGATGTAAAAATTCGGAACGAGTTTCTTTGCAAATCTCATATCGTCATCATACCTCCTCCCTCAGCTTCTTTGTCGGAGTTCCTCAATATGCCCATCGTGATCAGGACGAAAATCAGCAGCATGAGCGACAATACGTTACCCGCCTGATTAAGCGTCGAGCTTTCGTTGAGAACGAACGACTGGATCGTGTTGCCGACCGTAGTCTTGGATCCCTCGGTGATGATGTCGGGGATCATGTAGAAAGTCAGTGACGGCATGAATACCATCTGGATCCCGGAGATCACGCCCGGCATGGACAGCGGGAGCGTTACCTTGAGGAATGTCTGGATCTTGCCGGCTCCGAGGTCATACGATGCCTCGAGCAGCGAAGGCTCGATCTTGATAAGTACCGAATAGATCGGCAGGATCATATACGGCAGGAAGTCATTAGTCATGACCAGCTTTGTTATAAGATCAGCGAGGAACTCATTCTTCAGGAAGAGAATAGGCTCATTGATTATATTCGTGCTCGTCAGGAACGTATTGAGAACGCCGGTCTCGCTGAAGAACGCACGCCATGCGTAAGTCCTGAGCATCGTGTTCATCCACATGGGAAGAACGAAGAGGAGCAGGAGCCTGCTTCCTGATGAATGAAGGCTTCTTGCCCTCCTTGCCAGGATGTATGCGAGAGGATATGCGATAACAAGACATCCGATCGTCGTCCATACCGCATAATCAAGGCTTCTGAGGAATACTGAGAAGTACTCCTGGAGTACCAGTTTCTGACCATAGAAGGTGGCCGTTACGGTCTTGTTCGCAAACAGTACGTCAAAGCCTGCCGTCGTGAACTCATAACCTGAACCCGTTGACTTGAAGAAAGCCCTGAACAGGATAAGGAGCAAAGGCAGTACGGTAAACACGATGATCCAGAGGATGTAGGGATATGCGAAGAGCTTGAAGTTCATCTTCAGTCCCAGTGCGCCATACAGGCTCGCAATGATGCCTACAACGAGAACGAGCACTAACGCATTGCCCATAAATGACTGAGCTACATAGAGCCTCTCTGGGGTCATCTCATTAGCCTTGAGCATATCATCCGTGATGAAATGTGAAGCCGTATAGATGTGAGATGCGAGTCTCACGATGAACAGTCCCATCGTGATGAGGCATCCGATCCTCTTCTTCTTTGCATTATCCGTAAAGAGCTGATAACTGAGCGACAGTGTAACTGCAGCTACGGAAGCTACTATCGCAATGATGAACATCCACACGCCGAACGAGAGGAAATCGAGCTTAACCGCATTTCCGCGCATCAGCGTAGTCTCTAATGTGGGATCCGTCAGCATCGTCAGGAGCGAATACATCTTCAGATGCTTATACTGAACGACAACGTCGAACATGGGGATAAAGATGGACACAAAAGAGAACAGTGCCGCAAAGCACATGATAAATGCGTGGATCGGCATTACGCTTATCTTCTTACCGATATCCTTCATTTACTCCTTCTCCTCCTCAGCTCTCTCCTTGACAGGGTCGCCCGTGAGCGCGCCATAGCAGTAATAGTTCTGCGAATCCGTCGTTCTTCTCATGATCTGTATGTCATCCGGATCGAAAGTAAGTCCCACTCTCTGTCCGACCTTGACCGGATCGACGTCGTGGATCATCCACTCAACACCGTTGTCACCGATCACAGTAATCTCATAGTGAACACCCTTGAATACGATGCCCGTACATGTTCCGTTGATGTGCTTATCGCTCTCTTCCTTGACATAGATGTCCTCAGGTCTGATAACGACATCGACCATATTGCCGGCGCCTTCCTTCATCTCCTTGAACAGGGGATCAACGCACTCGAAAGTGCGCCCTGCAAAAGTAACTTCATAGTCCTTTGCCATCGTTCCGGGGATGATGTTGGACTCGCCGATAAAGTCAGCAACATATGCATTCTTGGGCTCGTTATAGATATCTATTGGTGTGCCGATCTGCTGGATCTCACCGCTCTTCATGACGATGATCGTATCGCTCATCGTGAGCGCTTCCTCCTGATCGTGCGTAACATATACGAAAGTGATGCCGAGGTCTCTTTGCATCTGCTTCAGCTCGATCTGCATCTCCTTGCGCATCTTAAGGTCTAGGGCGCCCAAAGGCTCATCGAGAAGGAGGACCTTAGGCCTGTTAACGATTGCTCTCGCGATTGCAACCCTCTGCATCTGACCGCCTGACAACTGGTCCACGTAACGCTCGCCGTAACCTGCAAGACCAACTGTCGTAAGAGCCTTGTTAACGCGCTCCTCTATCTCCTTCTTGTCTGTCTTCTTGATCTTCAGTCCAAAAGCGACATTATCGAAGACATTGAGGTGCGGGAACAATGCATATCTCTGGAATACGGTGTTGAGCTGCCTCTTGTGGGCAGGGACCGTAAGGAGGTTATTACCCTCGAAATTAACGATGCCCGAATCAGCCGTTTCAAATCCGGCGATGATCCTTAATGTAGTTGATTTGCCGCAGCCCGAGGGACCTAAGAGTGTGATGAACTCATTCTTCCTGATATAGAAAGTAATGTTCTTCAACACCTGCTGATCGCCGTAGCTCTTGCACAGGTCTTTGATCTCGATGATGTGTTCACCCGGGTGGTGTGACTCAAGGATCTGTTTGTATGCCATCGTTATTTCCTCCGTATCATTAGAAACTCGGCGGTGAAGATATCCAGATCGCCCTGGCTGTCTTCTTGCCGTTATTCTCAAGATAATGCGGCTTATCGGGCTTGATGTAGAAGCTCTCGCCCTTCCTGGCCTCATATTTATTGCTGCCGATCGTTATCGTTATGGTTCCGTCGATCACATAACCGATCTCTTCACCCTCGTGAGGGTTATCGGGATAAGTCTTACCGCCCGGTTCGATGGTTATCATGATGGGTTCCATCTCGTTCTTCTGCGCATTGGAGATAAGCCAGCATGTCTCGTTCTTCAGCTCCTCATCTACCTTGACTGCATAATCTTCCGCGCCGTAGACGACCTGCTCCTCCTTCTGCTCACTGAAGAAATCCGCCAGATTCGTTCCGAGGGCATCAAGGATATATGTAAGAGTTGTAATGGAAGGAGATGTCATATCGTTCTCCAGCTGCGAAATAAAACCCTTGGAAAGCTCGCATCTGTCTGCCAGTTCTCCCTGTGTCAGGTTATTCTGCTGTCTCAAAAACTTGATCTTCTCGCCGATCTCCATTGCTTAACTCCGAGTTTAGTATTTGTAAACTGATTTACGCGAGTATAATTATATATCCTGCTAAACCCTTTGTAAAGTATTTCTAAACTTTTTTCTATCATTGGGGACGGTTCTCCTTGATATTTTTTTGCTTTTTACCATGAGGGAACGCTTGAATACTGGCTCTCCCCGTTCCGGAACCTATCAAGGAGAACCGTCCCCAACAAAAAGACGCCAAACTTGTCTGTAAAGTTCTTTACATACAAGTTTGTAGACAATTCTAAAACTTTAATGTAAAATACTTTACATATAAGTTTAAAAGAGAACGGTGAAAACAAACCTAAAAGGTGCAGACATCATGAAATATCAAGTGCGTCAGGATCTGGAGAGCATCATTGAGATACTCGGAATAACGCAGGAAGAACTTGCTTCGGCCATCGGAGTCAGCCGCGTTACGGTCAGTAACTGGCTCTCCGGGAAAACTTCAATAAGCGACGGGAATGCCAGGCTGGTATATGACTTTGCTTTCGGAAAGGGGATCAGACTGAACAAGATCAAGGAGCAGTTTCATAGAGAAGATCACGTCGGGAAGAACGAGGTTCTTCTTTTTCATGGGGCGAAGACAAAGATCGACGGTGATCCGGATCTTAGTCATAATAAGCGGATCAACGATTTCGGGAATGGATTTTACTGTGGCGAGAGTCTGGAACAGTCGGCGATGTTCGTGGCAACGTACCCCGAGTCGTCTCTTTACATGCTGAAGTTTAACGGGGCGGGGCTGAAGAAGCGGGTATTCCATGTTGACAGGGACTGGATGCTGATGGTGGCTTATAACAGGGGAATACTTAAAGGGTACGAGGACCGGGGAATCCTCAAGCAGCTGATCAAGTCTGTTGAGGGCGCAGATTACATCATCGCACCGATAGCGGATAACCGGATGTTCGAGATCATAGACAGTTTTATCGACGGAGAGATCACTGACGTGCAGTGCCGGCATTGTCTGTCGGCAACCGATCTCGGTAATCAGTATGTGTTTATCTCGCAGAAGGCGATCAGCCGGGTCACCCTGCTGGAACGGTGTTATCTCGCTTCTGCAGAGAAGGAATACTACCTCGATTCGAGGCAACAGAGTTTTAAGATGAACCAGGATAAAGTTAAACTGGCGCGCAAACAATACAGGAATCAGGGCGAGTACATCGAGGATATACTAAAATGAGAGAGATGGACGGATTGGGACTCAAGCTTTGTGCTTTCCAGGCGGAGTTGTTCAGGGAATCTGTGGGTGCCCTCGATTGCAGCTCCAAGATCTTCATAAGGCGCTTCATGAATTCCGAACTGGCGGTGCGGATGGATTCGAACGGTTTCTTCAACGAGTCGGGCGGCATCGCTGACGCACTTGACGAGATCGAGCGCCAATACGGCAAATCCTCTTATGGCAGCTCGAAATACGGCACCGACGAAATGTACTGGATCGGATACATGTACAGGTACTGGGCATACACACATGAGAAGAGCAGCAGGCAGTTGTTCAAGTACATAAAGCCGGACGAGCTCTACCGCCTGTACTTTCCCTATCACTCACTTGATCCGGCTCAAGCGATCGATCGCATCCTGGAAGCAAGAAGTGATAGCGACCGGGACCAGTTCAGCAGAAGCGTTGAGATCATCCGTCGGGTAAGGAGTAAAGCATGAGAAGTACGGAAGGTGTTTATTAAACTTCCGTGACACGCTTGCTATTAGAGTTTTGAGCATTTATAATGACTACAAAATATATATTTGGGAGTATGGGTATGGGTAAGTACGAAGAACTGATCTTAGAGATTCTTGAATTCGAGAATGAGGATGTTGTAACTGGCAGTTGTTCATTATTTAATGTCTTTTGCCCGACGGATATGTCTTGCCCGGATCAGATAAAGCCTATTCCCGTTTAAGGAGCTTTACCCTGACTATTTAATAAATATCAGATAACAGATGACAAAGGAGCTGTCCCCTTTGTCATCTTTTTTGGTATAATCCTCACATGAACAACAGCAACAGCAAGGACTTTATCGACTCTATTGAGGCCTTCTTCGACAGCGAGGAATGGGCTTGGGTAAGCGTTATATTTGAGATCGCGCTCACTCTGCTGCTGTGCTGGCTCGCGTATAAGATCCTGAGCAAGATCAGCAGGACTGTGTTCAAGCGCCTTGAGAAGAAGCAGAAGGGTCTGCATATATCTTTCTTCAGAAAATTCGTAAATATAATAATTGCGATCGGGGTCATCGTGCTGGGGATCTCCGCTTTCGCGGGGGCAGATAATGTGTGGAAGACGGCGCTCGGGGGAACGTCGATCGTTATCGCGGTGCTCACTTTCGCGGCGCAGGACGTCATCAAGGACATCCTCGCGGGCATCATGATCAGTATATATAAGCCTTTTGACATAGGGGACAGGATCGAGCTCGAGAACGGAACAGCGGGCATAATCGAGGACATCACCCTCCGCCACGTCGTGATAATCACGGTAGGGACCTTGAGGCAGATCATACCGAACAGCAAGATCAACTCCATGAGCATCGTCAACTGCAGTTACGGATTGAACTGCAGATCGCTGCTCATGAAGTTCTCCATCGGATACGATTCAGATGTCGATCTGGCAAAGCAGCTCATCGAGAAGGTCGTTGAGGACAGCCCGCTTACGATCCCCGGGAAGAAGAAGCCTGACGGAACCATGATCTATTCGCCTGCATTCTTCAATGAGTTTGCGGACAGCGCGCTCATTATCGGCGTCATCGTTTATTACAAAGCTGTTCCTACGGAGAAGATCAAGGATTCGATCAACAGTGAAGTGCGCGCGGCGTTCAATGAGAATGGTATCGAGATACCGTACAACTATATCAATGTGATAGCCCCGAACCACAGATAAGGTCCGGCATAGTAGTCTCGAAATCAACACCATACCACCGCTTATCAGGATCAGCGATCGTTACCTCGATCGTGTGTGCCGTGTGATCTGCCGCGATCTTCATAGCTTCACGCCAGTCCTTGCCGCGCATGATCTCCCCTACTGCAACGGACGAGAACAGGTCGCCGGTACCGAGGAACGAACCCTCGATCCTCTGATTCTGGTATAGATAGTATTCCTTTGTCTCGCGGTCATATCCCATGATACCGATCTTGCCCGGCTCGAGCGATACGCCGGTCAGGACGGAGATCTTAGGTCCGTATTCGGACAGTTTCCTTAGCAGGTCACGTATATAGTGCTCGCTGTAGTTATCGCGGTAATCCATGTCGGTGAGCAGTGACGCCTCTGTGATATTGGGAACGATGATGTCAGCATGGCTGATCAATTCAAGATTAGCCTTAACATACTCCATGTCGAAAGCGGGATATAGCTTCCCCAGATCCGCCATTACCGGATCGACAAATATCACGTTGTCCTTAGTCTTAAATGTGCGGAATAGATCAATTATCTGCCTTATCTGTGCGATCGTCCCGAGATACCCGGAGTAGACCGCATCAAAGCTTATCCCCTCATTGCGCCACACAGACGTGATCGGACCGATCTGATCGGTCATGTCTTTAAACGTATATTCCTCAAAACCCGTGTGTGTGGACAGAACAGCCGTGGGAAGTATGACAGTCTCGCAGCCCAATGCAGACAAGACCGGCAATGCAACCGTCATGGAGCATTTACCAAGGCATGAGATATCCTGGATCGTGAGTACTCTCTTCATTATTCCCCCGCGGGTATCAGCTGTACTGCTTTCTGGTGCCGATCACTTTCACATAGCTCAGCGGGAATGCCATTACCATTCCTGCAAGCCCCTGTATCAGATTGAAAGGCACTGACACGAGAGCGGCTGCAACGCCATACATGAAAGGCATCGACTCGAAAGCAAAATACCCACCCACCATTATAAGCTCAGCCGCGGTAAAAGCAACAAGACGTCTTCCAAACGACACGTTTTCGCCTACGGAATGCTTCAATATGAGGCCGGCAACGAGGCCCATCGCCCCTTTTATGATGAATGTGGGAAGGATATAGACTGCATATCCGGCAAGAAGGTCAGACAGAGCAGAACCGATAGCGGCGGGAATAGCCGCATACGGACCGAGAATGAAAGCGCTGATGAGGATGACCGCATCACCCGGATTAACGTACCCTTCCGTGGAGGGTATCGGGATCTTGATCAGGTATGTAACGACAAATACCAGCGACGTCAGTATGCCTGACAGGGCGATCTTCCTTGTTCTGTTCCTTGTATCCGTCATGATATGTCAACTCTCCTTGATCATTTGAAGAGAATAATACTCTGTAATACCTACCTTGTCAATAGGTTTTTAGGAAGATGAAATGGGATGAAGCTATTTTAGGCTTCACCCCATTTTGAGTGCTAATTCTATAGCCGCTATCCTTACCCTCCGGCATCCTGTATGGATTTCAGGATATTCGGGTTGATCTTGGCATTGGTGTAGATCAGATAGTCGCTTGCAGAGCTATTCTCAACATTTTGCTGGTGAGCGTTATCCTTGAATAGCTCAGCGGCAAGATCAACCTTGTAGTTGGCGTAATTGGCAAAGCCTGTACCGGTCTTCGCGTTGAAGCTGATATAGATATCATAGATATTACCATTTGCAGCCAGATCATAACCTGTAACATCCAGCCACACAGTTACTGACGATCCTGTCGCCGTAGCTGTTACCGGAGTGCCATCTGCACCAAGTTTAAAGGAAATGCTACCCGTCAGATAGTTTTGCATAGAGCTTATCGATTGATAGCTGATTCCGGAATTTGAATCTGTCTTTTTATTCAGTGCAAATGTAAGTTTCAGCCACCTTGCATTTGCAGCATCGGCAAGCGACTGAACATTGTAATAGGCCTGGGAATTAACGCGCATTTCCGTTACTTCAGATTCGATTGCTGATCTGCCGTTTACACCAAGCGTAGATCTGTTACCACTGTCATAACCTATCTTATCTTCCTCATTGTCCCAATCATCAGCTTTGGATGTATAACGCAGTGTCGCTGACAGAACAGATTCACGGTAATAATACTTGCTATCCGGCGTGAAACTTTCCGATATGCTGCTATAGGCAAGTGCGTCAGTATTATAAGCTAGTTTAGATGCTGCTTCTACATTAACACCATAGTTCGAGCCGGAATCCCTCTCAGGGAATTCGTTCTCAAGTTCTTCCTCATCGAAATCCATCACGATCGTAGACGAGATTACAAAAGATCCCTGATTGCGAAGTTTGCTGATCAGTGAAGACGAATCCGTTTTCGATGTTGTCTGGATATTCAGGTAATTGCCCGAGGCACTCATCTCGATGTTTGCACAATCACGGGAAGATCCATTATCAATTTTGTACGTTGCAGTTACATAATCATCAACAGTACCTGCATCACCAAGTCCTTGAATATCATAGTGTGTTCCGGTTGCGTCATGACGCCCGAGGGTGATATAGAAGGAATGATAGATATCACTCATGCCGTCAAGATAGACAATACCATTATTGTTCTTTGGTGTAACAGTTGTAGAAATATCTACCTTAATCTCCTTATTGTTTGCAGTGATCTGCTCATTATTGGGCGTCACCGTCATGCTGCTAACTGTCTGTGTGAACAGGTCAGCGATCAGTATTGTACAGTCATTCTGCTTCGTGACACCGGCAGAACGTTCGCTCGGAGTATCGCCTGAAGTAATCAATGTATCTTCATAATCATAATAGTCAACATTTGATGAAGAAAGGCTGGCAGCCGTTCCTACAGAGTAATGATACAATTTGTTCAGATCATCATGCGGTACATAAATACTAATATAATAATCTTCACAGTAGGTCGCCGGGTTTGCAGCTGTTCCTTCATCAACTGAAAGATTATAAGTTCCGTTGCCTTCTGTATTGTATTTGTAATAGGTCTTAGTGCCATCTGAAGCAGTCAGATATACGATCGTATCGTTTGCAGTAATGGCACTCTCTGCTATTACATCATACTTTCCGGTGTTGCCGGTCGATGGCGTCGCAATAATACTCTTCGCAAGCATTCTGTTAAAGGAAGGTGCAGTGAATGCAGTAGTTCCGTCAGCCCCCGTGAAATTCGCAAGATCCACTTGCCAGCAAGTCTTTGTACCGGCGCTGCCTGTTATATTATAAGATGTCATATCTCCTGCTTCTGCATAATAAACATTATCGTAATTTCCGTTTGGGTCAACCAGGACCATATAGGTTCCATCCGGAAGTCGTGTATCATCGTTACCAATCGTGAATGTATCAAACTTTACCGACTTCTGATAACCCCATGCAAGATTTCCCGAATCAAGCAGAGCATTGATATCCTTTGCCTGATATTCATAACGGATATAATGCGTCATCCAGTTGTCCATCGTATCGGCATGATTACAAGTTGCCGACATAAGAGCTTCATAGGGATTTGTCGTACCACTTGCTGTATATACCACTGAATGGGCACCTGTCATAGCAGATGAGTAGAAATTTACCGGCATCTCACGAACCGTATAGACCGGTACATAGAGATGGTAAGCTATTTTATCCTTACCAAAAGGATCCAGGAACTGAACGTCAAGCAGAGTGAATCTGTTTGATTTAAGAGAGTCAGCATTATTGATATCCAAACTAAATTTGTCATTTGTCTCATCCCAGTCAAGACCCGGGGCGTCACCAGTCAGCGTAAAGCTCTCCGTCGAAGGATTATATTCGCAGGCCAAGATATTCAGTTTATAATACTCGTTATCAGCTGCAAAGTTAGCTGTATTACCAGAATTCGGTGTATTGGTCACAAGCTGGATATAGCGGTTGATCAGATTCGTCGTCTCAACATCATCAGTGTTAGCGATAACGATACATGCAAAATCAGCAACCGTCGCCGGTAGATTGATTCCCTGCTCTGTCGCGAATGTAGAGATACGGTCGCCGTCATCGGTCGTAGTACGCTTCATATAGTAATCAATCGTGTTATTGCTGCTTATAACATCATCATCGAATGTACTGTAATATTGCTTGGCAGTTCCTGTAGTATCCTTCTCAGAATAGATATAGGCTGCCATAGTCTTCGCACTGGTCTTTCCCGCATAAGCCCCAGTAGTGTTGCTATTTAGCACAGCACCGTCTCCAGAAATAATCTCTGATGAACCAAGCTTCGACTGCGGATTGATATTGACAAAAGGATACTTTGGCATAGCAACGGTTGTACCCTTATTAAGCCCTGATACCGCTATTGTATATACATACTTCGTACCATTTTCTATTTTGGTTATTTTTCCATTCGTCTCATCAATAGACCAGCCGTTCGTTTCCGTAGTTGCGGATTCCGTAGGCACAGTCGTGTAGTTATAAATCAGAGTTCTCGTGGTCTTAGAAGCACTGGAAATGGTTACAATTGTTCTGGTGATGGTTTTGGTGGATGAATCAATACTATAAGATTCAGAACTTTCTTCACCCGCTTCTGCCGTGCCAGTTGTGACCGATCCATTACAAGTTCCCGTGTAGTCAGCGAAAACGAAAGAGGCGGTACCAAGAGTTCTTCCATTTCCAACGTTTTTTGCAAATCCGTTTCCATAAACCCCGATGCCTGCGAATTGGATAGAGGTTGTTGTATCATTGCTATTCAAAAAACCAACCCATGCACCCATATTGCTATTATTGTTTGAAGTAACATTATCAAGCTTGATATTATATCCAAGCATTTTATTTACTTTGGTTAAGTCTTTTTGATTCGGATTAACCCAACCGATTGCACCACCACCATATGAATAACTGCCAGTCGCACCTATTATACAGTTTTCAACAGCACTATCATGGATATAACAAGTAATGGTTGATTTATCAGCATTTGAGCTACAACAACCTACAAAACCACCTGCACATCCCTTTTGTGAAACTCCGGTAGATTCACCAGCTGCTGTTATTTCGTAATTAGAAACAATGCAATTCCGAATCAAAATATTACTCTGATTTTCATCTGCGCTTGTCTTTACGAGACCACGACCTATAAGACCTCCTGCACATGGCAACTCATTTGAATAAGTAGTACTACCAATTTTCCTATTCCACGGAATATATGATGACGAAATAGAGTTCTTATCATTTTCGGATTTTCCAATGACTTTACAATTATCAAATGTTATAGAATATGGAGTCCAAGCGCTGTCCCATTTTCCTCCGTAGAATCCACCTGCATACTCTCCGGCAACATTAAGGTTTTCCACTATGCAATTTTTAAAATAAGCTATACACGTCTTTTCATTAACGTTATTATTATAAGACTGCATACCTCCGACAATTCCACCGGAATAGCGTACTAATTCATTACCGATTGTAACAGTATTGCTACTTGATGTAACCTTCATATCATATGCCTGACAGCAATGTCCTGCAAACCCAACTAATCCACCGGTTGAAGTAAAATACTGTAAAGTTTCATCAGCAAAACCAAATGACTTTATCCTTACTTCGGTGAATTTTGAAAGGTCGTTATTATTGTCAAGCGCTTCCGTGCCATAGATAACTACTGCACCTTCTTGAACTTTACCAACAAAGGCACCGATACCGTTTCTTGACTGACGATAATCACCAACCTGATGTGCCGAAGTCATCTTTACAGATATATCATTTGCCGAACACTGTTTGATTTTAACTCTTATTGTTGTGTCGCCAATTCCTGAAAAACCAAGCAACCCCCCGATAAAATCTGCCCCATTAACTGTCAGATTATTTAGATCAATACTTGTAAAATTGACATATCTTCCATTTGTGCTCCAACCACACACACCGCCTACACTAAGCCACAAGGATCGTGTAGTATCATTATATAGATTTGCAACCCCTATCCACTCCTGACTTGTTTTAGCATAACTATTGTTAAATATTTCGGTATTTACAGAACCGCTTAATGTAAAATCGCCTATTGAAGAATCAGCATTTTTCATTATTACGCTATCAAACAATCCTATACCATGATTATCGGTTAATCCTTGACCACCAGAACCATTTCCCTTAAATCCTGAACTGTCACCACTAAAGACCTGATTAGCACCTTTGTGCAGATTATCAAAATAGTTATCAGTCTTATATTTATTAATATATATGTCTTCATCAATGATACAACCATCACCAGAAAATGAATCAAGTTTTATACTAAACGGATTTTTATATGCATCATTTTTAGTATTGTAATCATAATTACCAACACTACCAAGTCCTCTGAAACTATCAGGCAACTGATAAGTATACTCATCAAGTGGAGTAACTGTATCCGGTTCGCCCTCAATCTCGCTTGGCGTTACAGTACCATAAGCGGTCTTGCCCGTCAGATTGATATCATAATAACCCGATGTGCTGGTAACACAGCGTGCATTGAAATTACCCGTCTTATTACCATTAGTATCTTTAGTGTAGTGATAGATTATATATGGAATTGCATAGTTTGTATTGGCAGTATTGCCAGCAGTATCTTTTTTCGCCAGCAAGTAATCGGAATCAGATGCTAACGTTGCAGAACCAACATGAGAATAATCCGCAATATGATTCATGCCATAAACATGAGGTGTGTTTGAAGATTCTCCATATTCTTTCGTAGAATAAGTTCCATAAGACAGTGATGTCTTATAATCTCCAGTTGCACTCTGTGCTGTACCTGCACAGGACTGCGTAATTAAGGAAAGCACGAATAGTGCCTGCGCATTTGGAACGTCTATATTTCCATCCTCACTACTTGAAGCAACCTTTGTTACATCAAGCTTCATAAGATCCGGATTCAAATCCGCGATAGAATAATGCTTTGTACCATTTTTAAGCGTGTGTGCAACAGCCCCTGATCTCGTATTTTTATCATCATCGTGATATTTTCCGTCTTCGGAGGTCGATAACTGTTTTACTGATGCGCCGCTGGCATCCTTGGCATTACCGCCCGTCTCGTTAACCGCATAACCATTGATAACACGTCCAACCAGAGGATTGACATAGATAGTCGCCCACGATTCTTGATTACTGTTGGCAAGATTCACACCGCCTGTAGTAGTCGTTGAACCATTACTATAAATAACTTTCAAGCCTGTCTGTGCAAGGGTTGTCTTACTGGCATCAATATTCTTGAAGATAAGTCCGCCGAATACAACAACGCCAACATAGCCACCAACAGGTACAATAGTGCCCTGACTACCAGAAAGAGTAATTTGTGTGGTTTTCGTTTCACTACCATCTGTGTAATTATAAGTAACATAACTGTTGTCGATAATATTGTCGCCGCCCATGATCTCGCCGATAACACCGCCGTAGAATTTGCAGACATTTGAACTTGTATAATCATAGCTAAAGAAAGCATTGTTATATGCTGCATTAGTCTGAGTACGAGTTATTCCGGTGCTATTTTTGACAACGATGTTAATATCCTTAATAACGCTGCCATTGGACACGTTAATGAGGGGATTACTGCTCTGATTAATGATAGTGACCGTGGGCTCACCGGCATTTGTTCCGTTACCTACGATTACGCCACGCCATGCAGTATTTGCAGTTGTACCACCAAGTCCGTCGAACTGATTGTCAAGTGTTATTGTGTTAGCGTTTATTTTATAGTATGCGTTGCATAGCCAGCTTCTAACCTGATCATTGACCCAGGAAGCTCCACCTGTAGGAGCAGTAAATGAATTACCATTTGCGGTATATTCACCATGTGCTGATTTGCTCGCGCACCAGCGGTCTCCGCTCGTAAATGATGATGGTACAGTCTTAGGGAGATTGACATTACCCAAAGTGGTTGCATAAGTATTATCTTTTATAAATGCTGCAACTGCCCTAAGCTGCTCACCGGTCGTAATAATATATGGATCATTGTAAGTTCCGCAGCCGTTAGTAAGACCTTCCTCTTCCACGTTGACACGAAGTTCACGATAGAAGAATCCGTCACTATCTGGCGTGCCTGTGTAATCAGCATTATTGTTATACACATATTTACGGAAACCGCTGAAATCATACTCCGTGGAACTTCCTGTGGGTGCAGAATCAGGCTGCGTATACCACCTATAATCAATTCCACCTGAAGATGTGGAATATTTGCTTTCTCTGCCTGAATACTCTACAGAATACTTAACTTCATAACCGTAAGTAACATTACGGGAAGAGGGTGTGCCGCCCCAGTCCTCAAGATAGGTATAGTTATAGATCAACTGAGCATTATTATCTGTACGGATAGAGTTTACAAGAGTGGACTCAGAAAAAATTGACTGCGTAGTATTATAGACAGTATCAAGACTAGTTATCGTGTTGCTTACTCTGCCGTCCAGCTTGATACCTGAAAAGGTCATACTAAGTCCCGGACCTTCAGCCGCACCAAGAAGGCTCTTGAAGTGTGTTCCAGTAGAATATGTGCCAGTGCTGATATTCGAAAGAGTAACCTTAGGGATCGCAACAGAAGCATCTGCGCGCTTTATATTGTTGACAAGTGCATATCCTGAGGAATAATCAATATTTCCTGTTGTCTTTGCAACGATACCGTTCAGAACGATAGAACCACTTGAACCGGTAGTGATGCTACCCCTCATTGTATCGCTGATCAGCACGCCTTTGTATTTTCCAACTTCAAGGAAGTTGCCGTTAAGAGACAATTCTCCGTTTATGGTTAAAGTTGTTCCTGCAGAAGAGTTCAGGAATAATCCGGAATGCATCAGATAATGCTGATTTGCAGCACCCGGATCACGCTTGTAGCCATCAGTTGGATTGTAAGATGAATTGAATGCACTCTCAGCCGTGGAATAAATATCACTATAATCCAAGGTCAATGTAAGAGCATTGAGTGTCACTCCGTCCGCAAGCGGTAGAGGATAAAAAGACAGCCCTGTCATATCTGCCGTGCCGGTCAGAGTGTCATTTGAAATGCTCGTATCAAATTCACCTTTTATATTGCTTGCAGAATATTTGTTCAAACTCCAGAGGAGAATATTCTCTGCATCGTTATTCTTTTTGAGAACATCAACATTATAATAGTATCTCGCATATTTGTTAGCGTACTTTGTATTCCCAAGTGCGCTTGAAGAAGCACTTGTCAACTGATTCTGGTAAGTGCCTGTGGAGTTGATCTTGGTGTTCGTTCCTGATCTCGAACTATTCATGTTAATAGAAATAACGCCTGCTCCGCCTGTCAGAACTTTTTCCGCTGAAGATGCAGAATAAGCTGCTATCTCATCATATATACCGAGCGAAGACGGTAAGGTAATACCGGTATTGCCACTCTTATCAGTAAGCTTATATCCGGCCTTGAGAACATTCAGATACAATCCTTGCGTAATGTCATTAGCATTATGATAAGCTTTGTTCACAAGGAAACCGAGAGAGTCCGCACCGCCACTTGTCATGGACATCTTGGATACGGTAAGCGAATCTACATTCCACTTACCAGTAGCTTCATAGCACATAATACCCACATTTGAATTCGCCCCATTGTTATTTATGGCGCTGTCTCCTGAAATCGTAACACCGTTGATATTAGCAGTAGTGTTCAGCCATGCATATCCAAAGAAACCGCCTGCATTAGTTGATGCGGCATTTCCTACCTTACAGCCATTAAATTCAACGTTATTCAGGTTTACGATCCTCTGACTGTAATTCGTACCGGCATTATCTTTATTTATGATATGGCCGATCAAGCCGCCGCCGTCGGAATTGTTGCTTACCGCGGTAATTCCAGACACATCCGCATCAAGAGCTATGGTCAGCTTATTCGTTGGATCATTTGCTGTACCAATATTAACCGTGAATGTATTCGCCGTTATCTTGCCGATGATACCGCCATACACATTCCAGCTCTCATGACTGCCGGTCAGGTATATTTTTGCTCCAACGGAACTAACGCCATTTATTGTGATCGTACCGTTAGAACCTACAAAGCCAATATATCCACCGATATTCTTACCGGCGGCTTCAGTACCGTCCACTTTGCTGCTCTCATGATAATTAATAACAAGCGATGACGCAGTCTTACCTGCAATGACATTAGTGAGGGTTACGCTTCCGTTGTTTCTTGACGCAACAGATCCGATGTTCATACCATCCACAAGATTGCGGACAGTAATGGTACCTGCTATCTCAAGATTTGATACTGTTCCGCCAAGAACAGAGAACAAACCGGTGTGCTGGTGACGATAGATCTGACCTGCGCCTTCAGTGGATGCAGTTACTGCATTGCCTGATGAATCACGGCCATATACTTCCCCCGTTGCAAGAGTGATCTTGAATACATCTGAACCATTTGTACCATCAAGTGTACCTGTAAATGTTCCTAACTCAGAAACATCGCCACCGTCGCGCATAAGCCCTGTGATGCCTGTACCGACAAGGGATATATTCGCACTTATAGTGAGACTAGAACCAAGAAGCACAGACCTCTTATTTGTCTTATTGGCAAAAAGAAGGCAATCATAATCTTCGCCCTGATTGAGCTGGATATTGAGTGCGGTCTTTGTAAAATCCGTAGGTGTACCCATTGACGTGACAGGGGCTTTTAATGTTACAGTGTGAGCAGTATCGTTATAGGTGAGAATATCTGTTTCCACATCACTTATGCGTACGACCTCACCCCAAGTGCCGAGATCATCTGCCTTGGAAGAATTGGAGCGTTTGAAAGTCCAACCGCTTTCATATGCCGTTCCGTTAGAACCTGTACCAAGCGCATATACCAAAACATTATCATTATCGCCTATAAGCTGACCGCAATGATCACCGCTTGCGCACTTTGCATCAGACATATCGGTAGTACCGCTAAATCGCAGTACACCTTTGTAGAAATGACCGACCACGCCGCCACCTTTGAAACTCTCGGATCCGGTATCAAGGGTAAAATCACCAAGATCAATGAATACTCCCTTGGTACTTGATGTTGCACCAACAAGTCCGCCAAAGAAAGCGGGGCTGCCAGATCTCTGGGCTGTGCCAGTTGCAGTTACAGATACATCGTCTGCCTTAACATATGTCGCGCCGCCAACAATACCGAACACGCCGCCAAAAGCTTTGAACTTTGTGCTTGCTGTAGGACTTACTTCAAGGCTCTCAAGCGTCGTTGTATTAGCAAGTGCTGAAGATTCAAATCTTCCTGCCACGCCGCCATAGTAGCCTGTGGTCTCATAGTCACTGCCCGTACCGGAAGTGTATGTTTTAGCAGAGGAACCGGTATTTGTAATCTTAACATCACGTTCAGCTTCAAGGACGCCAAACAGACCGCCACAATATTTAGCGTATGATGTAGCTGTTACGGTATAATCTTTCAGATCAATGGTGAACGTAGCCGATCTTGATTTGGGTGCAGCTTTAAGCACGCGGGAACGACCGCTCTTTTTCTCATTAAGATTGGCTGCAACCTCAAGTACATCCTCTTCTGTTTTTTCTTCCTTTTCTTCAGAACTTTCCTTGTCCTCCGGAACACTCTCGGAACTATCTTTGGTCGAAGGCTTATCATCTGAAGAATCTTTCTTCGGCTTGCTGTCGCTGTCCTTGTTGTCTTTTTCCGGTTCCGTAGAATCCGTCTTATCCTCCTTCACACTTTCGACAGTACTATCTTCGGATTTTTCTGAACTTTCAGAACTATCAGTAGGGGATGATTCTTCAGCTTCACTGTTTTCTTTTTCTGAAGCATCTTTTGATGAATCATCCTTGTTACTGCTCTCCGTCTCGCTTGTATCTTCAGTTTTTTTCTTAGTATCCTTGGGAGATGTCTCTTCCTCTGCTTCCGGCTTGTCAGTAGGGAGAGCACGTGTATTACCACTTGAGGCATTGCCACTTGAAGCAACCACTATTTTGTAATAACCATACAATCCGCCTGCACCTGATGTTGCCGTAACGGTACCACCGACTGTAAGAGATGACAAAAGTGAATCTGCCGCAGATACCGAAGTCTTTAAATGGATCTCTGTTGTTGAGTCAGCTTTTCCTACAAGACCGCCTGCATAACCCTTGCCATCATCCGAGCCGCTCGCTTCGACAGTTGACGATGTAGATGTACACGAAGTTACAACGGTGAGTGAAGAACCGGATTCCATTGTACCGACAAAGGTGCCTGCGTTGCCGTTTGCAGATGTGATCTTCTTATCAAAACTGCCGTCATAGATGACTGTGTACTGAGCTCCGGCTCCAATAGAACCTGCAAAAAGTCCGGCATCCGTAAGTGCGGACGGATCACTTGCGCTATATGCAGCATTCGCGACAACGTTAGGATTTGCAGTATTTTTGAAATCGAGGTTTACTAATGCTCCATCTCCAACCTCTCCTACCGCACCGGAGAAAGTTTTATTACTGCCGCTTATTTCTACTTTCCAATTGGCTGCAGTACTAACGCTGTTATCATGAATAACATGATCAGCAAAAAGCGGAGCGCTTGAATCATCCCCTACGGATGAAAGACGTATAAGGTTCATGTACACAAGCGCGCCATTCGCGTCAGTCAATTGGGCCTTATCAGAAATATAGGAGAAAAAAGCCCTGTGCGTCTGAATCGAATAAGACCCTGAGGAACCGAGTTTTACAGTTCCTTCAAAAGGATTATCTGATGTTCCGATTCCCTGGAAATCCGTTCCGAGTTTATTAGCATCGGCCGCGCTGCTTGTAAAAGCAATAGTGATAATGTCTGCACAATGATCAGCTGCAAATGTAGCATTATTCTGATAAAGCCAGCTGTAAGCAACCACATCCTCCGCAGTAGTAAGGGCAGGTGAGTGATCACCGGACCATTTATCCTCATATTCATCAGCGGCTTTGACCGCGTTTCTGCCGGATGCCCAGTCCGGGAGTAAGTCAGAAAGACTCGGCAACTCGGGTATGCTGAACAATTCTTCAAGTCCGTCAAAAGCTACAGAATTCATAAACAGCATAGTGGCAAGCATCGCGCTTATCACTTTGCATCCTGTTTTTCTTTTATTAAACCGCTTGCCCCTGCCGTTACGATTCGGGCTATTATCTGCGGTGTATTTATCTATTCTTTTCACTTTCAATCACCTCACCGTTAAAGAGTCCAATCAGCTTTTGTTAATCCGGTGCTTCAAAAACGCAGGCAATGTGTGCCGACGGATCTGCAACTGAATCATCTTCCTGCACCTTAAAAAGCTGAATCTCATAGCGGCTCTTCTTAGTCGCTGAATTAACTTGAATTTCAACCATCTTCCATCCGTTATAATTTGTGGAATCGTCTGAATCTTCTACTGTCAAAGTCTCAATATCAAGGAAAAACTTGTTCAGTTCAAATACGCTATCATCCCAGTATATCTTCACCGTTCCACTGCCGCTTCCGGTTACGATATAATTGTAGAAATCATAATCTTTTCCACTTGTCAAATCTTCCAGGATCTCACCACGCCATGCAGCTTGTTCTTCACTGTTTTTGGTAGCATAAAGACGTGCAGAAAGAGTACTTAATGCACCGTTCGGATCTGCCGTAACAAATACAAAGAACTGTGTCTCAGGATTATTGAGATCAGCAGGATCAACATTTACAGTATATATATCCGTTGAAGATTTATTTGCCGCAAGTGTATCAGAAGCAAAAGTTACAGTGAAGTTGTTTCCGCTATTAAAGTACTTGGTAACGATAGGATCAACTACTCCTGAATAATCGTCCTGTTTTTTGTATATGGAATAATTAGCGGCTTTTGTTACATAGGCACTATATTCTTCGGGAGTTACATGACTCTGTAGATCCGAAAAGCTGTAGTACGTAGGTCCTATCTTGACCTTAAGCTCCGCCTCCATAGTATACGTGATCTCAGTGCTGCTGTAATCTTTCGGGAAGTTCTGATCGAAGTTGCATACCCATACATCAAAAGCTTCTGCTGTAAGTCTGCGGCTTGTGATGTCTTTCCTCATACAATTTGAGGAGAAGGGCTCACTGGGGGAATCCTGAGTCGATACGACTCGCTTGATGGAAGATACCTCGGTATAAGCTGCATAAGCAACAAGGCTTCCTAAGGCAATGATCATGCAAACGAGCCAGACTCTCGTCCAGTTCTTTTTGAGCATGTTATTCAATTTTTCAATTTTGCCTTTCATGCTGCCTTAGTTCTCCTTCCGTCCATCAGCTCGTATGCTTGTGAGCCGTGATATATATCATGTCTGTTTCTTTGTTATTGTCTGCCTCATTCCAGTTGGAGTATTTAAAATCTTCTCCGGTGACCGCATCCTCATCCCACGTGATCTCGAGGATGAAATAATCGTAAGCATCATCTGAATCCTCAGGATGGCTGATCGGGTTGGTCGTCATGGAATAGATAGGAACTGAATAAACCTCAGGATCATCTCCGGAAATGTAGGTGTTGGTATAATAAGTTCCGTTGCGTAATGCAAGTGTTCTGCCGTAGGTCGCAGCACTGGCCGAATCTTCATTAAGAGGTGTCATGGCGATAGCACTGCCGCTGCCGGACTTCTTGTAATAAACCACCACCGTCTCTTCTAAAGGAGTATACACGGCGATCTTCTCTTTCTTCTCTGCATCAGACATTTGTGCCACGTCTGCAGCAGTCACATACTCCGCCTTGTACAAAGTGTATACGATAGGTATATTAGTCGTATGCGCAAGGATCAAGTCATACTGCGGATTGTAATCTCCGGGCTTTACGCTGAATACATGTCTCTCAGTTCCGCCATTTGCTATAGCTTCGATATCGATGTCTTTAAGCTCGAAATTAACTGCAGGATCAGCATCTGCCTCTTCCTGGTCGCTCTTACCTGCCCTGATGATGATCTCGCCGGGATCCTTGATCTTGGTGATGGTCTTCAAGCCCGTTGAATAGGCAAACCAAGCGAAAACGGGAAGTCCGATAAAGAAAAGAATTGTGAGCACAGACGCGATGACAGCTTCAGTCTTCTGCCTTTTGTTCATATTCTGAAAGTTTTCATTTGTCTTTGTTATCAGCTTCATCCCGTCTCACCTCCTTTTCTATCAAGTCTTTTATGTACACCTCAGGTACCTTCATGGATGTTAGAAACCATCTTCAGTGTTACGTAGTCAACGTACATACCTATCTCATTATCCGCTCGGTCAAACTGTGTTCCGTAAGTCTCATACTTCTGAGCAATAATGGCAGGAGTAAGATGTCCGTAGTCCTCCGAATATGCTGAAGAAGACTGGGAATACCTGTAGACATATCTACCGGGGTTGTCCAGAATGTCATTTACTATCCTGTCATAACTGTCATCAACATCCGAAGGATCATCAACGCACAGAGGAACCGTTCTGATATTAGGATTAGGCCCCCTTACATCCACAAGAGTACTGAGTGTCTCAGCCCATACCCAGTAGATATATACCGGTGTGTTCTCATCTGCTGCCAAGAACTGCCTGTTGCTGATCACACGGTTGAAATCACTATTTGTCAGGATCGGATCTGAATAGGTGTAAGTCGTTCTACCGGTTACGGGATCAGTAGTATCGGTTCTATTCTCGAAGAGCAATATGTGGCCTGCAAGATAGCCTTTCAGTTCATCACTTGTGACCTCTGTCATAGTCTGGGACGTGATCTCTCCGGTCTGAGGATCCGTTGTCTCGGAATATTTATATCCCGCAATTCGGAAAGTGAGGTCAAGATTAACGTAGGATTCATTCGGCTTTACATAGAAACCGATCTTCCCAAAGGAACCGGGTCTGATGCCGGCGTCAGTATTCGCATCAAAGTTATCCATATTAGCTTCTTGAGTCATTTGCCAGACCATTAATCCGTCAGAACTGTCACCACTGATCAATTCCTGATATCCCGTGTAGATGCTGTCGCTTCCGTTAAGAGGTACGATGTAATATGGATCTGATGCAACCTTTACTCCCATACCTGAAGCACTATTAGAACGATTCATAACAAACCACGCGATGGTGGCAAAGATGAAGACCAGAAAAGCAAGTAAAAGTAGGATTATCGCCTTGGATAACGCTTTACGTCTGTTCTTCGTGCTATCATCTGTCCTTTTCCTATCAGGCACCGGTTACTCCTTTCCTCATCAGGGTAGACTACCCCAGATTGAATTATGGCATAATAATTTTACCATCAAATGCTTGCAAAGGCAATAAAACACGAGGTTTGCGGAATATAGGTAAATCTGAATAATGAACAAAATTCACAGGATTGTCACAATTTGATTGCAGGCTATTAATACTTTCAAGCTCTGTTGCACACCCCGGGGATGCCTGTCGTGTCTGATCCGAGGTCTTTTGCACGCCACTCGAATGTATACTCCCAAAGGAGTATAGTCGATATTTCAAGTTTCAAACCACGATCGATAACAAATCACAACAATAGAGCTGCCCCCTCCGAGGCAGCTCTCTAATACTCAAATATTCTTAAACGTCTAACGCCCGCTCTTTACAGCGAATCCAGCTTCTTCTGCAGCTCGATCATATGGTTACGGCAGGCAGTGATCTCGCCCGTGTACTTATTGAACCACTCAACGTCAGCGTCGTTAGGTTCTTCCTGCAGAAGGATCGCCTGAACAAGGGCAGACTGCGAACGCGAGCGCTTGCGCTCTATCTCGATGATAGTCTTCCTGCAGGTATTTATCTCTCTCTTAAGTCTTCCCTTCTCACTCATGGCAATGTACCTTCCTTTACTTGATTTTAAGATCAGTAGCCCTTTAAGTCAATGGAATCCACGATGGCCTGGGCTTCGTCATAGCCCTTGTCGAGGTTCGCATTGATGTCTTCTAAGGCCGTTTTTGCCTCCTCAAGTTTCTCCTTCATCTGGACGGGATACTTGAGAAAAGCTGTATATAATTCGTTGACCGTTTTCTGCTGGCCAGTTATCTCAAGGTCATCCAGCAGAAACGCGAAAGAAGCGACAGAATTCATGTCTGCGACCAACCTTCTGTATCTGAACTCATGATCACCTTCAGCTCCGTTATAAGAGTCGATGTCGTAGATCACTTTCTCTATGCAAAGCCCGTACTGCCTCTTGTAGGTCTGCTGGACTTTGGCCCGTTCGTCTATGTAGAGCGCGATGAAGACTGCCAGGGCTATGGCAAACAGGAGTGCTACGATGATCGCACTGACCATCTTACGCTTCATGATGAACTCCTGTCCGTTATCACGATAGGTGTATTGCACCAGGTCCTTAGCTGTCTCTTTCTTCTTCGCCATCGCTTTCGTTAACCTCTTCTTCTAATTCTTCCGTTTCTTTCTCGTTTTCCTTCTTCATATATTCCTCCACAGCAAGCTTCTTGATCCTGTCGATCTCCTGCTGTCTGATCTGTTCTTCCGTAAGTTCAGATCCGGCATCCTGTCTTACCTTCTTCCACACAGCCGCCAAGCTCTTCACTTCAAATATCGATATCACCAGCATTGGTATTATGACAAGCAGCAATATCAGTTTGCGGGTGTCCGCGAAGGAAGAGATCAGACCGAGATATCTTGCCTTGCGGACGTATTTGCCGAGCACTCTTTCGGGTCTTGCCGCAACATGGTCTTCTATGTTGTTGGCATCGCCTTTCGTGATGTAAGTGCCGTCCTCCTTGATGCCGATGATGCGGTGGGTTATGAGCAGATCCTTAGTCTCGGGATCGTCGGAGTAGAATGTTATGATGTCATTCACCCCCAGCTCTGACGGCTGCGCCTTGTGCACGATGATGAAGTCTCCGGTCATTATCGTAGGCTCCATGGATCCCGTGACGACCTTAAGTGTGTAGTTCCCGAAGATCGAGACTGCATGTCCCCTTGCCGTATTGATCATCACATATGCCGTAAAGATCACTGCCGCGACAAGGAGCAGCGAAGATAGTATCTCCAGAGCACGCTTAAAGCTGCTTACGCCGTCCTTGTTTATCCTTCTTATCATCAGTTCTCACCAAGAGCTCTCTTAAGCTCCTTCTCCTGTTCCTCCTTTGACATAGCTTTTATCTGTCTTCTTATGCTCTCGAAGAATCCCACGCGGTATTCCTTGTAGAGTATCTTCATCTGTCTGTTGATATCAGCCTGCTCTTCAGCCGTTCTCTTGGGAGGTACATAAACAGGCTTCGGCTTGTTCTTCATTTCCTTCTTCTTCTTGCGCCTGAACTTGATATCAGCAATATCCCTTCTGATCTGATACTTCGTATCGGTGGAGTACTTCCTGTAATAGAACTCCATATTGTTCCTGATCTCTACCTCGCGCTTCTTCTCTTCAGCAGCTGCTGCACGCTCTGCGAGTATCTTCTTGTAGTCAGGATTATCAGTATCCTTAGGTATATATCCGAATACCTTGAACAGGAAGGTTCCAAAGCCTCTCTGGAGCATCCTGAACGGATTCTTCGAGTACTCTTTCCTGATTTGTTCGAAAGACTTGCTCTCATAATACTGGCGCTCGATCTTAAGACGCTGAGCACGTTCTTCTTCCTTGCGCTCCTTCTCACGGCGCTGCTGTTCGAGCTTCATCTTGGCAGCGATCTTACGGGGATCGTTGTTGCGCTCATATTCGCTCATGACAGCTGCAGCAACCTCAACATCTTCTTCGGATACTTCTTCCTTCTCTTCGACGATGCTGCCTTCGAGGAAGGACTTCTCGTCTTCTGCTTCGCCCTCTTCTCCGAACCTGTCTTCGCTGTTCTCGAAATTCTCGGATATAACGGCGACCTTACCGGCATCTGCAGCGACTTCTTCAGCCTCACGACGCTCTCTGACCTCTTCCATCGCAGCAACAGCCGTATCGATATCTTCTCCGGTTATGCTGCCATATGCTCTCTGGTGATCCTCAACATCCTTCTGCTTGTCGTATTTCTCTGTATCGAGACCTTCCGCACCAGCAAGTTCGGAACGGATCTGGGACTTCTCTTCTGCGATCTTTGCTTTCTCTGCAGCGATCCTCTCTTCTTCTTCCCTGCGCTTGCGCTCTTCTTCGATCCTTGCAAGTCGCTCGGCTTCGAGTCTTGCTCTCTCCCGTTCCTCGGCTTCGACCTCTGCTCTTCTCTTCTCGAGCATTTCCTGAACGCGCTTGGCTTCGGCTTCCTTCTCCGCCTTGATCCTCTCGCGCTCGGCACGGCGTTCCTCTTCGACACGTCTCTTCTCTTCAAGACGCGCTTCTCTCTCCTGCCTGAGCCTCTCTTTCTCTTCCTCTGCAGCAAGTCTTAGTGCCTCTTCGGCATCCTTGCGGGCATAGAGATTACGCTCGATCTCGATCGCCTTGTTGATCTCTTCGAACAGATCGTCCGTATTCTCGGGAACAGTCTTGACGAATACCCTTTCGCCATCCTCGGATACATAGCCAACGGCCTCATCCGCGTGGATGTCAAAGTTGCCCGTGAGGAGCTCTCTGCCGTATTTCTTGACGACCTTCGGAGCTACGGGCTTGAGCTTCTTCTTGCCTATCTCATTGAAGGAATCCTCTGCATTTGTAAATGACCTGAACAGCAGGAGATTACATGCGATGACCTTATACAGATCTGAGACATATCCGCTCTCCGGCTTCAGCGCGGTATCCTCGATATTGATCTCATAACCTGCATTCTCATAGCTCAGGATATACTGCCACAGTGCAAGACACGACTTAAGGTCGACATTCTTCATGATGGCATTCGTACGCATGATAGGTGGTCTTACGAAGTTATTTCCGAGTGTCGTGCAAAGCTCTGATCCCTTATAGCCTTCGATCATCTTCTTGAGCTTCTCGACCCTCTGCCAGAGCGTGACACCCTGGTCATTAACGGACTCAAGGCTCTTGCTCGTATCGATGGACATCTTTAGACTTATCTGGTTGCCGCTGCCGTCATCGATCGCCGTGTCGAAATCCATCGTGAAGACTTCCTCATCGCGGTTGATCTGCGAGAGCTTGTCGTACCTTGTGATGATAAATATATATAGCCTGTCGACCAGCGTGTTTATGAACCTGTTCTCGTATGTATCAAGGCTCTCTTCCTTGTATACATTAAGGACTTTGGAAGGCGTTATCTTGCCTGTCTTCTTATCGTATTCCTGGATAAGATCCGTGTGCTGTGCAAGGTGCTTTACAGATTCAACCGTGATCTTCCTCGACAGCGCGATAGGCACTATCTCTTCAACATCTACGATCGTCCTTCCGGGATTTCTTATAATATTATCAAGGTGGATTATCGAGTTCTCGATCGTCTCGACCCATGATACGTCGATGACCTTCTCCATGAGCTTGCGGTTCATGGAAATGTTGCCTTTGCTGCTTCCGACAAGCTTGTCCATTACCTCAAAGAGATCGTTCTCCTCGAGGATGTTCATTGAGTCTCTGAATTCCTCATACCACTTGTCGTAATCAGCTCTCAAACCAATTCCCTCACATTCGCGCCCTGATCATTAGAAGAGCTTCTGGAGTCTCTCAAGATAAGCGATAGACTCGTTCATCTTGCCCCTTCCGAAAGATTTATTGATATAGGTGCAAAGTTCCTTAAGTTCATCTCTTAACATCGCCAGGTTGAGCGATTCGAACTTACGGAAGATCTTCGTCGCCAGTACATAGTCGATGCCGTCAAGCTCGTCTCCGCCGCATGCCACGTAAACGGGAACGAACAGGCCCATCTGCTTGATGATACGGTTACCG